>NZ_BAAAMY010000010.1:0-59986 GCF_039529515.1 Nocardioides lentus
AGAACCTGGACCTGGCGGCGGCGACGACGGCGCTGAACTCGGGGGCGAAGGTCGCGAACCTGCGTGCGGAGCTGGTGCTGCCGCAGGCGGCGGGCAACGACTTCCAGGGTCTGAGCAACACGATCACGTTCACCTTCGACGCCACCCAGCGCACCGCCGACTTCCGCTGATGCTCGGCTGACCCGGCCTGCCGGACGGGCGCCTCGCCTGGGGGGGAGGAGGCGCCCGTTCGGCCCCGGTCGTCGGTCCCCCCGTGGCCGACGACCACCACTCACCGCACCCGCACCACCCACCCGGAAGGAGCCCGCGATGTCGATCGCGATCACGCCCCGTCGGACGACGGAGATCGGCCGCCACCGCGGCGCCGCGCGCCGTCGTGCCGACGCCGCGCCGGCGCGGACCGCGCCGCGCGGGCTCTCCCGGGCCTCCGGGGCCGCCGGCGCCGCCCGTGTCGGCGTGCGCCTGGTCGGCTGGGTGGTGCTGGGCGCGGTGGTCGCGGTCTTCTGCTTCCTCGCCGTCGGCCCGCACGTGCTGGGCTACCGCACGGCGACGATGCTCACCGGCAGCATGGAGCCGATGATCGCCCCGGGCGACGTCGTCGTCTCCGTGCCCAAGCCGGTCGACGAGGTCGAGGTCGGCGACGTCATCAGCTACCACATCCCGGTCGAGGACCACCGCGTCGAGACCCACCGCGTGATCGGCGTGACCACCTCCGCCGACGGTCGCCCGGTCGTGCAGACCAAGGGCGACAACAACGACAACAAGGACCCCTGGACCGCCACTCTCGAGGGCGACGAGGTCTGGGAGACCGTGCACGTCGTGCCGCACCTCGGCTCCGCCATCCGAGCCCTGCGCGCCCCGGTCGTGCAGACCTACGTGCTGTGGGGCGCCGTCGCCGGGCTGCTGGTGATGGGCCTGGCCGGCATCTGGCGCCACGAGGACACCGACGAGGACACCGACGAGGGCACCGATCGGGACACCGACGACGACACCGACGACGCGGACCCGATCGACGGCCCCGTCGGCGCGGAGTCCTCTCGCGCGGCGGCCGGTACCCCTACGATCATGCCCAGCAGCGCCCGACCGGGTGCCGACCAGCACCGAGACGGAGGGCCCCGTGGCACCTGAGGACACCTCGGCCGGTTCCGCGGCGCTCGACGCCGCGGCGCTGGACCCGTCTGCCCTCGGCAAGCTCGCCTCCGACATGGAGGACGAGTCGTTCGCCCGTGCCTTCGCCCGTCGCTACCAGGCGCTGCTCGACCGTCGCGTCACCCGCATCGACGACGCCCTGACCGAGGCGGACCTCGACAAGGCGATGGACGCGCTGCTCAGCCTCAAGGTCTCCTCGACCACCGCCGGCACCCGCGAGCTCGCGGCCCTCGCGGGCGAGATCGAGACCGACGTCCGGCGCATGGACCTCGGCTCCGCCCGCCGTCGCGCGGACGCGCTCCGCACCGCGGCCCGTCGGGCCGACGCGGCGCTGAGCGACTACCTGAGCTCCTGAGCGACGACCGGTCGACGGTCGAGCCGCCGACGCGTCAGTCGGCGGCCGCCTCCATGCGGTAGCCGACGCCGCGGACCGTGCGGATGAACCGACGGTCACCGGCGCCCTGGCTGAGCTTGCGGCGCAGGTTGCCGACGTGCACCTCGACGAGGTGGGTGTCGGAGGCCCACTCGTTGCCCCACACCGAGCGCAGCAGCGCCTCGCGGCTCCACACCCTCGCCGGCGTGCGCATCAGCTCGGTGAGCAGGTCGAACTCGGTGCGCGTCAGCTCGAGCTCGGTGCCGTCGCGGTGCACCTGGCGGCCGTCGACGTCGACGACCAGCGCGCCGTGGCGCAGGACCTCGTGGTCCTCGCCCGGCATCGCCCGGGCCGGCTCCTCGGCGGGCTGCTCCGGCGTGGCCGGTCCGCGCCGGGGACGGCGGAACATCGCGTTGACGCGCGCCGCGAGCTCCCGCGAGCTGAAGGGCTTCGCCAGGAAGTCGTCGGCGCCGGTCTCGAGACCGATCAGCCGGTCCACCTCGTCGCCGCGCGCGGTGATCATCACGACGTAGGCGTCGGTGGTCGTGCGGACCCGTCGGCACACCTCGAGACCGTCCAGGCCGGGCAGGCCGAGGTCGAGGGTGATCAGGTCCGGGTCGAACTCCGGGACGGCGGCGACGGCGGACGGCCCGTCGTGGGCAGTGCGGACGTCGAAGCCCTGCTTGGCCAGCGTGAAGCTGATGAGCTCGCTGATGTCCTCGTCGTCCTCGACGACGAGCGCGCGTCGCTCAGCCAGGGTGGGGGGCGTCGTCATGGGTGAAGGATGCCAGACCTTGAGTCTTCCTTGAGCCCGAACGCGCCCGAGGCTTGTGGCGGAAGCCGGGACGGCTTGACCTGGGGCGGCCAGACTGGTGCCCACGGCCCGGGGAGGGACCGTGACGACGACGAGGACGAGGGGGGACCGGTGGCCGACCACGTGCGCCGCGCCGTCTCCGTCGTCGTCTGCGCCCTGGTGCTGCTCGTCGCCCCGCAGGTCGCCCACGCCGCGTTCTCCGGCCGGGCCGCCCCGGCCATGAGCGTCGGCACCGCCACCCTCACCGCGCCCGCCGACGTCAACGGCTCGGCGCAGTGCACCAGCGGCTTCCTGTCGAAGGGCGCGCGCTTCACCGTCAACGGCTTCACCGACGCCGGGCTCGAGGACACCCAGTACACCTACACGCTCTTCCGCGGCACCACCCAGGTCGACACCGAGACCACCGGGTCCCGCTCCGCGACGCTGGTCGCGCCGAACGTGTTCAACCTGGGCGCGACGCTCACCTTCCGCGTCGTCGTCGAGCCTCGCCTGTCGAACTGGACCGGCCCCACCTGGAGCCGCACCTTCACCTGCTGAGCGCCGTCCGCCGCTCCACGCACGCGCCCGGCAGGTCGTGCGAGGGTGCACAGTGGTCACATGACGAGCACGTCGCCCGAGCCGACCTACCGCACCACGACCGTCGGAGTCGACGGGGGAGAGCTCGCCGTCGGGCTCTGGGGACCGGACGACCCGGCCGCCCCGACCCTGCTCGCGATCCACGGGATCACCGCCAGCCACCGCAGCTGGCCGCTCGTCGCGGCGGCGCTGCCCGGCGTCCGCGTCGTGGCGCCGGACCTGCGCGGCCGGGGTCGTAGCGCGGACCTTCCCCCGCCGTACGGGATGGCCCGGCACGCGGAGGACGTCCGCCTCGCGCTCGAGGCGCTCACCGAGGGTCCGGTCGTGATGGCCGGCCACTCCATGGGCGGGTTCGTCGCCGTGCAGCTCGCGGCGCTCGTGCCCGACCGGGCCCGTGCGCTGCTGCTCGTCGACGGGGGACTGCCGCTGCCCGTGCCCGCCGCCGCCCCGGACGCCGCCACCTCGGACTCCGGGAGCGGCGCGGAGCCCGACGTGGCCGCCGCGCTCGGCCCGGCGGGCCGGCGGCTGACGATGACCTTCCCGGACCGGGCGGCGTACCGGGCGTTCTGGCGCGACCACCCCGCGTTCACCCACGACTGGAGCCCGGCGGTCGAGGCGTACGTCGACTACGACCTCGTCGGCACCGAGCCCGAGCTGCGGCCCAGCACTCGGGTGCAGGCGATGGCCGCCGACGGCGCCGAGCTGTTCGGCCACCCCGCCCACCTGGCGGCGCTGGACGCGGTCGCGGCGGCCGGGCTGCCGGTCACGTTCCTGCGGGCGCCCCGCGGGCTGATGGACGAGCCGGAGGGGCTCTATCCCCTCGACGCCGTCACCGCCGCCGCGACCCGGCTGCCCCGGCTCGCGCCGTACGACGTGGAGGACGTCAACCACTACACGATCACGATGGGCGCCGCCGGGGCGGCGACCGTCGCGGAGCAGGTCCGGGCGCTCCTCTCGTCGTGATGCCCGGGGTCGGGTCCGAGGTGCCGGGACGGCACGGACGGTGGCCTCCCGGGCGTCCGCCCGGCACCCTCGGGGCATGACCCCGCACGACCACGCCTGGACCGACGACCTGACCGGCCGGATCGACGAGCTGCTGGAGGAGTACCGCGCCCACCTCTCCGGTGCGCTCGACGACCTCACCGAGGAGGAGGCCCGGCGCCGCCTGGTCCCCTCGGCCACCACCCTGCTCGGGCTGCTCAAGCACGTGACCTACGTCGAGCGGGTCTGGTTCGACCAGGCCGTCACCGGCACGTCGCTGCGCGACCTCGGCGTCGCCTCGACGCCGACCCGCTCCTTCGCGCTGCGTCGTGACGACACGATCGCCTCGGTCCGCGAGGCCCACCGGCGGGCCTGCGAGGACGCGCGGCGCCACCTCGCCGACCTCGCCCCCGACGACGAGGTGAGGGGTCGGGGCCTGCGGGCGGTCTGGGCGCTGCGGCTGCAGGTGCTGCGCGAGCTGGCCCACCACAGCGGACACGCGGACATCCTGCGCGAGCAGGTGCTGGCCGCCCGGGAGTGAGGCCCGCCTACCCCTCGCCGTCGGAGCTGTCGCTGCTCTCGCCGGTACGACGGTCGCGGTCGCGGCCGCCGAGCGACTCCGGCACGACCTCGCCGTCGCCGATGACCTCGTCGACGACCATGATGATCACGTCGAGCGACTGCAGCAGCGCGCCGTAGACCGGCCAGAAGCGGCCCGGCAGCTCGACCCCGGACAGCTGGTCGGTCAGCTCGCCGACCCGGTTGCTCAGCTCGTCGAGCGAGGGGTCCCAGTCGGTCGCCCGGACGCCCGCCTCGTGGAGGAGGGCGAGCCAGGGCTCGCGGAAGCGGGGGTCCCACTCGGCGGACGTGGCCACGGCCTCGCCGACGATGCGGGCGATCGAGCGCGCGCGGGCCACGGCGTCCTCGAGCCGGACGAGCTCGACCTCGCCGGCCTCGACGTCGGCGACGCGGCGCGAGACCCGTCGCCGTGGGTTCCAGCGGTGGCTCTCGGCCGAGAAGCGGAGCAGCTCCTCGGCGCGGTCGAGGTCACGGTCGATCTCGCGGGTCTCCTGGACCCACGCCTCGGCCTGCTCCTCGCGGGCGGAGTGGGACATCTCGTCGGCCATCCGCAGCAGCAGCCGCCCGAGGCGGGTGGTGACCAGGTCGCGCTGGCGCTCCGCCAGCCCGTGGTCCAGCGGGGGCAGGATCAGTATGTTGACGACCAGGCCGACGCCGACGCCGAGCAGCGTGTCGGCGAAGCGGTGCATCAGGATCGTCTCGTTCTGCGCGTAGCCCGCGGTCAGCACGAAGAGCGCGGTCGTCGCGACGGTGACGCCCTCGGTCCGCAGGCCGCGGACGTTGCTGACCGCCAGCCCGACGAGCACCGACAGGGCCAGGGCGAGCGTGCCGTAGCCGATCACCTGCACCGCGGCGAAGGACAGCAGGATCCCGAGGAACGACGCCACGACGATCTGCGCGCCGCCCTTGACCGATCGGAAGACCGTGGCGTGCACCGTCAGCAGCGCGGCCCAGGGGGCGAGGAAGGGCTGCTGCAGCTGCAGCCAGGTGTCCGCCAAGGCCCAGGCGGCGGCCACCGCCACCGAGGCCTTGACGGCCTGCAGGATCGGGGTGCGCACCTCCGCCCGCGTCACCGTGCGGACCCCGCGCCACCGCCGGGCGCGCGCCAGGCGGTGCTCCATCTGTGTCATCTCGTCCTCCTCGACCGTCCCTGACAGTAGGGGAGCACGAGACGACCCTCACAGCCCGCCGAGCCGCGTCGGCCCCGCTGTCGGCCCCGCTGTCGGCCCCGCCCTCGGCTCAGCCCTCGAACGGGAACCGCTCCACCGGCTCCCAGGGCCCGCCGACGTAGCGCCACACGGCCAGGGCCGCGGCCGTCACGTCGTACGGCTCGAAGCCGGCGCGCAGCCGCTCGACGGTCGCCCGGGCGACCTCGGGGGTCACCTTGTTCTGCACGGTGACGTGGGGGCGCAGGCCCTGGCCGTCCTGCCGCGTGAGGCCGTCGGCCCACGCCCGCTGCAGGCGGCGGTGGATCGCGACGAGCTCCTCGGCCTCGAGCCGGTACGCCGCACCCCTGCCGAGCGCCATCACCTCGCGGACGCGCAGCCCGAAGGTGGGCCGCCGCGCCTCCTGCGCCACGTCGGCGAGCACCTGCCGCTCCCGCTCGCCGGGCACGGCGTGGAACAGCGTCAGGTGGGCGCCGACCGCCGTCCGACCGGCCGGGAACAGCTCGCGCCGCTCCGCGTCGAACCGCTGCTGGGTCTCCTCGTCGAGCTCGAGGGTCACGACGAGGGGGTCCATGGGGGAGGGGTACCCGCCGGCCCGTTGTTTCCGTCCAGCGGAACCGCGCCCTCGTCCCGGGCCGGGGACCGGAGCACCCTCGAGCCGTGACCACCACCACACGCACCCAGGTCGCCGTCGTCGGCGGCGGGCCGGCCGGGCTGCTGCTGTCCCACCTGCTGGCCCGCGCCGGCGTCGCGTCCGTCGTGGTCGAGCTCCGCAGCCGCCGCGAGATCGAGGAGACCCACCGGGCGGGGATCCTCGAGCAGGACTCCGTGGACCTCCTGGTCGACACGGGGGTCTCGGACCGGGTGCTGCGCGACGGCTACCGCCACGAGGGCATCGAGCTGGCCTTCGGCGGCGGCAGCCACCGGGTGGACTTCACCGGGCTCGTCGGGGCCGCGACGCAGCTCTACCCCCAGACCGACGTCTTCGTCGACCTCGCCGACGCCCGCGAGCGCGACGGCGGCGACGTCCGCTTCGGCGTGACCGACGTGGCCGTCGAGGGCCTGGGGACCGACGCCCCGCGCGTCCGGTTCACCGACGCCGCGGGCGAGGAGCACGAGCTCGTCGCCGACTTCGTCGTCGGCGCCGACGGCTCGCGCAGCCTGTGCCGCGCGCAGGTGCCGCAGGCGGCGCGTCGGCAGTACTTCCGCGAGTACCCCTTCGCCTGGTTCGGGATCCTCACCGAGGCGCCCCCGAGCGCCCCCGAGCTGATCTACAACCACTCGCCGCGGGGGTTCGCGCTGATCAGCTCGCGCACCGAGAGCCTGCAGCGCATGTACTTCCAGTGCGACCCGGGCGAGGACGTCGCCGACTGGTCCGACGACCGGATCTGGGAGGAGCTGACCTCCCGCGTCGGCGCCAACGGCTACACGCTGCGGCAGGGTCCGATCACGTCGCGGTCGGTGCTGCCGTTCCGCAGCTTCGTGCAGGAGCCGATGCACCACGGGCGGCTCGTGCTCGTCGGCGACGCCGCCCACACCGTGCCGCCCACCGGCGCGAAGGGCCTCAACCTCGCGCTGGCGGACGTCCGCGTGCTCGCCGAGGAGCTCGAGCGCGCGGTCGCGAAGGGTGACCCGGCGCCGCTCGAGACCTACAGCGAGCGCGCACTCGGGCGGGTCTGGAGGACCCAGCACTTCTCGTACTGGATGACCACGATGCTCCACACGCTCCCCGACGCCACCCCCTTCGACGTCCGCCGCCAGGAGGGCGAGCTCGCCCTCCTCGCCTCCTCCGTCGCCGGCTCGACCTACCTGGCCGAGGCCTACACCGGCTGGCCCGGCGCCCGCTGAGGCGTCCTGGCCTCAGCGGCTCCGCGCGCCGCCGCCGGGAGGCTGGCAGGACGGGCACCAGAACAGGCGCCGCGCGGCGAGCTGGTCGTCGACGACCTCGGCGCCGCACACGCGGCAGGTGAGCCCGGCGCGGCCGTAGACGTAGTGCGCGTCCTGCCGCCGGGCGCGGCCGGAGAAGCGCTCGCGGTGCTCGGGCTCGGTGGTCACGATCCGCCCGGACCGGACGCCGGCGGTCATCAGGCGCACCAGGTCGTCCCACGCCGTGCGCAGCGTCGTCGGGTCGGCGTCGCGGCCCGGCAGGTGCGGGTCGAGGCCGTGGCGGAAGAGGAGCTCGGCGCGGTAGACGTTGCCGATCCCCGCGACCACGGACTGGTCCATCAGCAGCGTGCCGAGGGGCGCCCGGCTGCGCCCGACGCGCTCGAGCCAGGGGGTCGGGTCGGTGCGGGGCCGCAGCGGGTCGGGGCCGAGCCGCGCCAGGAGCGCGTCGCGCTCGGTGGGCAGCAGCAGCTCGCAGGCCGTGGGTCCGCGCAGGTCCAGCCAGGGCGCCTCGTCGTCGCCCTCGGAGCCGTCGGTCTCGCCGACGAGCCGCAGCCGGAGCGCCCCGCGGGGCTCGTCGGGCTCGCCGTGACCCTCGCGGAACTTCCCGTACAACCCCAGGTGGACGTGCAGCACCAGCGGCTCGGCCTCGGGCTGGTCGCGGTAGTGGTGGAACAGGTGCTTGCCCCACGCCTCCGTCGCGACGAGCTCGGCGCCGTCGATCAGCGCCGCGCCCTCGGCGAAGCGCCCCTGCGGGCTCGACGCCCGCACCCGCCGTCCGCCCAGCAGGGAGCGGTGACGGCGCGCGTGACGGTGGATGCTGTGGCCTTCGGGCACCTCGCGATCATCCCGGTGCGTCCCAACCGGCCGGCCCGGGTCGTCCGGACGGCGTCCGCGACGCGGCGACCCGGAACACGGGCCACCCGATCTCGGTGCGCCACGCCGCGGGCTCGGCGGTGTCCCGCGGGCCGACCAGGTAGGTCTCGCGCACCGGCCCGGCGACGGCGAGCGCGTTGGCGACCACCCACGCCCCGAGCTCGCCGTACGTGACGTCGATGTCGTCGTGCGGCCCGGCGTGGACGGTCACGGCCAGCTCGACGGCCGGCAGGAGGACCGGGTGCACCCGCCCGCGCCGCGGCGGTCGCGTCGTCGGGCGGTGGACCAGCGCGTGCCCGCGGCCGACCTCGAACAGCGCGTTGTCGAACGCCCCGCCCGGCGGGCCGGCGGTCGGTCCGGTGTCGTGTCCGGTGTCGTGTCCGGCGTCCTGCCCCGAGCGGAGCGCCGCGTCCAGCTCGGCCATCGCCCCGGCGTACCAGGCCAGGAGGTCGTCGTGCGCGACCTCGCCCTCGACCGCGGCGACGGTCGTCGCCGGCACCGCGCGCAGCTCGACGGCCAGTGGCGGCGGCGTGGGCTCCAGCAGCCGACGCAGCGACGCCACGGCCGCGCGGGTGCGCGCCAGCTCGGCCTCCAGGTCGCGCAGGTGCGCGGCCACGAGCGCCGCCCGGTCGGTGGGGTCCGGGGAGGCCAGGATCCGTCGTACGGCCGGCAGCGGGACGTCGAGCTCGCGCAGCCGGTGGATCACCTGCGCGGTGGGGATCTGCTCGGGGGCGTAGGAGCGGTAGCCGGTCGCCTCGTCCACCGCGGCCGGCACGAGCAGCCCCGCGTCGTGGTAGCGCCGCAGGGTGCGGACGCTCAGGTGGGTCAGGGTGGAGAACTCACCGATCGCCAGCACCCGGGCAGTCTCCACCCTCTCCCCGGGGGAGGGTCCAGCGCTTGACCCTCCCGGGTGGGGACGCCCCAGCGTGGCGCCATGACCACCACACCGATCCAGGCCCACGAGCTCCCCACCACCGTCCGGGCCTACCTCGCGGCCCACGCCGCGGGGGAGACCGACGCCGCCACCCGAACCTTCGCGCCCGACGTCGTCGTCACCGACCAGGGGCACACCTACCGCGGCCGCGACGAGGTGCGCGACTTCCTGGCCGCGGCGGGCGGCGAGTACACGTACACCACCGAGCTGGTCGGCGCCGAGCGCGACGACGACGACCCGACCCGGTGGGTCGCCGTCCAGCGGCTGGAGGGCGACTTCCCGGGCGGCGTCGCCGACCTGCGCTACCGCTTCACCCTCGTCGACGACCTGGTCGCCGAGCTCCACATCGCGCCCTGAGCGGCGGCGTGGGCCCGGGGCGCCTCAGGGCAGGACGACGACCCCGTCCTCGTCGCTGACCAGCGTGCGGCCGGGGGTGAAGACGGCCTCGCCGAAGGTGACGACGACGTCGCGCTCCCCGGTCCCGTCCTTGCTCGACTTGCGGGGGTTGGTGCCGAGCGCCTTCACCCCGAGGTCGAGGCCGTCGATCAGCGCGGAGTCGCGGATGGCCCCGTGCACGACGATGCCCGCCCAGCCGTTCGAGACGGCCAGGTCGCCGATCACGTCGCCGACCAGGGCGGTGTGGAGCGATCCGCCGCCGTCGACGACGAGCACCTTGCCGTGGCCCGGCTCGCCGAGCACCGACTTGAGCAGCGCGTTGTCCTGGTGGCAGCGCACGGTGACGATCTCGCCGGTGAACCGGCGACGGCGACCGAAGCTGCGCAGCTGCGTGTCGCACGACTCCAGCGCCTCCCCGTGCTCGTCGACCAGGTCGGCGGTGGGCGTGACGTCGCTCATGGGGGCTCCTCGGCATGGGGGTCGGCGCGCAGGTGTCGCCGGGGCGGCGGGTCGACGCCGCTCCGGGAGGAGTCCACCACGCGCGGGCGTCGGCGGCCGACGGGTGCGTAGGCTCCGAGACGTGTACGCCGACCGCCGCCCCTGCTCCGTCTGCGGGGCCGAGGTGCGCCTCGAGGCCCGCCGGGACGCCCCTGGCGACCACCCCACCGACGGTCCGGTGGGCCCCGTCGACGGTGTCGTCGGCACGGCCGACGACGGGCCCGACCTGCGCGTGTGCACCGCCGACGCCGACCACGCCGCCTGACCGCGCCGCGGCGGGAGCTCCCGCCGCACGGTCCTCGCGGGTCTTGTCGACACCGGCCCCGGGGGTGACAATCGCCACACGTCGACCCCTGGAGCCCGCCATGACGGTGACCCGACAGTCCGCGGCCGAGTCCGCGACCCGCAGCAACGACGAGATGCGGGCCCTGGCCCTCGACGTCGTCGACACCGTCGTCGAGGTCCTCGGCTCGCCGGACGGGCAGCGGGTCACCCACCACAAGGGCGTGGTCATGTCCGGCACCTTCACCGCCACCCCGCGGGCGCGTGGGCTCAGCCGGGCGACCCACCTGCAGGGAGAGCCGGTGCCGGTGACGGTGCGCTACTCCAACGGCTTCCCCAGCACCGACGAGCGCGACTCCACCGAGGGCGACCCGCGCGGGATGGCGGTCAAGTTCTACCTGCCCGACGGGCGGCGTACCGACCTCGTCTGCCAGGACTGGCCCGTCTTCCCGGCCGGCACCCCCGAGGACTTCCGCGACCTGCTGCGCGCCCAGCACGAGGGCGAGGAGGCGACCGCACGGTTCCTCGCGGACCACCCCGACGTCGCCGCCGCCGGCGAGGTCGTCGCGACCGTGGGCGCCCCGCCCCGCAGCTGGGCCACGATGGTCTTCCACTCCCTCAACGCGTTCCGTCTGGTCGACGCCGAGGACCGGGGTCACTGGGTGCGCTGGACGCTGGTCCCCGACGCCGGTGAGCACAGCCTGCCGCCGGACGAGTGGGCCGACGCCGACCCCGACTACCTGATGGCGGGCATCGTCGACGAGCTGCCGATCACCTACCGCGTGATGGTCCAGCTCGCCGCGGACGGCGACCAGACCACGGACCCGAGCAAGGCCTGGCCCGCCGACCGCGAGTGGGTCGACATGGGCGGCATCGAGATCACCGACCTCGACCGGACCCGCGAGCGCGACGGCGACGTCCTCGTCCACGACCCGATGCGCCTCGTCGACGGCATCGAGCCCTCCGACGACCCCATCCTGCGGATCCGCTCCTTCGTGTACGCCGAGTCCGCCCGCCGCCGCAGCGGCGCCGCGTGCCCGATGCACCTGCGCTGACCCCTCCGGCGACGGCTCCGGGGGCACCACCGGGTCGGCCCGGGAGGGACGACGAGCAGCAGGTGCGCGGCCCCCCGGCGTACGCGGTGACGTGACCCCCGTCCGTCGCCCGGCCGCCGACCCCGACCCGCGACTGCGCCTCGCGCCGGGGCCGTCACGCGCGACCCACGCCGGGTGGTCACGCACGAGCGCCGCTCCCGACCTCTCGGGCGGGGCGAGGGCCGCGGGGGACCGATCGGGTGGACGTGAGAGGAGGACCCGGGGGTTGACAGCCGTCGTGGCCGGTCTCACAGTAGGACCACCTGTACGGACAACTCGTACTGACCGGTCCACCTCGACGACGGAGCCCCATGTCCCACCCCGCAGCAGAGAAGACCCTCGTCCCGATCTACGACACGATGAACCGCATCCCCGGTGGGCTGATGCTGGTGCCGCTCGTGCTCGGCTCGATCGTGGGGACGTTCGCGATGCCGGCCCTCGAGATCGGCAGCTTCACCACGGCGCTGTTCCGCGACGGCGCCCTCGCCCTCATCGCGCTGCTGATCTTCGCCACGGGCACCCACGTCACGGTGCGCACGAGCGGTCCCGTGCTGGCGCACGCCGCGACGATCCTGGTCGCGAAGTCCCTGATCCCGGCGGCCCTGGTCGTCGGCCTCGGCCTGATCGTCGGGATCGACGGCATCGCGGGGGTGTCGATCCTCGCCCTGCTCGTGGCGATCGACAACTCCAACGGCGGGCTGTGGCTCGCGTTCGCAGGCAGGTACGGCGACAAGCGCGACCGCGGCGCCTACATGGCCTCGGCGGTCAACGACGGGCCGTTCTTCACGATGCTCTTCCTCGGCGCCTCGGGTCTCGCCGCGATCCCCGGTCTGCTGCTCCTCGGCGCGGTGCTGCCGTTCCTGCTCGGCATGCTCGTCGGCAACCTCGACCCGAAGTGGCGCGAGATCATGCGCCCGACCCCGTCCATCGTCATCCCGTTCTTCGCCTTCGGGCTCGGCACCGGCATCGACCTGGAGAACGTCGTGCGGGGCGGCGCCTCCGGTCTCGTGGTCGGCGCCATCGTCGCCCCGGTGACGGGAGCGCTGGTCTACCTGTCCTACAAGCTCGTGCTGCGCCGCGGCATCAAGAGCGGGCTCGGGTTCGCCGCGGGCACGACCGCGGGCAACGCCATCGCCACCCCGGCCATCGTGGCCGCGGCGGACCCCCGCTTCGCGCCGTACGTCGAGACCGCGACCGCCCAGGTCGCCGCCTCCGCGCTCATCACCGCCATCCTCGCCCCGGCCATCGCCGCCTGGGTGCTCAAGCGGGAGGGCGGGCTCACGGTCGTCGACGAGGACGGCGTCGAGCTCGTCGAGGACGCGAGGGCGTGAGCGGGGCGACAGCCCGTCAGGCGAGGACGAGCGGCCACCCGGCGCGCGTGCTGGTGGTCGCCGACGACCTCACCGGCGCGAACGACTGCGGCGTGCAGTTCGCCGTGGCCGGGTGGCCGAGCACGCTGCGGATGGTCCTCGACGCCGACGCGCCCACGGCGCCCGGGGTGCTGGCCGTCTCCACCGACGGCCGCGCCCTGCCGGTCGGCGAGGCGGCCGCGCTGACCCGTGAGGCCGTCGAGGCCGAGGCGCTGAGCGCCGACGACCACCTCTACCTGAAGGTCGACTCCACGCTCCGCGGCTCCGCCGCCGGCCAGGTGCGCGGCGCGCTCGCGGCGCGCCGTCGGACGCGGCCCGACGCCTTCGTCGTGCTCTGCCCCGCCTACCCGGCCATGGGTCGGGAGGTCCGCGACGGGGTCCTGACGGTGCACGGCGTGCCCGTGTCGGCCTCGCCCGCCGGCCGCGACCCCGTCACCCCGGTCCGCCACGACCACGTGAGCGACCTGGTGCCGGGCTCGGTGTCGGCCCCCGCGCCCGCGGACCCGGTCGACCCCGAGGCGGTGGCCTCCGCCTGGGCGGCCACCGGCGCCGACGTCGTGGCCGTCGACGCGCGCGACGAGGCCGACCTCGACCGCGTCGCCGCGGTGGTCGTCGCGCTCGGCTCCCGGGTGGTCCCGGTGGGCTCCGCCGGGCTCGCCGCGCCGCTGGCGCGACGGTGGGGCGGCGACCCCGAGGTCGTGCCCCCGACCGTGGCGGTACGACGCCCGCTCGTCCTCGTCTCCTCCCACCACGCGACCGCCCGCGACCAGGTGGTCGCGCTCGTGGCCGGCCGCGACGACACCACGGTGGTCACCACGGACGTCGACGACCTGCTCGGCCCGGCCGCCGACCCGGCGGCCCCCGCCGGCGACGGGCCGGTCGTGCTCGTCTCCCCCGAGGAGCGCTCGGAGCCCGGCCGCAGCGCCGCGCTCGCGACCGCGCTCGGCCGTCGTACCGCCGCCTGGCTCGGAGCCGGCGGCTTCGACGGCGTCGTCCTGGTGGGCGGCGACGGCGCCGAGGCCACGCTGCGCGCGACGGGCGCCCACGGCGTCCGCATCCGCGGCCGCCTGCTCGAGGGCGTGCCCCACGGCGAGGTCGCCGGCGGCGACCTGGACGGCCTGCCCGTCGTCACGAAGGCGGGTGGGTTCGGCGACGACGCCACCCTGCTCCGCATGCTCGACACCCTGACCAGCACCGCTCCTGATCCGTCCCCGACCCCGGAGGAAACCCGATGACCGACAAGCCCGTCCTGGCCCTGACCCTCGGCGACGTGGCGGGGATCAGCCCCGAGATCACCGCGCGCACGATGCTCCACCACCCCGACCTGCGCGAGCGCGCCGTCCCCGTGGTGATCGGCGACGCCGACTCGCTGCGCCGTGGCTGCGAGGTCGTGGGGGAGGACCCCGCGAAGGTCCGCGTGCTGGGCGACGTCCGCGAGGCCACCAACGACCCCGACACGCTCGAGGTGCTGCAGGCAGGCCCGTCGCTGGGCCACGTGCCGTTCGGCGAGATCCACCCCGACGCGGGCGACGGGTCCCACCGCTTCGTCGTCGAGGCCTGCACCCTGGCCAAGCAGGGGGTCGTCGACGCCATCGTCACCGCGCCGCTCAACAAGGCCGCGATGCACGCCGGCGGGCACAAGTTCCCGGGTCACACCGAGCTGCTCGCCCACGAGTTCGGCGTCTCGAACTTCTCCCTGGTCCTCTCGGCCGGCGACCTGTACTTCTTCCACCTCACCACCCACGTCTCGCTGCGCCGGGCCATCGACGACGTGACCCCCGAGCGGACCGATGCCGTGCTCGAGCTGGTCGGCGCGTTCACCAAGGCGCTGGGTCGCCCCGACGAGCGCATCGGTCTCGCCGGCCTCAACCCCCACGCGGGCGAGAACCGCATCTTCGGCGACGAGGACGCGGACGTCCTCGCCCCGGCCGTGGAGCGGGCGCGCGCGGCCGGGCTCGACGTCCACGGGCCGCTCCCGGCCGACGCGCTGATCCCGCAGGCGGTGCAGGGGAAGTGGAACCTGGTGGTGGTCTGCTACCACGACCAGGGCCACGCGCCGTTCAAGGCGGTCTACGGCGACGAGGGCGTCAACATCACGGTCGGCCTGCCCGTCGTCCGGGTGTCGGTCGACCACGGCACCGCCTTCGACATCGCCGGTCAGGGCGTCGCGCGCGAGGCCAGCCTCGTGCTCGCCGCCGAGCGCGCCGCCGCCCTGGCGCCGGGCTGGGACCACGTCTGGCGCACCGCCCAGGGCACCGCCTCCGAGACGGCGACGTCCTAGCCTGAGGCCATGGCCAGGACACCCCTCCACGCCCGGGTCACGGCGCGGCTCCGCGGCCGGATCCACGACCGCGAGCTGACGCCGGGGGAGCTGCTGCCCAGCGAGAGCGCCCTGCAGGAGGAGTTCTCGGTGTCGCGGTCAGTGGTGCGGCAGGCGCTGGCGACCCTCGAGGCCGAAGGGCTGGTACGCCGGGCGCAGGGCCGTGGCACGGTCGTGGCCCCGCAGACCGAGCTCCACCGCGACGTCGAGATGTCGTCGGGGCTGATGGACCAGCTGCAGGGCGCGGGGAGCACGACGAGCACGACCGTCCTGCGCTTCGAGCCGGCCGACGTGCCGCAGTACGCCGACCTGCTCGGCCCCGACGTCCACGTCCTGGAGCGGCTGCGACGGGTCGACGGGCGCCCGGTGGCGTTCATCCGGACCTACCTCCCGGCCTCGGTGGCGACGGCGATCGACGCGGCCGCCCTCGAGGACGGCTCGCTGCACCAGCTGGTCCGGGCGGCGACCGGCCGCGGCGTCGCGGCGGGCAGCCGCACGATCCGCGCGGTCGCCGCCGGCACGCCGCTGGCGGAGGCCCTCGGGGTCGACGAGCGGGACCCCCTCCTGCTGCTGGAGGGCACCAGCCGCGACCAGCGCGGCGAGGTCGTCGAGGTGTTCTCGACCTGGCACCGCTCCGACCTCGTGGCCTTCGACGTCGGCCTGCGCCCCGAGCTGCCCGCGGCGGCGGGCGAGGGCACGGACGCCGGGGCGCTCGACCGGGTCGGGCAGCTCCTGGAGCAGACCCTCGCCGAGGTCGCCGCGCTCCGGCGGGGCCGCTGACCCGCTCGGCCCGGGGCTGACGGCGGGCGCGGTCAGGACGGCGGTGCGGCGCGCAGCGCGTCCCGGTCGAGGGCGCGCTTGAGGATCTTCCCCGACGGTCCCTTGGGCAGGGCGGGCAGCACCTGCACGAGGTGGGGCACCTTGTAGGCGCTGAGGCGTTCCTTGGCCCAGCGGCGCAGCTCCTCGGCGTCCAGGGTCGCGCCCGGGCGGAGCACGACCGCGGCGGCCACCTCCTCGCCGTACCGGGGGTCCGGCACGCCGACCACGGCGGCCTCGACGACGTCCGGGTGGGTGTGGAGGACCTCCTCCACCTCGCGCGGGTACACGTTGTAGCCGCCCCGGATGATCATGTCCTTGAGCCGGTCGACGATGCGCAGGTCGCCGTCGGAGTCGAGCGTCCCGAGGTCGCCGGTGCGCAGCCAGCCGTCGCGGATCGTCTCGGCGGTGGCTTCGGGTCGGTTCCAGTAGCCCTTCATGACGATCGGCCCGGAGACCCAGACCTCGCCGACCTCGCCTGTGGGGACGGGGCGGCCCGCGGCGTCGCGCACCTCCAGCCGCATGCCGTGGACCGCGCGGCCCACGGTGCCCGGCTTGGGCTCGGCCCCCGGCGGCGACGACGTCGCCCAGCCCGACGTCTCGGACAGGCCGTAGCCCTCCCGGAGCCGGACGCCGAACCGTCGCTCGAACGCGTCGATCACCTCCGCCGGCAGGGAGGCCCCGCCGGAGGACGCCACCCGGACGCTCGCGAGGTCGTCGCGGCCGGCGTCCCCGGCGACGTGCAGCATCGCGATCCACATGGCCGGCACGCCCGCGACGAACGTCAGCCCGTGCTCGCGGATCATCGCGATCATCGCGGCGGGGTCGAAGGGGTGCAGCAGCGACACCGGGGTGCCCAGCGAGATCGCGATGTGCATGACCATCAGCTGGCCGTAGACGTGGAACAGCGGGAGCGCCGTGCCGTTCCGGTCGGTCGTCGGGTCGAACTGGAGCTGGTGACGGGCCGCCTCGACGAGCGCACCGATGCCGCCGACCCCGAGCTCGGCGCCCTTGGGCCGGCCGGTCGTGCCGGAGGTGTAGATGATGATCGCGGTGTCGTCGTCGGCGCGGTCCACGGGCGCGGACACGGGAGCCGCGTCGTCCGTCGGCCGGGCCGGCAGCGGCGGCAGCGCCCACAGCGGCAGCCCCCGGCCCTCCGCCGCCCGACCCGCCGCGGTGGCCGCCTCGTGCCAGGCCACGACCAGCGAGGCCCCGGAGTCCTCCAGCACGTAGTCGACCTCCGCGGCCGTCGCCATCACGTTCATCGTGATCAGCACCGCGCCGGCGGCGTGCAGCCCGTAGTAGGCGGCGACGAACTCCGCGCCCGTCGGCGCGATCAGCACCACCCGGTCACCCGGCGCGATCCCGGCGTCGCGGACGCGGCCGGCGTACGACGCGACGTGGTCGCGCAGCTCGCCGAAGGTCACCTCGAGGTCACCGGCGCGGACGGCCACCCGCGTCGGGTGCGCGCTGCCGTGCGCGAAGACGGCGTCGGCGACGTTGCTCATGACGCACTCCTTCAGGGTCGGGACGCTGGCGACCGTACTCGCATCCGGTGGCGCGCCCATCTCGTTGGCAGAGGCCCTACTGAGCCACCGCTGACGCCTGCGTGAAGAACTCCGTCGGCATGGCGCGCCGCAGCCGCCAGGTGAATGCGATGGGCCGATCGCCACTGTGCGAGACGTACGTCGCTGGACCCAGAAACAGGTACGGCGAGGTGCCGAACTCATCGGTCTGCTCGGGCCGGGCGAAGAGCAGGACGGTGCTGGAGCCGTCGATGTAGCGGGCGCCGGTCTTTGACGCGACCGAGGTCGTGGACTGGGACTCCCAGTGGAAGAGCGTCGAGCTGATCGGGTAGTCGCGATACATCGTGGTCGGGCTGTAGTCGGACTCCGACTTCTTGAACGTCACGAAGAAGACGTCGACATTCAGCTCGGGGGAGTACCAGACCCCTTCCCGGAAGCTGTTCGGCATGCGGGGAAAGTTGAGGGCAGCGAGGATCTCTTCTCGCTGATAGCGGGCGTGGATCTGCAGTGGGATGTCACGCAATGGACCTCCGAGCTCGTACGTCACGTGTGGAGCGGCGTCGAACGAGATGTCGACGACGGTGGAGATCTCGCGCCGGGTCGCGACCTCGGCGCGAAGGGCCGCGAGCGCCTCCGAGACGGAGTTGTGCCCTCCGCCGTCCGACCAGAGCGACCACGTCAACATCCGTGCCATCCGCTGCTGGGTGGGCGTCATGTCGTCGTACGCCGGTGCGTCGTCGGACAGGATCGAGCGGTACGTCGAGGCGCGTGGTCGGTCATCAACGTGCGCGAAGGCGCGAACCCGTTTGAGGAGCTTGTCCTCGCGGTCCGACCCGGGCAATGTGGCGTGGCCGGCATCACGACGGAGCTGGGTCCACGAACGGGTCCCCTTGCGGAGAATGTCGCTCAGCTCGAGGCCCGACTCCTCCAGGAAGTTGCGCAGGTCCCGCTCGCCGTACGACCTGAGCTCGCCGACCATGTCAGCCCACCGGTTCGAGATCTGGGCACGCAGGTTGTCCAGCACCACGTGCTGTGACTCGCGGTCCAGCACGATCTGGCAACCCGACGGGAGGAAGGGGAAGCCTCCCTCGGCTTGGCGGATGATGCCCGCTCGGGTGTTGCCGGTCAGGGCTCGGAGGCGCTGGTCCCAGCGGAACTCCTTGCGTCCGGAGCCCACGAAGTCGAGGACGGTCAGCACCGCCTTGTCCGGGGTACGGCGCAGCCCACGCCCCAGCTGCTGCAGGAACACGGTGGCGCTCTCCGTGGGTCGCAGCATCAGCACGGTGTCGATGTCGGGGATGTCGAGGCCCTCGTTGAAGAGGTCCGCAGCAAACAGGATGTTGAGCCGCTTGGCCCGCAGGTCGGCGAGCGCCTGCGCGCGCTCCGCGGGTGGAGTGTCGCCACTGACGGCCTGGGCGGGGATGCCGACGTTTCGGAACGTGTCGGCCATGTAGCGGGCGTGGTCGACACCCGCGCAGAAGCCGAGGGCTCGCATACCCCCGATGTCGACGACTTTGTCCCGCAGCTCGTTGAGCACGATCCGGGCGCGCGCATCGTTGCCGGTGTAGAGGTTGGACAGCTCGTTCGCGTCGTAGCCACCCTTGACCCAGGAGACGCGTCGGAGATCGGTGCCGTCGGCGACGACGAAGTAGTGGAACGGGCACAGCAGGTCGGCTCCCAGGGCATCCCACAGACGCAGCTCCGCGGCGGTGCGGCCGCCGAAGAACGACCTGATGTCGGTGCCGTCCGCGCGCTCAGGCGTTGCTGTCAAAGCGAGAAGCTCGCTCGGCCTGAGATGAGCAAGGACGTTCCGGTACGTGCGTGCCGCGGCGTGGTGGAACTCGTCGACCACGACGACGTCGAATGAGTCGCTCGGGACGTTGGCGATGCCGTACGCGGAGAGGGACTGGACGCTGGCGAACACGTGCTGCCAGCGCTCGGGTCGCTTGCCGTCGACGTACAACTCACCGAAGCTGCCGTCGCCCAGGACCTCGCGGTACGTCCTCAATGACTGCTGGAGGATCTCTTTGCGGTGGGCGATGAAGAGCAGGCGTGGTCGGTCCGGCATCCGCCGGTAGTCCAAGGCGGCAATGACGGTCTTGCCCGTCCCGGTCGCGGCGACGACCAGGTTGCGGTGGCGATCGTGGACGACCCGCTCCGCATCGAGTGCGTCGAGGATCTCCTGCTGGTACGGGTACGGCCGAACTTCGAGCCCTGAGATCTCCAGACTGAGGGGAGCTGCACCACGCCCACGAGCGGACGAAAGGGCGTCGTCCAGGCGGTCGCGGTCGTGGTCCGGGTCGTAGTCCTCGAACTCGCCGGCGTTCCAGTAGGTGTCGAAGGTGGCCTCGAATTTCTGGAGGAGACTCCCGGTGGCCGCGCGTGACAGCCGGACGTTCCATTCGACGCCGTCAAGCAGTGCGCTTGTCGAGAGATTCGATGAGCCGACGTACGCCGTGTCGAAACCCGAACGACGGCGGAACAGCCAGGCCTTCGCGTGCAGGCGGGTCCGCGCGGCGTCGTACTGGACGCGGACCTGGGCGCCGAAGTCGCGCACCAGGCGGTCGAGGGCCCGGCGTTCGGTGCCACCGATGTAGGTCGTCGTCAGCACCCGAAGGGGCACGCCGGCTGCTCGTGCGTCGAGGAGTGGCTTCTCGAGCAGTCTCAGGCCGCGCCACATGACGAAGGCACACAGCAGATCAATCGAGTCAGCCGACCCGATCTCGGCCTTCAGCTCACCCGCGAGGCTGGGTTCGCCGTGGGCGTTGGTGAGCAGCGCCGGGTCGTTCAGTGGCGTGCTCGGGCGATGGCGGTAGCGGCCGAGATGACCGGGGCCGTCAGGCTGGCGCACGGCGTGGAGCTGCTGGAGGGGGCCGGGGACCTCGCTCGAGTCGGGATCGACAGCGGCGAGGACCTGGTTGGCGAGGAGCAGCCGACGCTCTGGGTCCTTCTCCACCCCCAACCGTCGTTCGACGATGGATCCAAGATGTCGCGCAAGAACTCCAGAGGCGTCGGCCTCGTCGACTTTGCGACGGTCGATCTCCACGCCGAGCAAGCTCTCCAGGCGTGCTGCCAGCTGGTGTGTGATGACGTCTTCGTACAGCCCCTCGTCCACGGCGGGGAGCTTGTCACGAACGACCGACAACCTGGCCGAGACGCAGCTCGGGCGAGGCGATCGTGAGTGCGGTGACGCGTGCTTCGGCTCTCAGACCACCGACCGGTAGATCTCCAGCGTGCGCTCGGCGATCGCCGGCCAGCTGAACGACTCCTGCGCCCGACGGCGCCCGGCCTCGCCGTGGGCCCGGGCCCGCTCGGGGTCGGAGACCGCGTCGACCAGTGCAGCGGCGAGGTCGGCGACGTAGCGGTCCGGGTCCACCGGGGTGCCGGTGCCGTCCTGCACCTGCTCGATCGGCACCAGCCACCCGGTCTCGCCGTCCACGACCACCTCGGGGATGCCGCCCGTCGCGGTGGCGACGACGGCGGTCTCGCAGGCCATCGCCTCGAGGTTGACGATGCCGAGCGGCTCGTAGACCGACGGGCAGGCGAAGACGGTCGCGGCGCTCAGGAGCGCGACGACGTCGGCGCGCGGGAGCATCTCGTCGATCCAGACCACGCCGTCGCGGGCGGTGGCGAGGCCGTCGACCAGCCCGCGCACCTCGGCCAGGATCTCCGGGGTGTCGGGCGCCCCGGCGCAGAGCACGAGCTGCACCTCCGGCGGCAGCTCGGCCGCGGCCCGCAGGAACAGCGGCAGCCCCTTCTGCCGGGTGATGCGGCCGACGAAGATCACGCTCGGGCGGTCCGGGTCGACGCCCAGCGCGCGCACGCGGTCGGGGTCCGTGACCGGGCTCCACAGGTCGGTGTCGATGCCGTTGTGGACGACGTGGACCCGTGTCGGGTCGACGTCGGGGTAGCTGCGCAGCACGTCGTCGCGCATCGCCGCGCTCACCGCGACCACCCCCGTCGCCGCCTCGTACGCCGTGCGCTCGGCCCAGCTCGACACGGCGTACCCGCCGCCGAGCTGCTCGGCCTTCCACGGCCGCATCGGCTCGAGGCTGTGCGCGGAGACGACGTGGGGGACGCCGTGCAGGAGGGAGGCGAGATGGCCGGCCATGTTGGCGTACCAGGTGTGCGAGTGCACCAGGTCCGCCCCCTCACAGCCGCCGACCATCGCCAGGTCCACCCCGAGGGTCTTCAGGGCGGCGTTGGCGCCGGACAGCTCCGTGAGGTCGGCGTACGCCGTGGTGCCGGGCTCGTCGCGCGGCCCGCCGAAGCAGTGCACCCGCGCGTCGACGTCGGGCACCGCGCGCAGCGCCCGGACCAGCTCGGCGACGTGGACCCCGGCGCCGCCGTAGATCTCCGGCGGGTACTCCTTGGACAGCACGTCGACTCGCATGCGGCTCAACCTAACGGCGCCGGAGATCGGGGTGCGAGGTCGTCCGCGCCCGCCCGGAGATCGAGGTGTGAGGTCGCTCAGCGACCGAGCCACGAGATCCCTCTCGCTCGGCCGCGGTCGTCGAGCGGGGTCTCGTGGCTGCTCGCCGGGGCTCGCAGCACCTCGACCTCCGGTGATCGGAGATCGAGGTGTGAGGTCGCTCAGCGACCGAGCCACGAGATCCCTCCCGCTCGACCGCGGTCATCGAGCGGGGTCTCGTGGCTGCTCGCCGGGGCTCGCAGCACCTCGACCTCCGAGCACCTCGAGCTCCGGTGACACGTCCTCGCTCGGTGACGGCGGTCACGACTAGGTTGGCGCCATGACCACCTCGACCGTCCGTGCGCAGGGCCGCAAGAAGGTGCTCGCGATCGTGCTGGCCGGCGGGGAGGGCAAGCGGCTGATGCCGCTGACGGCGGACCGGGCGAAGCCGGCGGTGCCGTTCGGCGGGATCTACCGGCTGATCGACTTCGCGCTGAGCAACGTCGTCAACTCCGGCTACCTGCAGGTCGTCGTGCTGACGCAGTACAAGTCCCACAGCCTCGACCGCCACGTCACCACGACCTGGCGGATGTCGACGCTGCTGGGCAACTACGTCACCCCCGTGCCGGCGCAGCAGCGGGTCGGCAAGCAGTGGTACCTCGGCTCGGCCGACGCGATCTACCAGTCGCTGAACCTGCTCAACGACGAGAAGCCCGACATCGTCGTGGTCGTCGGCGCCGACCACGTCTACCGCATGGACTTCTCGCAGATGGTCGACGCGCACATCGCCTCCGGCGCCGCCGCGACCGTCGCCGCGATCCGTCAGCCGATCGGGCTGGCCGACCAGTTCGGCGTCATCGACGTCGACCCCGCCTCGCCGTCCCGGATCCGCGCCTTCCTGGAGAAGCCGACCGACCCGACCGGCCTGCCCGACAGCCCCGGCGAGGTGCTGGCCTCGATGGGCAACTACGTCTTCGACGCCGACGCGCTGCGCGAGGCCGTCACCCGCGACGCCGCGGTCGAGTGGGGCGAGACCAAGCACGACATGGGCGGCGACATCATCCCGGCGTTCGTGGCGCGCGGCGAGGCGGGCGTCTACGACTTCAAGGACAACGACGTCCCGGGCGCCAACGACCGCGACCGCGGCTACTGGCGCGACGTCGGGACGATGGGCTCCTACTACGCCGCCCACATGGACCTCGTCGCCCACCTGCCGGTGTTCAACCTCTACAACCGCGAGTGGCCGATCTACACCACCTACGGCCCGCAGCCGCCGGTCAAGCTGACCGAGGGCGAGGGGATGACGCCGGTGACGACGTTCAACTCGATCCTCTCCCCGGGCGTGCTCGTCACCGGCGGGTCCGTGCGCGACTCGGTGCTCTCGCCGTCGGTGCGCGTCGACTCCGGCGCCCGCATCGACGGCGCCGTGCTGCTCAACGGGGTGCACGTGGGGGAGGGGGCGGTGGTCAAGAACGCAATCCTCGACAAGAACGTCGTCGTCCCGCCCGGCGCGCAGATCGGCGTCGACCCCGAGGCCGACCGCGCCCGCAGCTTCACCGTCGAGGACGGCCTGACCGTGCTCGCCAAGGACCAGAAGATCGTCTGACGGAGGTCGAGGTGCGAACCGGCGAGGCACGAGCCGGTGAGCCACGAGACCCCGCACGCAGGAAGGCAACCTCATGACCGCATCCCGCGCCGGCACCCTCGCCCAGCCGCAGGACCTCATCGACGTCCCGGCGCTGGTCACGGCGTACTACACCCGCCAGCCCGACCCCGAGGACGCTGACCAGCAGGTGGCGTTCGGCACCAGCGGTCACCGCGGGTCGTCGCTCAAGACGTCGTTCAACGAGGCGCACATTCTCGCCACCACCCAGGCGATCGTCGACTACCGCCGCACGCAGGGGTACGACGGCCCGCTGTTCCTCGGCGCCGACACCCACGCGCTGTCCACGCCAGCGTGGGCGACCGCGGTCGAGGTGCTGGTCGCGAACGACGTCATCGTGATGGTCGACAGCCGCGACGGCTACACGCCGACCCCGGCGGTCTCGCTGGCGATCATCCTGGCCAACGGCGGCCGTACGACGGGCTCCGGCCTGGCCGACGGCATCGTCGTCACCCCGTCGCACAACCCGCCGGCCGACGGTGGCTTCAAGTACAACCCGCCCCACGGCGGCCCCGCCGACTCCGACGCCACCAAGGTCATCGCCGCCCGCGCGAACGAGCTGATCCGCGGCGGCCTCGCCGAGGTGCGTCGTACGCCGCTCGAGCGGGCCCGCACGCAGGTGCAGCGCCACGACTTCCTCGGCCAGTACGTCGACGAGCTCCCCGGCGTGGTGGATCTCGAGAAGGTCCGGGAGGCGGGGGTGAGGATCGGTGCGGACCCGCTGGGCGGCGCGAGCGTGCACTACTGGGGCGAGATCGCCGAGCGCCACCGTCTCGACCTGACCGTGGTGAACCCGCTGGTCGACCCCACGTGGCGCTTCATGACGTTGGACTGGGACGAGAAGATCCGGATGGACTGCTCCTCGCCCTCGGCGATGGCCTCGCTGATCGAGCGCCGTCACGACTTCGACATCGCCACCGGCAACGATGCGGACGCCGACCGCCACGGCATCGTCACCCCCGACGCGGGGCTGATGAACCCCAACCACTTCCTCGCCGTCGCCATCGGCTACCTCTTCGGCGGCGCCCGCCCCGACTGGCCCACGGACGCGCGGATCGGCAAGACGCTGGTGTCGTCGTCGATGATCGACCGCGTCGCGGCCCAGGTCGGCGCTCCGCTGGTGGAGACGCCGGTGGGGTTCAAGTGGTTCGTGCCCGGCCTGATCGACGGCTCCTTCGGGTTCGGCGGCGAGGAGTCGGCCGGCGCGTCGTTCCTGCGCCGCGACGGCTCGACGTGGACCACCGACAAGGACGGCCTGCTGCTGTGCCTACTGGCCTCCGAGATCCAGGCCGCGACCGGCAAGAGCCCGAGCGAGCACTACGCCGCGCTGGTCGCCGAGCACGGCGAGCCGGCGTACGCCCGGGTCGACGCGCCCGCCGACCGCGCCCAGAAGGCGAAGCTCGCCGCGCTGTCACCGGAGGACGTGACGGCGACGTCGCTGGCGGGGGAGGAGATCACCGGCAGGCTCACCGAGGCGCCCGGCAACGGCGCGGCCATCGGCGGGCTGAAGGTGACCACAGAGTCGGCGTGGTTCGCCGCGCGACCGAGCGGCACCGAGGACGTCTACAAGATCTACGCCGAGTCCTTCCGCGGGCCCGAGCACCTCGCGGAGGTCCAGGCCGAGGCGCGGGAGGTCGTGTCGGCGGCGCTGGGCTGATCGATCGCCCGCACCGGCTGCGCGAGGCGGTGGTCCGTCGTTCGGTCGCGCGCGTGTCGGACTGAAAGGACGTGCTCCACGGCCCCGTCACTCGGCCTCAACCGGACTAGCCGTGACCGTTCAGCCGCACTGGTCGCAGACGCCGGTCGCGGGGATGGCCATGTGGCAGCGCGGGCACACCTGCGGAGGTCGCATGGCCGGGGCCGCGGCCTTGGCCACCCGGTCGCGGGCACGGGCGACCTGCGGGGTGTGGGCGACGCGGCCGCCGTTGGAGGGCAGGTCCGGTGCGCCGAAGAACTGGTGGCAGCGCAGGCGCTCCTGGGCGGCGTGGGTGTCGGGCTCGGACGGCGGTGCGCCGGTCGTGGCCTCGACGGCCTTGGCGTAACCCGGTCCCACCCGGCCTCGGGCGTCCACGCACAGGGCCATGAGAGCGGGCTCGGACTTCTCGGCGTTCTCCCGGGCGACCTGGAGCAGGACGTCACCGATCCAGTGGTGCATCAGCTGGGAGGTCGTGACTCCCGATCTGCTCTGGACCTCGTCCGCGAGCTCGCGGTAGGTGGTGATCGAGTGGTAGCGGCGGGCGGCGTCGATCAGCACCTCGCGGGCGGCGGCGGCCCAGGCCGCTTGCGCCTCCACGGGACCGACGTCCGCGACGTCGCGCGACGATCCGCGGACGACCTCGAAGCCGAGGTCCTCCAGGACCTTCGCGGCGCCCGTGCGACCCCCGCTGAACTGGTCGTGGGTTGCCGGACGACCGACCGCGTGACCCTGGGCCGCGCCCAGGACGGCCTTGGAGTCGTAGTCCCGACCGTCGTGCACGAGCAGGTAGTCCGTCGCGCGGCCGAAGCCGTACTTCGCCAGGAAGACGTCGCCCCCGAGCTCGTCGTACTCCTTCAGTGCGCGGAGCACGTGCTCCGGCTTGACCTCGTCGAATGTCACCACGACCTCGACGGTAGTGCCGTGGGTCCCGAGAGCGACGATCCGCGCAACCCGGCTCCCGCCCGTAGGGTGACGACGCTCGTCGATGCCGACCGCGGCACGTCCTGGAGTCAGTGAAGGAGACGTATGTGCCGAGTCCTCGCCTACCTCGGGCCCGAGGTCCCGCTCGAGAGCCTGTTGCTCACGCCGTCGAACAGCCTGGTCAACCAGGCTCTCGACCCTGAGCACTACCCGGACCTGCAGCTGGCGGGCTGGGGGTTCGGTGCCTGGAGCGAGCACCTCCTCACGCCGGAGGCCCCCTTCGTCTACCGCCGGCCCATGCCCGCCTTCTACGACGACAACGTGGAGCGCACCGTCCCGAGTCTGCGGGCGAGCACGATGCTCGCCCACGTGCGCGCGGCCGCCTACAACGCGAAGGCCGTCATGGTCGACGAGAACTGCCACCCCTTCTCGTTCGACGAGACCCCCTGGATCCTCGCCCAGAACGGCGACCTCCCGGGCTGGATGCTCCTGCAGCGGGAGCTGCTGCCGCACTGCGAGGACCGGTACCTGAAGCAGATGCGTGGCTCGACGGACACCGAGTTCCTCTACGTGCTCCTGCTCTCCCTGCTCGAGGGCGACAGCGACCAGGACGTCCGACGCGCAATCGAGACGATGATCCGCCTCATCTCCGAGGCGATGCAGGCCCTCGACCTCCCCGCCCTGACCAAGCTGAAGATGGCCCTGGTGTCGCCGGGTCGGATCATCGGGGTCAACGTCGGCCTCGGCCACCAGGGCGAGACCGACCCGGCTGGGGACTGGAAGAAGCTGCGCGAGTCCGGTCCGGGCACCGACGACTTCGCCCTCTCGATGCTCCTGGAGCCGATGTACCTGCTGATGGGTCGCCCCGTCCCGCGCGACGACGCGTCGTACGACTTCGAGGCGTGCGGCGAGGACGAGGCGTCGGTCGCCATCTTCGCCTCCGAGGCCCTGACCGACGACGCCGAGGGCTGGTCGCACGTCGAGTTCGGCGAGATCGTGTTCCTCGAGCGGACGGGTGACCACGTCTCCCGGACCGTCAAGACGCTGACGGTCTAGCTGAACACCTGCGTCGCTCCCGGCGAGGAACCGTGGTCCGCCCGGCCCGAGGCGTCGCTCCTTGGCGGTTGTCGCCAGCCATGGTGGCGCGGCCGCACTGGCCGCCCACGCCGGGCGCGAGAACGGCCTTGTCGAAGCCCACTCCCTCAAGGGCCGGCGCGCGGAACGGTCAGACCGGGCACGGACTCTTCAATTGCGACCTCGAGCCGGACGTCCTCGACGTCACGCGACATGGTGCGGACGACCGTGAAGCCAGGCTTCGACGAGGCCTGGGCCGAGCCCGGGAAAGCCGTGAATCTTGCTACTTCCTCGTGCGCGAGGAAGTAGTCCTCCTCGCGATCAATCCGTAGGTCCCAGGGGGCGCCGGCCCCGAGCCCGTCGAACTCCTTCAGTGCCCGCACCACTTGCTTCGGCGTGGCGTCGTCGAACGCCATTGCGGTCCGGACGCCGGTGCCGAGAGGTGTCATTCGGTGGTCGCCCGGCGGAGCAGCCCTTCGACGTGCGAATCGCGGTAGCTGTCGAGCCCGCAGCCGCGCAGGCGGGTAAGCGCGTCCGTCGCGCCGACCGGCCAGGCCACGACCGGCCAGCGACCGAGGACCTGGAGCGCCATGTTCGGGTTCTGACTGCGCGTGAGCCCGAGCAGGACCAGGTCCGCGCCGAGCCCGGGGTGGCTCCGCAGCTCCTGCAGGGTCCAGTCGAGAGGGCTGCGCCAGGCGACGCCGACGCCGACGTCGACCACGGGGGTGTCGTCGGGTCCGTCGGGGAGGAACACGTCGCGGGCGACGCCCACGAGAACGTCGCGACGCCGCTCGGTGTCGGCGACCTGCCAGGCGTGGAACCACGACGAACCCGTGGGGTCGGCGCGGACGCGGTCCAGGTGGAGGTCGAAAGTGTCGACGCCGACCCGGGGCGCGACTCGATTGGCGCGGTGGAACGTGCCGCGGGCGTCGGCGGCCAGGGCTTCCCGGACCACGTCCGGCCAGAAGGCGAACCCGACGACGTGGGCGGCCTTGCCCGCGATCCGGGCGCGGTCGGCCTCGGGCCAGGCGATCTCGCTGGCCGCTGTCGGGTGCTCGTCGAGCAGCACGGTGAGGATCGCAACGGCGGCGTCGAGATCGACGACCGTTTCCGCGCGCTCCGCGAGCAGGTCGAGGTAGGCGTCGAGCAGCGCCGGGGCCTCGCCGAGGTCGCCGAGGTCCTCCGCGGGTCCGCCTTCGATCACCGCCTCGATGATCTCGCCGGCCGACGTCAGCAGCGCGCGGTCGACGCCGGGTCGTCGCAGGGCGCCGAGGAGGTCGCCGGTGCTCGCCGCGGTGAAGGCGAGGTACTCCAGGAGTACCCCGTTGCGGTAGCCGTCGCGCAGCAGCCAGTCCTTGATCTCGGGGTCGGTCGTCCCCCGGAGGAGGTGGACGCACTCGATGCGGCCCCACTCCTCGACGCGCTGCGCCAGCGTCCAGACGTCCCGGTCGGGTGAGCTCGATCCGCGGTGCAGCGCGAGGGCGGCCTGTCGGGTGAGCTCCTCGTGGGCGCCGAGGGTCAGCACGACGTCGCGGACGGCGTCGGTCCCGATCAGTCCGAGCAGCGTCAGACCGATCTTGACCGGGTCCCGGTGGGCGGAGGTGGTCGCGAGCCACGTCGCGAGGCCTGAGAGAGCTTCGGGGTCGGGCCGGGTGGCGACGAGCTGATCGAGCAGCGGCTCGACGTAGCCGGCGGCCCCCTCCTCCTGCAGCAGCAGGTGCAGGTCCCACAGCCTCGGCGGCGTCGGCTCCCGCAGCGCCGCGACCAGGGCGCTTGCGACGACGGCGGCCTGCACGGGATCTGCTTCACGGCCGAAGCGCTCGTTGACGCCGTCGAGAGCGCCGTGCGCCCACGGCAGGTCGCCCGGCGCCGGCTCCGGCTCGTCCGGCAGCTTCAGCCGCGGAGTCGTCAGGCGGCCGAGGCCGTCGAGATCGTCGCGAACCAGCTCGTAGATCGAGGGGCCGTCGGTGAGCCGGGGGAGCGGATCGCGCACCCCCAGACCGTCCCACGCGCCACCGACAGAGGACGGAACTCGTCCCGCAGCGCGACTGACAGCGCCGTCTCGATGACGAACGCGGCACGCGTTCCGGATTGCGCTACGTTACGGCGCATGGAGGAAGAGGTCGACCCCAAGAACATCGTCGGGTCCATCGTCAAGGGTGCGCAGCTGCTGGAGCTCTTCCGGACCGACCGGCGGGAGCTCTCGCTGAGCGAGTTCACCGCGGAGTCGGGGTTCAACAAGACCACCACGTTCCGGCTGCTCCGCACCCTGGTGTCCGTCGGGTGGCTCGTGCGCTCCGAGAGCGGTGGCTACCGGCTGGGCCCCCGGGTCATGGCGCTGGGCGGCATCGCCCGGTCCGACCTCGACCTGCGGAGCGAGGCGCTGCCGTTCCTCCGCCACCTCGCGGCCGAGCTCGGCGACACGGCCTTCCTGATGGTCCCGGGCCAGCTGGGGGCCGTGACCATCGAGACGGTGGTGGGCGCGAACCCCCTGCAGGTGCACGGACTCTCCGCCGGGTCGGTGATGCCCTACCACGTCGCCGCGGGCCCGGTCGTGCTCGCGGCGTACTCGCCCGAGCTGGAGTCCCTCGTCCTCGGGATGGAGCGTCGGTCCTACACGGACCGCACGATCAGCGAGACCGAACCGCTGCGCGCCCGCTTCGCCGAGGTGCGCGAGCAGGGCTACTGCCTCTCGAGCGAGGACTACATCGTCGGCGTGGGCGCCGTGGCGGCCCCGGTCAGCGGAGCGGACGGCCGACTCGTGGCGTCCCTCAGCGTGGGCGGCCCCGTCGACCGGTTCCGCGGTGAGCAGCGCGACCGCGCCATCGAGCTCGTCATCGAGGCGGCCCGCCAGTTCTCCCGTCAGCTCGCCTAGCGCGTTCCGTAATCCGGAACGATAACCGAAAAAAGAAACTCACCGGGTGCAACTTGTTGACGTGCGTCACACGACGGTCCTAGCGTGGATCGTATTCCGGTACATGTTCCGGAATGCGAAACACGATTGTGCGGCAGTGAGGCCAGGTCCCCGCCGTGCGGTCGTACCCCGACCCAGGAGGCTCCCGTGCGCGCTCTCGTTCCCCACACCCGATCCGCGAGGGGCCGGCGACGCGCCGCGCTCGGCGTGATGGCGGCGTCGGCCCTCGCCCTGAGCGCCTGCGCCCAGGGTGGCGGTTCCGGGAGCGGGGGCGACGCCATCCAGATCGGTGCCATCGTCGCCGAGACCGGACCCATCGCCGGAGCCGGCAAGACCTTCATCCACGGCGCCCGGATCGCCCAGGAGCAGATCAACGACGGCGACCTGATGGGCGGCGGACGTCAGCTCGAGCTGGTCGAGAAGGAAGGGTCCGAGGACCCCGCCAAGTCCGCGAGCGTCGCCGCCCAGCTCGCGGCCGACCAGAACATCGTGGCCTCGACGTGCTGCATCCTCAGCACCGTCGCCGGCGCCGCCGCCCCCATCGCGGAGAAGCAGGAGATGCCTCTGGTGCTCTGGGGTGCGACCGACCTCGACCTGGCCTCGCCGCCGTACGTCTACCGCACCGTCACCATGCCGCAGCCGGCCAACGAGAAGCTCGCCACGGACGTCGTCGACAGCGAGGACATCGAGTCCGTCGCCTACGCGGTGATGACCGACAACAGCGGCATCGTCAGCCAGGCCGAGGCCTTCGAGCAGGGGTTCTCCGACGCCGGGGTCGACAACAAGGGCCAGGTCGGCACCCTCTCCACGACCACCAACTTCACCAGCGCCGCGACCGACCTCATCAACCTCGACGCCGACGCCATCGCCGTGGTCGGCACGCAGTCGAACGCCGTCGGGCTGATCGCCGCCCTCGACGACAAGGGCTACGACGGCCAGATCGTCTCCGGTCAGACGATCAGCGGGTCCGGCGTCTTCGACTCCCAGCCGCGCGCCCTCGAGGGCGTGCCGTTCCCGGTCTACTTCCTGGCCAGCGAGGCCACCGGCATGGGTGCGGACTTCGCCGACGCCTACGAGGCGGAGTACGGCGAGGAGCCCGACGACTTCGCCGCCCAGGGCTACATGGCCATCTACACCCTCGCGACCGCGATCGAGACCATCGACGGCGAGGTGACCCGCCAGAGCCTCTCCGACGCGCTCGGCGCCCTCGAGGGGATCGACGAGACGATCTACGGCACCCCGGTGGCGTTCGAGGACGGACAGCTCACCGCCGAGTCGGCCGTGAAGCCGGTCTCCTACACGGCTCCCGACGGCGTCATCGCCCCGTGGGAGCCCGCCGCCAACTGACCCGACGGCGCCGCGTGCGCCCGGTCCCGCCGGGCGCACGCGGCACCACCGGCGCCCCACGAAAGGAAGTCCGGTGCTCCTCCTCGAGCAGATCATCAACGGCGTGTGCACGGGAGCGGTCTACGCCCTGTTCGCCGTCGGGTTCAGCATCGTCTTCTCGACCATGCAGATCCTCAACCTCGCGCAGGGCGTCTACGCCACCGGCGCCGCACTGGTGACCTACTTCGCCACGAGCTCCTACGGGCTCCCGTTCTGGGCGGCCGCGGTCGTCGGCATCGTGGCCGGTGGCCTGATCGCCGTCCTGGTCGACCAGGTCGCGTTCGAGCCGCTGCGCCGACGAGGGGTCTCCCTGCTCGGAGCGGTCATCGCCAGCATCGGGATGTGGATCGCGATCCGCGAGGTCGCCAGCATCTCCACCGCCGCCACCCCGGTCGGCTACCCGCCCGACTCCGTCCCGCGCGGCCGGATCAGCATCGGTGGGCTGGAGCTGCTGCAGACGCAGGTGCTCGCCCTCGTGTGCGCGGTCGTGGTGATCACCGCGACCTACCTGCTCCTGCACCGGACCAACCTCGGCGCCGCCATCCGCGCCGTCGGCTACGACAAGCGGTCCGCCCAGATCGCCGGCATCAACCCGCAGGTCATGATCATCGGCGCCGCGATGCTCTCCGGCGCGGTCACCGGGCTGGCGGGGATCCTGCTGGCGAGCGGGCAGAGCTTCAACTTCCACCTCGGGGACACCCTCCTGCTGCAGGGCTTCGCCGCGGTGGTCCTCGGGGGCATGGGCGACATCCGCGGAGCCGCCCTCGGCGGCGTCCTCATCGGCGTCTTCCAGGTGCTCTCGGGCTCCTACATCTCCGCGTCGTACCAGGACGCGATCACCTTCGGCCTGGTGCTGGTCGTGCTGCTGTGGCGTCCCACCGGCATCCTCGGCACCGCCAGCTTCCAGAGGGCGTGACGACATGAACCCCAACCTCGTCCTGCTGCAGAGCGCCGTCATGTTCGCCCTGGCCGGCGGCGTCCTCGCCCTCTCGACGTACGTCAAGCTCTGGGCCGGCGTGCTCAGCTTCGCGACCGTCTCCTTCGCCGCCGTCGGCGCCTACCTGACCATCTGGCTGTACGGCGAGGCGGGGCTCGGCCTGCTGCCCGCGCTCGTGGTGTCGATGGGGATCACCGGACTGTTCGGGCTGGTCGTCGGTCGGGTGTTCCTCAAGCTGTCGAGCCACTGGATGGCGCTCGCGACCGTCGCCCTGATGCTGATCACGCGGGTGTTCGTCACCAACCTGGGGGAGTACACCGGGGGCTCCCAGGGCCAGGTCGTGCCCTACGTGATGACGCTGCCGCAGATGGCCCTCATGCTCGCCCTGGTCTGCCTGCTGATGTGGTCGCTGAAGCGCTCGAAGTTCGGCGTCGCCGCCGACACCACCCGCGAGGACCCCGACGTCGCCTCCGCGCTCGGCGTCTCGGTCGCCCAGGTCAAGATCATCGCCTTCGGGATCTCCGGCGCCGTCGGAGCGCTCGGGGGATCGATGGAGGCGGCACAGCTCAGCTACATCGACCCCAACACGTTCTACATCGACCTGGCCGTGACGATCATCGCCAGCGTCGTGCTCGGCGGGGCCTACCACTGGTTCGGCTCCGTCATCGGCGCCGCGGTCTTCACCGGCATGCCCGTCTACATCAGCCAGTACATCACCGAGGGCCAGGAGATCATCAACGGCGTCCTGCTGCTGCTGATCATCATCTTCCTGCCCGGCGGGCTGATCGACCCGCTGCGTTGGCGCCGCTTCCGGGAGAAGCATGCCGCCCGACGCCGCGACGCGACCGCACCGCGCGGCACAGGGTCCGGCGCGTCCGACACGGAGGACCCGGGTCGGTCGACGGCGCTCTCCGACGACATCGAGGCAGGGGCACGACGATGACGCACACCGCTCCCCAGTCCACTCCCCACACCGGCGCCCGACCCGCGGGCACGGACGACCCGGCCGGCTCGGTCCCCGCCCTGTCCGTCGAGGGGGTCAGCAAGTCGTTCGGCGGCCTGCACGTGCTCTCCTCCGTCGACTTCACGGTCCCGGCGGGCACGGTCTTCGGGATCGCCGGCCCCAACGGCGCCGGCAAGACCACCCTGCTCAACCTCCTCACCGGCTTCGGCACGCTGAGCGGCGGCCGGGTGAGGATCCACGGCGAGGACGCGACCGGGGGTGACGCCCGAGCGGTCAACGCGCTCGGGGTGGCCCGCACGTTCCAGAACATCCGCCTCTTCCGCGGGCTCACGGTGGCCGAGCAGGTGCGGGCCGGGGGCTACCGGCACCGTCGTGCGTCGCTGCTCGGCAGCCTCGTGGGCTCCCCCCGGGACCGGGCCGACACCTGCGCCGGCCGCGAGGCCGCCGACGAGCTGCTCGACGTGGTCGGGCTCGGCGGCCGGGGCGACGTCCTCGCCGAGACGATGTCGTACGGCGACATGCGCCGGGTCGAGATCGCCCGGGCCCTGGCCACCCGGCCGAGCCTGCTCATGCTCGACGAGCCCACCGCCGGCATGAACGAAGCGGACTGGTCGCCGATCGCCGACCTCCTCGAGCGGCTGCGTGCGGACGGCATGACGATCGTCGTGGTCGAGCACAACATGCGCCTGATCGAGCGGGTCTGCGACCGCGTCGCGGTGATCGCCGCCGGCGAGGTCATCGCCGAGGACGCGCCCGCCCCCTGCCTGCGCCGGCCCGAGGTGCGCCGCGCCTATTTCGGAAAGTAGGAGCGACCCATGGACTCCAGCCCCGCCACGTCCCAGCCCGACGTCCTGCTCGCGGTCGAGGACCTCCACGTCCGCTACGGGACCATCCCGGCCCTGACCGGGCTGTCCATGGAGGTGCGACGCGGCTCGTTGACGACCCTGCTCGGCGCCAACGGTGCCGGCAAGTCGACCACCCTCAACACCGTCGCCGGCCTGATGAAGCCCCACAGCGGCCGCGTGAGGTTCGACGGTCGTGACATCACGGGCGTGCCGGCGCACCGCACCGCCCGCCGCGGCCTCGCCCTCGTGCCGGAGGGACGGATGGTGGTGGCACCCCTGACGGTCCTCGAGAACCTCCAGCTGAGCTCCTTCGCCCGCGGACGGCGCACGGCGGCCCTCGAGGAGGTCTGGGAGATGTTCCCGCGCCTCGCCGAGCGCAAGAAGCAGCCGGCCGGGCTGATGAGCGGCGGCGAGCAGCAGATGCTGGCCATCGCCCGGGCGTGGATGACGAAGCCCACGACGGTGCTGCTGGACGAGCCCTCCATGGGGTTGTCGCCGGCCCTCGTCGACATCGTCTTCGAGGCCATCTCCACCATCCACGCCGCCGGCGCGACCGTGCTCCTCGTCGAGCAGAACGCCGCCGTGGCCCTGCCGTTGTGCGACCAGGCCTACCTCATCCACCGCGGCGAGATCGTCGCGGCGGGCACCCCGGCCGAGCTCGAGGCCGACCCCGACCTGATCGCACGCCACCTCGGGCTCGACCCGGAGATCGCCGCGCCGGAGCTCGACAGCGCCCTCGCCGAGGGCTCCGCCGCCCACGGGCAGGAGCGCGCGTGAGCGGTCAGATGCACGCCCCGGCCGGGGTGCGCCCGCACTACGCAACCACCACCCACGGACAGCTGAGGCTGCAGCTCGCGGGCGGCGGGGCGCCGAGGGGCGGCGCCGTCGTGGTGCTGGTCGGACCGACGCGGTCCGCCGCCTGGGTCGCGGGACACCTCGCGGCACGGGTCGGCGGTCGGCTCGTGGTCGCCGTCGAGATGCCCGGCTGCGGTGGCTCGTCCCGGTTGCGCGCCGTGACGACGACCGAGGCCGCCCGCGCCGCCGTGGAGGCGCTGGACTGGGTGCGGACGGGGACCTGCGACCTCGTCGTCCTCGACCTGGCGGTCGCGTACGCGGCCGGGGTCGCCGACGGTCTCGAGCCGGCCACGACCCTCGTCGCCGACCTCGACTCCGCGCGCGGGTGGCACGCGGGCGGACGGACGCCGCCACCCGGCGACCCGGCCACCGACGGTGGACACCTGGCGGCGCTGTGGACCTTCCTGCGCGACCGGCGCCTCGTGCGGGCCGACGACCCGCGGCGGGCCCGCACCGTCGGACCGCCCCCGCCCGACGTCCCCGAGCTCTCCGACGGCTTCGTCGCCGCCGCGACCGACCCGGCCGCCTTCGCGACGTGGTGGCGTCGGGCCGTGGACGGCCTCGAGGCCGGTGCCGCCGCCCTCGCCGAGCGCGGGGCGACCGAGGTGGACGCCCCGGACGTCGCGGACGCCGTCGAGGCCCTCACGTCGTCGGCCGCCGCCGAGGCGCCGGCCCCGACGGGCCCGCCCCCCACCGCCCCCGACGTCGACGGCGCCCTCTGGCACGCCTACGTCGCCACCGACCGCGGGCGGGCCCACGTCCGCCGCGCCGGGTCGGGGAGGGGCCGACCCGTCCTCGTGCTGTCGACCGGCGGCGGCTCCTCCGAGCAGTTCACCCCGGTGGTGCACGGCCTCGCCGCCGACGACCGACCGGTGGCGGCGCTGGACTACCCGGGCAACGGCCTGTCGGAGCCCGGTCCGGAGCACCCGACGATCGCCGACCTGGCCCAGGACGCGCTCGCCGTGGCCGGGGCGCTGGGCTGGGACGACCTCGACGTGTGGGGGTCGCACACCGGCGCCTGCGTGGCGCTGGAGATGGCCATCGCCGAGCCCGGGCGGGTCGGCCGGGTGGTGATGGAGGCCCCTCCGATGGTCAGCGACGAGTTCCGCGACGACCTGCTGGCCCGCTACTTCCCGGACCTCACCCCGGACCGCTTCGGCTCCCACCTGCCCCGGGCCTGGGCCTGGCGCCGCGACGCCTTCCTGTTCTGGCCCTGGTACGCGGTCGACCACGCCTCCGCACGCGCCATCGGCCTGCCCCGCGCCGAGGACCTCCAGCGGTACGCCGTCGGCATCCTCGAGAGCGGCGAGACCTACGACCGCGCCTACCGGGCGGCGTTCGACTACGACACCCGCGGCCGCCTGCCGCTGCTGACCCGGCCGGCGATCATCACGGCCGGTCCCCACGACATGCTCGCCAACACCCTGCAGGACGCGGCCGACCTGGTGCCCGGCGACCTCCTCACGCTCGTGGCCACGCCCGAGACCGTCTGGTGGCCCGACCCCGACGCGGACGCCGCACGGGCCACGATGGACCTCTACCGGGAGTTCCTGCGGTGAGCGCCTCCGCGCACGACCCGACCGCCGCCCGGCGCTACGCCGAGGACCTCGGCGTCCGCGTCAACTGGGGACGCTGGGGCCCCGACGACGAGCGCGGCACCCTGAACCTCGTCACCGACGACAACGTCCGCCGGGGACTCGCCGCCGCCCGCAGCGGAGCCGTCGTGCCGCTCGGCGCCCCGCTCGACCCCGGCGCGCCGCCGTACTACCCGCAGGCCCTGGGCTCCGCGGCCCGGCACGAGATGATCACCGCCTGGGGCTCCAACGCAGGAGGCCCGGTGCAGGCGGCGAGCGACCAGCTCCACGTGCAGTGCCACGGCCTCGACACCACCCACATGGACGCCCTGTGCCACGTCGGCCTGCACGGCACCGGCTGGAACGGGCGCGAGTTCGCCGCCATGGCCGACCTCGACGGGGCACGGGTCAGCGACCTGGAGGTCACCGGCGGCCCCGTCGTGACCCGGGGCGTCCTCGTCGACGTCCCTCGCCTGCGCGGTGTCGACCACCTCGAGCCCGGGGACGCCGTCACGGAGGAGGACCTGCGCGCGGCCGCTCCCGACGTCCGACCCGGTGACGCGCTGCTCGTGCGCACCGGACGTCCCCGCGCCGTCGCCGGCCACCGGCGCGCGGCCGACGCGGAGGGCCGGAGCGCCGAGCAGAAGTACGGCGCGATCGCCGGGCTGCACCCCTCGGCGATGCGCGTGGTCGGCGAGCTCGACTGCGGCCTGCTGGGCACCGACGGCCCGGGTGACACCTTCCCGGCCCTCGACGCCGCGCACCCGCTGCCCGTGCACGTGCTGGCCCTCGTGCACCTCGGCGTGCACCTCCTGCACAACCTCGACCTGGAGGAGCTCGCAGAGGAGCTCGCGCAGCGGGCGACCAGCGACGTCCTGCTCGTCGCCGCGCCCCTGCGGATCCCCGGCGGCACCGGCAGCCCCCTCTCCCCGGTGGCGGTGCTGTGAGCGCGCGGTGGTCGGTCCTGTCGACCTCGCCGAGCTTCGGCGTGCGCGACCGCGAGGCGGTGGCCCTGCTGAAGGACTCCGGCTGCGACGTCGAGGTGGCTCCCGGACTGCGGGGGGACGCGCTGGTCGCCGCGCTCACGACGACGGACGCCTGGATCTTCGGCTTCGAGCCCGTCGGGGCCGACCTGCTCCGGCACGCGACCCGGCTCCGGGTGGTGGCCAAGAACGGCGCCGGCACCGACAACGTGGACCACGTCTGGCTCGCCGCCCGGGGGATCGCCGTCGTCAACGCACCGGACGGCAACGCCCACGCGGTCGCCGAGTACGCCGTGGGCCAGCTGATCCACCTGAGCCGCGGCCTGGGCGACAACGACCGCGCGGTCCGCGCCGGCCGCTGGGCCCCCGTCGTCGGCCCCGGCCTCGACGGCAGGACCCTCGGCGTCCTGGGTCTGGGCCGGGTCGGGCGGCGGCTGACCGCGCTCGCCACGGCCCTCGGGATGCGGGTCCTGGCCCACGACCCCGCGGTCGACGACGACCAGGTCGGGGCCGCGGGGGCGGAGCCCGTGCCGCTCGACGACCTCTTCGCGGCCGCCGACGCCGTGAGCGTCCACGTGCCCCTCACCGACGCGACCCGTGGACTCGTCGACGCCCGCCGACTCGCGCTGCTGGGCCCCGAGGGGGTCCTCGTCGACTGCTCCCGGGGCGGGGTGGTCGACGAGCCCGCCCTCGTCGCCGCCCTGCACCGCGGGGACCTCGCAGGTGCCGCCCTCGACGTGTTCGCCGAGGAGCCGCTGCCCTCCGGCTCGCCTCTCCTCGAGGCGCCCCGGGTCCTGCTCTCGCCCCACGGGGCCGGCTACTCCGAGTCGTCGGTGAGGGCGGTGGGCCGACAGTGCGCCCACCGCGTGATCGACGCGCTCGCACGGCCCCGCACCACACCGCACCCCAGGAGCGCCTCATGACCGGACCCGACAAGGACGAGTACGACGTGGTCTGCGTCGGCGGGGGCCTCGGCGGCCTCGCGGGCGCGATCCGGGCTCACGACCTCGGCGCCCGCGTCCTGGTGCTGGAGCGCTCGACCATGGTCGGCGGGGTGGCCGCCTACAGCGGCGGCTGGTGCTGGGCCGGTGCCAACCACCTCGACGAGGCGAGCGGCGGCGGGGACACCCTCGAGGCCACGGAGACCTACCTCGACCACGTGCAGGGCGAGGGACGCCCGGTCGACCGCCCGGCCCGTCGCGCCTACCTGGAGTCGGCGGTCGCCGCGACCCGCTCGCTGGCCGAGGCGGGCGTGCCCTTCACCCCGGTACGCCGGGCCTCGGACCTCTACGGTCCCGGACCCGGCTCGACGACCGAGGGCCGGCTGTTCGAGTGCGTCGTCCCGGGCGCCGAGCTCGGAGCCTGGCGCGGGCGGCTCCGGCCGAGTGTCTACTACCGCACGGGCGTCAGCCGCGACGAGTTCCACCACGTGCTCGGCGGCGACGTCGCGGCCCGTCTCGCGCTCGCCCGCGAGCGCGAGGGCGACGACCTGCTGACCCACGGCCTGGGCCTGGCCGCCGCCTTCGTCCGCGAGGCCCTGGTGCGCCGCGGGGTGGAGTGCTGCCTGGAGCACCGGGTGAGCAGGCTCCTCACCGAGCGTGACGGGGGAGTGGACCGCGTCGTCGGGGTGGTGGCCGAGGGCCCCGCCGGCCCGGTGGAGGTCCGCGCACGACGCGGCGTCCTGCTGGCCGTCGGCGGCTACGGCAACGCGCCCGACGCCGCCGAGCTCGAGGACCTCCCCGAGCTGATCGAGGCGGCCCCTCCCGTGGTCGCCGGCGACGGGCTCGCCCTGGGCCAGCAGGTCGGCGCCACCGTCGTGCGGGGCGCCGACCCCTTCGTCGTGCTGGGCGCACGCTTCGACGAGGCGGTGCACCCGGGGACCGACGAGCCGCTCTACAGCCAGCTGCTGGAGAACCTCGGCTTCCCCCACTCGCTCGTCGTGAACCGCGACGGCGAGCGCTTCGGCGACGAGAGCTACTACGGCGCGCTCATCCGCGGCATCCGCACCTACGACGCCGCCCGGAAGCGGTGGCGGAACTTCCCCTGCTGGCTGGTGGTCGACGACCGCTTCCGCCGCCAGTACCCGCTCGGGCCCCTCGCTCCCGGCGACCCGTACCCCGAGGCGGTCACCACGGCCGACACCCTGGAGGAGCTGGCGGAGCGCACCGGCATCGACCCGGTCGGACTCGCCGCGACCGTCGACCGGTTCAACCGGTTCGCCGAGGTCGGCCACGACGAGGACTTCGAGCGCGGGCACCTGCCGTTCGCGCAGGCGGCGTACGGCGACCCCCGCTACCCCCACCCCAACCTGGGCCCGGTCTCCACCGGCCCGTTCCACGCGCTCCCGCTGCGCGTCCTGGGCGTCGGCCTCAGCTCCCTCGGCCTCGCCGTGGACGCCGACGCGCGGGTCCTGCGACGCGACGGCTCGAGCGTCACGGGCCTCTACGCCTCCGGCAACGCCGCGGCCACGCGCGAGCTCAAGGGCTACGTCACCGGCCTCGCGAACACCCGCAACTTCACCTACGCCTGGTGCGCCGCCAACCACATGGTCGGCCACCCGACGGGGGCCGCGACCCGCGGCGCCCCGGCGCGACCCACGTCCGAACCGAAGGAGTGAGCTCCACATGAGCGCGAACCCGAGCCCCGTCACGGGGCCGACACCGCTGCGCGACCTGATCGCCCGGGAGGGCGTCGTCAAGGCCCCCGGCGTGTGGGACGGCCTCTCCGCACGACTGGCCGAGCAGGCGGGCTTCGAGGCGCTGTGCGCGTCCGGCTTCGCCGTCGCCGCCGCGCTGGGCATGCCCGACGCCGAGGTCTTCACCGCCACCGAGGGCGTCGACGCCGTCCGCAGGATGAGGGAGGCGTCCTCCCTGCCGATCATCGCCGACATCGACACCGGCTACGGCAACGCCATCAACGCCGGCAGGACGGCCGCCTCGATGCGTCGCGCCGGGGTCTCCGCGGTCTTCATGGAGGACCAGGTCTCGCCCAAGCGCTGTCCGGTCTGCGTGGGCGACCCGGTGGAGGTCACCCCCATCGCGGAGGCCACCGGCAAGGTCCGCGCCGCGAAGGACGGGCTGGGCGACGACGTCCTCCTGATCGCCCGCACCGACGCGGTCGGCGACGACGCGCTCAAGCGGGCGGAGGCGTACGTGGGCGCGGGCGCCGACCTGATCATGCCCGTGTCCAAGACCTTCACCGGGCTCGAGGAGTGGCAGCGCTGCCACGAGCTGACCGGCGTGCCGCTCGTCGCCTCCCTGACCGCCTGGACGTGGGTCGAGCGGGAGTTCACCGACGAGGCCATGGCCCAGGCCGGCATCAAGGTCGCGATGATCGCCACCCACGGCATCCTCGCCGCCGCCACGGCGGTCCGCGACTCCTTCACCCGCCTCACCGCCGGCGAGCCGCTGCCCGACGTCTCCGGTCGCTACATGGCGCACGAGGACTTCGTGCAGATGATCGGCTTCCCCGAGATCGAGCGCCGCCAGCAGCAGTACCTGCCCGACCCCGAGGAGCTCTGAGACCCCCATGGGTTCGACCATCACCGAGAAGATCCTGGCCCGCGCGGGCCGGCTCGAGCGCGTCGGCGCCGGCGAGAACCACCCGTTCCGCCCCGACTACATGATCGCCTACGACTACCCCGGCTACACCGACGTCATGTTCCGCCAGATGAAGGAGGAGTTCGGCATCGACCGGGTGCGCGAGCCCGAGCGCTACGTGCTCTTCATCGACCACATGACGACGAGGAACAACGAGCGCGAGAAGGAGATGCACGACGTCACCCGCGACTGGGCGCGGCTCAACGGGGTCGCCGTCCACGAGGGGGCGGGCATCGGCCACCAGGTCGCGGCCGAGCTCGGCTACGCCGCCCCCGGTCGCTTCCTGGTGCACTTCGACGGGCACGTCTCCGGCCTGGGCGCCTTCGGCGCCCTCGGCTGGGGGGTCCGCAAGGACCTGCTCGAGGCGTGGGTCAGCGGGGCCGTGCACCTCGACGTCCCCGCCTCGACCCGGTTCCACCTCGAGGGCGGCTTCGCCGACGGCGTCGACAACCGCGACCTGCTGCACCACATCATCGCCGAGCACGGCGCCGACGCCTGCGCCCACCAGGTGATGGAGTACGTCGGTCCGGGAGCGGAGTCGATGTCCATCGACCGGCGCCAGGGACTGTGCGCGATGGCGATGTTCACCGGTGCCGTGTCCGCGATCTTCAACCCCGACGACCTGTCGCTGGAGTACTCCCGGTCCGTGCAGCGCGAGGAGCTCGAGCCCGTCTGGAGCGACCCGGACGCCGTGTACACCGCGACCCACGAGGTGGACCTGTCGGCGCTGTCGCCGCAGGTCGTGCTCCCGGGCTCGGCGAAGTCACGCAACACCAAGCCGGTCGGGGACCTCGTCGGCACCACGCTGCAGCACGCCTACATCGGCTCCTGCGCGAGCGGGCGGATCGAGGAGATCCGCGCCGCCGCCGAGATCCTCGAGGGCCGTCGGGTGGCCGACGGCGTGACCTTCAACGTCGTGCCGACCTCGAAGCGGATCTACGACCAGGCCGCGTCGGAGGGCCTCCTGGACGTGCTGAAGGCCGCCGGGGCGAACGTGGCGGAGGCCTCCTGCGACTTCTGCGTCGGGTACGCCTCGCCGCTCTCGCCCGGTGACAACGCGATCTCCACCGGGGTGCTCAACATCTCCGGCCGCATGGGCTCCACGGACGCCAACATCTACATGGGCTCCGCCTACACCGTGGCCGCCTCCGCCCTCCGCGGCGTCGTCACCGACCCTCGGGAGGTGATGGCGTGAGCGCCTCGACCGACACCGGCCCGGCCTCGTCCGCCCCGGCCACCGGGCCCGCCGTCCCGTCCGTCTTCCGCGGCCGGGTGGCCTGGGTCTTCGGCGACGACTTCGACATCGACCTCGTCATCGGGGTCGAGAACATCAAGTACTACGACCCCGACAAGCTCCGGTCCGTCCTGATGACGGCGTACGACCCGGCCTTCGTCGACGACGTGCGGGACGGCGACGTGATCGTCGGCGGTCGGAACTTCGGCTACGGCCACCCCCATTACCCGGCCATGATCGCGATGCGCAACGCCGGGATCGTCGCCGTGGTGGCCGAGAGCTTCGCCCCCGGCTTCTGGCGCGGCGAGCTCTACCAGGGCATGCCCATGGTCACGGTCCCGGGCATCAGTGACTTGGTGGAGCGCTGGGACGACGTGGTCGTCGACTGGAAGTCCGCCAGCGTGACGGTGACCCGCACCGGGCGGACGGTGCAGGGCACCCCACCCAGCCGGCACGCCGTGAACGTCACCGAGGCCGGCGGCGGCCTCAACCTGCTCAAGCAGCAGTACGGGCCCGGGAGCCCGACCCCGCCACCCGCCGCCGCGCCCGTGGGTGACGTCGAGAGCCCGCTCGCGGTCCGCACGACCCCCGCGGCGTCGCCCGCCGCCGACGGCGTCACCCCCGACGGGTCCACCGCCGCCGGGTAGGCGCCCCCGTCTCCGACGCGAACCAGATCACGCCCACGACAGAAGGAAGTCCCTCCATGACGTCTCTCGACCGCATCGCCTACACGGCACGGGCCAGCGCCACGGGTGGCCGCGCCGGTCGGGCCAGGACCGACGACGGCCTGCTCGAGGTCGACCTGGCCCCACCCACCGAGATGGGCGGCCCCGGCGGCGCCACCAACCCCGAGCAGCTGTTCGCCGCCGGTTATGCGGCCTGCTTCCAGGGAGCCCTGGGTGCCGTCGGGCGCAAGCGCCGGATCGACACGTCCGGCTCCCTGGTCACCGCCGAGGTGAGCATCGGTCCGGTGGGCGAGGCCTTCGGTCTGGCCGTGGTCCTGACCGTCGAGATCCCCGGCGTGGACGAGGCGACCTGCGTCGAGCTGGCCGACGCCGCCCACGCGGTGTGCCCCTACTCCAACGCCACCCGCGGCAACATCGACGTCGAGGTCCGGGCGGTCGCCACCGCGTGACCGGGTGGCGCCGACCGTCGCGGTCCCGTCGGGTGAGCTGGGTGCCGGTGCCACCGCGGTAGCATCAGCGGTGTGAAGCTGAGTGTGAGCCTGACCGACGCGGACGTCGCGGCGCTCGACGCGTACGTCGAGCAGGAGGGTCTGCCGTCGCGCTCCGCGGCGGTCCAGCAGGCGGTCCGGCGACTGCCGCACCCCGGTCTCACGGAGTCCTACGCCGAGGCGTGGGAGGAGTGGGAGCGCTCGACCGAGGCGGAGGCGTGGTCCGCGGTCGACGGTGACGGCGTCCCCGATGCGCCGCGGTGAGATCAGGCTCGTCGACCTCGATCCGTCCCGCGGCAGCGAGGCCGACGAGCGTCGCCCCGCGGTGCTCGTCAGCAACGACGACGCCAACGCCGCGGCGGCACGGCTCGGCCGCGGTGTCCTGACCGTCGTGCCCGTCACCAGCAGCACCGATCGGGTGCTGCCGTTCCAGGTGCTGCTCCCCGCAGCCGACACCGGACTGCGGCGGGACTCGAAGGCGCAGGCCGAGCAGGTGCGGTCGGTCGCGGTCGAGCGCATCGGCGCCGTGGTGGGCCGGATCCCACTCGCCGTGGAGCGTCAGCTGGACGACGCGTTGCGGCTGCACCTCCAGCTCTGAGGAGCCTCGTCCGTGCGGCGCAACCCCGACGACGACGAACCGCCGGCCCCCCTGTGCGGGGACCGGCGGTCGTCGTGGTCTCGACAGGCTCGACCACCTCAGCGGGTGGCTCAGATGTCGTAGTAGAGCTCGAACTCGTGCGGGTGCGGGCGCAGCTGCACGGGCGCGATCTCGTTGGTGCGCTTGTAGTCGATCCAGGTCTCGATCAGGTCCGGGGTGAACACGTTGCCCACGAGGAGGAACTCGTGGTCGGCCTCGAGCGCGTCGAGGACGGCGTTGAGGCTCGTGGGGACCTGGTCGATCTCGGCCATCTCGTCCGGCGGCAGCTCGTAGATGTCCTTGTCGATCGGGGCGGCGGGCTCGATCTTGTTCTTGATGCCGTCCAGGCCGGCGAGCAGCAGCGCGGAGAACGCGAGGTAGGGGTTGGCCGAGGGGTCGGGGAAGCGGGTCTCGATGCGCTTGGCCTTGGGGTTGGACCCGGTGATCGGGATCCGGACCGAGGCGGAGCGGTTGCGCGAGGAGTAGACCAGCGAGATCGGGGCCTCGAAGCCGGGCACCAGGCGGTGGTAGGAGTTCACGGTCGGGTTGGTGAACGCCAGCAGCGACGGGGCGTGCTTGAGGATGCCGCCGATGTACCAGCGCGCCATGTCCGAGAGGCCGCCGTACCCGGTCTCGTCGTAGAACAGGGGCGAGCCCTCGTTCCAGATGGACTGGTGCACGTGCATGCCGGAGCCGTTGTCGCCGAAGATCGGCTTGGGCATGAAGGTGACCGACTTGCCGGCCGCCCAGGCGGTGTTCTTGACGAGGTACTTGAACTTCATGACGTCGTCGGCGGCCTTGAGCAGGGTGTCGAAGCGGTAGTTGATCTCCGCCTGACCGGCCGTGCCGACCTCGTGGTGCGCGCGCTCGACCTGCAGGCCGCAGGCCTCGAGGTGCTTGACCATCTCGGCGCGCAGGTCCGAGTAGTGGTCGTAGGGCTCGACGGGGAAGTAGCCGCCCTTGAGGCGGGTCTTGTAGCCCAGGTTGGCCTCGCCGCCCTGGCCCTCGCTGCCCGAGTTCCACCAGCCCTCGACGGAGTCGATGTGGTAGTAGCCGGCGTTGACGTCGGTGGAGTAGCGCACCGAGTCGAAGATGTAGAACTCGGCCTCGGGGGCGAAGTACGCCGTGTCGCCGATGCCGGTGCTCGCCAGGTAGGCCAGCGCCTTGCGCGCGATGTTGCGCGGGTCGCGGGAGTAGGCCTCGCCGGTGATCGGGTCGTGGATGAAGAAGTTGACGTTCAGCGTCTTCGCCGTGCGGAACGGGTCGATGTACGCCGTGGTCGGGTCCGGGAACAGCTGCATGTCGGACTCGTTGATGGCCTGGAAGCCGCGGATCGAGGACCCGTCGAAGCCGAGGCCGTCGTCGAAGACCGACTGGTCGAAGGACGAGACCGGCACCGTGAAGTGCTGCATGATGCCGGGCAGGTCGCAGAAGCGGACGTCGACCATCTCGACGCCCTCGTCCTTGATGTACTTCAGCAGTTCGTCGCTGTTCGCGAACATTCATCCTCCTTGGCCGCTGGCGCGGGCCGGTGGGGTAGGAGCGGTCGGGGGCGAGGGTGCCCCCGGGATCGTGACCAACCTAGGGACGGGCAGTTTCCCGACCGTATCCCGTTTGTTTCGTGCGTGTTACAGGACTCCCGGGGGTGGACCGGGCGCTAGGTTGCCGCCGTGCCCATCGTCGAGGTCGTGCACGCCGCGAGCGTGGGGGAGGCGCGGCTGCGCCGGCTCGCCGCGGCCCTGCCGCACGCGGTCTCCCTCGCGGTGGCGTGCCCCGAGGAGCCCTACGACCACCCGCTCGGGCCCGGCGACGTCGACCTCCGGTTCCGCGCGCGGGGACCGCTGGACTCCGGGGGCCTCGACCTCGTGGTCCACGTGCACTCGAAGCACCACGAGAGCCGCGCGGCCGATCGCGACGCGCGCTGCGAGCGGCTCCGCGACGCCGTCCTCGCCCAGGTCGACGGCTGCAGCGTCGGCGTGTACCTGGCGCTGCCCGTCGCGGGCTGGGCGCAGACGTCCTGAGCACCCGCCGGGCGGTACCGGCGCCCGGATAACGTGGAGCCGTGGCCGACACCGATGACACCGCCGTCGACCCGTCGTACGCGAGCTGGCCGCGACGCATGGTCGCGCTGGTCGTGGACTGGGTCGCCTCGACGCTGGTGGTGCTGCTCTTCCTGGGCTTCGACGGCTACTACTCGGCCTCCGGCGACCCGGCGCCCGGGCTCTACACCCTGGGCGTCTTCATCCTCGAGAGCGCGGTCCTCACGATCCTGCTGGGCGGATCCTTCGGCAAGCTCGTCACCGGGCTCCGCACGGCCCCGATCGGGCGCCCCACGGCGGCGTGGCCCGCGATCATCCTGCTGCGGCAGGTGATGATCGCCCTGGTGATCCCGCCGCTGGTGTTCCAGCCCGACGGCCGGGGTCTGCACGACGTGATCGCCGCGACGCGGACCGTGAGGCTGCCGCGCCGCTGAAGCACTGCGCTTCATCCGCGCAATGTGAAGGTGATACCTTCATTCGGTGACAATGAAGCAGAAGACTTCATCACCGCGGGCGGTGGTGATCGCGGACCTCGTGTCCTCCCGCGCGGCCGTCGACCGCCGGCTGCTCCACGAGCGGGTCGTCGCGGTGCTGGGCGGTGCGGACCGGCTGGGAGCGCTCTCGCCGCTGCGGGTCACGGTGGGTGACGAGTTCCAGGGCGCCTTCGCCGGCGTCGGGCAGGCCCTGCACGCCACGCTGTGGCTGCGCCTGATGCTGCTGACGGGGGAGCCGGGCGTCGACGTCCGCTTCGGCGTGGGCTGGGGCGAGGTCACCGAGGTCGACGCGGCCGGCGGCATCGAGGACGGCCCCGCCTGGTGGGCGGCGCGCGACGCCATCGTCGCCGTCGAGGCCGAGGCGGCCCGGGGCGGCCTGCGGCACCGGCGCACGGCGTACCGCGCCGACCCGCAGGCCGCCGTGCCCGGGCCGGACCCGGCGCTCGTCGAGGCGTTGCTGGTGTGTCGCGACCAGGTCGCCGGACCGATGTCGGTGCGCTCCGCCAGGCTTCTCCTGGGTCTGCTGGAGGGCCGGACGCAGCTCGAGCTCGCCGAGAGCGAGGGCATCTCGGCGTCCGCCGTCTCCCAGCGGGTCCGCGGGGACGGGCTCGCGGCGCTCCTCGCCGCCGAGCAGCTGCTGAGAGGGGTGTGATTCGTGGTCTGGCTGGCGCTGCTGCTCCTGGGTGTGGCCGTCGTGGACCTGGTCCGGGGCCGCTGGTCCGCACCGGTGGTGCCGGAGCTGGTCGGGGCCCTGGTCGTGCCGCTCCTCGGCGTGCTGGTCGGCGCCGGGCCCCGCGACATCGTCGTGCTGCTGGGGGCCTCGGCGGTCGTGGTCGCCTGGAGCCTCGCCGTACGACGGGCCACCGGTCACGCGGGAGGCACGGGCGACACCGACCGCCCCGTCGACGCCGCGCTCGCGCTGACGGTGCTGGCCGTCGGGGTGACGCTGGCGCTGCTGCTGTCGCCGCTGGCCGACGAGGTGGCGGGCCCGTTCCGGCGCTGGGCGGCGGCGCTGCCGTGGGACGCAGCCGCCGACGACCCGGACCGCCTGCTGATGGTCGCCGCGGTCGCCGCCGTGCAGCTGTCGACGGCCAACCTCGTCGTGCGCCTCGTGCTCGGCGCCACCCGCACCGCCGCCCCGCAGCTCGTGGACTCCGCCGAGCACCCCGCGGTCGAGCTCAAGGGCGGGCGGCTGCTCGGACCCATGGAGCGGCTCGTGATCCTCGGCCTCGGCCTCGCCGGCGAGGTGACCGCGGCCAGCATCGTGATCGCGGCCAAGGGCCTGCTGCGCTGGCCCGAGCTGTCGTCGCGCCGCGAGCAGGTCGCCATCCACGCGCTCACGGAGTACTTCCTCGTGGGCAGCTTCGTCAGCTGGTCCCTGGCGCTGGGCTCGCTGGCGCTCGTCGCCAGCGCGGGCTGAGGACCACGGGCTGAGGACGGGGGCCCGGAGGTCGGGACCCGGGGTGCCGGGCCGGTGGGCGAGGGCTCAGCGGCCGCGCATGTTGGCGCGCATGCCCTTCATCGAGGTCGGGACCGGGCCCTTGGGGAGCGGGACGGCGCCGCGGCGGGCGTCGACGGCCTTGATCCGGGCGCGGACGTCGGTGAGCTCGGCGGGCTTCACCTTCTTGTCCATCTTCTGGATGTGCTTGACCAGCTTGGGCAGCGGCACCTCGCCGTCGCCGCGGCCGCAGACGACCTCGCTGACGGGCACGTCGCCGAGGACGCGCTCGTGCTTCTTGCGCTCGGAGGTCATCAGCGTGCGCAGGCGCGCGGGGGAGTCACCCTCGCCGACCAGGACGATGCCGGGCGGGCCGATGACCCGGTGCACGACGTCCTGCTGCTTGTTGAAGCCGACGGCGGGGTCGGTCTTCCAGTTGCGCTTGAGCATGCTGAGCGCCGCGGCGGCGGCCCCCTTCTGCCCCTCCATCTGCGCGTACGCCGAGCTCTGCGCGCGGCGCCCGAAGACGATGACGACGGCGAGCAGGCCGAACAGCAGCGCGCCCGGGATCGAGAACAGCAGCCGGGGGCCGGGGATGAACCAGAAGATGCCGAAGCCGACGAGGGCGCCGACGACGAACGTCGCCAGCAGGATCGGCCCGATCTTCGGGTCGCCCTTCTTGGTCATCCGGTACGTGTCGCGGATCTGCGCGATGCGACCCGGCTGACCGTTGGCCTTGGCGGCCTTCTTCGCGGCGCGCTTCTCCGCGCGCGACGGCTTCGGGGTGGTGCTCGACATCGGGGTGGTGCCTCTCGCGGCTCGGGCGCCCGTGTCGTCGCCGACGCGGACGGGGCTGTGTCAGGCGGTCGCCGGGGTGGTGGCCCGGGCGTCCATCGCCTGACGGTACAGCCGGCCGGCGCGGTAGGACGAACGCACCAGCGGCCCGCTCATCACGCCGGAGAAGCCGATCTGGTCGGCCTCGTCCTTGAGCTCGACGAACTCCTCGGGCTTCACCCACCGCTCGACGGGGTGGTGGCGCGGAGAGGGGCGCAGGTACTGGGTGATCGTGATCAGCTCGCAGCCCGCGTCGTGCAGGTCCTGCAGGGCCGTCGAGACCTCCTCGCGGGTCTCGCCCATGCCGAGGATCAGGTTCGACTTGGTGACCAGGCCGAACTCGCGGGCCTGCGTGATCACGTCGAGGGAGCGGTCGTAGCGGAACGCCGGGCGGATCCGCTTGAAGATCCGCGGCACCGTCTCGACGTTGTGGGCCAGCACCTCGGGCCGCGACTCGAAGACCTCGCGCAGCAGGTCGGGCTTGCCGTTGAAGTCGGGGATCAGGTTCTCGACGCCCGTGTCGGGGTTGAGCTCGTGGATCACGCGCACGGTCTCGGCGTACAGCCACGCGCCGCCGTCGGGCAGGTCGTCACGGGCGACGCCGGTGATGGTGGCGTAGCGCAGGTCCATCTTCTGCACCGACTCCGCGACGCGGCGGGGCTCGTCGCGGTCGAGCGGCTGCGGCTTGCCGGTGTCGATCTGGCAGAAGTCGCAGCGGCGGGTGCACTGGTCGCCACCGATGAGGAAGGTCGCCTCGCGGTCCTCCCAGCACTCGAAGATGTTGGGACAGCCGGCCTCCTGGCACACGGTGTGCAGGCCCTCGCCCTTCACGAGGTCCTGCAGCTCCTTGTAGGCCGGACCCATCTTCGCGCGGGTCTTGATCCACTCGGGCTTGCGCTCGATCGGGGTCTCGCTGTTGCGGACCTCGAGGCGCAGCATCTTGCGTCCGTCGGGTGCGATGGTCACGCGCCCACTCTACGTCCGGGCCGTGCGCGGGCCGTCATCGTCCGGGGCCCGGTCGTGCGCGTGCCGCCGGGTGTGGCGCACGGTCGCGCCGGTGGCCGCGTCCAGGGCCCGCGACCAGGCGACCGCGAGCGCCGCGACCGCCAGCAGCGCGGCCGCGGGATACAGGTACGCCGGGCCCAGCGACAGGTCCTCGCCGCACAGCGGACCCACCAGGGGGTGGCACCCGACGTCCGTCTGCGGCACGAACGGCTCGGGCTCCCCGGTGACGACGACCTCCATCGCGGTGCGCAGGCCGGAGTCGGGCCGGGTGGCGGCGTACGACGGCGTCCCGGAGACCTCCGTGGTCGCCACGAGCGCCGTCACCCAAGCGGCGGCCACGACGAGCCCACCGGCGGAACCGAGCCGTCCGGCGAGGCGGCCGAGCACACCCGCGAGCAGGACCAGGGGCAGCAGCCTCAGGCCGCCGGCGGCGACGGCCCCGACGTACGCCCCGAGACCGGCGCCCACCGGCGTCACCGACGGGCTGACGGCGCCGGCCAGCGGCAGCTCCGGCGCCTCGGCCCGCCACAGGACCGCGACGCGCACGGCCACCACCACCTGGGGCACGAGCACCAGCAGCGGCGCCGCGAGCACCAGCTGCCGGGCACCGGCGTCGCGGCGCCGCAGCGACGCGGTGACTGCGAGGGCGGCGAGCAGGGTCGTGATCGCCAGCCCGTCCGCCACGTCGGACCACTGGCTGATCGCCGGCACGGACTCCGAGGTCGCCTCCACGACGTACGCCCCGGCGAGCAGGGCGACGAGCGCCGTCCAGACGCCCACCCCGAGCACCGCCAGCACCCACGTACGCCGGGGGGAGGGCCGGGCGGCCGCGCGGAGGTCCATGTCGCGCAGCCTCCCCGGAGGAGCCGGCGCTACACCTGCTGCTCGGCGTCGTCCTGGCGCAGCACCCGCAGGAAGCCCGCGGCGGACGCCGCCACGGCCGCGGCGACGAGCATCAGGACCACCACCCGGACGCCGCCCTCGAGCGCGCCGACGTACGCCTCACCGCCGGCGCTGCTGATCCGGGTGCCGCCCAGCAGCACGGACTCCCGCGCGACCGCGGGCAGCCCGGCCGACGCGGCCGGAGCCGCCGAGACGTCACGCACGACGGCGCGGACCGCGACCGCGGTGGGCACCACCAGGGCCGCCGCGACGACCGAGGGGAGGTGGTGGCGCGCGGCGAGACCGGCCAGCGCGCCGCACACGGCCACCGCGAGCATCAGCAGCGCCCACCGGCCCACCCCCGGCCCCGCGGCGGCCGTGAGCCCGGCGCGCTCCCCGGAGCCAGGCACCGCGGCGACCACCAGCACGAGGGGCGGCAGCAGCGCGACCGCGGCGACCAGCAGCCACGGGCCCACCCGCGAGGCGCGGCGCACCGCGACGGCCGCGAGCACGAGCACGGCGGGCTGGACCACGGTGCCGGCGGACGCGATGGCCTCGGCCGCCGCGTCCCAGGTCGTGGCGGGCACCAGCCGTCCCCCGGTGTCGGTGACGAGCCGCTCCGAGGCCGCTGCGGCCCGGAGCAGGGCCACGGACGCCACGGTCCACAGCGTCGTCACGACCACCACGGCGACGACCAGCCCGCGCACGCCGGAGGAGCGGTCCGCGAGCACGGCGGCCGACCCGGTCAGGCGCCCGGCGCGAGGACCTCGACACGGGGGCCACGGACCGGGTCCGGCCGGGGCTCGTAGTCGGGGGTCGCGTCGTACGGCTCCCAGGCCAGGAGCCCGCGCAGATGACGCTCGACGACCGGCAGCACCTCGGCGACCGTCACGTCGCGGCCGAGCTCGGCCGACAGGGAGGTGACCCCGGCGTCGTCGATGCTGCAGGGGGTGAACCGGTCGAACCAGCCGAGGTCGACGTCGCAGTTCAGCGAGAAGCCGTGCATGGTGACGCCCTTGGAGACCCGGATGCCGAGGGCGGCGATCTTGCGCTCGGGGCGGGTGCCGCGGCCGGGCTCGTCGGCGCGCAGCCAGACGCCGCTGCGGCCCGGGACGCGCGCGGTCGTGACCCCGAGCTCGCGGCAGACGCCGATCAGCGCCTCCTCGACCCGGCGGACGTAGTCGACGACGAAGACGTGCTGCGGCAGCCGCACGATGGGGTAGCCGACGAGCTGGCCGGGGCCGTGGAAGGTGATGGTGCCGCCGCGGTCGACGTCGAGGACCGGGGCGCCGCCCGGGTCGGCCGGGTGGTCGGCCGGACGGGTGCGCTTGCCGGCGGTGAAGACGGGTGGGTGCTCGAGCATCAGCACGGTCCCGGGGCCACCGGCGACGACACCGGCGTGGACCTCGCGCTGCAGCTCCCAGGCGTCGCGGTAGTCCACCGCGTCGTCGCCGATGCCCACCAGCCGTACGTCGAGGTCCGCTGCGTCCACGCGGCCAGGCTACGCCGGGCCTGTGGATGAGTGGATGCGACGTCGTCGCCGCGGGGGCAGGCTCGAGGCATGCGCCACGCCGCCCCCCGTCGTCGCCCCCGACCGCTGCGCCCGGCCCGACCCACCGGGACCACCCCGGCCCGGGAGGCACCCCCGGTCCGCACCGGGGCGCCCGTCGTGCTCCTGGTCGGGATCCTCGTCGCGGCCGTCGTCGTCGGCGCGGTGGCGGTGGTTGCGAGCGTCGACGAGCCCGCGGAGCGCTACCCGGACGTGGCCCCCGTCGCCGCGACCCCGAGCGACCCGCTGCTGGCCGAGCCGGCGACGCCGCCGGGGCTGCGCATGCTCCGCAGCTTCGACGCCGCCCGCGCGCGGGCCTGGGCCGACGGCGACCTCGACGACCTCGCCGCGCTCTACGCGCCCGGCTCGGCGGCGCAGGAGCGCGACGTCGCCGCGCTGGCGTCGTACGTCGAGCGGGGCCTGGTCGTCGAGGACCTCACCACGCAGGTCCTGAGGGCGGACCTGCGCCGCGCGGACCGTCGTACCCGGGTGATGGCGGTGACCGACCAGGTCGTCGGGGGGTTGGTCGTCGGCGACGAGGTCAGACCCACGGCGCTGCCCGGTGACCAGCCGACCGACCACCTGCTGACCTGGCGCCGCGTCGACGGCGAGTGGCTGCTGGCGGAGGTGGAGCCGGTCTGAGGGTTGCGGGGTCTCGTGGCTCGGGCCCGGGGGGCCCTCGCGCCTCGACCTCCGGTGGGACCCGGGGGGCCCTCGCGCCTCGACCTCCGGTGGGACCCGGGGGGCCCTCGCGCCTCGACCTCCGGTGGGACCCGGGGGCCCTCGCGCCTCGACCTCCGGTGGGACCCGGGGGGCCCTCGCGCCTCGACCTCCGGTGGGACCCGGGGGGCCCTCGCGCCTCGACCTCCGGTGGGACCCGGGGGGCCCTCGCGCCTCGACCTCCGGTGGGGCCCGGGGGGCCCTCGCGCCTCGACCTCCGGTGGGGCCCGGGGGGCCCTCGCGCCCCGACCTCCGGTCAGACCGGGGGTCCCTCGCGCCTCGACCTCCGGTGGGGCCGGGGGTCAGCGCAGGCCGGTGGCGATGACGTCGCGGACGTCGACGTCGCGGAAGGTGAAGCCGGCGTCCTCGAGGGCCTTCGGGCGGGTGCGCATCGAGCCGAGCACCTCGCCCGACATCGCGCCGCCGGCCTTGTCGACCACGAACGCCGGGGCCGCGAGGAACGCGCGGCGGCGCACGGCCGAGGCCAGGGCCTGCGTGAACTCGGCGTTGGTCGGGGTGTCGGGGCAGCACAGGTTCAGCGGGCCCGACACCTCGTCGTGCTCGGCGGCGAACACGGTGGCGGCGACCCAGTCGCGGCACGAGATCATCGGGAAGTACTGGCTGCCGTCGCCCAGCCGCGCGCCGAGTCCGGCCTTGAACAGCGGCAGGAGCAGCTTGAGCGGCGCGCTGCGCCGGTCCATCACCGGCGCGGTGCGCAGGACGCAGGTCCGCGCCCCCGCCCGTACGGCGGGCTCCGCGGCCTCCTGCCAGTCGCGGGTGACGTCGGTCAGCAGGGAGCCCTCGCGGGAGTCGGCGTCCTCGGTCAGCACCTCGGAGCCGCGGTCGCCGTAGTAGGAGATGCCGTTGCCGGCCAGGAACGCCGGCGGCCTCTCCGCCTCCGCGATCACGTCGGCGAGCAGGCGCGTGGTCGTCACGCGGCTCTCGCGCAGCTCGGCGGCCCACTTCTTCGAGTGCGGGTTGCCCGCGGTGGGGGAGCCGGCCAGGGAGACGACGACGTCGGCGGTCCCCACGAGGGTGCGGTCCACGGCACCCTCGTAGGGGTCCCACGTCGACTCGTCCGAGGCCTCGGAGGCACGGCGCACGAGGCGGGTGACCTCGTGGCCGCGCTCCTTCAACCGGCGGACCAGGTGGGTGCCGAGGAATCCCGACGACCCCGAGACGACGACCTTCACCGCGACACCACCCTGTCCGTCATGACGCTCAGACCTCGAACTGTCCGGCCTCGAGGCGCTGCTTGACCTCGCGCAGGAAGCGGCCGGCGTCGGCGCCGTCCACCAGGCGGTGGTCGTAGGTCAGCGCGAGGTAGACCATGTGGCGCACCGCGATCGTCTCGCCCAGGTTGGGGTCGTCGATCACCACGGGGCGCTTCACCACGGCGCCGGGCCCGAGGATCGCGACCTGCGGCTGGTTGATGATCGGGGTGTCGAACAGGGCCCCGAAGCTGCCGAGGTTGGTCACCGTGAAGGTGCCGCCGCCGAGCTCGTCCGGACCGATCTTGTTGGTCCGGGTGCGCTCCGCGACGTCGGCGATCTTCTTCGCCAGCCCGGCGATCGACAGGTCCCCGGCGTCCTTGACGACCGGCGTGAGCAGGCCCTTCTCGGTGTCGACGGCGAACGCGACGTTCTCGCGGTCGTAGTAGGTGACCTCGCCGGCCTCCTCGTCGATCGTGGCGTTGAGCGACGGGTGCTGCTTGAGCGCGTCGATCGCGGCCTTCGCGAAGAAGGGCAGGTAGGTCAGCTTGACGCCCTCGCGGGCGAGGAAGTCGGCCTTCTTCGCCTCGCGCATGCGGGCGATGTTGGTGACGTCGACCTCGGCGACCTGCGTGAGCTGGGCCGAGGTGTGCAGCGACTCGACCATCCGCTTGGCGATGACCTTGCGCAGCCGCGACATCTTCTCGGTCGTGCCCCGCAGCGGCGAGGGGTCGTTCGACGGGGCCTGGGCGGCCGAGGACGACCCGCCCGAGGGGGCGGACGCCGCGGGGGCGGCGGGGGCCTCGGCGGGGGCGGACTCGCGCGCCTTGGCCGCGTCGAGCACGTCCTGCTTGCGGATGCGGCCGCCGACGCCGGAGCCGGTGACCTGGGACAGGTCCACGTCGTGCTGCGCGGCGAGCTTGCGGACCAGCGGGGTCACGTAGCCGTGGCCGTCGCCGCCCGAGCCGGTCCCGGGCTTGTCGGTGGCCTTGGCCGCGCCGGAGTCGACCGAGGAGGCCTCCTCGCGCACGGGCTGCTCGGCCTGGCGGTCCTTGGTGGGCGCCGGGGCCTCGGAGCCCGCGGTCCGCGCCTGCGCGTCGGCTGGCGCGTCGTCGGACTTGTCCTTCTCGGGGGTCTCGTCGCCGGCGGGCAGCTCGCCCTTCTCCTCGGCGATCTGCTCCTCCTGCTCGGCCTTCTTGGCCGCCTCGTCCTCGTCGGCCGGCTGGGCCTCCGGGGTGGCGGTGTCCGTGGCCTCGGCGCCCTGGCCGGGCTCACCAGAGCCGACCAGCGCGAGCTCGGCGCCGACCTCGACGGTCTCGTCCTCGGCGACCTTGATCTCGAGCAGGGTGCCCGCGACCGGGGAGGGGATCTCGGTGTCGACCTTGTCGGTGGAGACCTCGAGCAGCGGCTCGTCGACGGCGACGTCGTCGCCGACCGACTTCAGCCAGCGGGTGACGGTGCCCTCGGTGACCGACTCGCCGAGCGCGGGCAGCGTGACCGCGGTGGCGTCGCCGGAGCCCCCGCCGGAGGAGCCGGAGCCGCCCGAGGCCCGGGAGGCGTCGCCGGACTCGGCCGCCGGGGCGGAGGTGTCGTCCTGCTTCTCCTTCTCGGGGGTCGCGTCGCCGTCGGGCAGCTCGCCCTTCTCCTCCGCGATCTGCTCCTCCTGCTCGGCCTTCTTGGCCGCCTCGTCCTCGTCGGCCGGCTGGGCCTCGGTGGTGGCGGTCTCGTCGGCGTCGCCGGCGCTCTCGCCCTCCTCGCCCACGGTCGCGAGGACGGCGCCGACCTCGACGGTCTCGTCCTCCTCGGCCTTGATCTCGAGCAGGGTGCCCGCGACCGGGGAGGGGATCTCGGTGTCGACCTTGTCGGTGGAGACCTCGAGCAGCGGCTCGTCGACGGCGACCTCGTCGCCGACCGACTTCAGCCAGCGGGTGACGGTGCCTTCGGTGACGGACTCGCCGAGTGCCGGGAGGGTGACTTCGGTGGCCATGGAGGACTTCCTTCGCGTCGTTCGGGTCGAGGAGATCAGCTGTGCGCGTGCAGGGGCTTGCCGGCGAGGGCCATGTGGGCCTCGCCCAGGGCCTCGTGCTGGGTGGGGTGGGCGTGGACGTGCGGTGCGACGTCCTCGGGGTGGGCCTCCCAGCCGTAGATCAGCTGGGCCTCCCCGACGAGCTCGCCGACCCGCTCGCCGACCATGTGCAGGCCGACGACGGGGCCGTCGACGCGGCGGACGAGCTTCACGAAACCCTGGGTACCCAGGATCTGGCTCTTGCCGTTGCCGCCGAGGTCGTAGGTGAGGGTCTCGACCCCGTCGGCGCCGTACGCCGCGACCGCCGAGGCCTCGTCGAAGCCGACGGAGGCGACCTCGGGATGGGAGTAGGTGACCCGCGGGATCGCGGACTCGTCGACGGCCGCGGGCTCGAGGCCCGCGACGTCCTCGGCGACGAAGACGCCCTGCGCGAAGCCGCGGTGGGCCAGCTGCAGGCCGGGCACGATGTCGCCCACGGCGTACACGCCCTCGAGGTTGGTGCGGCAGCGGTCGTCGGCGAGCACGAAGCCGCGCTCCATGCCCAGGCCCTGCTCCTCGTAGCCGAGGCCCGCGGTCGAGGGGCCGCGGCCGACGGCGACGAGCATCCGCTCGGCCTCGATCACCTCGCCCCCGCTGACGGACAGCGCGATCGAGCCGTCGCCGACCTTCACGCTCTCGTAGGAGGTGGAGGTCCGCACCGTGATGCCGCGCTTGCGGAAGGCCCGCTCCAGGGCGGCCGAGGACGCCTCGTCCTCGCCGGGCACGAGCCGGGGCAGCGCCTCGACGATGGTGACCCGCGCGCCGAAGCTGGCCCACACGGACGCGAACTCACAGCCGATCACGCCGCCGCCGAGCACCACCACCGACTCCGGCACGTGCTCGAGGTCCAGGGCGTGCTCGGAGGTCATGACCCGGTCGCCGTCGACGTCGAGGCCGGGCAGGGAGCGCGAGTACGAGCCGGTCGCGAGCACGAGCCGCTCCCCGGTGTACGTCGTGCCGTCGACGGTGACCTCGCGGGGCCCGGTCAGGCGACCCTCGCCGTCGATCACGGTGATGCCGCGGGAGGAGATCAGGCCCGTGAGGCCCTTGTGGAGGCGGGAGACGACGCGACGGCGGTAGGTGTTCACGGCGGGCACGTCGATGCCGTCGAGCGTGGCGCGCACGCCGAAGCGGGCGGCGTCACGCGCGGAGTCGGCGACCTCGGCGGCGTGCAGCAGGGCCTTGGTTGGGATGCAGCCGACGTGCAGGCAGGTGCCGCCGAGCTCGCCCTTCTCGACCAGGCCGACCCGCAGACCGAGCTGGGCCGCGCGCAGCGCGCAGGCGTAGCCGCCGGATCCGGCGCCCAGCACGAGCAGGTCGAAACGGGTGTCGACGTCCGCGTCGGTGTCCGCGCCGCTCACGTGGTGGTTCGCCTCCCATGTCGTCGGCCCGCCACCGTGCCGTGGCGCCGGGACGACCATCCTTGCACTGTTCGCACCCGCGCGGACACCGGGTGCGCAGGTGAGCAGGTGCCGGGTGGGGCGGATGGTGCGGGACCGGCGATCGTCGGCCGGGGTGGTCGTGACCAGGCATGATGGGGCCATGGCTCTGTTCGACCGGTTCCGTGGAGGCCGCGGCCCCAAGATGCGTCGCCCCGCCTCCGACTCCGCCCGCACCGGCTCGACGACCGTCCGCGCGTCCGACGCCGGCGACGAGGCGCACCTGCGCGAGTTCGTCACGGCCCGCCGCGGGGTGGAGGGCTTCGTGGAGCCCCGCACCGCGGTCAGCGACGTGACCCTGCTGCTGGTCGCCCACGACGGCGAGTGGACGCGGCGGCGCGTGCCGTCGGTGGACTGGGCCCACAGGTTCTGCAACCGCCACCAGGTGCCGAGCTACGACGCCGCCGTCGTCGGCATCCCGCAGCGCATGCGCGACTTCAACTCCCGCAAGCTCGCCGCCGAGAAGGCGGAGCGCCGCCGCCTGCTCGAGGGCGACTGAGCCACCGGGCGCGGTCGAGCCCGACCTCCCCGCGCCCGCGACGGCGTCAGCGGGCGGCGGCCCGGGCCAGGTCGACCAGGGTCGCGACGGCGGCGCCGGTGCCGCCCGGGGTGACGTGGCCCCACGCCTCCCCGGTGTTGTACGACGTGCCGGCGATGTCCAGGTGCGCCCACGGCAGGCCGCCGGTGAACTCCCGCAGGAACGCCGCGGCGAACAGTCCTCCGCCCCAGCGCACGCCGTCGGCCTGCGCGAGGTCGGCGATCTTCGAGCTGCGGACCCGGTCGGTCATCTCCTCGGGGATCGGCATGTGCCACGAGGGCTCGCCGGCCTCCTCGGAGGCCGCCACGACCCGCTCGACGACCTCGTCGGTGCCGAGCACGCCGGTCACCCGCTCGCCCAGCGCCATCACCATCGCGCCGGTGAGCGTCGCGACGTCGACGACGAGGTCGGGGGAGACCTCCACGGCGCGGCCGAGGGCGTCGGCGAGGACCAGGCGGCCCTCGGCGTCGGTGTTGGAGACCTCCACGGTGCGCCCGCCGTACATGTGGAGCACGTCGCCCGGACGCGTCGAGGTGCCGGAGACCATGTTCTCGGCGAGCGGCACGAAGGTCGACACGCGCACCGGCAGCCCGAGCCGGGCGATCGCGAACGTCGCGTGCACGACGGCGGCGGCGCCGGCCATGTCGAGCTTCATCGTGGCCATGCTGCCCGCGGGCTTGATGGACAGCCCGCCGGAGTCGAAGGTGATCCCCTTGCCGACCAGGGCGAGGTGGGGGGCGTCCTTGACGCCCTTCGGCTCCCACGTCAGCTCGACCAGCCGCGGCGGGGCGGCGGAGCCCCGGCCGACGCCGAGGATGCCGCCGCAGCCGAGCTCGGCGAGCTCGTCCTCGTCGAGGACGCGCAGGCCCACCTTCGGGGCGCCGCGACCGCCGGTGAGCTCGGCGTGGGCGGCCTCGACGGCCGCCGCGAACGCGGGCGGGGTGAGGTCGCCGGCGGGGGTGTTGACCCAGTCGCGGGCGTCGGTGACGGCCGCGGCGAGCGTGCGGGCCTCCTCGAACGCGGCCACCGTCTCCTGGCGCCGGGCGCCGGGGGAGAGGACGACGACCTCGCCGGGACGACGGCCGGCGGGGTCCTCGGTGGAGCGGTAGCGGTCGAAGGTGTAGCCGCCCAGCAGCCAGCCCTCGGTGACGGCGCGCACCAGCGCGGGCTCGTCGGCGGGCAGCGCCAGGGCGACCGACGCGGCGTTGGGCACGCGGCGCGCGGCGACGCCCGCGGCCCGGCGCACGGCCTGGGCGCCGACGGTGGTCGAC
>NZ_BAAAMY010000011.1:0-20922 GCF_039529515.1 Nocardioides lentus
CGCCGGGGCTCCGGCGGACGCACCGGCGGCGGACGGGGCGGAGGTCGCCGGGGAGGCCGCGCCGGCGCCGGCCGAGGAGCCGCCGCCGATCGGGGCGGCCGCACCCGGCGCCTGCAGGTCCCCCGGGCTGGTCCCGGGCATGGTCGAGACGCTCCCGGGGTCCTGACCGGGGTTCGCGGCCGGCAGGGTCTCGGCGGGCCCGACCGGGCCGGTCGGCCCCGTGGGCCCCGTCGGTCCCGTCGGTCCCGTCGGCTCACCGATCTCGGGGTTGCCGTCGATGCCCTCCTCGGGGACCGGTCCCCCGAGCCGGGAGCGGCTCCGCGGGGGGACGGCGACGTTCGACGCCCCGGACGAGCCGCCCGGACCCGTGGGGGCGTTCTCCGCCGGCGGCGCCAGGCCGCGCATGATCTCCGCGCTGGAGCGCAGGTCGCGCTCGAGCGCCTGGTTCGCGAGCCGGGCCCGACGCTCGCGCTCCTGGAGCTCCCCCTGGTAGGCGCCGACGGCCGCGCTGTGGCCGCGGTCGGCGCGCACCTGGTCCTGCGGGTCCATCGTGGCGTAGCCGTCGGGCCGGGTGGGGGCCGAGGGCGCACCCTGGGCGTCCAGGGCGTCGAGCTCGGCCTGCGCGAGACGCAGGGCGTCGGCGGCCTGGGTCAGGGCGGTCTTGCCCCGCCGCATGGCGCGCGACCGGTCCCGGCTGCGCTGCTCCGCGTTGCTGAACGACGTCTGGGCGGCGGTGCGGGTGGCGTCGCCGAGCTCGCCCTCCAGCCCGGTACGGCCGTCCGCGAGCTCGTCGGCCACCACCACCAGCGCGTCGCCGTTCTTGTCCCACTTGTCGGCGGCGGCGCCGATGGCCTCGCGGGCCGCTCCGGCGACGTTCGCGCGGAGTCGTGCGACCTCTGCCTCCATGTCAGGCCTCCCCGGGGTCGATGGCGCCGATGCTGCGCAGCGCGGCGGCGTTGAGCTCGTCGGTGTCGAGCTGGTCCTGGACCGCGCCGCGGAGGCCGACCTGGTAGTCGACCAGCATCGTCTCGGTGTCGTCGTTGCGGATCACGGAGTCGGCGTGGGCCCGCTCGTAGAGGGCGGCCAGCTCCTGGCCGATGCCCGAGCCCCCGAAGGCGCTCGCCGACAGGACGGCGTCGCCGAAGCCGCTGCGGGCGATCGTCTCGGACTTCGTGCCGATCTTGTCCGCGATGCCGCGGACGCGCTCGGCGTTCAGGCTGACGTCGTTGCCGCCGGGGGTCTGGGAGGACCCGCCGGCGCTGCCGTCGGCAGTACCCATGGTCTGTGTGCTCCTCGTACGTCGTGACGTGGGTCGGTCGGGGCCGGCCGGCCGCGGTGCGGCCGCGCCGGACGGCGAGGGGCCGGGCACCGGCGACGGTGACCGGCCCCTCGGGTGCGCGTGGTGCGGGGGCTCAGCCCCCGAAGCGGTCCTGACCGCGCGCGTCGGCGCCCTTGTAGGCGGCCTTCGACTCCTCCACCCCGTTGGCGGCGGCCTCGAGGACGGTGATCATCTCGCGCATCAGCTCGTCCCACTTCTGCTTGGCGTTGACGTAGGCGGTCTGCGCCGAGCCCTCCCAGGACGCCTTCATCGAGGACAGGCGGCCCTCGAGGGTGTCGAGGTCGCTGTTGATCTGGCGCGCGGCGCGCACCAGGTTGTCGGCTGCGGCGTCGAGGCTCGCGCTCTGCATGGTGATGTCGGTCATGTCGTCGCTCCCTGCGTGTCTTCGGTCGTCAGCGGGCCGTCAGGCGCTCAGGCGCCGAGGCCGTTGGCGAAGTGGGTGATGTTCTCGCCGACGTTGGCGTCGTTGGCGACGCTGTCGCGCTCGGTCTCGTCGAGGGACTCCGCGAGGTTGTTGAGCACGCGGGTGATCTCCTCGTGGCGGACCTTCCACTTCTGCGCGAGGCCCTGGAAGGCCTGACCGCCCTGGCCCTGCCAGCCGTTGGCCATGCCGCGGATCTCGCTCTCGAGGTTGCCGGCGTCGCGGTCGAACTTGGTCTTGGCCTCACGGACGATGTCGGCGCCGTCCTTCAGCTTGCCGGCGCCGAGCCTGATGTCCGGTGCACTCATGCTTCCTCCTCTGCCGGCCCCGCGGGCCGATCCGTCGTGGTGAGTGTCTGCGGGTGAACGTCCCGGTCACCCGCTCGAGGAGGTGTCTACCCGGGCTGCGGAGGCCTAAACCTCAGGATGTCAATTCCCACAGGAAGCGGAACAGGCCCGTGGCCACGAGGGCGGCCGCGAGCGCGAAGGCCCCGCTGAAGCCCTCCGCCTGCTCCGCCCGGCGCGACCACCACAGCGAGCGCCAGCCCCGGCCGGTCGCGACCGCGACGGCGACGCACCCGGCACCGGCCAGCACCACCCCGAGGCCGCCGAGCGCGAGGTCCCGCTCGCCCAGCCGCGCCAGGCCGACCGCCGTCAGGCTCACCCAGCAGGCCAGGCCGGCGGCCCGCAGCAGGCCCTGGGCCGCGCGGTGGCGGTAGCTGCGGGCGGCCAGCAGCAGCGCCCCGCCCGCGCAGAACACCTGGACCCACGCGCCGATCCGGTCGAGGGAGAGGGTGGCGGTCGCCAGCAGGAGCGGCGCCGCCACGACCGCCACGACGGCCACCGCGGCGGCGCCGGCCGTGACGAGCCGCGAGCCCCGTGCGACGAGGCCGGAGACCCCCTCGCGGGTGACCAGCATCCGCGCACGGCGTCCCCGGCGGGTGTCGCGGGCCGTCCACGCGGTGACCGCCAGCCGGTCGAGGTCGAGCAGCACCTGGTCGGGGACGTCGACCGCGAGCGAGGGCACGAAGCGGGCCGAGAGCATCGCCAGCAGCAGCAGGACGGACCACACGACCGCGGGCCGCACGCCCAGGACGGCGGCGACGCCGGCGAGCACGAAGACCGCGCTGCCGGCCACCATCCAGACGGTGAGGGCCTCGTCCGCGTCGTCGCGCCAGGACCGCGCGACGGCGGCCGTGACGGCGCCGCCGAGGGCGGCGACCCCGACCACCATCGGGAGCCGCTCGGCCCCGGGCTGCGAGACCACGGCGAGGGCGGCGGCCGCGCCGAAGGCCGGGGCGGCCACGGCCCGCTGGGCCGACAGCTGGCCGAACGGGGCCGCGGCGAGCAGCGCCGTGCCGGCGAGGACGAGCGCGGTGACGGTCGCGGGGGTGCCCGGGCCGGCCTGCCCGGCCCACCAGCCCGCGAGCAGGCCCAGGGCCGCGGCGAGCGTGAACCACAGGGCCGAGAGCCGGCCGGGCCGGATGCGCTCGGCGCCGCGGCCGACCGAGGGAGCGGACGGCGCCGCCCGCTCCCGCTCGCCGGTCGTCGCGACGAGCAGGTCGCCCGGCTCCACGCCGGCCGCCGTCAGGGCCTCGCGGGCGGGCACCGCGACGCCGGTGGCGTCGTACAGGTGGGGCAGGACGTCGAGCCCGGCCCGCTTGGCGTATTCCTTGGCGACGTCGACACCGGTGGCGCCGGCCGGCACGACGAGGTCCAGCACGCCCAGGGGTCCGTGGACGCTGACCGGGAGCGTCTCGCGACGGACGTCGACGGCGGGCCCGCGCAGGGACGCAGCACGTGACGGCACCGGCTCCCCCTCTCGCCCGCGGACCGGTCGCAGCGTAGACCAGCGAGGTCGCGCTTGTGCTGATACGCGGAGCCGGACGGCCCTAGGATCCCGGTGAGGCGGTCCCGGTCCGTCCGCATCGCGAAGGGGGAGCGCGTGAGCACGACGCTGCGTGGCGCACACCGGCTGGACCCGCCGGAGATGCCGGCCGGCCGCATCGACCTGCAGGCCCCGCCGGAGCTGCAGGACCACGAGGGCGCCGCCGGGGTCGCGATGAACGCGATCCCGATGCTCGGCAGCCTGGGCTCGATCGTGCTCGTGGCCACGATGGCCGGCGACGGCGCCAACCGCGGCCGCAGCCTGATCGCGGCCGGCATGTTCCTCTTCGCGACCCTCGGCTTCATCGCCATCCAGATCGACCGGCAGCGCAAGCAGAAGGCCCAGCAGCTCACGGGCTCCCGCACCGAGTACCTGCGCTACCTCGCCAACGTGCGCAAGGTGGCCCGCGAGGCGGCCGACCAGCAGCGCCGCGCGCTGGCCTGGCACCTGCCGGACCCCGCCGCGCTGCCGGCGCTGGCCGAGGACCGCTCCCGGCTGTGGGAGCACCGGCCCGATGACGACGGGTTCCTGCAGGTCCGCTACGGGGTCTGCACCCAGCCGCTGGCGCTCGAGCTGGTCCCCCCGGAGACCACGGCCGTGGACCAGGTCGACCCGGCCGCCGCCTCGGCGCTGCACCGCCTGCTCGTCGTCCACCGCCAGCAGCCGGACCTGCCCGCGTCGATCGACCTGCGGTTCTTCGACCGGCTCGAGCTGTGCGGCGAGGAGGGCGCGGCGCGGTCCCTGGCCCGCGCGATCATCTGCTCGGCCACCGCCTTCCACTCCCCCGACCACCTCGTGGTCGCCGTGCTCGCCAGCGACCGCAACCTGGCGCACTGGGACTGGGTCAAGTGGCTGCCCCACGCGCAGAGCGCCGAGCGCGCCGACGCGGTCGGCCCGATGCGGATGGTCGCCACCTCGCTGGAGGAGCTGGGCTCCATGCTCCCGCCGGACCTCGGCGACCGACCCCGCTTCGGCGCCGACGAGCGGCCCGCGACGCCCCACATCCTGCTCGTCCTCGACGGCGGCCACCTGCCGCCCGGCAACCACATCGTCCCGCCGTACGGCCTGCACGGGGTGACCATCCTCGACGTCCCGGCCCGCTGGGACGTGCTGGAGGAGCCGACCCGGCTGCGGCTGCAGCTGACCGGCGACGCGCCGCGCACCTCCGGCCCGGCGGCCGGCAAGCAGCCCGTGCTCGCGGTCCGGGTGCGCGAGGAGCCGATCAAGGCCTACGCCGACCAGTGCGACGCCGCGACCGCCGAGGCGTTCGCGCGCCGTCTGGCCCCGCTGCACGTCGTCAGCACCGGCGCCGAGACCGCGACCGCCGACCTGTCCGGGCCCACCGACTTCATGGACATGCTCGGGCTCGGCGACGTGCGCGGCTTCGAGACCACCGGCGCCTGGCGGCCCCGTCCGGCCCGCGACCGGCTGCGGGTGCCGATCGGTCGCGGTGACGGCGGGCTGATCAGCCTCGACATCAAGGAGTCCGCCCAGCAGGGCATGGGTCCCCACGGCCTCGTGATCGGCGCGACCGGCTCGGGCAAGTCGGAGTTCCTGCGCACGCTCGTCCTCGGGCTGGCGCTGACCCACTCCCCCGAGCAGCTCAACATGGTGCTCGTCGACTTCAAGGGCGGCGCGACGTTCGCCGGGATGACGGACATGCCGCACGTGTCGGCGGTCATCACCAACCTGCAGCAGGAGCTGACGCTCGTCGACCGCATGCAGGACGCGCTGTCCGGCGAGATGGTGCGACGCCAGGAGCTGCTGCGCGAGGCCGGCAACTACGCCTCCATCCGCGACTACGAGAAGGCGCGCAGCGCGGGCGAGGACCTCGCGCCGATGCCGTCGCTGTTCATCGTCGTCGACGAGTTCTCCGAGATGCTGACGGCGAAGCCGGAGTTCAGCGAGCTGTTCGTCGCCATCGGCCGGCTCGGCCGCTCGCTGGGCCTGCACCTGCTGCTCGCCTCGCAGCGCCTCGAGGAGGGCCGGCTGCGGGGGCTGGAGTCCCACCTGTCCTACCGCGTCGGCCTGCGGACCTTCTCGGCCGGCGAGTCGCGCACCGTGCTCGGCGTGCCCGACGCCTACGAGCTGCCCGCCGACCCGGGCCTCGGCTACCTCAAGCCCGACCAGTCCACGCTGCTGCGCTTCAAGGCGGCGTACGTGTCGGGCCCGCCGCCGGGCCGCGCACGCGTGCGCCGCGACGAGGGCGGCAACGTGGCCGGGATCCTCCCGTTCAGCATCTCCGAGGTGCTCACGCTGGACCCTCCGGGCACCGACGCCGACGACGAGGCCCCCGCCGTCGTCGAGGCGGAGGGGGAGCAGGCCAGCATCCTCGACATCGCCGTCGAGCGGATGCGCGGCCAGGGCACCCCGGCCCACCAGGTGTGGCTGCCGCCGCTCGACGAGCCCGACACCCTCGACCGCCTGATGCCGGACCTCGTCGAGGACCCGCGCCTCGGCCTGGTCTCGCCGCGCTGGCGTGCCCGCGGCGGTCTGGTGGTCCCGCTCGGCACCGTCGACAAGCCGCGCGAGCAGCGCCGCGACACCCTCACCGTCGACCTCGGCGGGGCCTCGGGCCACGCGGCGGTCGTCGGCGGTCCGCGCAGCGGCAAGTCGACCCTGCTGCGCAGCATGGTGACGTCGATGGCGCTGACCACGACGCCCCAGGAGTCCCAGTTCTTCGTGCTCGACTTCGGCGGCGGCACCTTCGCCTCGATGCACGACCTGCCGCACGTCTCCGGCGTCGCCACCCGCTCGGAGCCGGACGTCGTGCGGCGCATCCTGGCCGAGGTGCAGGGCGTCGTCGACCGGCGCGAGTCCTACTTCCGCGCCCAGGGCATCGACTCGATCGAGACCTACCGGTCGCGGCGCGCCGCCGGGCGCGTCGACGACGGGTGGGGCGACGTGTTCCTCGTCGTCGACGGCTGGAGCACCCTGCGGTCGGACTTCGAGGACATCGAGATGGGGCTGCAGCAGCTCGCGCCGCGCGGGCTCACCTTCGGTCTGCACCTGATCGTCGCCGCGACCCGGTGGGCCGACTTCCGCGCCGCCATGCGCGACATCTTCGGCACCCGCCTCGAGCTGCGCCTCGGCGACCCGCTCGACTCCGAGATCGACCGCAAGGTCTCGGCCCTGGTGCCGGCCGGTCGGCCCGGCCGCGGCCTCGTGCCGGGCAAGCTGCACTTCCTCGGCGCGCTGCCGCGCATCGACGGCAGCGCCGACCCCTCCGACCTCGGTGACGGCGTCGAGGACCTCGTGCGCCGGTCCGCGGCCGCGTGGCAGGGGCCGTCCGGGCCCAAGCTGCGGCTGCTGCCCGAGCGCATCGACCTGGAGCGGGTGCGCGAGCTGGCCGGGGTCGGCACGGACGACCCGCGGCTGCTGCTCGGCATCAACGAGAAGGAGCTGGCCCCCGTCTCGCTCGACCTGGACTCGGAGCAGCACCTGCTGGTCTTCGGCGACAGCCAGTCGGGCAAGAGCACCCTGCTGCGCAGCTACATCCGCGAGGTGGTGCGCTCCCGCGACGCCAAGCAGGCGCAGCTCATCATCGTCGACTACCGCCGCTCGCTGCTGGGCGAGGCGCCCGAGGAGCACCTGCTCAACTACCTGACGTCCTCGGCGCAGGCCACCCCCGTCCTGCAGGACCTCGCGACGTACCTCGAGCGGCGCATCCCCGGCCCCGACGTCACCCCCGAGGAGCTGCGCAACCGGTCGTGGTGGAGCGGCGCCGAGGCGTTCGTGGTCGTCGACGACTACGACCTGGTCTCCACGCAGTCCAGCGCCCCGCTGGCGCCGCTGCAGCCGTTCCTCGCGCAGGCCCGCGACGTCGGCCTCCACGTCGTGGTCGCGCGGCGCGCCGGCGGGGCCTCCCGCGCCCTCTACGAGCCGATCATCCAGTCGCTCCGCGACCTCGCGATGCCCGGCGTGCTGCTGTCGGGACCGGCGGACGAGGGCTACCTGATCGGCAACAACCGGGCCCAGCCCGCACCGCCGGGACGCGCCCGCCTCATCACCCGGGACCGCGGGACCGAGGCCGTCCAGCTGGCCTGGAGCGAGTCGCGCCTCTAGGAGCGGAGCCGGTACGTCGGGCGGGCTGGCACCCCGCCCGGAAACTCCTGAAGAGTCAACATTCCCGTAACCCTGGGTCAACGTCCCTGCGACGTGGCACGGTCACAGTGGTCCTGGCCCCACCGACCGGGGCCCCGATCCGTGGGGGTAGCGATGAACGACGACACGACCGACAGCCGCTCCGGCGACGCGCAGGAGATCGACCTCCAGCTGGAGCGCATCAGCCGGCAGCGGGCCAGCCTGCTCGCCCGTCACCAGCAGAAGCTGACCGGGCTGATGGGCACCCGCGAGGACCTCCGCGGGGTGCACGCGATGGCGGACTTCGTCGACGACGCCGTCCGGTGGACCGCCTGAGGGCGACCACCCGGCGGCGACGAGCGCGCCGCGCCGCGGCCCGCTCGCTATGATCCGCCCGTGATCTTCAAGCGGATCGGCGACGGCCGCCCCTACCCCGAGCACGGTCTCGGGTCGGGCGGCTGGGCGAAGATCCCCCCGCGGCAGGTCCGGCTCGACGAGCTGGTCACCACGAAGGACACCCTGTACCTCGTCGACCTGCTGACGGAGGACTCCACCTTCTACGGCGACCTGTTCGCCCACGTGGTCGCGTGGGACGGCGACCTGTACCTCGAGGACGGCCTCCACCGCGCCATGCGCGCGGCGCTGCAGCAGAGGCCGCTGCTCCACGCCCGCGTCCACGCCGTGGCCGCCCGGTGAGCCGCCGGCTCCGCGCCGCGATCACGCTGCTCGTGCTCACGGTCGTGCTCCTCGCCGGTGGCGCGTGGGCCTGGTCCGCGCTGTTCAGCCCGCTCCCGGAGAGCGTGTTCGGCGGGGGCGAGGAGGAGGCGGTCTGCACCGACCGCGAGGTCGAGGCCGGCAGCCGGCTGACGCCCGACGGGGTCACGGTGAGCGTCGTCAACGCCGGCGACCGCCAGGGCGCCGCGGGCCAGACGCTGGAGCGACTCGTCGACGCGGGCTTCGCCGAGGGAGTCGAGGACAACGCTCCCGACGACGCCGACGTCCGCCGCGTGCAGATCTGGACCGACGACCCCTCGAGCCCGGCCGTCCGGCTCGTGGCCAGCTACCTCGGCGACCCGCGCATCGAGCAGCGCGAGGTCGACGTCCCCGGGGTCTACGTCGTGGTGGGCGACGAGTTCGACGAGCTCAGCGAGGGCCGTCCGCGGATCCGGGTGCCCGACGACACGACCGTGTGCGGGCCCGCGGGCGCCTGAGCGTCTCGCGGGGCCTCAGGCCTCGCCGTCCCGGTCCGCGGCGGGGAGCCAGCGCGCCAGCCGGCCACCGGCCGAGATCTGGCGCAGCCGCTGCTCGGTCGCCTCGCGGCAGCGACGCGGCGCGACCACGAGCAGGTCGTCGCCGTGACGCAGGACGGTGCGGCCCTCGGGGACGAGGATCTCCTCGCCACGCACGACCAGCGAGAGCGACGCCCCGGTCGGCAGCCGCAGCTCGCGCACCTCGACCCCGTGCAGCCGGGAGGTCGGCCCGACCCGCAGCTGGAGCAGGTCCGCGGCCATGCGCTCGAGGGGCGCGGCCTCGACCTCCAGGTCCCGGACCGCCCCCGCGCCGGAGACCCCGAGCCGGCGTGCGACCCACGGCAGCGTCGGACCCGTGACCAGGGTGTAGACGACGACGAGCACGAACACGATGTCGAAGAGGTTCTCGGCGCCGGGCACCCCCTCGGAGAGCGGGATGGTCATCAGCACGATCGGGACGGCTCCCCGCAGGCCGGCCCACGACAGGAACGCGAGCTCCCGCAGCGGCAACGGCTGCACGAGGGCGCAGACGGCCACCGACAGCGGCCGGGCGACCAGCGTCAGCACCAGGCCGATCCCGACCCCCGCCGCGACCGTGCCGAGGGTGATCCGCCCCGGTGAGAGCAGCAGCCCGAGCATGACGAACAGCCCGATCTGCGCGAGCCAGGCGACACCCTCGGCGAACGACCGCGTGGCGGCCCGGTGCGGCAGCTCGGTGTTGCCCAGCACCAGCGCGGCCAGGTAGACGGCCGCGAACCCCGAGGCGTGCAGCGCGGCGGCCGCGCCGTACCCGAGCAGGGTGAGGCAGACGACCGCGATCGGGTAGAGGCCCGAGGCGGGCAGCGCCGCCCGTCGCATCACCCACGCGCCGCCGACGCCGACCGCGAGCCCGACCAGCGAGCCGACGGCGAGCTCGAAGACGATCTCGGCCAGCATCAGCGGGATGCCGTGCTCCTGCGCGGCCCCCGTGGCGACCAGGGTCACCAGCACCACGGTCGGTGCGTCGTTGAGGCCGGACTCGGCCTCCAGGGCCCCGACGAGCCGCTTGGGCAGGGGCACGACGCGCAGCACCGAGAACACCGCTGCGGCGTCGGTGGCGGAGGTCGCGGCCCCCAGCAGCACGGCGAGCTGCCAGGGCAGGCCGAGCAGCAGGTGCGCGCCGAGCGCCACGACCAGCACGGACACCGCGATCCCGACCGTCGCCAGGGCGGCACCCAGGGCGACGGAGGGCCGGACCTCGCTCCAGGTGGTGGTCAGGCCGCCCTCGGCGAGGATGATCGCGAGCGCCGCGAACCCGAGCGCGTGCGCGAGGCCGGCGTCCTCGAAGCCGATCCCGAGGCCCGCCTCGCCGAGCACGACGCCCATCAGCAGGTAGATCAGCAGGCTGGGCAGCCCGGCGCGGGCGGAGAGCCGGACCGCGAGGATCGCGAGCAGCGTGACGCCCGACCCCACCAGGAGGAAGGTGTCGAGCTGCTCGACGTCGAAGGTCACGCGCACCTCGCTGCTCGCCGGGCGGGAAGCCGATCCTATCGGCGCCGGCGGGCCGGCGAGCGTCCCCAGGCGCCGGGGTGACCCGCGCGTCCACAGCCGAGCGCGGGCGACCCCCCGGCCCCGCCGCGCGGGGCGAGGCTGCAGGGACCGGACGGGAGGTCCCCGTCGGCGGCACCGGGGGGGCGGACGTGGCGACAGACGGGGACGGGGACGGGCTCCGGGGCGTGGCGGCGGCGGCCCGGGCGCTGGCCGACGACCTGGGGGCCGGGGCCGCGGACGTCGTCGCCGCCGCCGAGTCCGTCGCGTGGGAGGGCCTGGCGGCGGACGCGGCCCGGGCGACGGCGCGGGCGGGCGCGGACCGCCTCGACCGCACCGTCCGGGCGCTGCTCGACGCCGCGGCGGCGGTCGACCGTCACGCCGACGCGGTCGGGAGGGCCGGCGGGGACGGGTGGTGGCCCTGGTGAGCGCCCGGGTGAGCGGTCCGGAGAGCGGTCCGGTGAGCGGTCCGGTGAGCGGCGCGGGCAGCCGTCTGCGGGTGGTGGGCGGCGCGGGCGGCGTGGTGGCCGGTGCCGACGACCTGCGCGACCTCGCCACGGCGTACGACGAGCTGGGCGACCGGGTCCGCCGGACCGGACGGGCCGTGCTCGGGCTCGCGGCCGACCCCGACCTGCTGGCCTCGGCCGTGCGGGGGCCGACCACCTTCGCCGAGGCCGAGGCCGCGCTGGTCGCTGCGGCGCTCGGGCCGGACGGGGCCCTGCGCGGGGCGGCGACCTGGGAGGCGGACGCCGTCGCGGTCCGCGCGACCGCGGCCGGCCTCGTGGCGGCCGACCGGCTGGCGGCGCAGGCGGTGGGCCGGGTCGCGCACCGGCTCGGGGGCCTGCTCGGTCCGGGCGCGCTCGGTCCGGCGCTGGCACTCGGCGCGGCGGCCTCGGTGGCCGCCCCACCGCTCGTCGAGCCGCTCGCCGCGCTCGCCGGCGGGACCGTCGACGGCTCCCACCCCCTCCTGCCGGCGGGAGCGGCCGGGACGGCGGGCGCGGCCGGGCTCCTGGCCGCGACGTACGGGCCGGAAGGAGCACCGGTCGTGACCCGCCGCAGCGACCTCGATCGCGCGCCGGCGCCGCCGCGCGACGTCGCGGACCTCATCGGGGGCCTCGCCGGGGTCGCCGCGCTCGCGGGCACGGCACCGGGCGCGGTGGCGGTCGACACCCTCGTGGGTGCCGACGGCACCCGCCGCCACGTCGTCCACCTCCCCGGCACCGACGACATGACGACGTGGCCGTGGACCCGCGACGGCGACGCGCGCGACCTGGGCGCCAACCTGCGGCTCGCCTCGGGCTCCCCCATGACGTACGGCGCCGGCGTGCTGCGGGCGATGGCGGAGGCCGGGGTGGGACCGGACGAGCCGGTGCTGATCACCGGCCACTCCCAGGGCGGGATGGCCGCGACGGCGCTCGCCGCCGCGGCGCGGTCCGGCGAGGTGCCGTTCGACGTGCGTCAGGTCGTCACGGCGGGATCGCCCGCCACGCCGCTGTCCGCGACCCTCGGCGGCGCCGGCGCCCGCGGGGTGGAGGTGCTGGCCCTGGAGCACCGCGGCGACCCCGTCCCCCACCTCGACGGCACGGCGCCGGTGGACGCTCCGCACCGGGTGACCGTGATCTTCGGCGGCGACGGGGCCGTGCCGGGGGCGGCGGGCGGGGCGGGAGGCGCCGACCCGGTGGACCGCCACGGCCTGCGGCACTACGTCGCCGGCGCGGCCGCCGCGGACGCCTCCGACCACCCGTCCCTCGTCGCCCAGCGCGACCGGCTGGCCGACCTCGGCTTCCTCGACGCGCGCCGTGTCGAGCGCCGGGTGTTCACCGTCGGGCGCGACGAGCCGTGACCCGGACCCGGGCCGCGGGGCGACGGCTGCCGCGGCCCGTCGTGGCAGGGTGTGGGACGGGCTCGGGCCATCGCGACGACGTGGCAGGTTTGGGCACCGGACGGAGCGGGCAGGAGCCCGTGGTCCCGGTGGCGGGCCGGGAGGAGGGCGGACGATGTACGGCGACACCGCGGTGATGCGGCGACGGGTGGACCAGCTGCGCGAGCAGGCCGACGAGGTGCGCTCGCGGGCACGGACGCTGGTCGCGCAGGCCGAGGCCGTGCCGTGGACCGGACGGGCCGCGGAGACGATGCGCGCGCGGGTCCGTGACCGCGCCGCGCGCCTGCGGGAGGCCGCCGGGCTGCACGACGACGCCGCCGAGGCCCTCGAGAGGCACGTCGTCGAGGTCGACCGGCTCCAGGAGGCCATCGCCGCCGCCGAGCAGCGCGCCCGTGCCGTCGACGAGGCCCCGGAGCGGCAGCCCGCGCAGGACCGGCAGGACCAGCAGGCGGACCACCGCCCCGACGAGGACCAGCCGCCGCCCGGCCACCGGGACTGGCTCACCTGGGCCGAGCGCTGACACGGAACGGATGAGAGGACACCGGGTGCCCACCGTCGACCTGTCCAGCCCCACCCCGCCGCCCGACTCGCTGCTCGCGGGCCTGCCGCGGCGCGTGACGCTGACGCTGCCCGAGCTGCGCCTGCTGGCCGAGCGGACGGGCGGGGCCCCGCTGCCGTTCCTGGAGTCCGCGACCTCCGACGCCCCGGCCACCGACGGGGGCGGGCTGGAGTCCCGGCTCGGAGCCCCGGGCGGCGGGGACGCCGAGGCCGCGTTCGCCGCCGCCGTCGCCCGTCTCCACGACCCCGTGGAGTCGCTGACCCGACGCGGCCTGCTCGAGGCCGACGGCTCGCCCGAGGCCGGGCTCGCGGGGGCCGTCGGGCTCCTGGCGACCCCGCGGGTCGCGCTCGATCTCGACGTCGCCGTCGGCCGGGTCCGGGCCCACGCCTGGCACCGCCACGGGCGGGCCGCGGTGGCGGCGCTGGCGACGGCGGACGGGCTGGTGTTCGAGCTGGGGTGGTTCGCCGTCGGCCAGTGGGCCGGCGAGCTGGCCCGGGTCGCCGCCGTGCCCGAGGACGCCGCCTCCGCGCCCGGCGCGCCCGGCGCCCTGGACGACCGGACGCGGGCCTCGGCGCTCCCCGACGTGCTGGACCTGCCCTACGAGCTGCTCGACAGCGCCGGCGAGGCCTTCCGCACGCGGCGCTCCGACGTCGTCGGGGTCCTCGCGGCCCACCACACCGGCGAGGTGATCGCCGACGGGCGTCCGGTCGCGGACGCCCAGGTGCCGGGACTGCTCGGCGCCCTCGCGGCCGAGACCCGCGGCCGGCTGCGCGCCCTGGTCTGCGAGGTGCCGGCCGAGACCGTCGGGGTGACCTCGTGGCTGCTGGTCGCCGACGGCTGGCGGGCGCTGCGACCCCACACCACCGGCGGCGTCGCACGGGTGGAGCTGCGGCGGGTGGACCCGGACGACCTCGCCGCCTGCCTCGCCCCGGTCCTGGCGGAGGTCGTGCGATGAGCGGCGACGCCCTCGCCCAGGGGCTCGGCGGGGGTCCCGACCCGTCCGCCGAGCGCGGCACGACCCCGGTCTCCGCGGTCGCGCCGGGCGAGCGGTACGACCGGATGACCGGGTTGGCCGAGCTGTTCGACCGCACCGGCAACGAGCTGCGGGAGCGGAGCCGGCTCGGGGCCGACATCCTCTCCGACGACGACGTGATCGCGTCCGCGCCGCTCTCCCCCCGCACCTGGGAGGCCGCGGAGTCCGAGATCCACCGCGCCACGACCGGCAAGGCCGGGCTCCTGCCCGGCGCGACCGAGCTGGACGCCGACGCCCTGGTGGTGCGCGCCACCGTGCTGACCTACCGGTGGATCGACGAGCTCGCCGCGACCGCGACCCGCACCCTCGGCTCGATCGCCGGCCGGGCCATCGGCTACCTGGCGCCCGAGGTGGAGCTCGGCGGTGCCGTCGTGGCCGCCGGTCTGATCGAGACCGACGCCGACGACCGCGAGGGCGTGGCCGGCTACCTCGGCGAGCTCGCCCGGAGCCATCCGGACCTGATGGACCACATCAGCACCGCAGGCGGGCTGCTCGAGGGCCTCCAGCTGCGGACGCTGCTCACCCCCGGCCTCGGGCTGCTCCTCGACGAGGCGGACGGCGGGTCCCGCGGGGACGCCGGAGCGGGCGCCGGCCTCGCGGGAGCCGGGCTGCGGGCCGCCGGTGTCCCGCCCTTCGAGGTCGACCCCGTGGGCGCCGTGCGCGACGTGGCGGGCGAGCTCGTCGACCCCGCGACCGGCGGGACGGCCGCCGCCGACCCCGACCGGGCGCCGGCCGCCCCCGCGCTCGACGCGGACGCGCCCGACGGGCTCGAGGAGCTGATGACGACGCTCGCCGGGACGAGCGCCGAGGTGGAGGTCCACCGCACCGCCCCGGGCCGCTTCGTGGTCTACCTGCCCGGTCGTGACGGCCTCGTGACCGCCGGGGACGCCACGGACGCCGGCACGGGCGAGCGTCTGCGCCTCGTGGGCGGCGACCACGCGTCGTACGCCGACCGCGCCGCGCGCGTGCTCGACGCCGCGGTCGCCTCGGCCGGGACGGGCCCCGACGACCCGCCGGCGACGGTCATGGCCGTCGGCGGCGGTCGGGGCGGGGTCGTCGCGGCCGAGCTCGCGACGCGCCGCGACCACCCGTCGTACGAGGTGGACGTGGCGGTGACGGTGGCGTCGCCGTCCTCGCAGGTGCCGCGGGTGCCCGCCGAGGTGCGGGTGCTGTCGCTGGAGGACTCCGCGGACCCGGTCGCGCTGCTCGGCTCGCTCATCACCGCGGGTGACGAGCACCGCACGAGCGTCGTCTTCGACGCCGGTGACCTGGTCGGTCCGCCGGCGTGGGTCGCCGGGGGACGCGCCGCGGACGCCGCGGACCACGAGGGGCTCCGGGCGGAGCTGGCGCTGCTGCGCGAGCGGGGCTACCTGCGCTGACGCGGTCCCGGCCCGGCGCCGGACCGGCGGCGGCGGACGGGCGCGTTGCTCACAGGTGGTCGCGCACGAAGCGGGCGAGCTGGTCGAGGTCGCGGCACTCCGCCATCGCGACGACCTCGGCGTAGCGCGCGGCGACGGAGTCGCCGGTGTCCCAGTGCCGGACGGGCTCGGGGTTCAGCCACCAGGCACGCCGCGCCCCGGCGACCAGGCGACGCAGCGCCGGCAGGCCGGGGTCGGCGTAGTTGGAGCGGGCGTCGCCGAGCACGAGCAGCGTCGAGCGCGGGCCCAGGGCGTCGGCGTGCTCGTCCGCGAACCGGCGCAGCGCGCGCCCGTAGTCGGTGCGCCCGGAGCGATCCGCCCCGCGACCGGCCTCCAGCAGGTCCGCCAGCACCTCGCCGACGTCGCCGCCCGGGCGCAGGCGGTCGGTGACCTCCACGACGTCGTCGACGAACGCGAACGCCCGCACGCCACGGAACTGCTCGCGCAGCGCCACCACCAGCAGCAGCGTGAAGCGGGCGAAGTGAGCCACCGAGCCGCTCACGTCGCAGAGCACCACGAGGTCGGTACGGCGCTCGCGCCGCGGCCGCAGGACCGGGCTCATCGGGACCCCGCCGGTGGCCATCGAGGCGCGGACGGTGCGGCGCACGTCCAACGTCCCCCGCCGTCCCCTGGCCGTGTGGTCGCGCGCCAGCCGGGCCGCGAGGCGGCGGGCGAGGGGGGCGATCTCGCGCCGGATCGCCGCCAGATCGGCGGTGCCGGCGGCGGTGAAGGCGATCCGGTCGACCGGGGCCCGCACCGCCGAGGCGGCCAGCCGCTCGGGGCCCTTCTGCTCGGCGACCCGCCGCAGCGCCTCCGACTCGACCGCGCGCCGGAAGGCCGCCGCACGGCGCGCGGCGTCCGGGCCCGGGCCCTCGGGGAGGTCGCCGAGCCGGCGCAGCGTGGTGTAGGCCGACCAGGTGCTCAGCCCGGGCGCGCGACCGCTCAGCCGACCCAGGCGTCCGACGGCCTCCACCGCGAGGGCGTCCAGGCCGCCGGCCCCGCCGCCCTCGCCGCTCCCGCCGCTCCCCCCGCCCTCGGTCCCACCGGTCCCACCGGGCTCGACGGCGTCGCCGGTGATCGCCCCGGCGACGCGCTGCCGCAGGTCCTCGACCGCGTCCCCGTCGTCGGCGGTCGGCGCCGGCTCCGCGCCCGCCCCGACCCGCGGCGGGAACCACAGGTCGAACAGCGCGTCGAGCACCGGCCGGTGGCCGGCCCGCTTGAGCAGGGTCGCGGCGTAGGTCTCGCGCAGGGTCTCCCGGCGGTCCCAGTCGACGAGGCGGACCGCCGCGAGCGCGTCGAGGTCCTCGCTGAGCGCGACCGGGACCCCCGCGTCGCGCAGGGCGCCCACGAGGCCGAGGTGCCGGTCGAGGAGCGCCACGCTCAGGCCCGGGCGAGCTCGCGGGCGGCGCGGTCCAGGTCGGAGGCGTGCTTGAGGACGACGCCGAGCGTGCGGTCGGCGGTCTCGTCGGTGAGCTCGCCCGCGCCGAGCGCGACGAGGGTGCGCACCCAGTCGACGGTCTCGGCGATCGAGGGCGCCTTGCGCAGCTCGAGCCCGCGCAGCCGACCGACGACCTCCACGACCCGTCGGACCAGGGCCTCCTCGGCGTCGGGCACGTGGGACGCGACGATCTCGCGCTCGCGCTCCGGGGTCGGGTGCTCCAGGTGGAGGAACAGGCACCGGCGCCGGACGGCCTCGCTGAGGTCGCGGCTCGCGTTGGACGTCAGGACGACGTAGGGCCGCCGCACCGCGGTGATGGTGCCCAGCTCGGGGACCGTCACGGCGAAGTCGGAGAGCACCTCGAGCAGGAGGCCCTCGACCTCGACGTCGGTCTTGTCGATCTCGTCGACGAGCAGCACCGTCGGCTCGGTGCGCCGGATCGCGGTCAGCAGCGGTCGGGTGAGGAGGAACTCCTCGCTGAAGATGCTGTCGTGGGCCTCGGTCCACGACTCCGCGTCGGCGCCGGCCTGGATGCGCAGCAGCTGCTTGCGGTAGTTCCACTCGTACAGGGCGCGGGCCTCGTCCAGTCCCTCGTAGCACTGCAGCCGCACCAGCTCGGCGCCGTGCGCGCGGGCGACCGCCTTGGCCAGCTCGGTCTTGCCGACCCCTGCCGGGCCCTCCACCAGCAGCGGCTTGCCGAGCGCGCCGGCGAGGTAGGCCGACGTGGCGGTGGCGTCGTCGGGGAGGTAGCCGGCCTCGGCCAGCCGGGCCGCGGCGTCCTCGGGGGACGCGAACCAGGTCACGGGTGCGAGCCTAGGCTCATGCCCTCCGTCACCCGCCCGGACCTGCTCGTCCTCGACGTCAACGAGACCCTCTCCGACCTGTCCGCGCTCGGCGAGCGGTTCGTCACGGTCGGCGCACCGGCCGGTCTGGTGGCGCCGTGGTTCGCCGGCGTGCTGCGCGACGGGTTCGCGCTGGCGGTCCTCGGGGGCTCCGCGCCGTTCGCCGATGTCGCGGCCGACGGGCTGCGCACCGTCCTGGCGGGCCACGACCTGGACCGCCCCCTCGACGAGGCGGTCGCGACGGTGCTCGCGGGCTTCGCCGAGCTGCCGGTCCACCCGGACGCCGCCGCGGGCCTGCCACGGCTGGCCGCCGCCGGCATCCGCATGGTCGCGATGAGCAACGGCGCGACCGCCGTGGCCGAGCAGCTCCTCACGAACGCCGGCCTCCGCGGGCACGTCGAGGCGGTGCTGTCGGTCGAGGAGGCGGGCGCCTGGAAGCCCGACGCCCGGGCGTACGCCTTCGCGCTGCGCCGCTCCCAGGTCGCGCAGCACGCCGCGACCATGGTCGCCTGCCACCCGTGGGACCTGCTCGGGGCCGACGCCGCCGGCCTGGGCACCGTGTGGATCGACCGCACCGGCGCCCCCTGGCCCACGTCCTTCCCCGAGCCGGACCACCGCGTGGGCGGGTTCGACGAGCTCGCCGACCTCTACGGCGCCTGACCCCGCCGGAGGTCGAGGTGCTCCGAGCCCAGGCGAGGAGCCACGAGACCCGGTGAGGTCCACGGGTCCTCGTGGATGGGCATATCGGAGCCGGTGGAAGGCCGACCCACCGGAGGTCGAGGTGCGAGCCCGCGAGGTACGAGCGGGTGAGCCACGAGACCCGGTGAGGTCCACGGTCTCCCGGGTGCGGGGGCCTATTGGCGCCGGCGCAAGGTCGCGTCGCCGGTTGGGGTCCAGTGAGTGTCGTAGCGGGTGTCGTGGAGTACCGGGTCTCGTGGCGCGGCGTACGGGATGGCGTACGGGTCGGCGTACGGGTCACCGGGTCTCGTGGCCCGTCGGCTCCTGCGTCGCCGACGCGCACCTCGACCTCCGACCGGGCGGCCGTGGGGGTCACCGGGTCTCGTGGCCCGTCGGCTCCTGCGTCGCCGACGCGCACCTCGACCTCCGGTCGCGCGGCGTACGGCCCGGCGTACGGGTCACCGGGTCTCGTGGCCCGTTGGCTCCTGCGTCGCCACCCGGGCACCTCGACCTCCGGGGACGGGCACCTCGACCTCCGGCGGGCACCTCGACCTCCGGGGCGGGCAGCCCGACTCCGGCAGGAGGGGCGGCTGGATGAGGGGGCTCTCACCGCAGGCTCACGGACGGCTCACGCGCGCTGGGGAGAGTCCTGGCCATGGACATCACGCCCCTCTCCCCCCAGCGCCTGCGGGCCGTCAAGGCCTCCTACACCACCCGCTACGTCGCCGCCGCCCTCGAGAGCAGCGCCGACGGCTACCACCTCGAGACCGACCGGGCGCCCCGCGCCGGTGACGTCGTCGTCGCCCGGGTCACCGAGATTGGGAAGCACACCCGCCTGGAGGGTCCCGCGTCGCGGCGGCAGCTGCTCTTCGTCGGCGACGAGGTCCTGCTCGCCTACGGTCCGCGCTACGCGCCCGACCAGTTCCTCGCCGAGGTGCCCGAGGACCTGGGCCCCTGCGACCTGGTCGCGGCCGGTGGCCTCGCGGGGCGGGTCGTGGACCAGCACGCCGCCATCGACGACGCCACGCGCATCGAGCCGCTCGGGCTGCTCGCCGACGCCCGCGGCGTGGTCACGCTCGCCGAGCACGCGCCGTACGACGCCACCCCGGCGCCGCGGGACGACGCCACGCCGAGTGGAACCCGACCGCTGGTCGTCGGCGTGCTCGGCACGTCGATGAACTCCGGCAAGTCCACCGTCCTCGCCAGCCTCGTCAACGGGCTCACCCGCGCGGGCCTGGTCGTGGGCGCCGGCAAGGCCACCGGCACCGGTGCCGGGAACGACGCCAACCTCTTCCACGACGCCGGCGCCGTCCGGGTCCTGGACTTCACGGACTTCGGTCTGCCCAGCACCTTCCGGCTCGACCTCGCGGCCGTCCGCGACGTGTGGACCGCCCTGGTCGACCAGCTGGCGCTCGACGGTCCCGACGTGGTCGTCGTCGAGGTCGCCGACGGGCTCTACCAGGGGGAGACGGCGCAGCTGCTGGCCGACCCCGCGTACGCCGGGCGGGTCGACGTGGTGCTCTTCGCCGCGCAGGACGCCCTGGGCGCCGCCGGCGGCGTCGGGCGGCTCGCCGAGCTGGGGCTGCCCGTGCGGGCGGCCTCCGGGGTCGTGACCGCGAGCCCGCTCGCCGCCGGCGAGGCCGGGGCCGCGCTGGCCGCCACCGGCGTGCCGGTCGTGGACACCTTCGCCCTCTGCGACCCGGCCGTTGCCACCGGTCTCCTCGGCCTCGCGGTGGGTGCCGCCCGGTGACCCCCACCCCGTCCCCCGCCCCGCCCGTCGCCCTGCCCCCGGTGCTGGCGGGGCGGCGACGCGGGCTGATGGCGCGGCTGGTGGCGCTCGCGGTCGCCCAGGCGGCGACCGCGATGGTGCTCGCGCTGCTCGTCGGGGCCCTCGTGACGCGCGCCGGGTCGGGGACGGGGGTGGTCCCGGTCGCGGCCCTGCTGGTGGTGGCGGTCGCGGCGGTCGCCGCCGCGACGTACGGCACCCGGGTGCAGGCCGAGCGGCTCGGCCAGGACTACGTGCACGAGCTGCGCGGCCTGCTGGTCCGCGCCGCCCTCGGCGGCCGCTCGGCGACGTCGCTGGGCATCACCATCGCCCGGGTCACCAACGACCTCACGAGCGTGCGCGGCTGGGTGGCGCAGGGCGTCCCGCCCCTCGTGGCCGCCGGGCCGCTGCTGGTCGCGGGCCTGCTGGTGCTCGGTCTGCAGCACCCCACGGTGGCGGTCGCCGCGATGATCCCGCTGACCGTCATGGGCACGGCCGCCGCCGTGCTCATGCCCTGGGCCTACGGCCGGGCGCGCCGGCTGCGTCGGGCCCGGGGACGGCTCGCGAGCCACCTGACCGACACCCTGACCGCCCGCGAGGCCGTGCTGGCCGCCGGTGGCGCGGACCGGGAGGCCCGTCGCCTGGCGGGCGCCAGCCGTCGGGTCGCCGACGCCGCGGTCGAGCGCGCCCGGGCCGCGGGCGCCCTGCAGGCCGCGGCCGCCACCACCGCGGCCGCGATCGCCGTGCTCGTCGCCGCCACCGGGGTGGCCGGCGGGCCTCGGGGCCGCCGGGCCCCCCCC
>NZ_BAAAMY010000011.1:20950-38637 GCF_039529515.1 Nocardioides lentus
TGACCGTCGCCGGGGTGCTCGCCGCGCCCCTCACCGAGGCCGGCCGGATCGCGGAGCTACGCCAGAACTTCCGCGCCGCCCGGCGGGTCCTGGCGCCGCTCGTCGGTCCGCTGGTCGGCACCCCGCTCGGAGCCGGCACCCCCCTCGCCGCCGGTGGCCCGGCGGATCGCTGCGCCCCCGCCGACGGCCGGGTCGTGGTGGCGGGCCTGCTGAGCGCCGGGCCCGGGGACCGGGTGCGGCTCACCGGTCACGGGGCCGGCGCGGTCCTGCGCGACCTCGCCTCGCCGTGCGGCGAGCGGCGGGTGGTCGTGGACGGCTGGGACCTGGCCGCCGCGGCACCGGCGCGGCGCCGCGAGCTCGTCGGCCTGGCCGCGACCGGGCAGGCCGTCGAGCGCGGCACGCTCGCGCGGGTCGTGCGCTACCGGCGCCCCGACCTCGACCCCGCGGACGCCACCGCCGCCCTCCACGACGTCGGCCTCGGCCCCGTCCTCGCGACCCTCGAGCGCGCCGAGCGCACCGAGCTGCGCCGCGGCGGGGAGCCTCTGGCCGCCGCCGACCGGGCGCGGCTGGCGCTCGCGCGGGCGGCGTACGGCGGGCCGCCGCTGCTGCTGCTCGACCGCCTGGACGCGGACCTCGACCCCGACGGGCGCGAGGTCCTGCGCCGGGTGGTCGCCGACCACCCGGGGGTCGTGGTGTTCACCTCCGACGCACCGGCCGGGGTCGCGCCGGACCACCGCGACGTCACCGTGGCCTGAGCCTCCCGGCCGACGCCGGCGACACGACCCGACCCGGCCCGGCCCGACCCGGCCTCAGGCGTCGACGACGTCCTGCGGGGTGACCTCGCCGGGCAGCTGGCCGGTCGCGAGGAGCTGCTCGGCGACACGCCGGAGCTTGGTGTTGGTCGTGGCGGAGACCCGCTGGAGCAGCGCGAACGCCTGATGCGGCAGCAGCCCGTGCCGCTCCACGAGGACCCCCTGGGCCATCCCGATCACGTGGCGGGAGGTGACCGCCGTCTCGAGGCCGCTGATGAGGTGGGCCGCCTGGAGCGCCATCGCCGCGTGGGTCGCGAAGAGGATCGCGTGGTCGAGCGCGTCGTGGTCCTCGAACTGGCCGGTGTCGCGGCTGTAGAGGTTCAGCGACGCTGCGGGCTCTCGCCCCCCGACCAGCGGCAGGCCGAGCAGCGAGCCGAAGCCCAGCTCCGCCGCCTTCGGCCCCCACCGGGGCCAGCGCGCGTCGTGGGCCAGGTCCGGGCTGTGGAACCACTCGCCCGCCTCGACCGCGTCGACGCAGGGGCCCTCGCGCAGCTCGTGCTGGGCGGCGTCGGCCTTCTCGACGGCGGGCGCGCTCGCCCCCAGCGAGGTGTAGCGCCCGTGCCGCACCCGCAGCGTGATGCTCGCCCCGTGCACACCGGGCAGCGTCGTGGCGGCCAGCCCGATGATCGTCGCGGCGGTGTCGCCGTCCTCGCCCGAGCTGGGCTGCATCTTCCTCGCCAGCGCGGCGAAGGACTCGGCGTCGTGGTCCATGTGGTCTCGGATCTCCCTCGTGCGCGGCCGTGGCTCTCCCATCCCCGGCCCCGGGACAAGGTACTGCCTGCCCCGCCGGTCGGCTCAGCCCGACTCCGCTCGACCGTCTCGCACCGCCGCGCGAGACGAGGCGCCCGATCGCGGATAGGACGGCGACGAGGTGGTACCGAGCCTCAGGTCGGTGTCCCACGCCGCGCGGCTCCGGTCCGACCAGGCCCCCAGCGCTTCAGACCCATGTGGCCTGGGGGCCGTCGCCGCGATGTTAGTTCTCCGCAGGACAGGGGTACGGTCGGAGCAGTCACCTCGCTGCAGCCAACCGGTGGGGACCACGCACGTACTTTTCGCGGAGGTCCACCCATGTCCACCGACACCACGGCGCTCTCGACCTCGAGGACCCTCGCACTGGCCACGAGCCGCGCGCGCTCCCTGAGCCACGACGAGCGCCAGAGGCTCACCCAGCAGCTTCTCGGCGAGGCCCACGCGGCCCCGTCCGGCCCTGCCCGCGACGACCTGCTCGCGGCCGTGATCGAGCTGAACCACCGCGTCGCGCTCGCCGTCGCCCGCCGCTACGCCAACCGCGGCGTCCCGCTCGAGGACCTGCAGCAGGCCGCCTCCGAGGGGCTCGTCAAGGCCGTCCTCCGCTACGACGACACCCGCGAGCAGGACCTGCTCAGCTACGCCGTCCCGACCATCCGCGGCGAGGTGCTGCGCCACTTCCGCGACCACAGCTGGAGCGTGCGCCCGCCCCGGCGCGTCCAGGAGCTCCAGCAGCTGCTGCGCCGCACCCGCGACGACCTGTACGCCGCGTCCGGCCTCGAGCCGACCGACCTCGAGGTCCGTCAGCGGGCCGGCGTCACGGAGTCCGACCAGACGGAGGCCGCGACGGCGTCGGGGTGCTTCCAGCCGACCTCGCTGGACCAGCCGACGGAGCCGGGATCGGGCGTCTCCCTGGGCGACCTGATCCCGCTCGACGCCGACGAGCTCGGCGCCGCCGAGGCCCGCGCGATGCTGTCGCGGCTGCTGCCGACGCTCGGCACCCGCGAGCAGCGCGTGATCTACCTCCGCTTCTTCGAGGAGCGCACGCAGGGCGAGATCGGACGCGAGTTCGGCGTCACGCAGGCCACGGTGTCGCGGTGGCTGCGCGAGACCCTCGACGCACTGCGCCGCCGGCTCGAGCCCGTCGCCGCGGCCTGAGCCGTCGGCGCCGGCGCGCCTCAGAACACCGGCTTGCCGCCGGTGACGCCGAGCACCGTGCCGGAGACGTACGACGCGTCGGCGTCGCTGGCGAGGAACACGAACGCCGGCGCCACCTCGGCGGGCTGACCGGCCCGACCGAGGGGTGTGTCGGCGCCGAGGTCGGCGACCTTCCCGGGGTGCTGGGTCGCCGGCTGCAGCGGGGTCCAGATCGGGCCCGGCGCGACGGCGTTGACGCGGATCCCCTCCGGCCCGAGCTGCTGGGCGAGGTTGACCGTGAGGTTGTTCAGCGCCGCCTTCGTCGCGGCGTAGTCCAGCAGCGAGGTCGACGGCTCGTAGGCCTGGATCGAGGTGTTGAACAGGATGCTGCCGCGGGCCCGGGCGAGGTGGGGCTGCGCGGCCCGCACCAGCCAGAGGCCGGCGTAGACGTTGGTGGCGAAGGTCCGCTCGATCCGCTCGTCGGTCAGGGCGGTGACGTGGCCGTCGCGGGCCCACTGGTAGCCGGCGTTGCTGACCAGCACGTCGAGCGCCCCGAGCTCGCCGACGACCTGCGCGACGACCTCCGCGCAGCGCGCGGAGGTGCGCAGGTCGGCCTCGACCACGAGCACCCGCCGGCCCGCGTCGGTGACGAGCGCGGCGGTCGTGCGGGCGTCGTCCACCTCCTCGGGCAGGTGCGTGATCGCCACGTCGGCGCCCTCACGGGCGTACGCGATCGCCACCGCGCGCCCGATGCCGGAGTCGCCGCCCGTGACCAGCGCGACCTTGCCGGCCAGCCGGCCGTGCCCGACGTACGACGTCTCGCCGTGGTCGGGCTCGGGGTCCATCGCCCCGGTGCTCCCGGGGGGCTGCTGGGTCTGCTCGCCGAACTGCGTCCCGTCGTCGCTCATGGCCGCCCGTACCCGGGCCCGTGCGGCCGATCCGGCCGGGCCCGCGACCCGCTGCGCGCGCTCAGCCGGCCGTACGACGCTCGGCGACGAAGGCGAGGCGGCGCAGGGTCTCGGTGTTGCGCCAGACCACGGCGGGCCGACGCAGGATCCGCGGCACCAGCAGCGCCGGGCCACTGACGACGTCCTCGGCGAGCTCGACGTCGCAGACCGCGCCGTCGCCCGGTCCCGACGCCGTCGCGGGGCTCAGCCGGAACTCCACCTCCGCCTCCCCGCCGGGGCGCCCCGAGGCGACGAGACGCAGCCGCAGCCCGGGCTCGCAGGCCGTCACGGTGGTCGTGTCGTCGACTACGGCCGGCCACGCGCCGAACGAGTGGTGGACCTCCGAGCCCACCCCCGGCCAGTCGTCGTCGACCTCCCGCATCCGCGAGGCCCCCACCACGAACAGCGGGTAGAGCCAGCCGTCCGCGAGCGTGGCCCAGACGTCGTCGGCGGAGCAGGACAGGCGACGGCGGACGGTCGGGGCGGAGGAGGTCATGGACCCGCGTGCCCGCCCACGGTCCGTGCATACGGCCACCACCTCCGGGCACCGGTCGTCATGGTCACCCCCACCACCGCCCACCCCGCGCCCACCGGGACCGCCTCATGAGGGCCGTCACCTGGCAGGGCCGCCAGGACGTCCAGGTCACCGACGTCCCCGACGCCGCGATCGAGCAGCCCACCGACGCCGTCGTCCGCATCACCTCCACCGCCCTCTGCGGCTCCGACCTGCACCTGTACGACCCGCTCGCGCCATTCATGACCCCCGGCGACGTCATCGGCCACGAGCCGATGGGTGTCGTCGAGGCCGTCGGCGCCGAGGTCTCGGACCTCGCGGTCGGCGACCGCGTCGTCGTCCCGTTCAACATCAGCTGCGGCACCTGCTGGATGTGCTCGCGCGGCCTGCACAGCCAGTGCGAGACGACCCAGAACCGCGACCAGGGCACCGGCGCCAGCCTCTTCGGCTTCAGCTCGCTGTACGGCGCCGTGCCGGGCGGCCAGGCCGAGGCGCTGCGCGTCCCGTTCGCCGACACCCTCCCGATCCGCGTGCCGGACGGCCCGCCCGACGAGCGCTTCCTCTTCCTCTCCGACGTGCTGCCCACCGCGTGGCAGGGCGTCCAGTACGCCGACGTGCCCGAGGGCGGCACCCTGCTCGTCATGGGCGCCGGCCCGATCGGCGACATGGCCGCGCGGATCGCGCTGACCCGCGGCCTGCGCGTCATCGTCGTCGACCTGGTGCCCGAGCGCCTGGCGCGGGTCCGCGCCCGCGGCGCGGAGACGATCGACCTCACCGAGGTCGACGCCGACGACCTGGGCGACGTCGTCCGGGGGATGACCGACGGCCGCGGCGCCGACGCCGTGCACGAGGCCGTCGGCCTCGAGGCGCACGGCTCGCCGCCCGCCGAGCTCGCGCAGAAGGCCGTGGGCCTGCTGCCCAAGCGGCTGCAGCAGTCCGTCATGCGCCACGTCTCGCTCGACCGGATGGCCGCGCTCTACCAGTCGATCGACTGCGTGCGCCGCGGCGGCACGATCTCGGTCTCCGGCGTGTACGGCGGGGCCGCCGACCCGATGCCGATGCTCCAGCTGTTCGACAAGCAGGTGCAGCTGCGCATGGGCCAGGCCAACGTCCGCCGCTGGAGCGACGACATCCTCGGCGTCCTGACCCAGGACGAGGACGTCCTCGGCGTCGAGTCCTTCGCGACCCACCGCCTCCCGCTCGAGGAGGCGCCCGCGGCGTACCGGACCTTCCGCGACAAGGAGGACGGCATGGTCAAGGCCGTCTTCCGCCCCTGAGGGGACCGGACCCCCCGGGCCCCCCCCGCACCACCCCGCACCACCCCCACCCATCCGAACCACCCCGCGCCGGCCGGCTCACGCAGACCGGCCGGCGCGAGGTCCCCCACGAGGAGAGCGGTGCCCCACGTCCCCACCATCGCCCGGCCCGAGACGATCGAGCTGGTGTCGGTGCCCGCCGCACACCCCTACGTGCGCCACGTCCTGCCGGCCGACGGGGCCCGCCCGGTCGTCCGGGTCCGCCCGGACCCGGACCCCGACGACCCCTCCCGGCCGGCCCGCGGCCGCTGGTGGCCGCCGGTCGCGCTCGACGCCGCATGGGTCCGCGACCAGACCGGCGAGGACGACTTCGACCTGTTCCACCTCCACTTCGGCTACGACGCCGCGCACCCGGAGGAGCTGACCGACCTCGCCGACGCCCTGGAGGGCACCGCCCGTCCGCTCGTGCTGACGCTGCACGACCTGCGCAACCCCCACCACGAGGACCCCGACCTGCTCGGCGCCCAGCTCGACGTGCTGGTGCCGCGGGCCACGGCGCTGCTGACCCTCACCGAGGGTGCGGCCGACGAGGTCGAGCGCCGGTGGGGCCGCCGTCCGCTCGTCGTGCCCCACCCCCACGTCGTGACGCTCGACACGATGGCCGCCGTGCGCGCGACGCGTCGCGAGCGCACCGCCGCCGGCACCGCCGGGCCGCCGGTCGTCGGGCTCGCGGTGAAGGAGCTGCGCCGCAACGTCGAGCCGCTGCGCCTGCTCGAGCCGCTGCTCGCCGCGCTGCGGGACCGCGAGGACGGCGCCCGCCTGCGGGTCACCGTGCAGCGCGACGTCCGCGACCGCGACGACGAGCGCGTCCGCGAGGTCGTCGCCCGCCTCGACGCGCTCGCCGCCGAGGAGACCGGGCTCGTCGACGTCGTCTGGCACGAGCACTGGAGCGACGACGAGCTCACCGCCGAGCTCGCGGCGCTGACGGTCTCCGTGCTCCCCTACCGCTTCGGCACCCACTCCGGCTGGCTGGAGGCCTGCCACGACGTCGGCACCCGCGTGCTCGCGCCGTCGCTGGGCCACTACGCCGACCAGGGCGCCGACGCCGTCTTCACCGCCGGCGAGGACACCCTCGACGCCGCGTCGCTGGTCGCGGCCCTGCAACGGCTGCTCGACGACGCCGCCGCCCCCGGCGCGGACCTGGTCGGCCTGGAGGCCGACGACCGGCGCCGCCAGCAGGTGCGGATCGGGGCCACCACCCGCCGAGTCTACGTCGAGGCCCTCGAGGCCGCCGGGGGCCGGTCATGAGACCCCTGCGCATCTGCGTGATCGCGTCCAGCCGCTTCCCCATCGCCGAGCCCTTCGCCGGTGGGCTCGAGGCCCACACCGCGGCGCTGGTGACCGAGCTGCGACGACGCGGCCACCACATCGACCTGTTCGCGGCGCCCGGCTCCAGCCCCGAGCTCGGCGCGCACACGCTGCCCGTCGCACCGTTCTCCTCCTCCCCGACGGCCCGCGCGGACCTCGCCGCGCCGCCCGAGACCTGGATGGCCGAGCATCACGCCTACCTGGACCTGATGCTGTCGCTGCAGCACGACAGCCGCGTCGGCCCCGCCGGGGGCTCCCGGCGCTACGACCTGGTCCACAACAACTCGCTGCACCACCTGCCGATCGCGATGTCCGCGGCGCTGGACGTGCCCGTCGTCACCACGCTGCACACCCCGCCGGTGCCGTGGCTGGAGTCCGCGGTCGCGCTGGCCCGCGACAACTGCCGCTTCATCGCCGTCAGCGAGGCGACCGCCGCCCAGTGGCGGCCCGTGGTCGACGCCCGCGTCGTGCACAACGGCGTCGACCCCGCGCGCTGGCCCGTCGGCCCCGGCGGACCGCGGGCGGTCTGGTCGGGCCGGCTCGTGCCCGAGAAGGCCCCCCACCAGGCGCTGCTCGCCGCCCGCCGGGCGGGCATGCCGCTCGACCTCGTCGGCCCCGTCGGCGACCCGGCGTACGTCGAGGCGCTCGTGCGCCCGCTGCTCGACGACCCGGCCGGTTCCTCCACCGGTCCCGACGCCTGCTACCGCTACCTCGGCCACCTCGGGCAGCGCGAGCTCGCCCGCACCGTCGGCGGCGCGTGCGTCGCCGTGCTCACCCCGGCGTGGGAGGAGCCGTTCGGGCTGGTCGCGGTGGAGGCGCTGAGCACCGGCACGCCCGTCGCCGCGTTCGCCCGCGGCGCGCTGCCCGAGATCCTCACCCCGACCACCGGCCGCCTGGCCGTCCCCGACGACCCCGCCTCGCTGGCGACGGCGATGCGCGACGCCGCCGGGCTGGACCGCGCCGGCGTCCGCGCGGGCGCGGCGGCCTTCGGGCTGCCGGCCATGGTCGACGCCTACGAGCGGCTGTACGCCGAGGCCGTCGGCCAGATGGAGGGCGTCGCGTGATCGGGTGGTACGTCCACCACCACGGCGCCGGCCACCTGCACCGCGCCCGCGCCGTGGCCGCCGAGCTCGCCCGCCCGGCGTCCGGTCGGCCCGCCGAGCAGGTCACCGGCCTCAGCTCGCTCCCGCGGCCCCCCGGCTGGGAGGGACCCTGGGTCCGGCTCCCGCCCGACGTCGATCCCTCCTGCGACGCGCTGTCCCCCGACGACCGCACCGCCGGCGGGGTCCTGCACTGGGCCCCCCGCGGTCACGAGGGGCTGCGGCACCGGACGGCGAAGGTCTCCGCCTGGCTCGACCGCGCCCGCCCCCGGGCCGTCGTCGTCGACGTCTCGCAGGAGGTCGCCCTGCTCTGCCGGCTGCACGGCGTCCCCGTGGTCTCCGTCGTGCTGCCCGGCCGCCGCGCCGACGGCCCGCACCGGCTGGGCCTGCGCTGCTCCGAGGTGCTCGTCGGCTGCTGGCCCGCGGACGACGCCACCACCCGGGCGCTGCTGCCCGGGATGCCCGAGGACCTGACCGGCCGGGTCCGCGCCGTCGGCGCCCTGTCGCGGTTCGCCCCCGCTCCGGAGCCCGCACCCGCACCCGCACCCGGCACCGGGAGGCACCGCCGCCGGCTCGTGCTCCTCGGCGGGCGTGGCGGCGACGCGTGGACCCCGGCGCAGGCCGCCGCGCTCACCGACGCCGCCCGCGACGCCGGCTGGGACGTCGTCGTGCTCGGCCCCGGCGGGACGTGGCGCGACGAGGTCTGGGACTGCCTGCGCAGCGCCGACGTGGTCGTCGCCGCCGCCGGCCAGAACGCGGTGGCCGAGGTCGCCGCCGCCCGGGTCCCCGCCGTCCTCGTGGCCGCCGGCCGGCCCTTCGACGAGCAGGCGGTCGCCGCCCGGCACCTCGCCGACGGCCCGTGGCCCGCGGCCTCGCTGCCGACCCTCGAGGACGACGACTGGGCGGGGCTGCTCGACCGCGTGGAGGCCCTCGACGGCGAGGCCTGGTCGTCGTGGTGCGACGGCGGGGCGGCCGGACGGTTCGCGGACGTGCTGGCCGGGGTGCCCGCGTGAGCGCCCCGCGGGTCGCCGTCGTCACCGTCGCCCACGGCCGCCACGCCCACCTCACGGAGCAGCAGCGCTCGCTCTCCACCGTCGCGGGCCCCGCCGGGACACCCGCCCACGACCGGGTGGTGGTCGCGATGGGCGACCCCCGGATCCCCGCGGTGGTGGGTCGCGACGACGTCGTCGACCTGCCGCTGCCCGCGGACGGCCGGCTCCCGCTCGCCGCGGCGAGGAACCTGGGGGCCGCCGAGGCCCTGCGCCGCGGGGCCGAGGTGCTGGTGTTCCTCGACGTCGACTGCCTGGCGGGGCCGGGCACGGTCGCCGCCTACGCCGCGGCGGTCGCCGACGAGCCCGACGTGGTGTGGTGCGGGCCGGTGACCTACCTGTCCCCCGACGACCGCCCGTACCCGCTGGAGCGGCTCGCGGAGCTCGACGACCCGCACCCGGCGCGACCCGCACCCGCACCCGGGGCCCGCGAGCGCGGCGGTGACTGGGCGCTGTTCTGGTCGCTGTCGTTCGCGCTGTCGGCCGACGCGTGGCGGCGCACCGGCGGGTTCGACGAGGCCTACACCGGCTACGGCGCCGAGGACACCGACCTGGGCCAGCGCGCCCGGGCCGCCGGCCTGGGGCTCGGCTGGCTCGGCGACGCCCCGGCGTACCACCAGCACCACCCGACGTCCGACCCGCCGGTGCAGCACGCCGCGGACATCGTGCGCAACGGCCGGCTGTTCGCCGCGCGGTGGGGCTGGTGGCCGATGGGAGGCTGGCTCGAGCAGCTCGCCGCGCGGGGCCTCGTGGTCCGCGAGGACGACGGCTGGCGGCTGGTCCCGTGACCCCGCCGGTCCACGTGCTCGTCGCCGGCACCGAGCGGCACGGCGTCACCCTCCTCGCCGGGCAGGTCGCCCGCGCCGCCGGTGCGGCCACCACCACCCATCTCGACCTGCCGGCCCCCGGCACACCGGTCCACGTCCACTTCACCGACCGGCTCTACGGCGGCACCCCCGAGGCCGCCGCCGCGGCCCTGGTCCGGCTCGCCGCGCGCCACCCCACGACGGTGACGCTGCACGACGTGCCGCAGCCCTCCGACGGCGAGTGGTTCGCCCGGCGCCGCGACTCCTACGCCGCCGTGCTCGCGGCTGCGCGGGGATGGGTGACCAGCTCGGAGACCGAGCGGGCCACCGTCGCCGCGCACTGCGCGCCGCGCACCGTCGGCGGCGTGGTGCCGCTGCCGATCGTGCCGGCGCCGCCGGCCCCCGTCGACGGTCCGCGCGAGCGCAGCGTCGCCGTCTTCGGGTGGGTCTACCCCGGCAAGGGCCACGTCGAGGCGCTCGAGGCCGCGGCCCTGCTCGGTGACACCCCCGAGCAGCGCCCCGCCGTGCGGGCGCTCGGGTCGGTCGCCGCGGGCCACGACGACCTCCTCGCCGAGCTGGCCGCCCGCGCCGACGGGCTCGGGGTCCGGTTCTCGACCACCGGGTGGCTCGACGACGTCGAGGCCGCCCGGCGGATGCTCGTCGCCGGCGTCGGCCTCGTCGCCCACGCCAACCTCTCGGCGTCCGGCTCCCTCAACAGCTGGGTCGCGCTGGGGCGCCGACCGCTCGTGCGGGCCGGTGACTACACCCGCGAGATGGCGCGGCTGCGTCCCGGCACCCTCGACCTGTACGACGCCGACGACGGCGTCGCGTCGCTCGCCGCCCGGGTCGCGGCCCGGCTGGACGGACCGCCCGACGTCCTCGGCCCCCCGCCGCGACCCCACCTCGACGACACCGCCGCGGCCTACCGCGCCTGGTGGGAGGCCCAGACCGGCCAGGACGACAGGGACGACCGGGACGACCGCCCCGCCCCGGGGTCGGCTCCGTGAGCGCACCCCGCGTCTCGGTCGTGGTGACCCACTACGAGCAGCCCGTCGAGCTGGCCCGCACCCTGGCCGCGCTCGCCCGCCAGGACCGGCGGCCCCACGAGGTCGTCGTCAGCGACGACGGGTCCGCGACCCCACCCGTCGTGCCCCCCGGCGTCCGGGTCGTGACCCAGCCCGACGAGGGCTTCCGCGCGGCCGCCGCGCGCAACCACGGGGCGGCCGCCGCTACCGGGGACGTGCTGGCGTTCCTCGACGCCGACACCGCGCCCGAGCCGTCCTACCTGCGCCGGCTCGTCGCCCCCCTCGCGGCCCACCCCTCGCCGGAGCCCGACCTCCTCGTCGTGGGCCGGCGCCGCCACACGCGGTTCGCCGCTCCCCCGGACCCGGCCGACCCGCTCGCCGGGGCGGCCGCCGGCGAGCTGCCCGGGCCCGCCTGGCTGCACGACGGCTGGCGGGCCACCGACGACCTCCGCGCCGCCGACGAGACCTCGTTCCGCTTCGTCATCTCGGCCACCCTCGCCTGCACGGCCGACTGGTTCGCCCGCGTCGGTGGGTTCGACGAGTCCTTCGTCGGCTACGGCGGCGAGGACTGGGACCTCGCGCACCGCTGGTGGACCGCCGGCGGTCGCCTGCGCCACGTCCCCGGGGCGGTCGCCTGGCACGACGGCCCCGACGCCGGAGACGCCGAGCGGCGCGACACGGCGACCGACGAGGAGCGGGCCGCCGGCACCCTCGCGTCGGCCCGACGCGTCCACGCCTGGCCTCTCGCCCTGCGCGGGCTGCGCGCCGGGCCCGCCCGGGTGGTCCTGACCCACGACCCCGGGCTGGGCGTGCGCGAGCTGGTGGTGGCCGTCGACGGGTTCCTGGCGGGCTGCCCGCAGGCCGTCGTGGTCAGCGACGCGGCCCCGTGGCGCGAGCTGCGCGACCCCCGGGTCCGACCGGCCGGCGGGCCCGAGGCCACCCGCGCGCTGCTCGGGGTCCACCTGCACGAGGGGGTGGTCGCCGAGCCCGAGGACTGGGCCGCCCTGGTGGCCGCCGGCGCGGGCGGCGACGTGCGCCGTCACGTGCGGACCGAGGAGCACGGCCCCGGGCGACCGAACGGTCACCTGCTCACCGTGACCGACCTGCGCCGTGAGCGACGGGTCGCGCTCGGGCTGGAGCCGTCCACGACGCACACGGCCCGGGCCCCAGGCCTGCGCCGCGCGGGCGCCGTACCGCTCGACGCGTGGCTGGGCGGCTGGTGGGACCGCTGAGCGACCGGGCCGGCGGTGACGATTCGGTCCGGCGGTGCCGCCGGGTCAGGATCGTGCCGTGCACGTGATCATCGCCGGGGGCGGCATCGGCGGTCTGGCGCTCGCGCGCGGCCTGCGGCGCGCGGACGTCGAGGTCACCGTGCTCGAGCGCGACACCGACCTGCGCCGCACCGGCGGCTACAGCCTGCACCTGCAGGCCGAGGCCCTCGACGGCCTGCGCGAGCTCCTCGCGCCGGAGGCCGTCGAGCAGCTGTACGCCGTGTCGCAGGGCGCGTGGAACCAGCGCGGCTTCGCGATCCGCGACCACCGCGGCCGCCTGATCGCCGTCGACCGCTCGGTGAGCGCCGAGGACAGCCTCGACGTGGACCGGGTCACCCTGCGCCTGCTGCTGGCCGACACCCTCGACGACGCCCTGCGCCGCGGCGCGCGCGTGACCGGCTACGAGCGCGAGGACGGCGGGGACACGGGCACGGGGCGGGGTGGCGGCCGCGTGGCGGCCCTCCTCGACGACGGCTCGCGGGTCGTCGGCGACGTGCTGGTCGCCGCCGACGGGGTCGGCTCGGCGATCGCGACCCGGCTCGCGGGCGGGCCGACGTCGGCGCCGATCGGGCTGGTCGGACTCGCGGGTCGCACCCCCGAGGGCGCCGTCGCGCCGGCGGGTCGCGCGATGCTCGGCAACCGCTCCACGCTGGCCGTCGGTCCCGGCGGCTCGGGCCTGTACGTCGGGCACCACGCGCCGCTGGACCAGGCGGCGGTGCGCTCGTTCACCGGCCCCCCGCCGCTCGGGGTGGAGCCGTCGTACGTGTGGGGCGTGATCCTGCTCGACTGGGCCGGCACGGCCGCGCTGCGCTCGGTGCGGGGCGCGGACCTCGTGGCGGCGGCGGAGGACGAGCTCGCCCGGCGGCACTGGGGCGGGGAGCTGCTCGACGTCGTGCGCCGCGCGGACCCGGGGACCACCTCGTCGTTCCGGTTCCACGCCGCGCCGCGCTATGCGGCCGGTCTCGCGGTGTGGCCGGCGGGCGAGGTCACCGCCCTGGGCGACGCCGTGCACGCCATGCCGCCGACCGGGGGCCGGGGCGCGAGCACCGCCATCCAGGACGCGCACGTGCTGCACCGCGAGCTCCTCGCGGCGCGGGACGGGCACAAGACGGTGCCGATGGCGGTGCACGACTACCAGCGCGCGATGCGCCCCTACGCCGCCGCCGCGGTCGCCGAGTCGCTGCAGCCCGTCGGGTGGATCCGGGCCAGCGCCAAGCCGCTCGGCGCCGCCGTCGCGCGGGCGGGGCTGCCCGCCGCCGCGGCCGTGGCGTGGGCGGTCAGGTCGGCGCGCCACCGGCAGGGCGGGTGAGGGCCGGGTAGTCCGGCACCTCCCAGGCGGGACCGTCGTCGCCACCGGGCAGCAGTCCGGCCAGCCGTCGCGCGGGCCGCGAGCCCGCGACCCGCAACGCGGTGCGCGCCGCGGCGACCGCGACCCGGGAGCGCGGGTAGGCCAGCCGGGGCACCCCCGGCGGCAGGTCCTGCACGTCCTCGACGACCGGACGCATCACGCGCTCGTAGGCCACGAGCCCCTCCGCGACGGTGCCGCCGGCGGCCAGCGCGGCCTCGACCTCGCCCACGAGCACCTGCGCGCCCGCGATCGCGAGGCTCGTGCCCTGGCCGGCGAGCGGCGTGACCGCCCAGGCGGCGTCCCCGAGCAGCGCGACGGCGCCCGAGGTCCAGCGGGCGGCACGCACCTGCGCGAGGTGCTCGACGTACAGCTCGGGGTCGGCGGCGAGGCCGGCGAGCACCCGCTCCGACTCCCAGCCCGCTCCGGTGAAGCGCCGCCGCAGGAGGTCGAGCCTCCCGTCGTCGTCGAGGTCGGCCAGGCGCAGTCCGGCCGGCCCGTCCGGGTCCGCGGCGAAGGCGAGCGCCGCGCGGGTCGTGCCCTCCCCGTCCGGGCGCAGGGTCACGTTGCGCCCGCCGGGCGCGACGTACCAGCGCCACCAGCGGTCGTCGTCCGCGGCGGGCGGGACGGTGCCGTAGGCGATGGTCACCCCGAGCGGCCGCAGCCGGGCGTCGGTGCCGGGCACCAGGTCCCGGGTGCGCGAGCGTCCGCCGTCGGCCGCGACGACGAGGTCGTACGTCGCGCGGTCGCCGCTCGCGAAGGTGACCTCGACACCCTCGTGGTCCCGACCGGCGGGCCGCTGGTCGAGGGCGGCGATCGTGTCGCCCCAGCGCCAGCGCACGCCGTCACCGCAGGCGCCGACGAGCAGCTGGGCGAGCCGGCCCCGCAGCACCTCGGCCTCCGCCGTCGCACCGCCGCTGTCGCCCTCGCCGGCGGGGAACTCGGCGAGCGACCGACCGGCTCCGTCGACGAAGCGGATGCCGGCCTCGCCCGTGCCGGCCGCGAGCAGCCGGTCCTCGAGGCCCATCGCCCGCACGACCCCTCGGGCGGCCCCGCGCACGTCGACGTTCTGGCCCCCCGTGCGCAGCTGCGACGCCCGCTCGACGACCTCGACCCGCCACCCGGCACGCTCGAGCCACCAGGCGAGGGCGGGTCCGGCGACACTGGCGCCGCTGACCAGCGCGCGACGAGATATCTTCATGATGAAGATGTTAGACAGTGGAGGGAAACCGGGTGCAGGACGAGCAGGGCGGACCGCTGGGCGCGGAGGCCACGCGGCTGATGCTGGGGCTGCGCGCGTACGCCGCGGACTACACCGAGCTGACCCGCCACCTCGCGGACTGGCTCGGGGTCCACGCGGGCGACGCGGCGGCGCTCGCGGAGATCCTGTGGGCCGAGGACCGTGACGACCCGTTGACGCCCGCCCGCCTGGCGCGGCGCGTGCACCTGAGCTCGGGGGCGACGAGCGCGCTGCTGAACCGTCTGGAGCGGGCCGGACTGCTGGTGCGCACACGCGAGGCGAGCGACCGCCGCGTGGTCACGCTGCGCAGCGCTCCCGCGGTCGCGGTCGAGGCGCGGGCCTTCTTCGCCCCGCTGGGCCGTCACGTCGGCGCCGCCCTGGGCGCCCACCCCGCGGCGGAGGTCGCCGCCGCCGCCGACCTCCTCGAGGCCGTCCACCGCGCCATGGCCGACGCGGCCGCCGAGGTCGCCGCCCTGCCGCCGCGGGGTCGCGCGGACTGACGAGTCAGGACGGGACCGACGACCCCTGGCCCGGAGGCGGCACGTCGACCATCATGGGCTCGTGACCGGGGCCGAGGACGTGGGCGCAGCGGCCGCGCTGGGCGCGCTCGCGCTGCTGTACCTGCTCGTCGGGGCGCTGACCGCCCGCGGCCAGGCCCGGCGGACCCCCGGTCGACGGGGCCCCCTCGCGGTCGCGCTGCTGCTGTGGCCCGCGGCCTGGGTCGCCTGGTACGTCGCGGACGACGCGACCCGGGCCGTGCCGGTCGACGGGTCGTCCGACGACCCCTCAGCCGCGGACGGCGGCACGGTCCGGGAGGGGCCGGGGTACGCGGACCACCGCTGACGCCACCGGCGCCCCGCACAGGGCCGCGACCACCGCGACCACGGCGGCGCCGGCGAACACCCCCCGCCAGCCCCACGGACCGGCCGACGCGCCGGCCACCGTGGAGCCGAGCGCCTGCCCGACGACCAGGAGGACGAACAGCACCGAGGTCCCCCAGGCGGCCCGCGACGGCAGGACGTGGCCCGCCCAGGCGATCAGCGCCGAGGTCGCCGCGACGAAGGACCAGCCGAAGACCACGAACGCGACGTACGCCGAGGCCACGACACCGGGCGCCAGCGCGAGCAGCGCGAGGGCCCCCGCGACCCCCGCGGCCGTCACCAGCCAGGCGCGGGCGGGCGGCAGGGCGCCGAGCCGGCCGGCAGTGAGCACCGTCGCCGTGCCACCGACGCCGAGCAGCACCCAGGCGACGACGGATGCCGTCGGGCCGGCGCCGGCGTCCACGACGAGGGTGCGGCCGAAGGTCCAGACCGCCGCCGACGCCGCCCCGAGCAGGAGTGCGCCCGTCGCCGGGCGCGCGAGCCGGCGGGCGCGGACGCCCATCCGCGGAGCACCGGCCGCGGGTCCGACCTCCCGCGACGGGAGCGACCGCGACCGGTCGACGAGGAGCACGAGGACGCCCGCCGTCGCGGTGAGGACGCCGCCCAGCGTCAGGGCGAGCCGCCAGTCCGGCAGGAGCACGAGCGCCAGGACGCCCACCGCGACCAGCCCGGGACCGGTGCCCGCGTTGACGACCGCCTGCGCCCGCTCGGGCCGGCGGAGCCCGGGCGCCCGCTCGAGGAGGGCGACCATCCCCGGCGAGGCCAGGCCCGCCCCGGCGGAGGCGAGGACCGCGGCGGGGACGAAGAGGCCCACGCCCGGCGACGCCGCCATCACGAGCGAGCCGACCGCGGCCGTGGCGAGCGCACCCAGGACGACGAGCCGCGGACGCCGGTGGGCGCCGAGGCCGAGCAGCGCGCCGGCGCAGTAGGCGACCGACGCGCCCGACGAGGTCCAGCCCGCCAGCCGGGGGGCGAGGCCGAGGTCCGCGGCCACGTCCGGCAGGAAGAGCCCGTAGGCGAGGCGCACGAGGCCGTAGGTGCCGGCGACGAGGGACGTCCCGGCGACGACGAGCAAGGAGGTCCGCGTGGCATCGAACGATAACGGTCGTTTCACATCTGCGAGTCTAGGCTGAGGAGGTGGCCACCCGCGAGCGCACCCGCACCAAGCTGCTCGACGCCGCCGACCACCTGCTGTTCACCCGGGGGATCGCCGCGACGCCCGTCGACGCGATCCTCGCGCGGGCCGGGGCCTCCCCCGCGACCCTCTACCGCGCCTACGGCAGCAAGGAGGCCCTGGTCGCGGCGGCGCTCGAGCGGCGGCACGCGGCGTGGCTGGAGGTGTGGGACGCGGCGGTGGCGGCGGCGCCCGACGACCGCGGACGGCTGCTGGCCGTGCTCGACGCCCTGGAGACGTTCCGGGCGCGGCCCGACGGGGCGCGGTGGTGCGCGTTCCTGGGCACCGCGGCCGAGGCGGTCGACCCGCCCGCCGAGCTCGCGACGGCGCTCGCGCGCGACACCACCTCCCTGACCGAGCGGCTGGGCGCGTTCGCGGAGCCGGTCACCGGCCGCGCCGACGTGGCCGCCGACCTCGCCGCCGACCTGCTGCTCGTGGTCACCGGTCATCTCGCGATGCACCTGCGCGACGCCGCCGACCCGGCGGCGACGCGCCGCGTGGCCGAGACCCTGGTGGACGCGCACACCGGCCGCACGGCCCGCCCCTAGCGCGTCGCGCCCGTGTCCTGCCGGTGTCCGGGCACAGGAACGCCGCCCGCACCCGCGCTGCCTTGGGGAGCAGCGGAGTGGGGCGGCGTCCTCGCCGGCCACGGGGGCAACCGGCGTCTCGCGCCGGACGGACACCTCCTCCCCCCCAGGCGAGGCGTCCGCCCGGCAGTCCGGGCTGGTCGCGCGGCGGTCTCGGCCGCGCGGCCGTGTCAGGTGTGACCGACAGCCGGTCGGCTGCGGGTCACTGGGTGTGCGTCAGTGGATGTGCGTCAGAGGGTGTGCGCCGGCCGAGGGCTCTCAGCGGAAGTCGGCGGTGCGCTGGGTGGCGTCGAAGGTGAACGTGATCGTGTTGCTCAGACCCTGGAAGTCGTTGCCCGCCGCCTGCGGCAGCACCAGCTCCGCGCGCAGGTTCGCGACCTTCGCCCCCGAGTTCAGCGCCGTCGTCGCCGCCGCCAGGTCCAGGTTCT
>NZ_BAAAMY010000012.1:0-42248 GCF_039529515.1 Nocardioides lentus
GCCGCACCCGCAGCCGCGGTGACCATGACGACGGTCGCGAGGACCTTGGTGGAGGTGGAACGCTTGCTGGTCTTGCTGGTCTTGGTGGCCTTGTGGCTCATGGCGGTGTCTCTTCCCTCGTGCGGGACCCGGCCCCCCCGGGCTCCCTGATGAGAAGAACTCTGCCGTTCAACCCTCAACGACCCCCACGGTCAAGACCCCGCGTACGACGGAGGTATCCGCAAGCCCCCGCCACGCTTCCTCAAGGATTCCGCAATCGCCTGCGGAGCCTCAGGAGCCCTCGCCCCAGAACACCCGGTCGACGACCTCGTGGGCACGGCGGGTGGTGCGCAGCAGGTCGTTGACGAGCTCGTCGGAGCGGCCGGGGCCGTAGCCGAGCAGCGCCGCGACCCCGGCGCGCTCGCGGGCGTCGGTGGGGATCTGGTCGCCGGCCTTGCCGCGCACCAACGTGATCGCGTTGCGCACGCGGCTCACCATGCGCCACGACGCGGCGAGCCGGTCGGCGTCCTCCCGGTCGACCAGGCCGGCCTCGGCGGCGGCGTCGAGGGCGGGCAGGGTGCGCGGCGTGCGCAGCCCCTCGAGCCTGCCGGCGTGCTGCATCTGCAGCAGCTGCACGGTCCACTCCACGTCGGCGAGCCCGCCGCGGCCGAGCTTGAGGTGCGTGCGACGGTCCGCGCCGCGCGGGAGGCGCTCGGCCTCGACGCGCGCCTTGATGCGGCGGACCTCGGTCACCCCGTGCTCGTCGAGGCCGTCCGCGGGGAAGCGCAGCGGGTCCACGAGCTCGTGGAAGCGTCGCCGCAGCCCCTCGTCGCCGACGACGGCGTCGGCGCGCAGCAGCGCCTGGAACTCCCAGACGTCCGACCAGCGCCGGTAGTAGGCCTCGTACGACGCGAGCGTGCGCACGAGCGGTCCCTGCCGGCCCTCGGGGCGCAGGTCGGCGTCGACCTCGAGCGGCGGGTCGCTGGCGGGCAGCGACAGCAGGCGGCGCAGCTCGTTGACGACGCCCTGGGCGTACGACGCCGCGACCTGCGGGTCGGCGCCCTCGACGGGCTCGCTGACGAACATCACGTCGGCGTCGGAGGCGTAGGAGAGCTCGAAGCCGCCGTAGCGGCCCATGGCGACCACCGCCATCCGCGCCGGGGGTGCGTCGAGGCCGCGGGCGGCGGCCACCGAGCGCAGGGACACGTCGAGGGTGGCCTCCAGGGTGGCGTCGGTCAGCCGCGAGAGCGTCTCCTCGACCTCGGTGACGTCGACGGTGCCCACGAGGTCGCCCGCGGCGGTGCGGAACAGCTCGCGGCGGCGGATCCCGCGCACCGCGCGGACGGCGTCCTCGGCCCCGTCCCGGCGGCGGGCGACGCCCAGCATCTCGGCGGTCACGGCCTCCAGGCCGAGCGGACGCAGGTCCCCGGCGAGCATCCGCACGCCCTCGGGCTCGCGCTGCAGCAGGTCGGTGGCGTAGCGCGAGCTGGCGAGGATCCGCGCCAGCCGCTCGGCCACCTGGCCCTCGTCGCGCAGGACGCGCAGGTACCAGGGGGTGTGGCCGAGGCTCTCGCTGATCCGGCGGAAGCCGAACAGGCCGGCGTCGGGGTCCGGGGCGTCGGCGAACCACTCGAGCATCACCGGCAGCAGCGTGCGCTGGATGGCGGCCGTGCGGGAGACCCCGGAGGTCAGGGCCTCGAGGTGGCGCAGCGCCGCGGCGGGGTCGTCGTAGCCGAGGGCGGCGAGGCGGGCGCGGGCGGCGTCCGGGGAGAGCCGGATGTCCTCGCCGGCGATCTGCGCGACGGCGCCGAGCAGCGGGCGGTAGAAGAGCTTCTCGTGCAGGCGCCGGACCTCGCGCCGGTGGTGGCGCCACCACCGGTCGAGCTCGCCGGTGGGGTCCTTGTAGGCCCCGAGCGAGCGACCGAGGCGTCGCAGCACGTCGTCGTCCTGGGGGACGACGTGGATGCGCTGGAGCCGGTCGAGCTGCATGCGGTGCTCGAGGGTGCGCAGGAACGCGTACGCGTCGTGCAGCGCCTGCCCGTCCTCACGGCCGACGTAGCCGCCCTCGGTGAGCGCGTGCAGCGCGCTCAGGGTGGCCGGCTGGCGGATGCTCTCGTCGCCGCGCCCGTGGACCAGCTGCAGCAGCTGCACCGCGAACTCGACGTCGCGCAGCCCGCCGGAGCCGAGCTTGAGCTGGCGCTCGGCCTGGCCCGCCGGGATGTGCTCCACCACGCGGCGGCGCATCGCCTGCACGTCGGGCACGAAGTTCTCCCGCTCCGCGGCATGCCAGACCATCGGCGCCAGCGCCTCGACGTAGGCCCGTCCCAGCGCGGCGTCGCCGGCGACCGGCCGCGCCTTGAGCAGGGCCTGGAACTCCCAGGTCGCGGCCCACTTCTCGTAGTAGCCGACGTGGCCGGCCAGGGTGCGCACCAGCGCCCCGGCCTTGCCCTCGGGGCGCAGGGCGGCGTCGACGGGCCAGATGGTGCCCTCGGCGGTGTGGTCGCCGCAGATGGCGATGAGGTCGCTGGCCAGCCGGGTGGCGACGCGGCGGGCCTCGTTCTCGTCGGCGCCCTCGGCCGGCTCGTGGACGAACACGACGTCGACGTCGGAGACGTAGTTGAGCTCGTGGCCCCCGCACTTACCCAGCGCGACGACCGCGAGCCGGGCCGCGGCGTGGCGCTCGCCCACGCCCCCACGGGCGACCGCCAGGGCCGCGTCGAGGGTGCCGGCGGCGAGGTCGGACAGCTCCGCGGCGACGTCGTCGACGCCCATGTGGTGGGCGAGGTCGCGGGCGGCGAGCCGCACCAGCACGCGGCGGTACTCCACGCGCAGCGCGTCGGCCGCCGCCGCACGGTCCAGCTCGGCGACCGGCACCGCGGCCGGGTCCTCGCGCTGCTCGGGGGGCACGCCGACGGCCGCCAGCAGCCCGGCGCGCACGGCGTACGCCGCGGGGCGGGTCGAGCCCAGGGCGGGGTCACGCAGCTCGCGCCACTGCTCGGGGTGGCGCACGAGGTGCTCGCCGAGGGCCTCGCTGCCGCCGAGGACGCTGAGCAGGCGCATCGCGGTGCCCTCGTCGTCGACCAGCTCGCCCAGCAGGTCGGACGCGTCGTCGCCGAGCGCTTCGACCAGGGCGACGAGGAAGCGCAGCGCCCGGTCGGGGTCGGCGGTGCGCCCGAGCAGCGCGACGACCGCAGCGGCCTCGTCGCCGAGCCCGTCGCCGAGCCCGAGGAGGCGCTCCTCGCCCGCCTCGGCGTCGGTGAACCCGGCCCGGACCAGGGTGCCGCGCAGGGTGCCGCGGTTCATGCGGGTCACCCCACCCGGTCGGGCTGGCGACAGCGCCCGGCGAAGGCGAGCGCCAACGGCTCCCAGGCGGCCCGCAGCTCGGCGGCGGCGGACCCGACCTCGTCGAGCACGGCGGCCTGGTCGAGGCCCCGCTCGGCGTGGCGGGCGGCGTCGCCGACGGCCCACTCCTCGACGACCGCGCGGTCCGCCTCCGGGTGCAGCTGCACCCCCCACGCGGTCTCGGCGAAGCGGGCCACCTGCAGGGTGCCGTCGGCGCCGCGCGCGAGGGCGACGGCGCCCGGCGGCTCGGCGACGACCACGTCGTCGTTCCAGTGCACCCCGCGGCGGGGGCTCGCGAGCGGGCCGACGAGGGGGTCGGCGACGGCCTCGGGCGTCCACCGCACCGGCGTCAGGCCGACGGTCTGGCCCGCGGGGTTGCGATCGACGCGGCCGCCCAGGGCGACGGCGACGAGCTGGTGGCCGAGGCAGATGCCGAGGGTGGGCACCCGGCGCGCCACGGCGTCGCGGACCAGCGCCTTGACCGGTCCGAGCCACGCGACATCGGCGTCGTCGTGGGCGCCCATCGAGCCGCCCAGCACGAGCAGGCCGTCGTGACCGGCCAGGTCGTCGGGCAGCGCGGCGGACGACGGGTCCGAGCGCCACGGCTCGACGACGTCGAGGTCGCAGCCGGCCTGCGCCAGCCAGCGGCCGAACCAGGCGGGGGCGCAGTCGGCCTGGTGCTGGACGACGAGGACGCGGGGACGGCGAGGAGAAGGGGCGACGTCGCTCACAGCGACGAACCTACCGCCCGTCGCGGGCCTCAGATCACCGACAGCATCCGGTCGCGCTCGTAGGCGTGCACGTGCCCGCGGTAGTCCTCCCACTCGCTGCGCTTGTTGCGCAGGAAGAAGTCGTAGACGTGCTCGCCCAGCACGTCGGCGAGCAGCTCGGAGCCCTCGGCGACCTCGATGGCCTCCGCGAGGCTGCCGGGCAGCGGGTCGATGCCCAGCGCCCGACGCTCGCGGTGGGTCAGCGACCACACGTCGTCCTCGGCCTCGCGGGGCAGCTCGTAGTCCTCCTCGATGCCCTTCAGGCCGGCGCCCAGGATCACGGCGTAGGCGAGGTAGGGGTTGCAGGCGGCGTCGACGGTGCGCAGCTCGATGCGGGTCGACTGGCCCTTCGACGGCTTGTGCATCGGCACCCGCAGCATCGCGGAGCGGTTGTTGTGCCCCCACGAGATGTACGACGGGGCCTCGCCGCCGCCGAGCAGGCGCTTGTAGGAGTTGACCCACTGGTTCGTGACGCAGGTGATCTCCGCGGCGTGGTGCAGGATCCCCGCGGCGAACTTCCGCGCGACGGGCGAGAGCTGGTACTCGGCGCCGGCCTCGAAGAACGCGTTCTGGTCACCCTCGAACAACGACATGTGGGTGTGCATCGCCGAGCCGGGGTGGGTGGTGAACGGCTTCGGCATGAAGGTCGCCCAGATGCCCTGCGACAGCGCGACCTCGCGGATGACGGTGCGGAAGGTCATCAGGTTGTCGGCGGTGCTGAGCGCGTCGGCGTAGCGGAGGTCGATCTCCTGCTGGCCGGGGCCGCCCTCGTGGTGGCTGAACTCCACCGAGATGCCCATCGACTCCAGCATCGTGATCGCCTCGCGCCGGAAGTCGGCGCCCTGGCTCTGCGCGGTGTGGTCGAAGAAGCCGCTGCGGTCGACCGGGACCGGCTCGACGCCGGGCTCCGGGGGGTGCTTGAACAGGTAGAACTCCACCTCGGGGTGGGTGTAGAAGGTGAAGCCCTTCTCCCCCGCCGCCTGCAGGGTCCGCTTCAGCACGAAGCGCGGGTCGGCGTACGACGGGCTGCCGTCGGGCATCTCGATGTCGCAGAACATGCGCGCCGTCGCGGGGCCCTCGCCGCGCCACGGGAGGATCTGGAACGTCGCGGGGTCGGGCTTGACCAGCATGTCGGCCTCCTGCACCCGCGCGAAGCCCTCGATCGCGGAGCCGTCGAAGCCGAGGCCCTCCGCGAACGCGCCCTCGAGCTCGGCCGGGGCGACCGCGACCGACTTCAAGGAGCCGAGCACGTCGGTGAACCACAGCCGTACGAAGCGCACGTCGCGCTCCTCCAGCGCCCGGATGACGAAGTCCTCCTGCTTGCCCATGGCGCCAGTGTGGCGCACGGGCTCAGTCGTCGTCCGCCGGGAGCGTGTTCTCCTCGTAGTCCGCGAGCTCGGGCCGGCCGCGGTTGCAGTAGACCTCGAACTCGATGGAGCGACCGGCGTTGCTGAACACGGCGTCGACGTCGTCGTCGGGCCCGGGCTCGAAGGACACGACGTCCCAGCCGGCGGCGCGGTCGGGGCGGGCGTCGGTGGCGTAGGCGACGGCCCCGCGGCACTTGACGTCCAGCTCGCCGAACTCCTCGCGGACCGTCTGGCGCACCACCTCGGCACCGGGCAGCGGGGAGACCGCGACCTCCGGGTCGTACCGGCCCTGGCCCTGGGTCGAGCGCTCGATCCCGCCGTCGCCCAGGGGCCCGCGACCGCGCACGGAGGCGCCGACGGTGGTCACGGCGGCGATGCCGATCGCGATGGCGACGACGGCGCACACCACCCACGCGATCGCGTAGCCCAGCCGCCTGTCCACCACCCCAGTCTCGGCCCCGCCCGCCCGGGGCGCCCCAACGGCGGGTTAAGGCGACGCTAAGGCCGCCCGGTAGGTTCTCGACGTGGTGCAGGTGCTGGTGATCGAGGACGACGACCGGATCCGTCCGCTCGTGGTGCGGTCGTTGTCGGACCACGGGTTCGCGGTCTCCTCCGAGCGCACCGGGATGGCCGGCCTGGCCGCCGCGGTGGACACGCGGCCCGACCTGGTGGTCCTCGACCTCGGGCTCCCCGACGTCGACGGCACCCAGGTGCTCTCGATGCTGCGGGCCGTCAGCGAGGTGCCGGTGATCGTGGCCAGCGCCCGCGACGACGAGCCGTCGCTGGTGAGCGCGCTCGACACCGGGGCCGACGACTACGTCGTGAAGCCCTACACCACCACCCAGCTGGAGGCGCGGATCCGGGCGGTGCTGCGACGCGCGGCCACCGGTCGCACCGTCCGCCGCAGCCTGGTCGTCGGCGGGCTCGAGATCGACGTCGCCGCGCGCCGCGCGACCCTCGACGGGACCTCGCTGGACCTCAGTCCACGGGAGTTCGACCTGCTGGTCCACCTCGCCGAGCGGGCCGGGGACGTCGTGACCAAGCGCGAGCTGCTGAGCGAGGTCTGGCAGCAGGCCTGGGGCGGGTCCGACAAGACAGTCGACGTCCACCTGTCGTGGCTGCGCCGCAAGCTGGGCGAGACCGCGACCGCGCCGCGCTACCTGACCACCGTCCGCGGGGTCGGGGTGCGCCTGGCGGCGCCGGACGGCGCATGACCCGCCGGTGAGACGCCAGCTGCGGCTGACGGTGGCCGCGACCGTGTCGATCGTCCTGCTCGCGATGCTGGTGCCGATGGCCGTGCTCGTGCGCGACTACGCCCTCGAGGACCGCATCGTGCAGGCGGCGCTGGAGGTGCAGGCCACCGAGACCGTCGTGTCCGGTGCGGAGGACGGGCGGGGCGAGGTGTCCACCTACCTGGAGCGCATCAACGCCGAGGGCGACACCACCACGACGGTGTTCTTCCCCGGCGGGTCCTCGGTGGGCCCCGACGAGACGGTCGACGACCGGGTCCGCGAGGCCCGCCGTACGGGGCAGGCGCGGATCGACGACACCCCGGACGGCGGTGCACGGATCCTGGTCCCCGTCTCCCTCGGCCGCTCCAGCGCGGCCGAGACGCCGGTGGTGCAGGTGGACGTCGCGCGACCCGGCCCAGGCTCCGGGGTGCTGCGGGCCTACCTCGTGCTCGCGCTGCTCGGCCTGCTGCTCCTGGTCGGCGCGATCGTGCTGGCCGAGCGGCTCGGCCGGGCCTTCACGAGCCCGATCCGCGCGCTGGCCGGGTGGACCCAGACCCTCGGCGAGCGCCGCCGCCCCGAGCCGGTGCCGGTGGGCGGCCCCCCGGAGGTCCAGGAGCTCGGCGTCGCGCTGGAGCGGCTCGTCGGCCGGATCGAGGAGCTGCTGGAGCGCGAGCGCGAGCAGGTGGCGGACCTGTCGCACCGGCTGCGGACCCCGGTCACGGCGCTGCGGCTCCGGATCGACCAGGTGGCCGACCCGGTCGCGCGGGTGCGGCTGACCCAGGACCTCGAGGCCCTCGAGCACGCCCTCGACTCCGTCGTGCGCGAGGCACGGCGCTCCCAGCGCGAGGGCATCGTGGCGCAGACCGACGCGGTCGCCGTGGTCGCCGAGCGGGCGGCGTTCTGGGGCGCGCTGGCCGAGGACCAGGGACGCGACCTCGAGGTCGACGTGCCCGACGGCCCCGTGCCGGTGTCCGCGGGCGAGGAGGACCTCGCCGCCGCGCTCGACGTGCTCCTCGACAACGCGTTCTCCTACACCCCGGAGGGGGCCACCATCCGGGTCGCGCTCGTGCGGGCCGCGGCGCCGGACGCCGCCGCGGCGGGCGCGCTGCTGGTCGTGGAGGACGCGGGCCCGGGGTTCCCCGAGGGTCTCGACGTCTCCGACCGCGGCACCAGCGGCAGCGGGTCGACCGGCCTGGGGCTGTCGATCGTGGAGCGCACCGCGGCGGCCTCCGGCGGCGGGCTCGAGCTCGGCGCCTCCGACCTGGGCGGCGCCCGGGTGAGCGTCCGGCTCGGACCCCCGCGCTGACGCACGACACCCCCGGCCGGGTCCCGGCCGGGGGTGTCGGTCGACGCGTGTGCCGACCCGCGGGGTCGGTGCGGGGGGTCAGGCCACCCGGATGGTGGTGCGGCAGACCTGGTCGGTCGTGGTGTTGCGGTACTGCAGCAGGAACGTGTCGGCGCCGCGGGTGTTGCTGCGGTTGCGCTCGACCTCGATGTCGCCCTCACGGTCGGCGGTGCGCGCGACGTTGTAGAACGTCTTGCCGTTCTGCTTCAGCACGACGCGGTACTTGGTGCCGCCCGCGTTGTCGAGGTCGGCGGTCACCTCGTAGGAGTTGCGGCGGTCGTCGTCGCGGTCGACGCTGAACTCGTAGGTGGCGCCACCGCAGGAGCCGTTGCGGTCGACGTCGGCGCTGGCCGGGCCGGCGAGGGCGACGGTCGCGGTGCCGGCGGTGAGGGCGGCGGTGCCGAGCAGGGCGGCGACGCGGGTGCTGGTCTTCATGGTTCCTCCTGGGAGCGGGTGGTGCGTTCGGTTGATGCGTGAACTTTCCCGCGACCCGGGCTAACGACGAACCAGCGACCGGCTAAGGCCAGGCAAAGGTCGCCGGGTCGGCAGGTGCGTGCGCCCGACGACGTCCGAGTCGGCGGTCGGGTGCGACGCGACGGTCCTCCGCAGCGGGCTCAGCGGCGCAGCGCGAGACCGCCGGTGACGACGTACCAGGCGACGACGGGGTAGATCGCGACCCGCTCCGCGAGACCGGTGGTGCCGTCGACGAGCAGCAGCGCCACCCCGAGGACGCCGACGACGGTCGCGGCGAGCGTGCCGAGGGCCCAGCGACGCAGGCCGGGGTCCGCCAGCGCCGCGACGCCCGCGACCCCGACCGCGAGGGTCGCGCCCCCGATGGCCGCGGTCGCCGCGACGTAGTGCCACGGGCCGTCGCCCGCGCCGAGGGGGACGAGACCGACCCCGACGTTGCCGGCGGCCGTCACCGCGAACAGGGCCACCACGCCGGCCCGCCACCGCGGCAGCAACGGCGCGAGCAGCACGGCACCGCCGATCACGAGCGCCCCGTGCACCCCGAGCGAGACGTTGAACGCCTCCGCCCACGGCGAGCACCCGCCGTCCGCGCGACAGGCGACCCGGCCCAGGTCGCTGACGACGTCCCGCGCCGGGTCGTACGACGGGCCGGTCCAGGCGAGCGCGGCGAGCACCTCGACCACGACGTACTGCACCACGAGCAGCCACACCACGCCGCCGGCGAGCACCCGCCCGCGCGGCGCCCCCGCCGGGAGCGTCCGGGTCGGCGCGCGCGTCCCGGGGACCACCTCAGCCCCGGGCGTCGTACGACGCGCGCGCGGTCTCGATGTCGCCCAGGTGGTCGCGCGCCCACGCCTCCAGCACGGCCAGCGGGCCCGTCAGCGACCGGCCCAGGTCGGTGAGCTCGTAGTCCACGCGCACGGGCACGGTCGCGTGGACCGTGCGGGTGACCAGGCCGTCGCGCTCGAGGTGGCGCAGGGTCTGGGTCAGCATCTTCTGGCTCACGCCCTCGATCGCGCGGGCCAGGTCGCCGTAGCGCCGCGGCCCCGGCGTCAGCACGCCCATCACCAGCACCGTCCACTTGTCCCCGATGCGGTCCAGGAGCTGGCGGCTCGGGCACAGGCGCGAGTACGGGTCGGCGACGGGCGTGGTGGTCACGGTCCAACTCTCCCTCAGGTGGCTACGGCACTTCAAGGTGCCTGCTCTCCAACGGGAAGCGGCACGCGCCTGTTCCCGTTCCCTCTCCACGCGCCCCGCTCCGGGGCACCCCACCCGAGAGGAACCCCCGTGTCCATCGTCGTCACCGCCGCCTCCGGCCAGCTCGGCCGCGCCGTCGTCACCTCGCTGCTCGACCGCGGCGCCGCGCCCGCCGACGTGGTCGCCACGTCCCGCCGTCCCGAGTCCCTGGCCGACCTGGCCGACCGCGGCGTCCAGGTCCGCCGCGCCGACTACTCCGAGCCCGCCACCCTGACCGAGGCCCTCGCCGGCGCCGAGCGCGTGCTGCTCGTCTCCGGCGACGAGTTCGGCCGGCGGGTCACGCAGCACACCGCGGTCGTCGAGGCGGCCGTCGCCGCCGGCGCCGGTCTGCTCGCCTACACCTCCGCGCCCCACGCCGCGACCACCTCGCTCGCACTCGCCGCCGAGCACGCCGCGACCGAGCGGGTCCTGGTCGGGTCCCCGATCGACCACGTGCTGCTCCGCAACGCCTGGTACGTCGAGAACTACACGGGTCAGCTCGCCACCTACCGCGAGCACGGCCTCGTCGGGGCGACCGGCGAGGGCCGCGTCAGCCTCGCGCTGCGCCGCGAGTACGCCGAGGCCGCGGCCGCCGTGCTCCTGGGAGAGGGCCACGCGGGGGCGACGTACGAGCTCGGGGGCGAGGCGGTCACGCTCGCCGAGCTCGCGGCCGTGATCGGCGACGTCACCGGGGAGCCGATCGGTCACACCGACGTGCCGGTCGCCCAGCTCGAGCAGATCCTCCTCGGCGCCGACCTCCCGGCCTCGGCGGCCGCGACGTTCGCCGACGTCGACCGGGGCATCGCGGCCGGCGAGCTGCTGGTGCCGACCGACGACCTGACCCGCCTGCTGGGGCGGGCGCCGCTGTCGACGACCGACGCCGTCCGCGAGGCGCTGGCGGGCTGACGCCGGACTCAGAGGTCCTCGGGCACCTCGGCGAGCTCCGCGAGCCACGCGGCCGCCGAGGCGTCCGAGGGCATGCGCCAGTCCCCGCGCGGGCTCATCGTGCCTCCCGCGGAGACCTTCGGCCCGTTGGGCAGCGCCGAGCGCTTGAACTGCGAGGCGAAGAACCGGCGCACGAACACCTCCAGCCACCGCTTCACGGTCGCCAGGTCGTACGACGTGCGGCCGGCCTCGGGGTGGTCCGGCGGCCAGCTCCCCGCGGCCGCGTCACGCCACGCGTGCCAGGCGAGGAACGCGATCCGGGAGGGTCCGTGGCCCTGCCGGGCGAGGTGGAACAGCGCGAAGTCCGCGAGCGCGTAGGGCCCGACGGTGGCCTCCGTCGACTGCGGCGTCTCGCCCTCCCGGGTGGGGACCAGCTCGGGGGTGATCTCCTGCGCGAGGATCTCCAGCAGCACCGGGCCCGCGGCCTCGGGCAGCTCCCCCGACCCGGCGGCCCACCGGATCAGGTGCTGGATCAGGGTCTTGGGCACGCCGGCGTTGACGCCGTAGTGCGACATCTGGTCGCCCACCCCGTAGGTGCACCAGCCGAGCGCGAGCTCGGAGAGGTCGCCGGTGCCCAGCACGATGCCGCCGCGGTGGTTGGCGATCCGGAACAGGTAGTCGGTCCGCAGCCCGGCCTGCACGTTCTCGAAGGTGACGTCGTAGACCTCCTCGCCGTCCGCGAACGGGTGGCCGAGGTCGGCCAGCATCTGGGTCGCCGCGGGGCGGATGTCGAGCTCCTCGAAGCGCACCCCGAGCGCCGCGCAGAGCCGCGTCGCGAGGTCCTTGGAGGTCGCGCCGGTCGCGAAGCCCGGCATCGTCACGGCGTGCACGTCGCTGCGCGGGCGGCCCAGGCGGTCCATCGCCCGCACGGCCACGACCAGCGCGTGGGTGGAGTCCAGGCCCCCGGAGACGCCGACGACGACCGTCGGCGAGCCGATCGAGGTGAGCCGGCGCTCGAGCGCCGCGACCTGGATGTTCCACGCCTCGTAGCAGTCCTGCGCGAGGCGGGCCGGGTCGTCGGGCACGAACGGGAAGCGGTCGACCGGGCGCTCCAGCCCGACGTCGCCGGTCGGGGGTCTCAGCGCCAGCGGCACGCGACGGAAGGCACCGGTGCGGACCTCGTGGGTACGGCGGTTGTCGTCGAAGGTGCCCTGGCGCAGCCGCTCCGCGCGCAGCCGGCGCAGGTCGACGTCGGCCACCGTGACCTGCGGACCCGGCGCGAAGCGGGGGCCCTCGGCGAGCAGGTCGCCGGCCTCGTAGACCATCGTCTGGCCGTCCCACGCCAGGTCCGTGCTGGACTCGCCCGCCCCCGCCGCGGCGTACACGTAGGCGGCGAGGCCCCGCAGGCTCGCCGAGCGCACCAGCAGCGTGCGGGTGTCGGCGCGGGCGATGGTGATCGGGCTGCTCGAGACGTTCAGCAGCAGCGTGGCGCCCGCCAGCGCCGCCTCGGCCGACGGCGGCACCGGCACCCACAGGTCCTCGCAGACCTCGACGTGGAAGACCAGCCCCGGCACGTCGGTGACCTCGAACAGCAGGTCCGGCCCCAGCGGCACCTCGTCGCCGAGCAGGGCGAGGGTCGCGCCGCGGTGCTCGTCGCCGGCGCCGAAGTGGCGCCGCTCGTAGAACTCGCGGTACGTCGGCAGGTAGGACTTCGGGGCGACGCCCAGCACCTCGCCGCGGTGCACGACGACCGCGCAGTTGAGCAGCCGGTTGCCCACCGCGAGCGGTGCGCCCACCACCAGGACCGGCGTCAGGTCGACCGAGGCCGCCACGATCTCGGCCAGACCCGCCAGCACGCCGTCGAGCAGCGTGTCGGCCAGGAGCAGGTCGTCGACCGCGTAGCCCGACAGGCACAGCTCGGGGAAGGTCGCGACCGCGACGGCGCGCTCGTGGCACTCGCGGGCCTGCGCGACGACGGCGCGCGCGTTGGCGGCCGGGTCCGCGGGGGTCACGGGCACGGTGCAGGCGGCGACCCGGGCGAAGCCCTGGGCGTACGCGGAGGTGAAGCTGTCGGCGTCCACGCGGCCAGTCTCCCGCACGGGCCGACCGGGCCCGTCACGCGGCCGCCGGCAGGCGGACACCCCTGAAATTGCAGAACCGCGGAGCCGTCTCGGGTCAGCTCCGCGGTTCTGGAGTACCGAGGAGCCGTCTCGGGTCAGTTCCTCGGTACGGGAAGAATCCTGCCCGACGGCCGGTCCCCGCACCAGTAGGTGAAGGTGCAAGCAATCCACAAGACGACCGCAACCCCGGGCGGGCGAGTCCGTGGCCGCCGTCACACCCGACGGGCATATGGTGGGTCGGCCGTGCGCACCCTGTGACCCCGTGCGCGGTCTCGAGATCCCGGGAGCAGCCCATGGCCACCGACACCACCACCCCGTCCGGGCCGCCGCCCGGCGACACCGAGGACCGGCCGACCGGCCGGGGCCGTCGCCCCACCCCGCTGTCGATCGCGGCCTGGACCGCGGTCGCGCTGGTCGGGGCCACCTGCTGGACCGTGCTCGCGCTGCAGCGCGGCGAGGACGTCTCGGCGCTGTGGATCCTCTTCGCCGCGGTCTCCTCCTACCTGATCGCCTACCGCTTCTACTCCAAGTTCATCGCCCGCCGGGTGCTCAGGCTGGACGACACGCGCGCCACCCCGGCCGAGCGGCTCGAGGACGGCAGCGACTTCGAGGTCACCGACCGTCGGGTGCTCTACGGCCACCACTTCGCCGCGATCGCCGGCGCCGGGCCGCTGGTCGGCCCCGTGCTGGCCGCGCAGATGGGCTACCTGCCGGGCACGATCTGGATCGTCGTCGGCGTGATCCTCGCCGGCGCGGTGCAGGACATGGTCGTCATGTTCTTCTCGATGCGCCGCGACGCGAAGAGCCTGGGCCAGATGATCCGCGAGGAGCTCGGGGTCGTCGGAGGCATCGCCGCCCTGATCGCCGTCTACGCGATCATGATCATCCTGCTCGCGGTGCTCGCGCTGGTCGTCGTCAACGCGCTCGCCGAGTCCCCGTGGGGCGTCGTCGCGATCGGCCTGACCATCCCGATCGCCCTGTTCATGGGCGTCTACCTGCGCTACCTGCGGCCCGGTCGGGTCATGGAGGTCACGGCGATCGGCGTCGCGCTGCTGCTCGGGGCCATCGCGCTGGGCGGCGTCGTCGAGAACTCCGGCCTCGCCTCGACGTTCGAGCTGTCCCCGGAGACGCTGACCATCCTCATGGTCGGCTACGGCTTCGTCGCCTCGATCCTGCCGGTCTGGATGCTGCTGACCCCGCGCGACTACCTCTCGACCTTCATGAAGGTCGGCGTCATCTTCCTGCTGGCCATCGGCCTGATCCTGGCCCGGCCCGTGCTGCAGGCCCAGGCGGTCACGCCGTTCGCCTCCAACGGTGAGGGCCCGGTGTTCGCCGGCTCGCTGTTCCCGTTCCTGTTCATCACCATCGCCTGCGGCGCCCTGTCGGGCTTCCACGCGCTGATCAGCTCGGGCACGACGCCGAAGATGATCGCCAAGGAGAGCCACGTCCGCATGGTCGGGTACGGCGGGATGCTCATGGAGTCCTTCGTGGCCGTGAGCGCGATCATCGCCGCCTGCGTCATCGACCAGGGCCTGTACTTCGCGATGAACTCCCCCGCCGGCGTCACCGGCGGCACCGCCGAGGGCGCCGCGGAGTTCGTCCGCACGCTCGGGTTCACCATCTCCCCCGACCAGCTCAACGCGTTCTCGGCGTCCGTGGAGACCGAGCTCGTCTCCCGCACCGGCGGGGCGCCGACGCTGGCCTTCGGCATCTCGATGATCTTCAGCGAGGCGTTCGGGTCCGGCATGACGGCGTTCTGGTACTACTTCGCGATCATGTTCGAGGCGCTGTTCATCCTCACCGCCATCGACGCCGGCACCCGTGTGGGCCGGTTCATGCTGCAGGACACCATCGGCAACTTCTGGCCCCGGTTCGGCGACACCTCGTGGAAGCCGGCCGCCTGGGCCGCCTCGGCGGTCACCACCGGCGCGTGGGGCTACATGCTCTACGTCGGGGTCACCGACCCGCTCGGCGGCATCAACCAGCTCTTCCCGCTCTTCGGCATCGCCAACCAGCTGCTGGCCGCCATCGCCCTCACGCTGTGCGTCACGCTGTTCTGCAAGCACGGCTGGTGGAAGTACGTCTGGGTGCCGGCGGTGCCGCTGGCGTGGGACCTCGTGGTCACGCTGACCGCGAGCTACCAGAAGGTGTTCAGCGACAACCCCGCGATCGGCTACCTCGCCCAGGCCGACCGCTACCGCACCGCCCGCGACGCCGGCGAGGTGCTGGCCCCGGCCACCGACGCGGGCCAGATGAGCACGGTGGTGTTCAACTCCACCGTCAACGCCGTGCTGCAGGCCAGCTTCGCGATCCTGGTCGTCGTCATCGTGGCGAACGCGGTCGTCATCTGGGTCAAGGCCGCCCGTGCGGGTTCGCTGCCCACCACCGAGGTGCCCCACACCCCCTCGCAGGTCGTGGCGCCGGCCGACTTCTTCGCCACCGCCGAGGAGAAGCAGGCCGTGGCGGCCTGGGAGTCCGAGCGCCGGGGCGCGGGGGCCGGCCGGTGAGCGCCGCCCCCGTCGGTCCGGTCGCGGGCCCCGTGGCCGTCGCCCGCCGGTGGGCCGCGGGCGTGCGCTGGTACGCCCGGCAGCTCTCCGGCGAGGCCAAGTGGGACGACTACCTCGAGCGGTGCCGCCGCGACGGGGTGGAGCCCATGACCCGGCGGGCGTTCGAGCGGCACCGTGCGGACCACGCCGAGGCGAGCCCGCAGCAGCGCTGCTGCTGAGCCCGAGGGTCCCGCACCGGGTTGAGACGCCCGTCACGTGTCGCCCGGCGGCCGGCACTGGTGAGATGGGGCCATGAGCAGCGACGAGCAGCAGGCGCCGTACGGCGGCGGCCCGGCCCCCGCGGGCCCCGGGGGGCCGGCCGGTCCCGCCCGGACGGGACCCGCGCGGGTCCGCACGCGCCACCTCGCGGAGATGAAGGCCGCCGGAGAGCGCTTCGCGATGCTGACGACGTACGACCAGCACACCGCCGCGATCTTCGACGAGGCCGGCATCGAGGTGCTCCTCGTCGGCGACAGCGCCGGCAACAACGTGCTGGGGCACGCCACGACCATCCCGGTCACCGTCGAGGACCTGCTGCCCCTCACCGCCGCGGTGGCGCGCTCCGCGACCCGGGCACTCGTGGTCGGCGACCTGCCGTTCGGCTCCTACCAGGCGTCCCCGGAGCAGGCCTACCTGACCGCGGCGCGGTTCATGAAGACCGGCGGCGCCCACGCGGTCAAGCTCGAGGGCGGCGTGGAGATGGCACCCCAGATCGAGCGGCTCTCCCGCGGTGGCATCCCGACGATGGCCCACATCGGGTTCACGCCGCAGTCCGAGCACGCCCTGGGCGGCTACCGGGTCCAGGGCCGTGGCGACGCCGCCGAGCAGCTGCTCGCCGACGCGCACGCCGTCCAGGCCGCCGGGGCGTTCGCGGTCGTCATGGAGATGGTCCCCGCCGAGATCGCGGGACGGGTGACCGCGGAGCTCACCATCCCGACCATCGGGATCGGCGCCGGCGCCGACTGCGACGGCCAGGTGCTGGTGTGGACCGACGCGTTCGGGATGCGGGAGGGGCGGATGCCCCGCTTCGTCAAGCAGTACGCCGACCTGCGCGGCGTGCTCCTGGCCGGGGCCCGCGCCTACGCCGACGAGGTGCGCGACGGCAGCTTCCCCGCCCCCGAGCACGGGTTCTGAGCGGGGGGGGCGGCCCGAGGTGCTGTCCGGTGTCGGCGATCCGTCGTACCTTGCTGGCATGCGCCGTCTCCCCCGCCTCTCGGTCCTCGTCCCCTCCCTGCTGGGCCTCGCGCTCGCGGTCCCGACCGCGGGCGCCGTCGGACCGGTCGCGGCCGACGAGCCCGGCGCCGCGCCGTCGTCCGCAGGCTCCGCCGCCGAGGCGGTGCCGGGCCTGCGGGTCACCCGTCCGGCGCGTGGGCTCCGGCAGCCCTGGGACGTGCAGCCGATCGACCGCGGCCGCCTGCTCGTCACCGAGCGCGAGACCAAGCGGCTCCTGGTCGTCACCGACGGCCGCGCCCGTGCCGTGCGCTGGGGGGCCGACGTCTGGGCCGCGGGCGAGACCGGGCTCATGTCGCTGGAGGTCGACCCCGGCTTCGCGTCCAACCGCCGCTTCTACACCTGCGCCGGCGGGTTCCCCGCCGACGGCGGGCGTGACGTCCGGGTGACCGCGTGGAAGCTCAACGGCCAGGGCACCCGGGCCACGCGCGCGACGAGCCTCCTCACCGGCCTGCCGGCCTCCGGCGGTCGCCACGGCGGCTGCCGGCTCCTGATCGCCGCCAACGGCGCCCTGCTGGTCGGCACCGGCGACGCCGCCGACGAGCGCAACCCGCAGAGCCTCACCTCGCTCGGGGGCAAGACCCTGCGGATGAACCGGTTCAGCGGACGACCCTGGCCCGCCAACCCCTTCGCCGACGCCGCCAACCGCAACCAGCGCTACGTGCTCACCTACGGCCACCGCAACGTGCAGGGCCTCGCCCAGCGCAACGACGGGAGCCTCTGGTCGGTCGAGCACGGCCCCTCGCGCGACGACGAGGTCAACAAGCTCGTCGGCGGCGCCAACTACGGCTGGAACCCCGGCCCCGGCTACGACGAGAACCGCCCGATGACCGACTTCTCCCTGCCCGGCCCCCAGCTCGGCGCCCGGTGGAAGTCGGGCGACCCCACCGTCGCCACCTCCGGCGCCGCCTGGGTCCGCGGCGCCCGCTGGGGCAGCCTCAACGGCACGCTCGCCGTGGCCGCGCTCAAGGACTCCAGCGTCCGCTTCCTGCGCTTCGACGCCGACGGTCGGCTGCAGTCCGTCCGCCGCCCCGCCGCCCTCACCCGCTTCGGGCGGCTGCGCTCGGTCACCAACGCGCCCAACGGCGACCTGCTGATCACCACCGCCAACGGCACCGGCGACAGCGTGCTCCGCGTCCGCCCGCGCGGCTGACGGCGGTCCGCGAGCGGATCCTCCGGCCGGGGCCGGAGAGACCGGTGGTCAGCCCCAGCCGAAGGCCGCGGCGCCGCCGACCACCGCTCCGAACCACAGGGCGATCGCGACCACCGGCACCACGGCGCTGGTGCGGGGTCGCGGGCCGGCCAGGCGCAGCGTCACGACGAGCATCGCCAGCCACGCCAGGAGCAGCAGCACGCCCGCCCACCAGGGCACGAAGCGGAACGACGTGCCGTACAGGAAGAGCGCGGCGGCCATGGCGACCAGTGCCGCGAACGGCCAGGGCGAGGCCCGCGGCGGGAGGGCCACCGGACCTCAGTCCTCGGAGGCCTCGTCGTCCCAGCGGGACTCGCGCTCCCACTTCTCGTTGCGCTCGGCCACGATCTCGAGCGCGCGCGACGCCTGCTCGCGGGTCGGGTAGGGCCCGAGCCGGTCCTTCGCGCGGCACCCCTCCGCACCCTCGACGGTGTGGTGCTTGGTGCAGTACCAGTACTCCTCGTCCACACCGGCGAACCTACGCCACCGGGGCCCGCGGCGCCCATGCCCTAGGATCGCCGGCAGCGGATGGGCTGGCCGGGCGACCGCGTTCCTCCTCCGGGAGGGCCGAGGAAGGTCCGGGCTCCACAGGGCGAGGTGGTGGGTAACACCCACCCGGGGTGACCCGCGGGACAGTGCCACAGAGAGAAGACCGCCTCCCGGCCACGGTCGGGCGGTGAGGGTGAAAGGGTGGTGCAAGAGACCACCAGCGTGCCGGGTGACCGGTGCGGCTCGGTAAACCCCACCTGGAGCAAGGTCAAGAAGCCGTCCCCACGGGGACGGTGCGCGAGTGTCCGAGGGCGGCCCGCCCGAGCTCGCGGGTAGACCGCACGAGGCCGTCGGCGACGGCGGCCCTAGATGGATGGTCGCCAACCCCGGCGTCGCGAGGCGTCGGGGTGAACAGAACCCGGCCTACGAGCCAGCCCATCCGCCCCCGGCCGGCTCGGTCAGGCGGCGCCGTCGAGGTAGCCGATGAAGAGCCGTGCGAACACCAGCAGCGCCAGGGTGCCGCCGACGGTCCAGCCCAGGACCTTGAGCCCGACCAGGCGCGAGGAGCGCCGGACGACGGCGCCCAGGCACCGCAGCAGGGCCACGCACGTCAGCGCGGCCGCGACGATCGAGACCCAGACGAACTGCTCGGGGGACACACCTCATCCTCCCACGCGGGGGGTCGGCGTGGCCGCTCACCCGGCGTGCCCGGCCGGCCGTGCGGGCCCCTAGCCTGTCGGCGTGCTGATGCTGCTGCCGCCGAGCGAGGGCAAGACCGCTCCCCGGCGGGGACGCCCCCTCGACCTGGGCTCGCTGTCCTCCCCCGGGCTCACCGGTGCCCGGGAGGAGGTCCTCGACGCCCTCGTCGGCCTGTGCGAGGGCGACCCCGCGACGGCGGCCCGCGTGCTCGGGGTGACGGCGGGACAGCTCTCGCTGGTCCACGCCAACGCCGACCTCCGGCTGGCGGCGACCGCGCGCGCCGACCGCGTCTACTCGGGGGTGCTGTACGACGCCCTCGACCTCGCGGGCCTCGACGCCGCCGCCCGCCGCCGGGCCAGCAGCCGGGTGGCGATCACGTCGTCGGTGTTCGGGGTCCTGCGACCCGCCGACCGCGTCCCGGCGTACCGGCTCAGCGGTTCGGTGGGCCTGCCGGGCCTCGGCTCGGTCGCGGGCCACTGGCGCTCGCACCTCGGAGGGGCCGTCACCGACCTGCTGGGCGGGGGGTTGCTGGTCGACCTCCGCTCCGGCACGTACGCCGCGTTCTGGCGGCCACCGGCGGCGCTCGCCGGCCGGGTGGCCACCGTCCGCGTGCTCAGCGTCGCCCCCGACGGCGAGCGCTCCGTGGTCAGCCACTTCAACAAGCACACCAAGGGTCTCCTCGCCCGGGCGCTGCTCGTCGACGGCGCCGCGCCGCGCACCCCCGCCCTGCTGGGCGACGTGCTGCGCGACCTGGGCTGGGAGGTCGAGACCGCCGGGCCCACGCCCGCGGGGACGCGCCTCGACGTCCTGCTGCGGGCCTGAGCCCGGCGCCGGGACGTCAGGCCACCGGGCCCGCGGCTCCGGTGGGCCGTGCGTTGTAGAGACGCAGCGACGGCCGGTCGGGGCCGCCGTCGGCGTCGGCGTGGTAGCTGACGACCGTCAACGACGCCGGTGCGAGCTCCATCCGGAACACCGCCTCGAGCGGGGCGGCGAGCGCCTCCGCGACGAGCACCTTGATGGGGGTGACGTGGCTGACCACGACCGCCGTCCGGCCGCGGTGGGCCGCCAGCGTGCGGCCGAGGCCCTCGAGCACCCGCTCGCGCACGCCGGCGAAGGACTCGCCGTGGCCGCCGGCGACCGCGTCGACCCGACCCAGCCACGCGTCGAGGTCGGCCCCGTGCTGCTCGCGGACCTCCGCGAAGGTGAGCCCGTCCCAGGCGCCGAACTCCATCTCGGCGAACCCGTGCTCGAGGCTCGGGGCCGCGCTGTCCCAGGTCTCGGCGAGGACGGCCGCGGTCTCCCGGGTCCGGCGCACCGGCGAGGTCACCAGCGCCGTGCCCGGCGGCAGCGAGGGCGCCAGCCACGCCGCGGTCGCCCGGGCCTGCGCGACGCCCTCCTCGCTCAGCGGCGGGTCGGCCGACGCGAGGCCGCCCGAGAAGCGCTTGTCGACGGTGTGGGCGGTCACGCCGTGGCGCACCAGCAGCAGCGTCGTGGACTCCCCCGCACCGCCCCAGCCACGCGCCGGGGCCCGGTCGCCGGACCCGGTGCTCACAGCCCGGACTCGGCGGTGCGGACCAGGATCCGCGAGCACTCCTCGCAGCGCAGCACCGCGTCCGCCGGGGCCGACCGGATCACGCCGAGCTCGGCCGCGTCGATCGTGAGCCGGCAGCCCTGGCAGGCCCGGGCACGGAGCGCAGCGGCGCCCACGCCGTCCTTGCTGGCCCGCAGGCGCTCGTACAGCGCGGCGAGGTCCTCGGGGATCTGCTCGGCCACCGGGCCCCGCTCGGCCTCGAGCGCGACCAGGTCGGCGTCGATCTCCGCCGCGGCCGCGTCGCGGGCGGCGACGAGGTCGGCGAGCCGGTGGTCGATGGCCGCCAGCCGCTCCTGCGCCCCGTCGAGACGCCCCTGGGCCTCCTCGAGGCGCTCCATGACCTCGAGCTCCTGGTCCTCCAGGGTCGAGATCCTGCGGGCGAGCGAGACCAGCTCGGCGGAGATCCGCTCGAGGTCCTTGGGGTTGCCGACGGCGCCGGAGTCGAGGCGCTCCTGGTCGCGTCGCTGGCGGGCACGCACCTGCTCGACGTCGCCGTCGGCCCGGGCCTGCTCGGCGGTGAGGTCGTCGACGGCGATGCGCGCGTCACGGGCCTCGTCGTCGGTACGCCGGCGCTCGGTCTCGAGCCCGGCGATCTCGGTGAGCTCCGGCAACGACCGCCGGCGGTGACGCAGCCGGTCGGCGCGGGTGTCGAGCTCCTGCACGTCGAGCAGGCGCAGCTGGATGGACGGGTCGGCTCTCAGCGTGTGCTCCTTGGTGTCGGACCGGGACGGGTGTCAGACCCGGAGGTCCCAGGGGTCGGTCCGGGTCTCGCTCACCCGGGCCTCCACCGTATCGCCCAGCGCGGCCGCGAGCCGCCCCGCGAGGACGGGCAGCCAGGTCGACTCCGCGGCCCAGTGGGCGACGTCGACCAGGGCCGGGCCCTCGGGGCCCGCCGCCTCCGCGAAGTCGAGGGCCCGGTGGTGCTTGAGGTCGCTGGTCAGGTACACGTCGACGGGGGCCGAGGCCAGCTCGTCGAGCAGGAAGTCGCCGGAGCCGCCGCACACCGCGACCCGCCGGACGACGCGGTCCGGGGCACCGAGCGCCCGGACGCCCTGCGCGGTGGCCGGCAGGGCGTCGGCGACCGTCTCGAGGAAGCCCCGCAGGGTGGTCGGCTCCACCTCGCCGACACGACCGGTGCCCGCCTCCAGCGAGCCAGGTGACGCCAGCTCGATCAGCGAGTGCGCCGGCTCCTCGTAGGGGTGCGCGGCCCGCATCGCCGCGACCACCTGGGCTCGGAGCCGCCGCGGGAGGACCACCTCGATGCGCTCCTCCTCGACCACGGCGAGCGAGCCCACCTCCCCGATCGTCGGGTCGGCGCCCGGCAGCGGCCGGAACCGGCCCTGTCCCGCGGTGGTGAACGTGCAGTGGTCGTAGTCCCCGATCGCGCCCGCCCCGGCCTCCGCGACGGCGGCGCGCACCGGCGGCGCCGCGTCGGTCGGCACGAAGGCGACGAGCACGTCGAGCGGCTCGGTCGGGGCGGGCCGGATCGGGCGCAGCCGGCTCATCCCGAGCGCGGTCGCCAGCGCCTCGGAGACGCCGCCGACGGCGTGGTCGGCGTTGGTGTGCGCGGTCAGCAGGCCGCACCCGGCCGACGTCAGCGCCGCGAGGGCACGACCCTTCGGCGTCGTGGCCGCGACCGAGTGCACCCCCGTGAGGAAGAGCGGGTGGTGGACCACCAGCAGGTCCGCGTCCCAGGCGGCCGCCTCGCGGGCCACCGCCTCGGTGGGGTCGACGGCCACCATCACCTTGCGCACGGGCGCCGCCGGGTCCCCGGCGACGAGGCCCACGGCGTCCCAGGACTCCGCGGTGCCCGGCGGATACCAGTCGTGGATCAGCGCGACGGTCTCGCCCAGGGTCGTCATGGGCGACAGGCTAACGACGCCCGGGGGCGGCCCGACGAGGCGTCAGTTGACCTGGCGCTCGTAGCCCTCCCAGTAGGGCGCCCGCAGCTTGAACTTCTGCAGCTTGCCGGTGGCCGTGCGGGCCAGCTCGTCGCGGAACTCGATCGCCGTCGGGGCCTTGTAGCGCGCCACCCGCTCCTTGCAGTGCGCGATGAGGTCCGCCTCGGTCGCCGTCTCGCCCTCCGCGAGCACGACGAGCGCGAGGATCGTCTCGCCCCACTTCTCGTGGGGCACCCCGATCACGGCGACCTCCGCGACGGCCGGGTGGCTGAACAGGGCGTCCTCGACCTCGATGGAGGACACGTTCTCGCCGCCGGTGATGATGACGTCCTTGCGGCGGTCGGCGATGGTCAGGTAGCCGTCCTCGCCGATGGTGCCGCCGTCGCCGGTGTGGAACCAGCCGTCCCGCAGGACGCGCGCGCTCTCCTCCGGCTGCTCCCAGTAGCCCTCCAGGACCACGTTGGAGCGGGCGCGCACCTCGCCCTCCTCGTTGGTCGACAGCCGCACCCCCAGCGCCGGGGCGCCGGCACGGACCAGCCGGGTGGCGCGCTCGTGGGCGTCGAGGTCGTCCCACTCCGCGCGGGTGCGGTTGACCGTGAGCAGCGGCGAGGTCTCGGTGAGGCCGTAGATCTGGATGAACTCCCAGCCCAGCTCCTCCTCCACCCGCGCGACCGTGCGGGTGGGCGGCGGCGCGCCCGCGACGATGATCCGCACCCGGTCGCGCCCGGGGATCTCGCCCTCCCACGTCTGCGCGGCCTCGAGGACCGAGGCCACGACGGCGGGCGCCGCGCACATCACGGTGACGCCCTGGTCGCGCACGCGGCGCAGGATCTCGGCGCCGTCGACCTTGCGCAGGACGACGTGGCGCACCCCCATCCCGGTCATCGCGAAGGGCATGCCCCAGCCGTTGGCGTGGAACATCGGCAGCGTGTGGAGGTAGACGTCGCGGTCGGTGACACCGGCGTGGAGGGCGAACGTGGTGGCGTTGACCCAGATGTTGCGGTGGGTGATCTGCACGCCCTTGGGTCGCGCGGTCGTGCCGGAGGTGTAGTTGATGCAGGCGGTCGCGTTCTCGTCGGCCTCCCACGGCTGCGGGACGGCCCCGGGCGCGGCGTACAGCTCGTCGTCGTCACCCAGCACGTGCTTCACGTCGGCGTGGACCGACGACAGCGACCCCTCCAGCTCCGGGTCGACCCACAGCACCGAGGCCCCGGAGTGCTCGACGATGTAGGCGACCTCGTCGCGGCTGAGGCGGAAGTTCACGGGCACCAGCACCCGTCCGCTGCCGGCGACGCCGAAGAAGGACCCGAGCAGGCGTGCGCTGTTGTGCGAGACCACCGCCACCCGCTCGCCGACCCCCACCCCGAGCTCGTCGAGGCGCGCGGCCTGCCGCTGCGCCAGCGCGCCGAGGTCGGCGTAGGTGAGCTCCCCCAGCGAGGGGGCGGGCTGCTGCGGCTCGTCGACGACACCGACCCGGTCGGCGTACACGGTGGTCGCACGGTCGAGGAAGTCCGACACGGTCAGCGGCACGAGCATGGTGGAGTGACCCCGATCACGATGGACGACAGGTGGGGTCACTGTAGCCACGGTCGCGACCGAGGATGAGAGTCCTCTCATGGTGTTCTCACCCCCGTGCCACCCGGGCGCGGCAGGCTCTGCGTCATGACAACGGTGTGGAAGGTGCTGCTCGGTCTGGCCCTCGTGGTCCCGATGGGGGCGTACGTCGTCGGCTCGCTCGTGGCGTCCTCCAGCACACCCGTCGCCGAGCAGAGCGCGGTGGTGGTCCCCCGGGCCCCCAGCAGCCCGTCGATCGCGCCGGGCACGCGCTTCGAGGAGCGCGCCACCGCGCCGACCCCGACGCCCCCGCCGGCCGGCGACGACGACACCGCGGGCGACGACGACGTCGACGACAACGGCGTCCGCATCGTCACCCCCGAGCCCCAGCCGGTGCCGCAGGGCGGCGGCGGCGACGATGACGACGATGATGATGACGACGACGGGGACGACGACGGGGAGGACGATGACGACGGGGACGACGACGGGGACGACTGAGGCCCCGCGCTCCCGGCGCCCGTGGCGCCTGCCCGGCGGCTTCTCGGTCCGCACCCGGATCACCGTCGTCATCACCCTCCTCGCGGCGCTGTCGCTCGCCGGGGCGGGCCTGCTGGTCTACGTCCTGGAGTCCGCGCGCGTCGAGCGGCAGACCACCGAGCAGGTCCAGCAGGAGATCGCCGAGTTCCGGGAGCTGCAGCTGCGCGGCGACGACCCGGAGACGGGTGAGCCGTTCACGAGCGCGCCGCGCCTGCTGGAGCTCTTCATCGCCCGCAACGTCCCCGACGACGACGAGATGCTGGTCATCTACCCACCCGGGGCGGGCGCACCCACTGCGCGGACGCCCAACCCGAACGGTGAGGAGATCCTGCGCGAGGAGCGCTACCGCTCCACGGTCGCCGACCTGGAGGACACCGGCGGCACCCGCGTGCTCGAGGACTTCGACCCGTACGGCGAGACCTGGGTGACGGTGCTGCCGGTGCAGGAGGAGGACCGCGACGAGGCCGGCGCCCTCGTGATCGTCAACTTCCTCGACGACGAGCGCTCGGAGATCACGGACACGATCCGCACCTACGCGATCGTCGCACTGCTCAGCCTGGGCCTGATCGTGCTGCTGGCCGGCACCCAGTCGGGTCGCCTGCTCGCTCCGCTGCGCACCCTGCGAGACACCGCCGAGGACATCCGCACCACCGACCTCTCGCGCCGGATCCCCGAGCGCGGCAACGACGACATCACGGCGCTGACGCGGACCGTCAACACGATGCTGGACCGGCTCGAGGACGGCTTCGGCGCCCAGCGGCAGTTCCTCGACGACGCCGGGCACGAGCTGAAGACCCCGCTCACCGTGCTGCGCGGCCACCTGGAGCTGCTGGACCCCGACGACGCGGCCGAGGTCACCGAGACCCGCGAGCTGCTGCTGGAGGAGATCGACCGCATGTCCCGCCTGGTCGGTGACCTCATCCTGCTCGCCAAGGCCGACCGCCCCGACTTCACCACCCTGCGCCCGGTCCCCGTGGCCGGTCTGGTCCGGGGGGTGCTGGCCAAGGCGCGCGGCCTCGGCGACCGCGTCTGGCACGACGACGGCTCGGACGGCGGGACCGTGCTCGCCGACGAGCAGCGGCTCACCCAGGCGCTGCTGCAGCTCGCCGACAACGCGGTCAAGCACACCGGCCCCGGCGACCTGGTGGCCGTCGGGTCGGAGGTCGTGGGCGACCGGGTGCGGCTCTGGGTCCGCGACACCGGCGACGGCGTCCCCGAGGCCGACCGCGACCGGATCTTCCAGCGCTTCGGGCGCAGCATCGTGCGCCAGGGCGACGAGGGCTTCGGGCTCGGCCTGTCGATCGTGTCCGCCATCGTCGCGGCGCACCACGGCACCGTGCACGTCGAGGACGGCGAGCCCGTCGACGGACGGCCCCGCGGGTCCCGCTTCGTGCTCACGCTGCCCCACGAGGGCGCCCCGACCACAGCCCCGACCTCGGCCCCGACCTCGGCCCATCCCTCGGCCCACCCCTCGGCCGCCGACCAGGCGCCCGAGACCACCACCCCCCTGCCCGTCGTACGCACCTCGGAGGAGCACTCGTGGCCCGCATCCTGATCGTCGAGGACGAGGACCGCATCGCGTCCTTCGTCGCCAAGGGCCTGCGGGCCGACGGGCACGTCGCGACCACCGTCGGCGACGGCCACTCCGGCCTCGACGAGGCGCTGTCGGGCGGCTACGACCTCGTCGTCCTCGACATCGGCCTGCCGGGCATGGACGGCTTCGAGGTCCTCGACCAGCTGCGCTCCTCGGGGTCGCGGGTGCCGGTGGTGGTGCTGACCGCGCGCGACTCCGTCACCGACACCGTCGCGGCGCTGGAGACCGGCGCCGACGACTACATGCCCAAGCCGTTCCGTTTCGCCGAGCTCCTCGCCCGCATCCGGCTGCGACTCCGGCAGGGCCAGGAGGGGCCCGCGGGCCGCGAGGACGCGATCAGCGTCGGCGAGGTCACCCTCGACCTGCGCACCCGACGCGCCACCGTGGGCGAGAGGCAGGTCGACCTGTCGGCGCGCGAGTTCACGCTGGCCGAGATCTTCATGCTCAACCCCGGCCAGGTGCTCTCCCGCGAGCAGCTGCTCGACCACGTGTGGGGCTTCGACTTCGACCCCGGCTCCAACGTCGTCGACGTGTACGTCGGCTACCTGCGCAAGAAGTTCGGGGCCTCGACGATCGCGACGGTGCGCGGGATGGGCTACCGCTTCGACGCCTGAGGCGCCGCAGGGCCGTCCCCGGTGGGCGCAGAGGGGATCGAACCCCCGACCACCTCGTTGTAAGCGAGGGGCTCTACCGCTGAGCTATACGCCCGGGCGCCCCGTGGCCGAGGCGCGGACATCCTGGCACAAAGAAGTCGCGCCGCTGGCGTCTCGGGTCACCAGCGGCGCGACGTGGCCAGTATGGCACTCGCACGGTGAGCCCGTCAGCCGGAGGACCGGATCGCGGACCGTCGGGACGCTCCCGGACCCGGCCTGAGGTCAGAGGGCCGCGCGCAGCTCGCGCAGGTGCTGGTCGAGGTCGCGGCCCTGCGGGACCGAGTTGTGCACGGCCCAGCGCACGAGACCCTCGCGGTCCAGGACGTACGACGAGCGCCGCGGGCAGCCGCGGGCCTCGTCGAACACGCCGTACGCGCGGGTGACCTCGCCGTGGGGCCAGAAGTCGCTGAGCAGCGGGAAGTTGAGCCCGTCGGCGTCGGCGAAGGCGCGCACGGCGGGCAGCGGGTCGCAGGAGATCGCGACCACCTCGGTGTCGAACGTGAGGAACTCGGCCAGCCGGTCCCGCACCTCCGTGAGCTCGCCGGTGCAGACCCCCGAGAACGCCCAGGGGTAGAACAGCAGCGCGACCGCCTTCGTCCCGCGGTAGTCCGACAGGGACACCTCCTGGCCGAACTGGTCCTGCAGCGTGAAGTCCGGAGCCGGTCGGCCGAGCTCGAGGCCGGCCTGCTCACCGGTGGCGCTGGTGGTCATGGCGACATCCTTGCACCGGGCCCCACCTCGCCGCCGGGGAGCGGCGAGGTCCGCCCCGCCCGACGGGCTCAGTCGGCGTCGAGGTCCTTCTTCAGGACCTTCCCCGTCGCGTTGCGCGGCAGCTCGTCGAGGAAGACGAAGTCGCGGGGCACCTTGTAGCGCGCGAGGTTGGCCTTCACGTGCTCGCGCAGGGTGTCCTCGTCGGCGGCGTCGGGGCCCGTCAGCACGACGAACGCCCGCAGGCGCTTGCCGAAGTCGTCGTCGTCGACCCCGATCGCGGCGGCCTCGTGGACGGCGTCGTGGCGCGCCAGGCAGTCCTCGACCTCCTGCGGGAACACGTTCTCGCCGCCGGAGACGATCATGTCGTCGTCGCGGCCCTCGACGTAGAGCCGCCCGTCGTCGCCGATCCGACCGACGTCGCCGGTCGACATCAGCCCGTCGAGGACCTCCTTGTGGCCACCGCCGGTGTAGCCCTCGAAGAGCAGGTCGTTGCCGACGAAGATCCGGCCCGACTCCCCCCGCGGCAGAGCCTCGCCGTCCTCGTCGAGGATCCGCACCACCGTCGCGTACGGCGGGCGCCCGGCCGAGTCGGGTGCCTCGCGCAGGTCCTCGGGCGTCGCGATGCTCACCCAGGAGACCTCGGTGGAGCCGTAGATGTTGTAGAGCGTGTCGCCGAACTGGTCCATCCAGGCGGTCGCCAGGTCCCCCGGCAGCGCGGACCCGGAGGCCGCGACCGCCTTGACGTGGGAGAGGTCGTGGTGGCGCAGGGTCTCCGCGGGCAGGCGCAGGATCCGCTGCATCATCACGGGGATGACCACGATCGAGTCACAGCGCTGGTCCACGACGGTGGCCAGGCACTGCTCGGGGTCGAAGGTGCGCCGCAGCACGATGGTCGAGCCCAGCAGCATCGCGAGCATGTAGTGCGCGTAGCCCCAGGTGTGGAACAGCGGCGCCGCGATGTGGGTGCGCCAGCCGGTGCGCAGCTGCATCCGCGACAGCATCGACACCGCCGCCGACAGGCCGGCCTCCTTGCGGGGGGCGCCCTTCGGGGTGCCCGTCGTGCCGGACGTGAGGATGACGACGCGGCCGTGGCGCGCGGGCGGGTCCAGCGGCGCCTCGTCGCCCGCCCCGATGAGCCGCTCGAGGGTCACGGTGCCGTCGGCGGGTGCCTCGTCGGTCCACGCCAGGACCCGGTCCACGCCCTCGACGCCGCTGAGCAGCTCGGTGAACTCCTCGTCGTGGACGAGGAGGTCCGGGGACTCCCGCTCGAGCACCTCGGTCAGCTGCGGGCCGGCGAAGGCGGTGTTGAGGTACAGCGCGTCCGCCCCGAGCTTGGCGACGGCGATGCTGGTCTCGACGAAGCCGCGGTGGTTGCGACACATCAGCGCGACCGAGCCGCCCTGGGCCACGCCCCGCCCGCGCAGCGCGTGGGCCAGGGCGTTGGTGCGGCTGTCGAGCTCCGACCAGGTCAGCTCGCCCAGCTCGTCGACGAGGCCGACCGCGTGGGGGGCACGGACCGCGAGGGAGATGAAGCCACCGGCCGGGCCGGTGCCCCACCGGCGCAGCGTGGCACCGAGACCGACGAGCTTCTTCGGCGAGTAGGGCCGGATGACGCCGGCCTCACCGAGGACGCGCAGGCTGACGAGGGCCGACGACGCGCCGGCAGCGATCTTTCCCATGACTGGCGGGGGTCCTTCTGGCTGGTGGGGGGCTGGGCCGGTGTCAGTCGACCGTGCGCGGGGCGACGAGGCGCGTCGCGGCCCAGTCCTTGCTCACGGTCGCGGTGGTGGTCTGCGAGAGGCCGGCGATCGGCGCGGCCTCGGCGACGTCGGCGGCGGCCACGGCGTTGGGCCGGCCGACCTTGGGCGTCATCAGCCAGATCGCGCCCCCACCGACGAGGTCGGTGATCGCGTCGACGAGGCCGTCGACGAGGTCGCCGTCGTCGGAGCGCCACCACAGCAGCACGGCGTCGACCACGTTGCCGTAGTCGCCGTCGACGAGGTCGCCGTCCACCGTGTCCTCGATGGAGATGCGCAGCTCGTCGTCGGTGTCGGAGTCCCAACCGAGCTCCTGGACCACCGATCCGGCCGTGAATCCCATGCGTTCGGCCGGGCTCGCGGCCCCGGTCTGGGTGGATCCCCCACCCGCGGTCGAGCTCACTGGCACCTCCGCCGTCCTGGGGCGGTCGCCGCCCCCGTCGCGCTGTGTGCCCCGGCCCGGTCGGACCGAGGTTGTGGGGTAGTCCATCCGACTTGCCGGGGCTGCGCAACCCCGCGGGGGTGTGACGGTGCCCGACTGCGGCCCGGGGCTACTCGTCGGTAGATTCCTCGGCCCCCGCGAGCGTGACACGATGAGGGGGTGAACGACGATCGCCGTACCGGCCCCGCCGCCCGCTCGGTCATCCACGAGGGGCTGCCGACCCAGCTCCCGGACATCGACCCCGACGAGACCACCGAGTGGCTCGACTCCTTCGACGCGATGCTCGACGGCCGGGGGCGCGACCGCGCCCGCTACGTCATGCTCCGCCTCCTCGAGCGTGCCCGCGAGAAGCAGGTCGGCGTGCCCGCGCTGCGCAGCACCGACTACATCAACACGATCCCGCCGGAGCGGGAGCCGTGGTTCCCGGGCGACGAGGACGTCGAGCGCCGGATCCGCGCCTTCATCCGCTGGAACGCCGCGGTCACGGTGACCGCCGCGAACCGCAAGGGCCTCGAGGTCGGCGGCCACATCGCGACGTACCAGTCCTCGGCGAGCCTGTACGAGGTCGGCTTCAACCACTTCTTCAAGGGCAAGGACGCCCCCGGCGGCGGCGACCAGGTCTACATCCAGGGTCACGCCTCCCCCGGCATCTACTCCCGCGCCTACCTCGAGGGCCGCCTCGACGAGCAGCAGCTCTACCGCTTCCGCCAGGAGGTGCAGCACGGCGTGGGCAAGGGCCTGCCGTCCTACCCGCACCCGCGGCTGATGTCGGACTTCTGGGAGTTCCCGACCGTCTCGATGGGTCTCACGGCGATCAACTCGATCTACCAGGCCCGCTTCAACCGCTACCTCTCCAACCGCAACATCAAGGACACCTCCGACCAGCACGTCTGGGCGTTCCTCGGCGACGGCGAGATGGCCGAGCCCGAGTCGCTGGGGGCGATCGGCGTGGCCGCACGCGAGGAGCTCGACAACCTCACCTGGGTCATCAACTGCAACCTGCAGCAGCTCGACGGCCCGGTCCGCGGCAACGGGAAGATCATCCAGGAGCTGGAGTCGCAGTTCCGCGGCGCCGGCTGGAACGTCATCAAGGTCGTCTGGGGCCGCGAGTGGGACGACCTGCTCGCCCGCGACGTCGACGGCGTCCTCGTCAACGCGATGAACAGCACCCCCGACGGCGCCTTCCAGACCTACTCCGTCGAGGGCGGCGACTACGTCCGCGAGAACTTCTTCGGCGGCGACCAGCGCCTGCGCGCCATGGTCGAGCACATGAGCGACACCCAGATCCGCAAGCTGCCCCGCGGCGGCCACGACTACCGCAAGGTCTACGCCGCCTTCGACGCCGCGACCAAGCACGTCGGGCAGCCCACGGTGATCCTCGCCAAGACCATCAAGGGCTGGACGATCGACGCCCTCGAGGGCAAGAACGCCACCCACCAGATGAAGAAGCTCACGCCCGAGGACTTCAAGAAGTTCCGCGACCGGCTCTACCTGCCGATCAGCGACCGCGACCTCGAGCGCTCCTACGAGGAGACCGGCTCCGCGCCCTTCTTCCACCCGGGCAAGGACGCCCCCGAGATCGAGTACATGCTCGAGCGCCGCACGGCGCTGGGCGGTGCGGTGCCGCGCCGGGTCGTGCGGTCCAAGCCGCTGACGCTGCCCGGTGACGACGTGTACGCCGAGCTCAAGAAGGGCGCCGGCAAGAACAAGGTGGCCACCACGATGGCCACCGTGCGCCTCCTGCGCGACTGGATGAAGGACCCCGAGATCGGTCAGCGCATCGTGCCGATCGCTCCGGACGAGTACCGCACGTTCGGCATGGACTCGATGTTCCCGACCGCCAAGGTCTACAACCCGGCCGGGCAGCGCTACGAGGCCGTCGACCGCAAGCAGCTGCTGGCCTACAAGGAGTCGACCTCGGGCCAGCTGCTCCACGAGGGCATCTCCGAGGCCGGCGCCATGGCGTCCGCGACGGCCGTGGGCTCGTCGTACTCGACGCACGGCGAGCCGATGATCCCGTTCTACATCTTCTACTCGATGTTCGGGTTCCAGCGGACCGGCGACTCGATCTGGGCGATGGCCGACCAGCTGTCGCGCGGCTTCCTGATCGGCGCCACCGCGGGTCGCACGACCCTGACCGGCGAGGGACTGCAGCACGCCGACGGCCACTCCCCGCTGCTGGCGGCGTCGAACCCGGCGATCGTCCACTACGACCCGGCGTTCTCCTACGAGATCGCGCACATCCTCCGCTCGGGTCTGCACCGCATGTACGGCGAGAGCGACGGCACCCTCGGCGAGGACGTGATCTTCTACCTCACCGTCTACAACGAGCCGGTCGCGCAGCCCGCCGAGCCCGAGGACCTCGACCACGAGGGCCTGCTCAAGGGCATCCACCGCACCTCGGTGTCCGAGGGCGAGGGTCCCCGCGTGCAGCTGCTCGCCTCCGGCGTCGCCTACCCGTGGATCGAGGACGCCAAGCGGATCCTCGCCGAGGACTACGGCGTGCAGGCCGACACGTGGTCGGTGACGTCGTGGAACGAGCTCGCCCGCGACGCGATCGCGGTCGAGGACTGGAACCTGTCCCACCCGGGCGAGGCCCCCCGCACGGCGTACGTCGCCGACAAGCTGGGCTCCGGCAACGGCGGCCCCGTCGTCGCGGTGTCGGACTACATGGCCGCGGTGCCGCTGCAGATCGCCCGCTGGGTGCCGGAGGACTACCGGGTGCTCGGCACGGACGGCTTCGGGTTCGCCGACACCCGTCCCGCCGCGCGTCGCTACTTCAAGGTCGACGCGGCGTCGGTGGTCGTGCAGGCGCTGCAGGCCCTCGCCGAGGCCGGCGAGATCGACGGCGCGGTCGTCGAGAAGGCGTTCGCCACCCTGCGCATCGACGACCCCACCGCGGTCGCCGACGTGAAGCAGGAGGGCGGCGACGCCTGATCCGCTCGTCCCGCGAGGGGCGAGCCGGTCGCCGCCGCCGAGTCGTCACGTCATCCCGTTCGTCCCGGCCCCGGGGCCGGGATCTCGTGCCGACTCGGCGGGGTGATCAGGCGCTGGGCAGCGCGACGACCTGGGCGACCGGGGCGACCGGGGCGTCGCCGGCCTCGGACTGGGCGACCTCGACGGCCGGGCCCTCCCGCAGCAGCCGACGCCACTGCGTGCGCGTGTGTGCCGCCGGCTCGGTCGAGTCGACGAAGTCGACCAGGGTGTCCACGAACAGCTCCGGGTGGTCCTTGTGGGCGAAGTGGCCCGCGTCGGGGAACACCACCACCCGCGCGCCCGGGGCGAGCGCGGCCGCGTGGTGGGCGTGGCTGACCGGGATCACCCGGTCGTCGGCGCCCCAGACCACGCACATCGGCATCGCCCGGGTCAGGTAGGCCCGGTCGCTCATCGTGACGATCTGGCCCTTCCAGTCCACGACGGCCCGGACGACGTGACGGATCGCGTGCCGGGCGCGGGGGTCGCGGAAGCTGTCGTAGATGTCGGCGACCTCGCCGAGGTCGCGGGCCGCCGGGACCCCGCTGCGGCTGAGCAGGCGCAGGCCGGTGGCTCCGACGTGCCGCACGACGGGCAGCGTCAGGACGCCCATGGCCTGGTGGAAGCCCGGCGTGGTGACCGCGCGGATCAGCGGGCTGACCTCCGGACCCATCCCGCCGGTGCTGACGAGCGCGATCCGCTCGGTGCGCTCGGGGAACTGGTAGGCGAACTGCATCGCCACCCCGCCCCCGAAGCTGTGGCCCACGACCGTCACCCGGTCGACGCCGAGCACGGTGAGCAGGTCCCGCATGCCGTTGGCGTAGCCGCCGACGCTGTAGTCGGCGCGGGGCTTGTCCGACTGGCCGTGGCCGAGCATGTCGGGCGCGATGACCGTGAAGCGGCGCGCGAGGGCGTCGACGACCGGGTCCCAGGTCGTGTGGTCGCAGCCGAGGCCGTGCAGCAGCAGCAGCGCGGGCCCGCGGCCCCGCTTCACGTAGGCACGCCGGTGGCCGTGCACCGTGACGAACGAGACCTCGTCGGACGACATCTGGGCATCCAACCACGGACGCGACACCGGCGGGCCATCCCGTCCCCGGCGCCGCCCGTCTGCCGGCCCGGTGCGCTCCGACTGCCCCGCGGCGCGGCACCGGGGTCGACTAGCCTGCCCGGGTGGAGGGGCAGGGCTGGTCGCGCGACCGGGCGGTCGCGTCGCTGCAGCGGGCGACCGGTGCGCTGGCCACCGCGGCCACCGCCCGCATGGAGTCCGACATGCCCTGGTTCGCGGGCCTCAGCGCCCAGGAGCGGTCCTGGGTCGGGATGATCGTGCAGGCCGGCATCCGCGGCTTCGTCGACTGGTACGCCGATCCGGCCGGTCCCGGGGCCGGCGGCGAGCCGGTCGCGGGTGCCGGGGACCCGACCGGGGCCGGGCTGGCGGGTCCCCACAACGTCACGGACACCGTCGGGGCCCCCGGCGCGGGACAGCCGTCCGCGCTGGCCTCGGAGGTGTTCGGGGCCGCGCCGCGCGAGCTGACGGGGGTGATCAGCCTGCGCCAGACCGTCGACCTGGTCCGCACGGGCATCGAGGTCGTCGAGGAGAACCTCGACGACATCCTCGACCCCCGCGACTTCGCCGAGGTCCGGGCCGAGGTCCTGCGCTACGCCCGGGAGGTCGCGTTCGCGACCGCCGAGGTCTACGCCCGGGCCGCGGAGGTGCGCGGCGCCTGGGACGCCCGGCTCGAGGCGCTCGTGGTCGACTCGGTGCTGCGCGCCGAGGCCGACGAGACCGTGCTGTCCCGCGCGAGCGCGCTCGGCTGGTCGGGCCGCGGCGGCGTGACCGTCGTGCTCGGCTCGGTGGCCGACGAGCGGACCGAGACCGACCTGTTCGACGAGGTGCGCCGCCGCGCCCGCGCCGCGGGCATGGACGCGCTCTGCGCCGCCCAGGGCGAGCGCATGGTGGTGGTCCTGGGCGGGGTCGCGGGCGACGGCGACCCCCTGCCGGCCGCGACCGCCGTCGCCGGTGTCTTCGGTCGCGGCCCGGTGGTCGTGGGTCCGATCGAGGCCGACCTCGCGGGCGCGCACGTCTCCGCGCGCGCCGTGATGTCGGCCCACCGCGCCGCCACCGGCTGGCCCTCGGCGCCGCGACCGGTGCGCAGCAGCGACCTGCTCCCCGAACGGGCCCTCGCCGGCGACGGCCACGCGCGCCGACAGCTGGTCGACGAGGTCTACCGCGCGCTGGAGGAGCACCCCTCGATGCTCGCCACCCTCGACGCGTACGCCGACGCCGGCGGGTCGGTGGAGGGCACGGCGCGCGCGCTGTTCGTGCACGCCAACACCGTCCGCTACCGCCTGCGCCAGATCACCGAGGTCACCGGCTACGACCCGGCGGTCGGCCGGGAGGGCCTGACGCTGCGGATCGCGATGATCCTCGGGCGCCAGGCGACGACCCGCAGCGCTTTGTAGGGTTCTGACAACGCGGGCGGGGTGCTTTTCGTGCGCGGCTGGGGCGAGGCCCATGCCCCCGGACCGGCACAGTGGTCCTCGTGCTGGTCATCGTCGCTCCCGGACAGGGGGCCCAGAGCCCCGGATTCCTCGCCCCGTGGTTGGAGGACCCGACCTTCGCCGGCCGGTTCGAGTGGCTCTCCACCGTGGCCGGGATCGACCTGGTCGCCCACGGCACCACCTCCGACGCCGAGACGATCCGCGACACCCGGGTCGCCCAGCCCCTGCTGGTGGCCTCCGGGCTGGTCGCCGCCCTCGAGCTGTTCCCGCACCCGGCCGACGCCTACACCAGCATCGGGGCCGTCGCGGGCCACAGCGTCGGCGAGCTGACCGCCGCGGCGGGCGCCCGGGTGATCACCGCTGAGCAGGCGATGGTGCTGGTCCGTGAGCGCGGCCGTGCGATGGCCGACGCCGCCGCCGCGACGCCCACCGGGATGACCGCCGTCCTCGGGGGCTCGCGCGACGAGGTCCTCGTCGTCCTCGAGCGCCACGGGCTCACCCCCGCCAACGTCAACGCCGACGGGCAGGTCGTCGCCGCCGGGACCCTGGCGCAGCTCGAGGCCCTCGCCGCCGACCCGCCCGCCAAGGCCCGGCTGACCCCCCTGTCGGTGGCCGGCGCCTTCCACACCGAGCACATGGCGCCCGCCGTGGGCCACATGGCGGGCCTGGCGCGCTCCGTGTCGACCCACGACCCGCGCACCGCCCTGATCTCCAACCGCGACGGCCGCGTGGTCCACGACGGCCGCGACGTGCTGGCACGCATGGTGGGGCAGATCTCCTCGCCGGTCCGCTGGGACCTGTGCATGGAGACGATGCTCGACCTCGGCGTCACGGGGATGCTCGAGATGCCGCCGGCCGGCACCCTCACGGGCATCGCCCGGCGTGCCATGAAGGGGGTCGAGACCTTCGCCCTCAAGACGCCCGACCAGCTCGACGACGCCCGCGCGTTCTGCGAGAAGCACGGTGCCGCCTCCCACCTGGACGCCAACCCGACCTGGCGGATGGTGGTCTCCCCCGTCAAGGGCACCTTCCACCGCCCCGCGGGGGTCGCGGAGGGCGACGTCCTCGGTCCCGACGCCCCGATCGGCGAGGTCAGCAGCCTGCGGGACCGCCTCCCGATCACCGCCGCCCACGGCGGACGGGTCGTCGAGTGGCTGGTGGAGGACCAGGACCCCGTGGCCCCCGGCCAGCCGCTGGTCCGTCTGCACCCCGAGGGTGGCCAGGGATGATCACCGTCCCCGCGGGCGCGCCGTACGCGAAGCTGATGGGCCTGGGCGTCTACCGCCCCAGCCGTATCGTCCCCAACTCCGAGATCGTCGGGGCGATCGACTCCAGCGACGAGTGGATCCAGCAGCGCTCCGGGATCCGCCAGCGCCGGTGGGCGACCGAGGACGAGACCCTGCAGATGATGACGACGGAGGCCTCGCGCCGTGCGCTCGAGGACGCCGGGGTCGACGCGGCGCAGATCGACTGCGTCATCGTCGCCACCGTCAGCCACATGATGCAGACCCCCGCGGTCGCGACCCTCGTCGCTCACGACCTCGGCACCGAGCAGGCCGCCGCGTTCGACGTCTCCGCCGCGTGCGCCGGCTTCTGCCACGCGGTGGCGATGGCCAACGACATGGTCCGCTCCGGCTCGGCACGGCACGTGCTCGCGATCGGCGCCGAGCGGCTCTCGGAGATCACCGACCCCACCGACCGCGGGTCGGCGTTCATCTTCGCCGACGGCGCGGGCGCGGTCGTGGTCGGCCCGAGCGAGACGCCCGGCATCGGGCCGGTCGTGTGGGGCTCGGACGGCGCCCAGTACGACCTGATCCGCTCGCGCGAGGACTGGCGCGACGTCATCGCCAGCGACGAGCCGCGGATGCCGCACCTCGTCATGCAGGGCAACGCGGTGTTCCGCTGGGCCTCCTTCGCGATGGCGAAGGTGGCGCAGCAGGCGCTCGACCTCGCCGGCGTCTCCGCCGAGGACCTCGACGTCTTCGTCCCCCACCAGGCCAACAACCGGATCACCGACGCCATGGCGCGCTCCATGAAGCTGCCCGCGAAGGTGCGCATCGCCCGCGACATCGCCGACCAGGGCAACACCTCGGCGGCCTCGATCCCCCTCGCCCTCGAGCGCATGGTCGCCGAGGGCGAGGCCAGCAGCGGCGACCTCGCCCTGTTCGTCGCGTTCGGCGCCGGCCTGGCCTACGCGGCCCAGGTCGTCGTCGTCCCGTGACACCCGCACCACCCGAACCCACCCAGTAGCACCCACCGAGAAGGAGGCCCCCGTGGCCAGCACCGAAGAGATCCGCACCGACCTCGCCGACATCGTCAACGAGGTCGCCGGCGTGCCCGCCGAGGACGTCCAGCTCGACAAGTCGTTCGTCGACGACCTCGACGTCGACTCGCTGTCGATGGTCGAGGTCGTCGTGGCCGCCGAGGAGAAGTTCGGCGTCACCATCCCCGACGACGAGGTCAAGAACCTCAAGACCGTCGGCGACGCCGTCGCCTTCATCGAGCGCGCCCAGGGCTGAGTCCCACCACCCGCGCTGCCGCCGGCTCGGCCCAGCCCACCACCACCTCCAGGAGGAGCACCTGATGTCGCAGACCCGCGTCGTCGTCACCGGACTCGGGGTCACCAGCCCCGTCGGCGGTGACGTCCCCACCACCTGGAGCGCCCTCCTCGAGGGCCGCTCGGGGGTGGCCCCCCTCGAGGAGGACTGGGCCGAGCCGCTCGGCGCGCGGATCGCCGCGCGCGTCGCCGTGGAGCCGTCCGAGGTGCTCGACCGGGTCAAGGCCCGGCGCCTCGACCGCTCCGGCCAGTTCGCGATGGTCGCCGCGCTGGAGGCCTGGCGCGACGCCGGTCTGCGCGTGCCCGACCCGAAGGCCGAGCCCGACGAGATCGACGGGCACGCCTCGGGCGTCGACCCGGAGCGGTTCGCGGTGGCCATGGCCTCCGGCATCGGCGGCGTCACGACGCTGCTGTCCAACTACGACAACCTGCTGGCGAAGGGCCCTCGCCGCGTCTCCCCCCTCGCGATCCCGATGCTCATGCCCAACGGCCCCGCGGCGGCGGTCGGCCTGGCGCTGGGCGCCCGGGCCGGCGTGCACACGCCGGTCTCGGCCTGCGCCGCGGGCAACGAGTCGATCGCCCTCGGCATCGACCTGATCCGCCTCGGGCGGGCCGACGTCGTGGTCGTCGGCGGCACCGAGGCCGCGATCCACGCCCTCCCGATGGCCGCCTTCGGCCAGATGATGGCCCTCTCGAAGCGCAACGACGACCCCACCGCCGCCTCGCGACCCTGGGACAAGGGACGTGACGGCTTCGTCCTCGGCGAGGGCGCGGGCGCCCTGGTCCTCGAGTCCGCCGAGCACGCCGCCGCCCGCGGCGCCCGCGTGTACGCCGAGGCCGCCGGCGCCGCCATCACCGCCGACTCCCACGACGTGGCGCAGCCCGACCCCTCGGGATCCGGTGCGACGCGCGCCATGGTGCGCGCGATGCGCGAGTCCGGCATCGACCCGGCCGACGTGGCCCACATCAACGCCCACGCGACTTCCACCCCGCAGGGGGACGTGGCCGAGGCCCTGGCCATCCGCAACGCGCTCGGCGAGTCCGCCGCGAGCGGGGCGGTCCTGACCTCGACAAAGTCGATGACCGGCCACCTCCTCGGTGCCGCCGGGGCCCTGGAGTCGGTCGCCACGGTGCTGGCGCTGCACCACCGCGTGGTGCCGGGGACCATCAACCTCGACGACCCCGAGGACATCGGGTTGGACGTGGCCGAGAAGAACCGCGACCTGCCCGCCGGCGACCTGGTCGCCCTCAACAACTCCTTCGGCTTCGGCGGCCACAACGTCGCCATCGCCTTCCGGAGCGCGTGATGAGCACCCCCGCCGCGGCACCCGCGGCCCCCGGCGCCCGCGTGAAGCTCCCCCGCGACCAGGACCCGCGCAACCCGGTGACCCGGCTGCGCGCGCTCCTCGACGACGGGACGCTGGAGCTGATCACCCCGGACGACGACTCGGGGATGCTGGCCGCGGTCGGCACCGTCCACGGCACCCGCGTCGTGGCCTTCTGCTCCGACGCCACCGTCATGGGCGGGGCGATGGGCGTCGACGGCTGCGGTGTCGTCGTGAAGGCCTACCACCGCGCGATGACCGACAGCGTCCCGATCATCGGCCTGTGGCACTCCGGCGGCGCCCGTCTCGCCGAGGGCGTCCTGTCGCTGCACGCGGTGGGCGAGATCTTCCAGGCCATGACCCAGGCGTCCGGCGTCGTGCCGCAGATCTCCGTCGTGCTCGGCCCCGCCGCCGGCGGCGCCGCCTACGGCCCCGCGCTCACGGACGTCGTCATCCTGGGCCCCGAGGGCCGCATCTTCGTCACCGGACCGGACGTCGTGCGCTCCGTGACGGGCGAGGACGTCGACATGCTCCGTCTCGGAGGTCCCGAGCCGCACGGGCGCCGCTCCGGCGTCGTGCACGTCCTCACCGAGTCCGAGGAGGAGGCCCTGGAGCGCGCCCGGACCGTCGCCACGCTCCTGGGCAGCCAGGGGAGCCTGGAGCTGGACGACGTCGAGGACCGCGACCTCGGCGCCGAGCTGCCCGAGAACCGCAAGCGGGCCTACGACGTGCACCCCCTCGTCGAGTCGCTGCTCGACGAGGGCAGCACCCAGGAGCTGCACGCCCGCTGGGCTCCCAACATCGTCACCGCGCTGGGTCGCCTCGGCGGTCGCACCGTCGGCGTCGTCGCCAACAACCCGCTGCGCCTCGGCGGGTGCCTCGACTCGCTGTCCGCCGAGAAGGCGTCACGGTTCGTCCGGCTCTGCGACGCGTTCGGCGTGCCCCTGGTGGTCGTCGTGGACGTGCCGGGCTACCTCCCCGGCGTGGGCCAGGAGTGGGACGGTGTCGTGCGCCGCGGAGCGAAGCTCCTCCACGCGTTCGGCGAGTGCGTGGTCCCCCGGGTCACCCTCGTCACGCGCAAGACGTACGGCGGCGCCTACATCGCCATGAACGCCCGCTCGCTCGGCGCGACCCGCGTCTTCGCGTGGCCCGGCGCCGAGGTCGCCGTCATGGGCGCCGTGGCCGCGGTGCGGATCCTGCACCGACGCCGGCTCGCCGACGTCGCGCCCGACATCCGACCGCAGGTGGAGGCCGAGCTGGCGGCCGAGCACGAGAGGATCGCCGGCGGCGTCGACCGGGCGATCGAGATCGGCGTCGTGGACGAGGTCGTGGAGCCGGACGTCACCCGCGGCGCCATCGCGCGGGCGATCACCGACGCGGTGCGCCGCGACGGGGTGCGCCGCGGACGCCACGGCAACATCCCGCTCTAGACGGCGACGTACCGGGCACGACGACGGGCCCCTCCGCCACGGCGGAGGGGCCCGATCGACGTGTGTACCTCGAGCGGCGCGTTAGACGACCTGGTGCAGCCAGCGGACGGGGGCGCCGTCGCCGGCCCGGCGGAAGGTCTCCAGCTCGTCGTCCCACGGCTTCCCGAGCAGCCGGTCCAGCTCGTCGGGCAGGGAGGCCTCGCCCAGCGCGGCCTTCATCGCGGCGGCGCGGAGCCGGTCCTCGGGGATCATCAGGTCGCCGTGCAGGCCCGTCACCCCGTGGAAGACACCCAGCGACGGCGTGTAGGACCACCGGCCGCCCTCCGTGCCGGAGGTGGCCTCCTCGGTGATCTCGAAGCGCAGGTGCTCCCAGCCGCGCAGCGCCGAGGTGATCGCCGCGGCCGTGCCGGCCGGCCCGGACCACGACAGCTCACCGCGCTGGGTGCCGGGCTGGGCGGGCTGCGGAATCCAGTCGAGGCTCACGGCAGCGCCGAGCACGCCGGCAGCCGCCCACTCCACGTGGGGGCACAGGGCCGTCGGCGAGGCGTGCACGAACAGCACACCGCGCGTCGTCGGGCCCGCGGGTCGGGGGGTGATACGTGTGGTCACTTCGGTCTCCTTCGTGCACCGGCGTCGAGGTACGCCTTCCCCAGCGGTCTCGATCGGTCCACGCGGACGTGGTGACGCGTGTGAACTTGTGGTGCCATTGTGACCCAGAGCCGGGCTCCGCGCCAGTCCCCGCGGGGATCCCGGCGTGCGACGCCTGCCGCGGATCAGCGCTCGAGCGCCCGCTCCAGTGTGGCGGCGCGCGCGGCCGCGTCGGTGAGCTCGTCGGCGTCGATGGCGTGGGCGCGGTGGAACCACTCCAGCGCGTCCTCGCGTCGCCCGGCCGCCTCGAGGGTGTCCGCGTACGCGTAGCGCAGCCGCACGACCCAGGCCTCACGGTTCTTCGCGTTGAGGGGCGCCTGCTCCAGCACCCGCAGCGCGGCGTCGAGCTGGCCCAGGTCACGACGGGCGCCCGACTCCACGAGCGTCATCTCCGCCTTCGCCGGAGCGGCGAAGTTGCGGACCGACGGACTCTGGGCGAGCTTGAGGGCCTGCTGCGGCTGACCGAGTGCACGGTGGCAGTCGGCCATGATCGGCAGGTAGGCCGTGGCGCCGTTCATGCGCTTCGCGGCCCGCAGGTCCGCGAGGGCCTCGTCGTAGTGACCGGCGGCGTAGGCCGCCTCCCCGTTCGCCTCGCGCACCACGGCGAACCGCGACGCGCGGGCACGGGCGGCCTTCGTGTGCTGGTAGGCGGTCTCGGGGTCGCTGTCGACGACCCGCTGCGCCGCCGCCAGGTGCCGGGCGACACGGGCCGCGAGCTTGTCCGGCAGGCCCTTCAGCTGGGAGGTCACCGACGGGTCGAGCTCGCGCGCCGTGACGTCCTCGGGCAACGGGGGCCCGTCGTAGGTCGCCTGGTCGGCGGTGCGGTCCTCACGTCGGGGGGCCCGGTCGCGGAACCCCCCGCGGGCACGGTCGTCACCGCCGCGCTGGGGGCCACGACCGTCCGTACGACGGCCACCGGACGGACGACCGCCACCCCCGGAGGAGCGCCCACGGCCGGCACCGCCCCCCTGGCCCGGTCGCGAGGAACCTCCGCCGGTGCGGGAGGGACGTGAGGAATCGGCCATGGCGGTGCGTGCTCCTGCTCGAGTCGGTGAAATGCAACGAGGGGGCCACCTGGGTAGGTGACCCCCTCGTCGTTCCTGCAAAGTGGATGTCCGGCGGCGTCCTAGTCTCCCACAACCTCTCGGTTGCAGTACCATCGGCGCTGAAAGG
>NZ_BAAAMY010000013.1:0-9604 GCF_039529515.1 Nocardioides lentus
GGCGGGCGCGGCCGGGGCCGGAGGTGCCGGGGCCGACGGGGCCGACGGGGCCGGGTCGGCAGCGGGCGGCGGAGCGGCGGCGCCCGGCCGCGCGCCGGGATCCATGATCGCCTCGATCCTCCAGCGACCGCCGATGACCGTCCCGACGAGCTCGGCCACGATGTCCTGCGACCCGCCACCCACGAAGGACTCGCGGGCACCGGCGTTGCCGAAGCCGAGGGTGATGGTCTGACCGTCGACCCCGACCACCTGGGAGTTCTGCGAGAGGTGGATCCAGGTCATGCGTCGCCGGCTCGACGCGGCGGCCACGACGTCGGGCCACAGCCGGCGGACGTCGACCAGCGAGAGTCCCCCGGCCGGGGCCGGCTCCGGGGCAGGCTGAGGAGCCGGCGTCGGCACGGGGGTGGACGGCTGGACGGGCTCGGGCTCCGGAGCAGGAGTCGGCTCGGGAGCTCGCGCCGGCTCGGCAGTGGGGGTGGGCTCGGGAGCGGGGGTGGGCTCGGGAGCTCGCGCCGGCTCGGGAGTGGGGGTCGACTCGGGGACCGGTGCCGGGCCGGGCGTCGGCGGCGGAGCGGCGGACGGCGGTGCGGGTGCGGGTGCGGTGGACCCGATCGCGATCCGCCGCTCGACGCGGTCCAGGCGCGCGCCGAGGCCGGCGTCACCGTCGACGCCGGGCAGCAGCACGCGGGCGCAGAGGAGCTCGAGGTGGAGCCGCGGGGCGGTGGCGCCCCGCATCTCGGTGAGGCCGGTGGCGACGATGTCGGCGGCCCGGCTCAGCTCGGCGGTGCCGAAGCGCGCGGCCTGCGCCACCAGACGCTCCCCCGCGTCCTCGGCGACGTCGATCAGGCCGGTGGCGGGGGCGTCGGGCACGGCGGCGACCACGACGAGGTCGCGCATCCGTCGCAGGAGGTCCTCGGTGAAGCGGCGCGGGTCCTGGCCCGCCTCGACGACACGGTCGACGACCCCGAAGACCGCGGCGCCGTCACCGGCGGCGAACGCGTCCACCGCGTCGTCGAGCAGCGAGTCGGGGGTGTAGCCGAGCAGCCCGGTCGCCAGCGCGTGGGTGACCCCGCCGGGACCGGCCCCGCCGAGCAGCTGGTCCAGCACGGAGAGCGTGTCGCGGGCGGAGCCGCCCCCGGCGCGCACGACGAGGGGGATGGCGGCGGGCTCGATGTCGACGCCCTCGGCGGCGCAGAGCTCGGTGAGGTACGACGACAGCAGCCGCGGGGGGATCAGGCGGAACGGGTAGTGGTGGGTGCGCGAGCGGATGGTGCCGAGCACCTTCTCGGGCTCGGTGGTCGCGAACACGAACCGCAGGTGCGGCGGCGGCTCCTCGACGAGCTTGAGCAGGGCGTTGAAGCCCTGCGTCGTCACCATGTGCGCCTCGTCGATGACGTAGATCTTGTAGCGGCTGCGGACGGGGGCGAAGAACGCCTTCTCGCGCAGGTCGCGCGCGTCGTCGACACCGCCGTGGGAGGCCGCGTCGATCTCGATGACGTCGATCGAGCCGGGCCCGCCGCGGGCCAGGTCGCGGCAGCTGTCGCACTCGCCGCAGGGGTCCGCGACCGGGGCCTGCTCGCAGTTGAGGGTGCGGGCCAGGATCCGGGCCGAGGTCGTCTTGCCGCAGCCGCGGGGCCCGGAGAAGAGGTAGGCGTGGTTGGCGCGGTTGGCCGCGAGCGCCGCGCGCAGGGGCTCGGTGACGTGGTCCTGCCCGATCACCTCGGCGAAGGTCTCCGGGCGGTAGCGCCGGTAGAGGGCGAGGGAAGGCTCCACGCGGCCCACACTAACCAGGCCCGCCGACAGCGGTCCGGGGCGTCGTGCCCGGGTGCGGAGAGGCCCCCCGCGCACCCGGTAGAGCACGCCTGCCCTTGCTGCCTTCCGGCCCTGGGGGAGTTCAGCGAGATGCCGCCGCGCGGGGGGTTGGTCCGAGTCTAGGACAGCGGACGCGCGGGCCTCCACCCGGCCGATTTCGAGGGCCCGGAGGCCGACCGGTACTCTCCTCGGCGGAGGATTCGCCTAGTGGCCTATGGCGCTCGCTTGGAAAGCGGGTTGGGTTAACGCCCTCAGGGGTTCGAATCCCCTATCCTCCGCCACTCGCGACGGCGCCGCTGCTCAGCGGCGCCGTCGCGCTCTCCCGGGCGGCACGCCCGGGAACGGTCAGGCCGGGTCGGGGACACCGGCACCGCGAGGGCCGGCGGGCGCCTCGGGCACCCGGCGGTCGGCGGCCCGGCGGTCGACGCCGAGGCGCAGGTGCTCGGCGTGGTGGACCGCTTCGTCGATGAGGTCACCCAGGTGGTCGTCGAAGAGGGAGTAGACGACGCTGCGCCCGTGCCGCTCGGTCTCGACGAGACCCATCGTGCGCAGCAGCCGCAGCTGGTGGGAGACGGCCGACTGCTCCATGCCGACCTCCGCGACCAGCTCGCCGACGCTGCGCGGGCCGTCCTGCAGCCGGGACAGGATCAGGAGCCGGCTCGGCGTGGCCAGGGCCTGCAGCGTGGAGGCGACCGAGGCGGCGGTGGCGGCGTCGAGCGGCTCGCGTCGACCCGCCGCTCCGTGACCCATGGGCCGATCCTAGAGGTCCTACACATGAACATATGTACATGTGTAAGGTGCTCAGGTGAGCACCTCGACCGACGCCCCGGAGCAGCACGTCCCCGCTCCCCCGTCCGCCGGCTCCCTCGTGGCCACGGTCGTCTCCGCCCCGGAGGCGCGCTGGGCGGTGGTCGCGACCGCGCTGTTCGCCCTCGGCGGCGCCGCGCAGCTGGCGGGTGCGCCCGCCTGGACCTGGTGGACGGCGTACCTGCTCTGCTACGTCGCCGGCGGCTGGGAGCCCGCCGTCGCCGGCCTGCGGGCGCTGCGCGAGCGCACCCTCGACGTCGACCTGCTCATGGTCGTCGCCGCCCTCGGCGCGGCGGCGATCGGGCAGGTCCTCGACGGCGCGCTGCTGATCGTCATCTTCGCCACCTCCGGCGCGCTCGAGGCCGTGGCGACCCGCCGCAACGAGGAGTCCGTCCGCGCCCTGCTGACGCTCGCGCCCGCGCGTGCCTCCCGGCTGACGGCGACCGGCGAGGAGCGTGTGGACGTGACCGAGCTCGTCCCCGGGGACCGGGTGAGGGTCCGTCCGGGTGAGCGGGTCGCCGCCGACGGCACCGTCGTGGAGGGGTCCTCCGACGTCGACCAGGCCACCATCACCGGGGAGGCGCTGCCGGTGGCCCGCGGCATCGGCGACCCCGTGTACGCCGGGACCGTCAACCGGGAGGGCACGCTCGTCGTGGAGGTCGACCGACCCGCCTCCGACTCGGTGGTGGCCCGGATCGTCACGATGGTCGAGGAGGCCTCCCGGACGAAGGCGACCACCCAGCTCTTCATCGAGCGTGTCGAGCAGGGCTACTCCAGCCTCGTCGTGGTGGCCACGGTGGCGCTGCTCGCGGTGCCGCTGCTGCTCGGCGCCGACCTCGAGCCCACGCTGCTGCGCGCGATGACGTTCATGATCGTCGCCTCGCCCTGCGCGCTCGTGCTCGCGACGATGCCCCCGATGCTGGCCTCGATGGCCACGGCGGGGAGGCACGGCGTCCTGGTCAAGTCCGCCGTCGTGCTCGAGCGGCTCGCCGACGTCGACCTGGTCGCCCTCGACAAGACCGGCACCCTGACCGACGGGTCCCCGCAGCTCGTCGACGTCGAGCCCACCGCCGACCTCGACGCCGACGGCGTGCTGGCGACGGCCGCCGCGGCCGAGGGGTCCAGCGAGCACCCGGTCGGCCGGGCCGTCGTCGCCGCCGCGGCGGACCGCGGCGTCGAGCCGGGAGCGGCCTCCCACTTCCGCGCGCTGCCCGGCGCCGGCGTCGAGGCCCGGGTCGACGGCCGGGCCGTCCACGTCGGCGCCCCCCGGGTCCTGGAGGACCTGACCGGGACCGGTGACGGTGCCGCGGACCGCCGGGGGGACGTGGCCGCCGCCCGGACGGCCGCCCGCAGGCTCGAGGAGCAGGGCCGCACCGTGGTGGTCGTGGTCGCCGACGGCGCCCCCGTCGGCGTCCTCGGCCTGCTCGACCGGCCGCGCCCGGAGGCCGCTGCGACGGTCGACGACCTCGCCGCGCTCACCGGTCGCGGGCCGCTGCTGCTCACCGGCGACAACGCCGCGGCCGCGGGGGCCCTGGCGCGCGCCGTGGGCGTCGACACCGTCCGCGCCGGTCTGCTGCCGCAGGACAAGGCCGACGCCGTCGCCGGGCTGACCGCCGAGGGGCGTCGCGTGGCCGTCGTCGGCGACGGCATCAACGACGGGCCGGCGCTGGCGGCGGCGCACGTCGGGATCGCCATGGGCCGCACCGGCTCCGACCTGGCCCTCGAGACCGCCGACGCCGTGCTGGTGCGCGACGACCTCGCGCAGCTCCCCCGCGTGCTCGCGCTCGCGCGGCGGGCCCGGCGGGTGGTGCGGGCCAACCTCGTGATCGCGGGGACCACCATCGTCGTGCTGGTCACCTGGGACCTGGTGTGGCACCTGCCGCTGCCGCTGGGCGTCGCGGGCCACGAGGGCTCGACCGTGCTCGTGGCGCTCAACGGGCTGCGGCTGCTGCGCCGCTCCGCCTGGTAGCGCGCTCCGCCCGGTGGGCCCCGCCCGGTCACACCGGCCGTCGCGCTCCGGCCGGTCGCGCTCAGCCGGGCGTGCGCCGGCCCGTGCCGAGCCGGCGCAGCAGCGGCCTGAGCACGACGGCGGCGACGAGCACGGCCCCCGCGAGCAGCCCCCACCACCGGAAGTCGTCGCGGGCGTCGGCGAGGGCGTCCGCGCGCTCCGGCGGCGCGGGCGCGGCGCCGCCGCCGTCGTCGGCCGGCTGCGCGAGCCCCAGCTCGCCCGTGCGGCGCGCCGGGGTGAGCTGACGGGTGAAGGCCTCGATGGGCTGGGCGAGGCCGAAGCCGGTGTACACGTCGCGCTGGTCGGTGGCGCCGGACGCCGTCTCCAGCAGACGCTGCACGATCTGGGCGTCGTCGTCGTCGGGGAAGTAGGCGAGGAGCAGCGCCACGATCCCCGAGACGTACGGGGTGGCCCACGAGGTCGCGATCGCGTCGACGACGCAGGTGGAGCCGTTGGGAACGACCGAGGCCCCGCCCTGCACCGGGACGGCGACGTCGGCGTTCGTCGTGTTCAGCACGTAGCGGGCGGACCCGCCCTCGGCGTCCAGCGGCACGTAGGCACTCACGCCGACGACGCCCGGGTAGGCGGCCGGATAGGTCGTGAAGGGCCCGGGCACCGGCTCGTCCTCCGGGAGCTCCTCGTCGGGCGAGCGGTTACCCGTGGCGGCCACGACGATCACGCCGGCGTCCTGCACGGCCCGCACGGCGTCGCGGAGGTCGTCGGAGGGGTCCGCGGTCAACGACAGGTTGAGCACGTCGATCCCCCGCGACCCGGCGTTGTCCGCGACCCACCGCAGCGCGGTGACGAGGTCCGGGGGGTCGAAGTCGCCGTCCAGGTCGAGACCGTCGTCGTCGGACTCCTCGGGGTTGTCGACGATGCGGACCCCGATGATCCGGGCGTCGGGGGCGACCCCCATGCCCATGCCCTCGCCCTCGCCGCGCCGACCGCCGGCGATCAGGCCGGCCACGATGGTGCCGTGCGGCTCCTGCAGCGGGCCCGGCTGGCCGACGACCTGCAGGCCGGGCTCGGAGTCGTAGTACTCGCTCGGGGCGACCCCGGAGTCGATGACCGCGACCCCGACGCCGGCCCCCCGCGTGTAGTCGCGGTGGATCTCGTCGATCCGCATCTGCTCCAGCGGGGTGCTGGGGTCGGGGTTCGCGACCGGCTCCTCGGTGTCCGCGACCTGCGAGCAGAAGGCAGCGAGCTCCGTGGGTCCCTCCCCGTCGGCCAGCGCGGGGGCGGGGATCGCGACGCCCGCCCCGAGCAGGAGGCCGGCCGCCAGCACGGCGCGTCCGACGGGCCGGGCCCGCCCGCCGGGGCCACGGGTCAGCACGACGACGGGTCCGGGCTCTCGTCCGCGGGGTTGCGCAGCGCGGCGTCCCGCGACAGCACCACCCCGCAGCGCAGCAGCCCGATCCAGGAGTCCGGCACGACCCGCGCCTCGTGCTCGCCGTAGCCGAGGTTGCCGATGGCGTCGGCCCCGTCGAGCTGGTAGCGGACGCCCTTCGCGTCCACGACGTACGCCGGGGCGCCCTGGGCGGAGCCGAACGCGCCGGACACGACGACCGCGCCCCCGCCGGGCTCGACGTCGGTCGCGATCTCGTCCTCCGGCAGGTCGGCGAGGTCGACGTCCTCGTCGAGGCCCCCGGCGACGAGCACCGTCGGCGTGTCCTCGACGCGGGGGACCAGCTGCGCGCACAGCGAGTCGTCCTCCACGGCCGTCGGCACCTCGTCGGGCCAGCCGTCGGGCGTCACGTCGGAGGTCAGCCCGGTCTGCAGCTGGTCACCGTCGAGGGTGGTGGCCCCCGGGTCCGCGACGGCCTCGTAGGCGGCCTGCTCGAAGGGGTCGAGCTGGTAGGGGCCGTCCGTGGTCACCAGGTAGGCGCCGTCGTCGGCGGTGACCAGGTCGCCCGCCTCGGCGGCCTCGCCCGTGCCGAACCAGTCCCCGGAGCCCTCGACCGGGCCGTCCCCGGTCCGGAACGCCTGACGCTCGACGTCGGGCCCGGCGGGCCACAGGTTCAGCCACTGCTCGCTGACGACGGCCGCGTCGTCCTGGGCCGCGGGCAGACCGAGGCTGCTGAGGATCGCGTCCGCCTGGCCGTCCCCGCGCGGCAGCCGGTAGCGGAACGCCTGCGGGACGCCGGCCTGGCCCTCGACGTCACCGGACGCGACGAGCCAGCGGCCGGCGTTCGGACCGGTGGTGACGACCAGCGCGCCGTCGTCCACGGGGCTCGCCGGGGGTGTCTCGAGGATGCTGAGTGCGATCCCCTGACCCTCCTCGGTGCACGCCGTCCAGCCCTCGTCGATCAGCTGGTCCGTCGTCGGCAGGTACGACGGCGCCCCTAGGATGCCGATGTCCTCGCCCAGGCGCTGCTGCGCGATGTCCTCCTCCGAGACCGACGACGGCTCGGTGTCGGCGCCGAAGATCAGCCGGCCCGAGATGGGGTCGACGGGCCGCAGCTCGGGCTCGTCGGACTCGGTCGTGATCGCGTACAGCGAGCCCTCGGCGACGACCAGGCCCGGGTCGAGCCAGCCGTCCGGCGGCCGGGAGGAGAACACGCCCGCGATGGCCCCGCCGGCGAGCACCAGCACCCCCAGCGCCACACCGCCGACGATGGTGCGACCCGGCCGCGACGGCTCGACCTCGCGACCCCCGGGCGCACCCGACACGAACGCGGTGACCAGTCGCCGCCGGCTGAAGGCGTGGGCCTCGACGAGGTCCTTCTTGGTCGACACCCCTCAGCCCCCCACGAGCTCGAACAGCCCGGTCGCGAACACCGCGAGCGGCACCAGCGAGACCAGGGCGATCGTCTCGGCGAGGTCGCCGAGCCGGCCGCGCCGCACCGAGGCGGAGGCCGGGACCAGGGTGGCCGCGACGAGGACCGCGCCGGTCACCGCCAGCGCGACCGCGGCGATCGCCCGCCACGACTCGTGCATCAGCAGCACCGAGACCGCCACCGTGAACAGCCCGACGACACCCGAGGCCAGGCCCACGAGGACCTCCGAGCCGGTGCGGTACTGGCGGGTCCGCAGCATCACCACGACACAGCTCATGACGGCGAGCAGCGTGCCCGTGACACCGAGCGAGACCGCGAGCGGCGCCACCATCACCAGCAGCAGCCCGACGGTGGCCGAGACCGCGAGGAGGATCTCGTGGGCGGTGCGGGCGTCGGAGCCGACCCGGTCGGGGTCCACGTCGTCGGGGTCGCGCGTCACGTCGGCGAGGGTGAAGATCTGCTCCACCTGGGTGCCGGTGGCGCCGAGCGCCAGCCACGGGAACACGCTGCCCGCGACGACGACGAGCACCAGCAGCACCACGAACACCACGCGGGCGTCGAGATCGACGTTGTCGAGCAGCAGACCCCCGGCGGTGGCGAGGGCGCCGAGGACCACGGGTGGCATGGCGAGGGCCCGGCCGGCGTCGATGCCCACGACGGCGACCACGCCCGCCGCCAGGGCGCCGGCCCCGGCGCAGGCCAGCGGCAGGCCGAACAGCGGCCCGTCCGGCGCGAGCAGCAACCCGGCCACGGCCCCGTGCACCGCCGACATCGAGGCCAGCGCGACCGCCGCCTCGGGCTCGTGCTGGACCCGGGAGAGCACGACGGCGCCCGCCACGAGCAGCACGGCGATGACCGTGGCCGCGACGCCGGCCACCAGGGCGTCGCCCTGCACGAGCAGGGCCACGGCGCCGAGCCCGAGCAGCAGCATCGCCGCCGCGAGCGCCGTACGGCGGCCGGTCTCGGGCTCCCACGGCTTCAGCTCGCGCTCGACGACGTCGGCCATCGCCTCCACGACGTCGTCGTAGACGCGCGGGGGCTCCTCGTCGACGCCGGCGCTGACCGTGAGCAGGCCGCCGTCCTCGACGCCCTGGGCGACCAGGCCCGTCTCGGGGCCCAGCTCGCGGCCCTCCTGGGTGACCAGGCGGTAGCCGCCGTACACCGTGGCGGGGTCCAGCAGCCCGACGCTGCGCGCCAGCTCCGGCAGCAGCTCCGCGACCGGCACGGAGCCCGGCAGCACGAGGTCCACCCGGCGGGTGCCCGACGCCACGGTGACCTTGACCAGTCCCGAGGTCGCCGCCGTCGTCTGGCTCATCGATCCCCCATCGCACGTGGGGCCGCGGGCCCCGGTGTCCAGGTGCGCACTGTAGCGAGCCCGGCCGGTCCGGCGAGCCCGAACGACCGCTCGCGCGTCAGGACGTGACCGGAGGGGGTCGCGGCGGACGCGAGCGACCGCCACGACCGCGTCCTAGGGTGTCGCGCATGCGAGCCCCCCGCCCCTCCCGGACCCCGGCCCGTCGTCGTGCCGCCGTCGTCGCCGGCCTGACGGCGCTGATCCTCGCCGCCACCGCCTGCGGCGGCTCCCCGGACGAGGACCCGGCCGCGGAGCCGACCGGCGCCCAGTCCGGCTCCGGCTCCGACGGCGGGGCCGACCCTTCCGCGCCCGACGACCCCACCGGCGAGCCCACCGAGGAGACGCCGGACGCCGACAGCGAGATCACCCCGCCCGGCACCCGGCTCGAGGCCGACGAGACCGCGGTGGTCGTGCTGCCCGACTCCTCGAACGTCGAGCGCGGGCTCGTGAAGGTCGCGATCACGCTGGACTCGGTCACGAAGGAGCCGCTGTCGCGCCTGCCGCCCGGCGCGCAGCCGGGCGCGTCGGACCTGTACTTCGTGGAGCAGACCTACACGATCCTCGACAAGGAGCGCGGCAACATCATCGGCACCAACCTGCTGGACCACACGATCGTCACCTCCGAGGGTCGCGACGTCTTCCCCTTCGTCGACGTGGCCGCCGATCCCGAGGGCTGCGCCTTCGCGGACTTCAGCAACGTCGACGAGGTCGGCGACGCGAAGGTCTCCTGCACCGCCTTCCTGCTGCCGCGCGGCGGTGAGGTGGAGGAGGTCGCCTACCGCGACAACCTCGGCGACTACGACTTCCTCGACGGCGAGCCCGTGCGGTGGACGGTGGAGACCACGG
>NZ_BAAAMY010000014.1:0-57746 GCF_039529515.1 Nocardioides lentus
GAAGGCATACAAACTAATTCCATCGACATAAAGACACACTGTTGAGTTCTCAAGCAACACACCCACGTCGAACGCCACCCTGAGGTGACGCGGCCGACGAGGCCGCATCGTGTGCTCCACTCTGACCTGATCTCGGTGGTGAGGTCAAAACCTCAGCGTCGGACCTTCGGAGTGAAGCCGGCTGCCCGTTCCCGGGAGCCCGGCCGGATCGGCCTTGCTCCCCGTCGTTCGGGGCAACGAGATAGAACATTAGGCAGGTCCGCGGCCAGGGTCAAATCGATCGGGCGTGACCCCCGCCACAGCCGCCCACGGCCCGCTCCAGACGCAGCCCACGGCAGTCCTCGACCCCCGTGCAGCCGGCCAGCCGGACCGCCTCCACCGCCGCCGTCGTCAGGCCGCGCAGCCAGCTCGCGACCCCCTCCTCGCCGTCCGCGAGCGCTCGCGAGACGGGGCGCCCGAGGAACGCGCACCGCGCGCCGAGGGCCCACGCCAGCAGCAGGTCGACCCCGTCGCGCAGTCCCCCGTCGACGTACACCTCGGCGTCGTGGCCGACGGCCGACGCGACCTCCCCGAGCACGTGGGCGGTGGCGGGCACCCGGTCGAGCTGACGTCCACCGTGGGTGGACACCCAGACCGCGGCCGCGCCGGCGTCGACGGCGGCCCGCGCCCCGTCCGCGTCGAGGACGCCCTTGACCACCACGGGCAGCCCGGTGGTCTCGCCCAGCCAGGCGACGTCCGCGGGGCCGAGGTCGGTGGCCTTCTCGGAGCCTCGCGCCTCCAGGTAGCCGCGGTCGAAGTTGACCCGGACGGACGCCGGGTCCACCGCGTCCCACACCGAGCCGGACGGTCCGGCACGACGGGTGCTCACCACCGGGGTGTCGACGGTCAGCACGACCGCGCGGGCCCCGGCCGCCACCGCGCGCCCGAGCAGGCCCCGCGCCAGGCCCCGGTCCTGGGGCACGTAGGCCTGCAGCCACCACCCCACACCGGTGGCGCCGATCTCCGCGAAGGTCGTGGCCGCGTTGCTGGACACCACCATCGGCGCCCCGGCCGCCGCGAGCGCCCGCGCGACGGCGAGCTCGCCGTCGGGGTGGATCTCGCGCTGCAGGGTGGTCGGCGCGGCGCCGACGCCGACGCCGTACCGGGACCCGAGGAGGTCGACGCCCAGGTCGACGTGCGTCGTGTCGCGGAACAGGCGCGGCACCACCCGCCAGTCGTGCCACGCCCGGGTCGCCTCCGCGAGGCTGACGCCCGCGCCGGCCCCCTGCTCGACGTACTCCCCGACGGCGGGGTGCACGCCCGGGGGCACGGCGGGACCGGGGGTGCTCGGTGCGCCCCGCCCCGTGTCCTGCCCCGCCGCGTCGGACACGGCTCAGCCGACCTCGACGGCGGCCAGGTTCTTCTTGCCGCGCCGCAGCACCAGCCACCGGCCGCCCAGCAGGTCGGCGGGGGTCGGGACCAGCTCGGGGTCCTCGACCCTGGTGTTGTTGAGGTAGGCCCCGCCCTCCCCGACCGTGCGCCGCGCCTCGCCCTTGCTGCGCGAGAGCCCGCTGGCGACGAGCAGGTCGACCACCGGGGGGATCGGCCCGCCGGGCACCGACGTCGCACCGACCTCCGTCAGGGCGGCGCCGAGCGTGCCCGGGTCGAGGGCCTGGAGCTCGCCGCCTCCGAACAGGGCGGCCGAGGCCGCCTGGATCCGCGCCGTCTCCTCCGCGCCGTGCACCAGGGTGGTGACGTGCTCGGCGAGCGCCTTCTGCCCCGCGCGCCGGAAGGGGCGCTCGGCGGTCTCCGCGTCGAGGGCCTCGATCTCCTCGCGGGACAGGAAGGTGAAGACCCGCAGCAGCTCGGGCAGCTTCTCGTCCTCGACGTTGAGCCAGAACTGGTAGAAGGCGTACGGCGAGAGCATCCGCGGGTCGAGCCAGAGCGCTCCGCCCTCCGTCTTGCCGTACTTCGTGCCGTCGGCCTTGGTCAGCAGGGGCGTCGCGAAGGCGTGCACCGTCGCGCCGTCCGCGCGGCGGACCAGCTCCGCACCGCCGGTGAGGTTGCCCCACTGGTCGGAGCCGCCGAACTGCAGCGTCACGCCGTGACGGCGGTGCAGGCTGAGGAAGTCCCACGACTGCAGCAGGACGTAGCTGAACTCCGTGTAGCTGATGCCACCGGCCTCGAGCCGTCGCTTGACCGTGTCGCGCGCGAGCATCCGGTTGACCGGGAAGTGCTTGCCGACGTCGCGCAGGAAGTCGATCGTCGACAGGCCCTCGGTCCAGTCGAGGTTGTTGACCATCGTCGCGGCGTTGTCGCCCTCGAAGGACAGGAACGGCTCGATCTGCGCGCGCACCCGGCCCACCCACTCCGCGACGGTCTCCGCCGGGTTGAGGGTGCGCTCCCCGCTGTCGCGCGGGTCGCCGATCATGCCGGTCGCTCCCCCGACCAGCGCGTAGGGCGTGTGGCCGGCCTGCTGGAGCCGGCGCGCGGTGAGCACCTGGACCAGGTGGCCCATGTGCAGGCTCGGCGCGGTCGGGTCGAAGCCCACGTAGAACCGCACGCTTCCCCCGCCGTCCAGCGCCGCCCGCAGGGCGTCGCGGTCCGTCGAGTGCGCGATCAGGCCGCGCCACTCGAGGTCGTCGAGGAGGCTGGGGGTCGTCACGTCGGTCCTTCGGGGTCGGGGTCGGGCTGACGCCCCGAGTCTGCCCCACCGCCGGGACGAGTACCCGCCGCGTCCGAGCTGGGTACGCGTGCTCAGGCGCCGGCCGCGCGCCGCGGCGAGGCTCGTGGTCATGACCACGACAGCCCTCCCGCGTCCCGGGACCCGCCGCCGTACCGGCCTGCTCGCCACCGCCGCCGCCATGGCCGACGCCACCCCCGCGGACCGCAACCGCGTCGTCGACCTGCTGCGCGCCGCGTCCATCCTCGTGGTGGTCACCGGCCACTGGCTGATGGCCGGCATGCGCGTCGAGGACGGCCAGCTCGTGCGTGACGACGTGCTGGAGATGGCCGCCTGGCTGCACCCCCTGACGTGGGTGCTGCAGGTGATGCCGGTCTTCTTCCTCGTGGGCGGCTACGCGAACGCCCTGTCCTGGCGCTCCGCCCGCTCCCGCGGCGAGACGTACGGCGGGTGGCTGCGCGCCCGGCTGCGCCGGCTGACCCTCCCGGTCGTGCCGCTGATGCTGTTCTGGGCGGCGTTCGCGCCGCTGGCCTCCGCGGTCGGGCTCGGCGACGGGTTCCTGCGGACGACCACCGCGGCGGCGCTCGTGCCGACGTGGTTCCTCGCGGCGTACGTGGTGGTGGTCGCCCTGGTGCCCGTGACCCTCGCGGCCTGGGAGCGCCTGCGCTGGCTCTCGGTGGGCGCCGCCCTCGGGGCCGCCGCGCTCACCGACCTCGTGAGCATCGCCGGGGACCTGCCGGCGGTCGGGTTCCTCAACTACGTCTTCGTGTGGGCCGGCGTCCACCAGCTCGGCTACGCGTGGCTCGACGGCGCGCTCGACTCCCGCGCCCGGCGGGGCGGCCTGGCCGCCCTCGGTGCCGTCGTCCTGGTCGCGCTGGTGGTGTGGGGCCCCTACGCGGTCTCGATGGTGGGGGTGACCGAGCACGGCGTGAACAACGCCTACCCGACCCGGGTGACGCTCTTCGCCCTCGGCCTGCTCCAGGCGGGCGTCGTCCTGCTCGCCGAGCCCCTCCTGCGGGCGCTGGTCGCGCACCGGGCCGCGTGGACCGCGGTCATCGTCGTCAACGCCCGGATCATGACCCTCTACCTGTGGCACTTCACCGCCATGGGGCTCGTGCTCGCCGGCTCGCTGCTGCTCGGCGGCGTCGGACTGCACCGCGAGACCCTGAGCCCCGGGTGGTGGACCTCCCGCCCGCTGTGGCTCCTCGTCCTGACGGCGGTCACGCTGGCCGTGGTGGCCGTGATGGGCACCTTCGAGCAGCCCGGGGCCGACCCGCGGCCCGCCCCCGCTCCCCTGCGCCCCGTCCTCGCGGTCGTCGGGCTGTGCGCCTCGCTGGGCGTGCTCGCCGACGTCGGGATCGTCGCCGCCGTCGCGGGCGGCACGGTGGTGAACTGGTGGCTGCCGCTGCTGCCGGTCGCGGTCCTGCTGCTCGGCGGGATCGCCCGGGCGCCGCGGCGGGGGCACCCGGCCTGAGCGCCGGGGCCCCGGCCGACGAGGTGGCTGCCGGTTGCGCCGTGGACCTACGATCGGCCCGGGCGCGTCAGCGCCGTGGTGCGGTGCGCCCCGGCGCCGGTGGCCCGGACCGCCCCGTGGCAGGGACCACCGAGAGACCAGGGAGACGTGAGCAGGTGATCTCCGGCCGTTACACGCTCGACCGCGAGGTGGGGCGCGGAGGCATGGGAGCCGTCTGGCGGGGCGAGGACGAGCTGCTCCACCGACCGGTGGCCATCAAGCGGATCGGGTTCGCGCCCACCGGCGGCGTCGACGACTCCTCCGACCTCGTGCGCGCCGAGCGCGAGGCGCGCCTCGCGGCGATGATCAACCACCCGCACATCGTCTCGGTCTACGACCTCGTCGAGGACGACGAGCGGCAGTGGCTGGTGATGGAGTACGTCGACGGGACCGCCCTGTCGACCATCCTCGACACGCAGGGCGCCGTCGCGCCCGACCGCGCCGCCCACCTCCTCGCGCAGGCCGCCGACGCGCTCGCCGCGGCCCACCACGCCGGGATCGTCCACCGCGACGTGAAGCCGTCGAACATGCTCGTCACCCCCGACGACACCCTGAAGATCACCGACTTCGGCATCGCGCGGGGCCTCGAGGACGCCTCGCTGACCCGGACCGGCATGGTCACCGGCTCGCCGGCCTACCTGGCTCCCGAGGTCGCGTCGGGCCAGTCCGCGACCGCCGCCAGCGACGTGTGGTCGCTCGGCGCGACGCTGTTCCACACCCTCACCGGGCGCACGCCGTACGCCGTGGACGACAACGTGCTCGGCACGCTCTACCGCATCGTCAACTCCGAGCCGCCGCGTCTCGGGCCGGGCGACCGCCTCGCGCCCCTGCTCGAGCACACGATGGCCCTCGACCCCTCGCAGCGGTGGTCGATGACCGAGGTGCGCGACTTCCTGCGAGGTTCCGCCGCCCCCGTCCGCGACCGGCCCGCGGCCACCACCGACCGGACCGCCCCGCCCACGCAGACCCTCGCCGCCGTCCCCCCGACGTTCCTGGAGTCGGCGGCCCGTCGCCAGGAGGAACGGCCGCCGGCCTCGCCGCCGCCGGGCGGCGGACGCAACCGGCCCGACGACCGCTCGCGGACCCTCCCCGCGCTGCTGGTGGGGGTCGCGATCCTGCTCGTGGTGCTCCTCGGCCTGGGGTTCGTGGTGCTCGGCGGGGACGACGGCGACCAGGACGCGACCGCGCCCTCGGAGACCCCGACGAGCGCGGCGCCCTCCCCCTCCGACCCGGGGCCGACGTCGCCCACGCCGTCGCCCTCGCCGTCCCAGGAGCCGGACGCGGAGGAGATGGCGACCTTCGTCGACAACTACCTCGGCACCGTCGTGGCGGACCCGTCGTCGAGCTGGCAGCAGCTCACCCCGGCCTTCCAGCAGGCCAGTGGCGGGTTCGGGCAGTACAGCGGCTTCTGGTCCAACTACACGTCGGCGACGCCGCGCGACGTCTCGGCCGACCCCGACGCCCTCACCGTCTCCTACACCGTGGACTACGTCCTGGCCGACGGTCGCGAGGACACCGACCAGGTGACGCTGCAGCTGGCCTACGAGGGTGGGCAGTACCTCATCTCCGGCGAGTCCTGAGCACGGTTCCCGCACGGCGCGCACGGGGCGGGCCCTATTGTCGTCCTCGCAGCGTCGGGGGGCGTCGTACAGGAGGAGACGTGGGTTCGTCCGAGCTCTACCGGACGCTCGTGGAGCAGTCGGCCGAGGGCCTGTGGGTGCTGGACGACGACGGTCGCACCGTCTTCGCCAACCCCCGGCTGGCGCAGCTGCTCGGCGTGCCCCGCGACGAGCTCGTCGGTCGTGACCACGCCGACTTCCTCGACGACGCGGGCCGCACGCAGTGGCACCTGCGGCGGGCCCGGCTCGCCGAGGAGGGGGTCTCCCGGGTGCCGGTCGAGTGCCGGTTCGTCCGCGCCGACGGCTCCGCGGCCTGGTTCCTCGTCACCGAGGCGCAGCTCGCCGACGACGACGGCGCACCGGGCGGGCTGCTGCTGAGCCTCTCCGAGCACGACGAGCGCCGCCGCGCCCTCGACGACCTCGCCCGCAGCCGCGGGGAGCTCCTCGCGGCCCAGCGCATCGCCCGGCTCGGCAGCTGGGCCTGGGACGCCGTGGCCGACTCCCTGACCGTCTCCCCCGCGCTGCGCCACCTCTTCGACCACGACCCGGCCGTCTTCCCGATGCGCCTGGAGCAGGCGCTCGAGCTCTTCGACGAGCCCGAGCGGGAGCGCCTGCGGACGCTCAACGCCCCCCTGCTGGAGGGGGAGGCCGAGTCCTCGGACTTCGAGGTCGCGACCACCGGCGCCGACGGGCCCGTGTGGCTCCGGGTGCGCGCGGTCCCCGACCGCGACGGGGAGGGGGTGGTGCGCGGCCTCGCCGGGACCCTGCAGGACGTCACCCAGACCCACCTCGAGGAGGACGCGCTCCGCGACCTCGCCCACCAGAACGCCCTCATGCAGCGGGTCGCGGTCGCGGCGAACCAGTCGCCGACCCTGGTCGACGCCCTGCTCGCGACCGGCGAGCTGGTCGTCGAGCACGACGACTGGACCCACGCCCGGGCGTTCTGGCCGGCCGAGGACGGCAGCGGGGACCTCGAGCCGGGCCCGGCGATCGGCCGCCCGGAGCTCGGCGAGCCCGACCCCGCGCTGACGGCGCGCGAGCTGCGCACCGCCCGGCGGGCCTACGACGCGGGGGTGAGCACCTGGGACGACGAGGAGCAGCTCACCCTGGCCTCGCCCGTCATGCTCGGCGACGAGCCGGTCGCCGTGATCGCGATCTCCTCCGAGCCGCCCCTGTACCGCCACGCGATCATCACGAGCATGCTCGAGCAGGTCGTCCTGCAGCTGTCGACGGTGGCCCAGCGCGAGGCGGGGGCCCGCGAGCTGGCGGCCGCGCGGGACACCGCGATGGAGGCCTCACGGCAGAAGTCGGAGTTCCTCGCGACGATGAGCCACGAGATCCGGACCCCGCTCAACGGGGTGATCGGGCTCAACGACCTGCTGCGGGCCACCGACCTCGACGCCCACCAGCACCGCCTGACCACGGGCGTCGCGGCCTCGGGCCGCGCGCTGCTGGCGATCGTCGACGACATCCTCGACTTCTCCAAGATCGAGGCGGGCCTGCTCGAGATCGAGGCGCTCGACCTCGACCCCCGCCAGGTGCTCGACGACGTGGCCGCGATGACCGCGCAGGCCGCCGGCGCCCGCGGCGTCCGGCTCGTCGTGCACTGCGCCCGGGAGGTGCCCTCCCGGGCCCGGGGCGACCGCGCCCGGCTCACGCAGGTGCTCGCCAACCTGGTCTCGAACGCGGTGAAGTTCACCGAGCCCGGCGGCGAGGTCCTCGTCCACGCGGGGCTCGGCGCCCCCGGCTCGCTCGACCGTCCGTCGGACGACGCACGGCCGGCGGACGAGGCAGGGTCCACGGAGGCGGCGTACGTGCTGGACGTCGCGGTGACCGACACCGGGGTCGGGATCGCCCCCGAGCGGCTCCAGGGCATCTTCGAGCCTTTCATCCAGGCGGACGCGTCGACGACCCGCGAGTACGGCGGCACCGGGCTGGGCCTCGCCATCGTCCGCGAGATCGTCAACGCGCTCGGCGGGGTGGTCAGGGTCGCCAGCGAGCCCGGGGTCGGGAGCACCTTCCGCTTCCGCGTGCCGCTCGCCGCGGCCGAGGGCCCCGACCCGGAGCCCGCCCCGGGGCTCGCCGGGCGGTCCGCCCTCGTGGTCGAGTCGTGCCCGGGTCGCCGACAGGCCGACGTCGAGACCCTCGCGCACTGGGGCCTCGAGGTCGTCGGGATCGCTCCCGACGGCGTCGCGGCGCAGCTCCGCGCCCACGGGGCACCCGACGTCGCCCTGCTGGGACGCGGCGACGCCGAGCCCGCCGACCGCGTCGCCGAGGAGTCGGCCCTCGCCGCGCTCCGCGCCGTCGCCCCCCTCGTCGTGCTCGACGGGCCCGGGCGTCGCACCGCCCCCGAGCCCGGCGTGCAGTGCCTCGAGCGGCCCGTCCCCGCCGCCCGCCTGCGCGAGGTCGTGGCCGCGGCGGCGCGCGGGGAGCAGGCGGCGCCGGAACCCGTCGGGGGCCCGCACCGGCCGCCGGCCGCGACGACCAGCGATCCCGGTGGGGCGGACGGCGCCCCCGCCGGCGCGGACCGCGGCCGGGTGCTGGTCGTGGAGGACACGCCCATCAACCAGATGGTCGCGGAGGGGCTGCTCTCGGCGCTGGGCTACGCGTCGGAGTCCGTGGGCGACGGCGTGGACGCCCTGGCCCGGCTCGACGCGGCCGACGCCGACTTCGACCTGGTGCTCATGGACGTGCAGATGCCCCGGCTGGACGGCTACGCGACCTCCCGCGCGATCCGTGAGCGCGAGCAGGCCCGGGGGGTCCCGCGGCTGCCGATCGTGGCGATGACCGCCGCCGCCGTCACCGGCGAGCGCGAGCGGTGCCTCGCGGCCGGCATGGACGACTACCTCACCAAGCCGGTCTCCCCCGCCCGCCTCGCCACGGTCCTCGCCGACCGGCTGTCCCCCTCGGCGACCGACCGGACCACCCGGACCCGGGCGGACGGCGACCCGGCCCGGCTGGTCCACGGGAACGCGGACGTGACCGCGGACGAGGGCGGGGGCGGTGTCGCGGCGTCGTCCGGGCCGAGCGCCGACGGGGGGGCAGCCGGTCCACCGGTGCCGGCGGAGCTCGCCGTGCACCTCGACCTCGAGCGGCTCGACATGCTGCGCGACCTCGACCCGGGCAACACCACCTACGTCGACCGGGTGGTGGGCAACTTCGTGGCCCGCACCCCCGCGCTGCACGAGGCGGTCGCCGCGGCCGTCGAGGCGGGCGACCCGGCCGCCCTCAGCGCCGTCGCGCACCGGCTGCGCGGCAGTGCCCTCAACCTCGGGGTGCCGCGGGTCGCGGAGATCGCCCTGGAGCTCGAGCTCGCCGGCGAGCGAGGCGACCTCGGCGGCGCCGTCGAGGTCGTCCGCGATCTCGCGGCGGCCCTCGAGGTGGGCCGGGACGCCGTGCTCGCCTACCGGGCCTCGCACGGCTCCTGAGGTCGACGCCGGTCGGGCACGGACCCCGGCCGCGATTCTTGCCGCGCTCCCAGGTCGGTCTCACCGTCCTCTCAGATCGCCGCGCGACGGTGGAGCCATGACCGACGAGCGCACCCCGGCCGACCGGCCGGTCGACCCCTACCGGCACCCCGGCAGCCCCGCCCCGACCCCGCCCGGCTCGGGTGCGGCGCCCTTCGCGGCTCCGTCCGCCGGGCCGTCCGCCGGGCCGTCCGCCGGGCCGTCCGCCGGGCCGTCCGCCGGGCCGTCCGCCGGAGGTACGCCGCCCGGCTGGGGCCCGGGCGGTCCGCGCCCGCCGTACGGCCAGACCCCGCCGTGGGGTCCCTCCGCGGCGGCACCGCGGCCGTCACGCCGTCGGCCGCTGGTCGCCGGGCTCGTGGCCGCGGCGCTCGTCGCCGGTGGCCTGGCCGGCGCCGGCGGGGCCGCCGTGGTCGGTGCCAGCACGGGCGCGTGGTCGGGCACCGACACCGTCACCTCCTCGCCGACGCGGGCGACCGTGACGTCGGGGACCGACGAGGACGCGACCGAGGGGACCACCGAGGCCGTGGCCGCGGAGGTGCTGCCGTCGGTGGTGAAGATCGACGTCACCACCGCCCAGGGCGCCGCGAGCGGGTCCGGGGTGATCCTGAGCTCCGACGGCGAGATCCTCACCAACGACCACGTCGTGAGCGGCGTCGGCGAGGGCGCCCGCCTCACCGTGGCCTTCGACGACGGCACGGCGGCCCCGGCGGAGGTCGTCGGCACCGACCCGGTCACGGACCTCGCGGTGATCCGCGCCGAGGGCGTGTCCGACCTCACGCCGGCGACGATCGCGACCGACGACGTGGTCGACGTGGGCCAGGACGTGGTCGCGATCGGCTCCCCGTTCGGTCTCGAGGCCACAGTCACCGACGGGATCGTCTCCGCGCTCGACCGTCCGGTGTCGGTCGGCGGCGGCGAGGGGGTCGACGAGACGACCTACCCCGCGATCCAGACCGACGCCGCCATCAACCCGGGCAACTCGGGCGGCCCGCTGGTCAACCTCGCGGGCGAGGTCGTGGGCATCAACTCCTCGATCCGGTCCGGCGGCAGCTCCGGTGAGGGCGGGTCGATCGGGCTGGGGTTCGCGATCCCGATGAGCAAGGTGTGGCCGATCGTCGAGCAGCTCCGGGCCGGGGAGACCCCCACGCACGCCCAGATCGGCGTGGGGGTCGGGGACGCCACCAGCAGCGACGGCCTCGTCAGCGGCGCCCAGGTGCAGTCGGTCGAGCCCGGCTCGCCCGCCGAGGAGGCCGGCCTGCAGCAGGGGGACGTGGTCACCGCGCTGGACGACACGGCGATCACCGGGGCCGAGAGCCTCGTGGCCACCGTCCGCGGCGAGCGGCCCGAGACGACGGTGACGCTCACCTACCTGCGCGACGACGAGCAGGCGACGACCGACGTCACGCTCGGCAGCGACGCCACGACCACCGGGTCGTGATCGTCGGGGCGTCCTGACCGCCGCCGTCGCGGCGGCCGCTCAGCGGCCGGCGCGGCGGCGGTCGACGCGGAGCGCCAGGAGGTTCAGCGAGGCCCAGCCGAGGGTCACGCCGAGCACCTTCGACCGCACCGACGGGTCGTCGGCCTGCCAGGCGAGGAGCAGGCCGTCGGCCACGTCGAGCCCGATCCGGACCCTCATGGCGGCCTCGACGGTCTCGGGCTCGCGGCCCGTGAGGGCGACCGTGCTGACGACCAGGTCGCGCACCCCGAAGACACGGGCCACGTTGTCCCAGCCGGACTGCTCGAGCGGCCCTGCGTCGAGGGCGGCGCCGAGGTGGCGGGGTCGGGCGAGGGCGTACCCGGCGTACCCGGCGGTCAGGACGGACATGACACGGCTCAGTCGGTGGCTCATGTCCCAGTCGTACCAGCCGGGGTCACGGGCGGGGACTCAGCGGTCCGGGTCGGGCGGGGGCCGGCGGTCCCAGCTGCGCCGCTCGAGCCCGGGGCCGCCGCGCTCCCGGGTCACGCCCGCGTTGGCGACGAAGGCCGCGACCGGCGGCAGGACCGCGGCGACGACGCTCATCCCGACGGCGACGGGCACGGACCAGAGCCGGACCACGTTCCAGGCGAGCAGGATCAGCGCCACGCAGGTGAGCATCAGCGTCAGGTAGACGCGTCGGCGGGTGGTCGGGTGCACGCGGGAGAACCTACGTCGGGCTGGGAGCGGGTGGGGCGTGTCGGGCTTGAACCGACGACCGAGCGATTATGAGTCGCTTGCTCTGACCGACTGAGCTAACGCCCCCGACCGGCCGCAGCCGGGCGCGCCGACCCTATCCGGCCGCGACGGAACACGAGTCGCGGTCCGGATGGTTGACGCTTCATGCGAGTCATCGGAGTGAACCGGTACGGAGGGCCCGAGGCCCTCGAGGTCGTCGAGGTGGAGGAGCCCCACGCGGGGCCCGGCGAGGTGCGGGTCGCCGTGCGGGCCGCGGCGGTGAGCCCGACCGACACCTTCGTGCGCAACGGGGACCGGGCGGAGCAGCAGCGGGTCGACCCACCGCCGTACGTGCCGGGGATGGACGCCGCCGGGGTCGTCGACGAGGTCGGCGAGGGCGTCGAGCACGTCGAGGTCGGTCAGGACGTGATGGCCGTCGTCGTGCCCAAGGGCTCGCACGGCGCCTACGCCGAGAAGGTGGTCCTGCCGGCCGACTCCGTCGCCGCCGCGCCCGCCGGCGCGTCGTACGCGGAGGCGAGCACGCTGCCCATGAACGGTCTGACGGCGCGGCTCGCGCTGGACCGGCTGGCGCTCGAGCCCGGCGACACGATCGCCGTGACCGGCGCGGCCGGAGCGTTCGGCGGGTACGTCGTGCAGCTCGCGCGCGCCGACGGGCTGCGGGTGGTCGCGGACGCCTCCGACGCGGACGTCGAGCTGGTGCGCGGCCTCGGCGCGGAGACGGTCCTGCCGCGGGGCGACGGCTTCGCCGCCCGGGTGCGTGAGGTGGTGCCGGACGGTGTCGACGCGCTGGCCGACGGCGCGCTGCTCGGCGAGGCCGCGACCCCCGCGGTCCGCGACGGCGGCCAGGTCGCGACGATCCGCGGCTGGGACGGGACCGGGGACGCGGACGCCCGCACCCGCGGCCTGCGCTTCCACCCGGTCTGGATCGTCGACTACGCCCGCGAGCGCAGCGCCCTCGACCGGCTGCGCCGCCAGGCCGAGGACCGCGTGGTCACGCTGCGGGTGGCCGACGAGCTCCCGGCGGAGCAGGCCCCCGAGGCGCACCGCCGGCTGGAGGCCGGCGGTGTGCGGGGTCGTCTCGTGCTGAGGTTCTGACGGACAGCGGTCGGGCCCCTGGCACCACGGACGGATCCTCGGCACCCTCGACCCATGAGCACCGACGCCTCCGACCGTCCGACCCCCCTGGAGCCGCTCCGCGAGGACTGGGACTCCGCGCTGTGCCTGGTCGCCCACCCCGACGACATGGAGTTCGGCGCCGCCGCCGCGGTGGCCCGATGGACCGAGCAGGGCAAGCGGGTGGTCTACGGCATGGTGACCTCCGGCGAGGCCGGGATCGACGGGCTCGAGCCCGAGGAGTGCCGCCGCGTGCGGGAGGCCGAGCAGGTCGAGTCCGCCCGGCTGGTGGGGGTCGACGTCGTCGAGTTCCTCGGCCTGCCGGACGGGGTGGTGGAGTACGGCGTGGACCTGCGCCGCCGCCTGGCCGAGGTGATCCGCCGACACCGACCCGACGTCGTCATCACCGGCAACCACCGCGAGACCTGGGGTGGCCGGAGCCGCAACCAGGCCGACCACGTCGCCGTGGGCCGCGCAGTGTTGGACGCGGTGCCCGACGCCGGCAACCGCTGGGTCTTCCGCGAGCAGCTGGTCGACGGCCTCGAGCGGTGGGACGGGGTGCGCGAGGTCTGGCTGTTCGGGTCCCCGGCGGCCACCCACGCGGTGGACACGACGGCGACCTTCGCGCGCGGCGTCGCCTCGCTCGAGGCGCACCGTGCCTACATCGAGGGGCTCGGGTGGGCGGACTTCGACGCCCACGAGTTCCTCGAGGGCACCTCCCGTCCGACCGGTGCCAGGCTGGGCACGACGTACGGCGCGGCCTTCGAGGTCTGGCCCACCGGCTGGGGCGAGTGACCCCGCCCGCCTCCGGGTCCCGGTGTCGCGGGACTCCTCACGCCGACAGGCTCAGCACGGCACACCGGCGCTCGTCGAGCCTCGACCACCGGAGCCGTCGTGCCTCCAGCGCCGGACGGCGGGGAGACGGAGCGTGCCCCCGGTCCGCGTCGTCCCCCCCGCGGACGACGCAGACCGAGGGCCCTTCTCCACCCCCCGAGCTCACTTCTTGGTGAAGACCTCGACCCAGTCGACGCGGAAGGCGACGGTGTCCTGACCGGACGGCATCGTCGGCCACGCGCCGGCGATCTGGTGGGTGTGGGTCTGGAAGCCGATCCACATCGCGGTGTGCGGGATCATCGCGCGGTCGGTCACCGTGTGCGTCTTCTTGCCGTCGATCCAGTAGGTCAGCTCGTCGGCCGACCAGCGGACGCTGATCGTGTGCCACTTGCTGAAGTCGTAGCCGGAGTTGAACTTCTGGTCGACGCCGCGGCCCGTGGACGAGCTCGGCTTCTTGTAGTGCGTGCTCTGCGCCATCATGTCGCGCTCGCCGCGGGTCTCGTAGATCTCGTAGAAGTCGAGCTCCGGCGGCCACGTGTTGTCGGCCGGCCAGGTGAGGGCCGCGGCGCTGAAGCCCCGGCCCTTGTCGAACCGCATGCGGGCGTCGATGCGCCCGTACTGCTGCACGGTCGCCTTCCACTTCCAGCCGCCGACCCCGCCGCTGCGCCAGCCGTTCGGCGTGAGGCGGTTGTGGAGCACGAGCTCACCGTTGCTGACCTCGACCTGGTCGCCCGCCCACACGGTGTCGCGGCAGCACCCGGGGGTGCCGGAGAACGTCGTCCACCTGCTGGTGTCGAGCCTGGTGCCGTCGAAGTCGTCGCGACCGACGCTCTGCCACCCGGGCTCCGGGTCGGGCTCCGGCGTGGGCGGGGTCGTCGGGGGCGTCGTCGGGGGCGTCGTCGGAGGCGTCGTCGGGGTCTCCGGAGTCGGCTCCGTGGTCGGGGGCGTGGTCGGGGGCGTGGTCGGGGTCTCCGGCGTCGGCTCCGCGGTCGGAGGCGTCGTGGGAGGCGTCGTGGGAGGCGTCGTGGGAGGCGTCGTGGGAGGCGTCGTGGGGCCCTCCGGCTCGATCGGGGTGTCCTCACCCGGGTTCCACTCGTAGACCCTGATCCAGTCGACGCTCGTGGTCGGACCGGCGGCCCCCCGCGGCAGCCGGCCGCGGGCGTCGCGGTGCACGCTGCTGCGCAGCAGCGGCCACAGGCGGCCCTTCGGCAGGAGCTCCGGGGCGGTGTCGACGCGGGTCACGACACCGTCGACGAGGTAGGTGACCGACTCGGCCGACCAGCGGACGCTGACGGTGCGCCAGGTGGTGAAGTTCGCGCGGCGGGTGGTGGCACGGGTGCGGTTGACGCCCTCGGCGTCCACGAAGTGCGTCGCCTGCTGCGCCCGCTTGCGCGCGGCCCAGGTGGGCGGGCTGGCGTACAGCTCGAGGGCCGGCGGGCCGACCTGCGCGTCGGGCCACATCATCAGGTTCGAGGCGACCCCGGAGCCGCGCCCCGTCATGACGCGCATGTCGATCCGTCCGGAGCTCCGGTTGGCGGCGGCCCAGGACCAGCCGCCGACGGTGCCGGTGGACCAGCGGGCGGCCCCGTCGCGGCCGCTCGTCAGGCGGAGCGCCCCACCGTGCACGCGCACCCGCCAGGGCCGGGCGGTGTCGTTGCCGGCCATCGTGCGGCCGTCGTAGACGTGCCAGCGGTCACGGTCGAGACGCGAGAAGTCCTCGGTGTCGACGAGGTCCCACCCGGCCCCGGAGCCGGCGCTCCCCGCAGCCGCGGTGGACGCCGTGCTCGTCGTGGCCACGACGGCCGTGCCGGAGATCGCGACGGCGGTCAGGGTGAGGGCGGTGGCCAGCCGTCGCAGACGACGACGCGGACCGAGGACGGTGCGGGTGCTGGGGGGAACGGACATGGGGCGACTTCTCCGGCTCAAGGGCCCGCGAGGTCGGGCTTGAGGAAATCTTGAGGTGCCCGTGGCGCTCCCGCTGGGTTTCCCGGATTCTCAGCGGCCGGGGCCCTGACCTGGCACGATCGACGGTTCACCGTCCGCGCCGGCCACCTCGCCGGGACGCTCGAGAGCAGCGGTCAGCCGGGCGACCTCGTCACGGAGCCGGCCGAGCTCCTCGTCGGTCTCGTCGGTCTCGTCACGCACCCGCTCGACCAGCCACGACGCCAACGTCGCCGTGACCGTGCCGAGCAGCGCGATGCCGCCGACCATCAGCAGCACGCCCACCACCCGTCCGGCCGTGGTCACCGGGTAGAGGTCGCCGTAGCCGACGGTCGACATCGTCGTGCAGGCCCACCACACGGCGTCGCCGTACGTCGTGATCAGGGCCCCGGGAGCGCCGCGCTCGGCGTCGAGCACCGCCAGGGCGGCCACGAGCGCCAGCAGCGCGGCCCCGCAGGCGACGTAGAGCGCCACCCGGCCCCGGAACCGACCGGCCGCCGAGCGGTTCAGCACCTGGACCAGGGTGACCAGCCGCAGCAGCTGCAGGGGCCGCAGGAGCGGCAGCACGAGCATCGCGAGGTCCGGCAGGTGCCGGGCGAACCACCGACGGCGGTCGCCCGCCTGGGCGAGCCGCACGAGGTAGTCGACCCCGAAGACGATCCAGACGGACCACGTCACGGCGCTCGCGGCGGCGCGGGCGCTCCCCCCGAGGTCCGGGTCGAGGATCGGCCAGGCGTAGGCCGCGAGGAAGGCGAAGGCGGCGGCCACCAGGGGCCACTCGGTCCGCCGTTCCCAGGCGGTGCGCTCGACGACCACGCCTGCACCCTATGACCGGCCCCGCACACCCCCCGCAGCACGCAGGGCCCCGACCGGTCGGTCGGGGCCCTGCGGGGCCGACGTCGTCGACCGGTGTGCCTCTGCTCCCCCGGCTGGACTCGAACCAGCAACCCTCCGGTTAACAGCCGAATGCTCTGCCAATTGAGCTACAGGGGACCGCTCCGCGGATCACCCCGCGGCGGCGATCACGATAGCAACCGTCCCGAGCGCCTCACCAATCGGATCGGCCCGCACCGAGACCGAGCTCGGCACGGGCGGAGGCCAGGGCCTCCGTCGCCAGCCGTCGCACCTCGGGGTCGGCCGGGTCGACACCCGCGTCGAAGCGGTGGACCCACTGCACCTCGCGGTCCCCGGAGGGGGCACGACGGGCGATCACGAACACGCCCGCGCGGCCGCGCACGGCGACGTGGCGCTGCAGCACGACGGTCGCGGTCACCCGCTCGCGGACCAGCGCGAGGAGCACCGTCGCGGGTCCCAGCACCACCCGGTGCTCGCGGCCCGGTCCCTCGAGCCCGCCGACCTCGACGACGTGGAGCGTGTCGGACTCCTCGTCCCAGTCGGCGGTCTCGACCCGCTCCCAGCCGATCCGGACGTCCCCGGGCAGGTGCAGCGCGTCGCGCGTGCCCGCGACGACCTCGCCGTCGGGGGTCCGGCCCCAGGCGAGCAGCCGCTCCCCCGCCGCCGTGGCGACCACGGGCCGCTCCTCGCGACCCCGGGTCCACCTCACGACTCGTTCACCAGCCGGTCGCGCAGGGTCCGGCGCTGCTGCTCGAGCGCGACGAGCTCGCCGAACATCCGGTTGTACTCCGTCTGCTGCTCGACGGGGTTGGTGCGCTGCAGGCGCGACTTGAGCTGAGCGATCCGGCGCAGCACCGTCAGCTCCTGCAGGCGCACCACGTGCGCGTTGGCGTACGCCGCGTCCGGGGCCGTCGCGCTCGGCACCGGCTCGACCCCCAGGGCGCTGACGGCGGCCCGCGCGGCGGGGTCGGTGGCCGCCTCGGCGACGCGGGAGGCCCACGAGGCGTCGCCGCTGCCCGCGCGGGGGCCCCCGGAGGCCACGACCGCGTCCCACACCCCGCGGTAGGTGGGGTGGGTGAAGTCCTCGCCGTCGAGGTCGTCCACGAGCCGGCCGAGCACCCCGGGGACCTGCACCACCAGCTTCAGCGTCTCCCGCTCCATCGTGAAGCGCGGGTCGCGGAGGTCGGGCAGGGCGGGGCGACGCTCGGGCGCCCCGGCGGTCGGCTCGGCGGGCGCGGCGGGCGCGTCCCGACGGGTGGACCCCGACGGCTCCTTCGGGCCGCGGGCGGCCGCCCGGCGTACCTCCTGGCGGGCCTCCTCCGGGTCGACGCCGACCATCTGCGCCAGCTCGCGGATGAAGGCGTCGACCTTGGAGCGGTCGCGGACGCTGGTGACCAGCCCGGCGGCCTCGCGCAGCGCGTCGACGCGGCTGTCGGCGCGGTCCAGGTCGTAGCGCGCGACGATGTTGGACAGCACGAACCGGTACAGCGGGGTGCGGGAGGCCACGAGCTCGCGCACGGCGCCGTCGCCCTCCTTCAGCCGCAGGTCACAGGGGTCGAGCCCGTCGGGCTGCACCGCGACGTAGGTCTGCGAGACGAAGTTCTGGTCGCCCGCGAAGGCCCGCATCGCCGCCTTCTGGCCCGCCGAGTCGCCGTCGAAGGTGAACACCACCTCGCCGCGGAACTCCTCGTGGTCGTGCATGAAGCGGCGCAGCACCTTGGCGTGGTCGTCGCCGAACGCCGTGCCGCAGGTCGCGACCGCGGTCGGCACGCCCGCCACGTGGCAGGCCATGACGTCGGTGTAGCCCTCGACGATCACCGCCTGCGAGCTCAGGCCGATGTCCTTGCGGGCCAGGTCCAGCCCGTAGAGGACGCGGCTCTTCTTGTAGAGGCTGGTCTCGGGGGTGTTGAGGTACTTCGCGTCGATCCGGTCGTCGTCGAAGAGCCGTCGCGCACCGAACCCGATGACGTCGCCGCCGGCGTCGCGGATCGGCCACAGCAGGCGACCGCGGAAGCGGTCGTACGCCGAACGACCGACCGCGACCAGCCCGGCCGCGACGACCTCCTCCTCGGTGAAGCCCCGCCCGCGCAGGTGGCGCAGCAGCGCCTCGCCGTCGCGGGGCGCGAACCCGACGCCGAAGCGGTCGGCCGCCGACTGGTCGAAGCCGCGGCCGTCGAGGAACCGTCGGCCCTCCACCGCGTCCGGGGTCGTCAGCTGCTCGCGGTAGAAGGCCTCGGCCACCTTGTTGGCCTCGACGAGCCGACCACGCTGCGGACCGCGGGGAGCCTGGGGCCGCCCGTCGTCCTCCTCGCGGCGCAGCTGCACGCCGAACGTCTCGGCGAGCCGCTCCACCGCCTCGACGAACCCGAGCCCGTCGATCTGCTGGAGGAACGCGATCGCGTCACCGCCGGCCTGGCAGCCGAAGCAGTGGTAGAAGCCGCGCGAGGGGTTGACGTGGAACGACGGCGACTTCTCGTCGTGGAAGGGGCACAGCCCCTTCTGCGAGCCGCCCCCGGCGTTGCGGAGCGTGACGTAGGAGGAGACGACCTCGTCGATGCGGGCCTTCTCGCGGACCTCCGCGATGTCCTCGTCCCTGATCCGCCCCACCACGTCGTCACTCTACGGGCGTCCGGGGCGGCGCCGGGCCGACCGTCCCCAGCCCGGCTCAGTACTCGCCGGACATGACGTTGTGCAGCGGCTCCCCCGCGGCGTACCGCTCCAGCTGCGCCCGGACGACGGCGTGCGCCCGTGGCTCCATGGCGCTGGAGGTGCCGCCCACGTGGGGGGTGACCAGCACGTTCGGCGCGGACCACAGCGGGTGGTCGGTGGGCAGCGGCTCGGGGTCGGTCACGTCGAGGGCGGCGTGGAGCCGCTCCGCGCGCAGCTCGGCGAGGAGCGCGTCGGTGTCGACGACGGGCCCCCGGGCCACGTTGACCAGCAGCGCGTCGTCCTTCATGCGCGCCAGGAAGCCCGCGTCGACCAGCCCCCGGGTCTGCCCGGTCAGCGGCACCACGACGATCACCACGTCGACGTCGCCCAGGAGCCCCGGCAGCTCCGAGAAGGCGTGGACGCCCTCGCGGGCGCTCCGGGCCACCCGCACCACCTCCACCTCGAACGGCGTCAGGCGGGCCTCGATGGCCTCGCCGATGGCGCCGTAGCCGAGGATCAGGACCCGACGATCGGCCAGCGCGGGCCGCCACCGCTGCTCCCAGTGGCCGCGGTCCTGGTCGCGCACGAAGACCGGGATGCCCCGCAGCGACGACAGCGTGAGCGTGACGGCGAGCTCGGCGGTCGAGGCGTCGTGGATGCCGCGGCCGTTGCACAGGGTCACACCCTCGGGCACGAAGCCGCGGATGTCGTCGACGCCGGCGGTCTGCGTCTGCACCACCTCCAGGGCGGGCAGGTGCTCCAGCAGGAGGCCGGCGCGACGGCCCCCGCCGATGTAGGTCGGCACCAGGAAGCGCACCTCGTCCTTCGAGGCCGGCAGGTCGTCGACCGTCTCGGGGTCGACCTCCTCGTAGCGCAGGCCGGCGGGCACCTCCCCCAGCGTCTCGACCGGGTAGGGCAGCCAGACCAGGGGGGCCTTCTCGCTCGCGTCGCTCACGCGGAGCACCCTACGAGGCGGCGGTGGCGGCTGACGGCGCTGGCGTCGGTGAGGGAGGCGACCTGGTCCAGCACGACCCGCAGGCGGGCACCGTCGTCCCCGGCCTCGCGCCAGTCGTCGGCGAACGGACGGTCGAGCGACCCGGGCGCGCCGGCGACGAGCACCTCCACGAGCTCGGCGAGCAGCTCGCGCTGACGGGCCATCAGGGCCACTCGGTCGTCGGCCCGCATCACGTAGTGGGCGGCGATGCCCTTGAGCACGGCGATCTCGGTGCGGGTGGCGGCGGGCACCACGAGGTCGCCGCCGTGGCGCACGAGCACGTCGCCGTCCGCCGCCGCCCGCGTCGCGCCCTGCACCGCCCCGCAGAAGCGTCCGATGAGGTCGCTGGTCAGGTTCTTCAACGACGCCAGGGAGGCCCGCGACCCGTCGTACGGCGCGCGCGGCCAGCCGCCGACCCGCCCCAGGTCGGCCAGCGCGCCGGCCAGCGCGTCCTCCTCGACCTCCGGCAGGTACCAGGCGCGGACCGTCTCGAACACCGGCGACGGGTCGGCCAGCACCACCGCCAGGTCCACCCGCCCGGCCACCACGCCGTCCTCGACGTCGTGCACGGAGTAGGCCACGTCGTCGGCGAGGTCCATCACCTGCGCCTCGACGCTGAGCCGTCGGGCCCCCGCGCCCGTGTCGGCCACGCCCCGGCGCATCCAGTCGAAGACCTCGCGGTCGTCGTCGTAGACGCCGAACTTGAGCCCCACCCGCGGCGAGCCGTCGCCGTGGACCCCGACCGGGGCGCCGCCGGCCTCGAGGGCCCCGCCGCGGTCCCAGGGGTACTTGGTGCAGGCGTCGAGCACGGCGCGCGTCAGGTTCAGCCCGACCGAGCGCCCGGCGGCGTCGACGGTCTTGGCCTCGAGGCGGGTCAGCAGCCGCAGCGTCTGCGCGTTGCCCTCGAAGCCGCCGGCGTCGCCACCGAGCTCGTCGAGGAGGCGCTCGCCGTTGTGGCCGAACGGGGGGTGCCCGAGGTCGTGGGCGAGGGCCGCGGACTCGGCGACGTCGGGGTGGCAGCCGAGGGCCCGCGCCAGGTCGCGGGCGACCTGGGCGACCTCGAGGGAGTGCGTGAGGCGGTTGCGGACGAAGTCGTCGGTGCCGGGACCGACCACCTGGGTCTTGGCCGCGAGACGGCGCGAGGAGGCCGCGTGCACCAGGCGGGCACGGTCGCGCTCGAAGGCGGTGCGCTCGGGGGCGTCGACCCGCTTCGGCGGCTCGGGCACGACGCGGGCGCGGTCCGCGTCGTCGTAGAGGTCCTCGACGTGCACCGGGCGGACACTACGGGTGCCCGCCGACGCCCGCTCCGCGGGTGGGACCCGCGACCCGCGACCGAGGCCGCGGGGGCCCCGGGAGGTGTCAGTAGGTCGTGACGTGGACGTGGTCGTAGTGGTTGGCCGTGGTCGAGCCACGGTCCTCCATCGCCCGCCAGCCCTCGCTGCTGCGGTCGACCGACCAGATCCGCTGGGAGTAGATCAGGTAGTTGATGCCGAGCTCGGCGTAGTTGGCCTGCAGGAAGTCCGCGACCTCGTAGCCCCGGTCGCCCGAGACCATGATGTCGATGGCCAGGCCCTGGCCGTGCTCGCCGTCGCTGCGCAGCGTGCCGTAGGTCGTGATGTCCGGGAAGTTGCCGCAGACCACCTCGTGGACCTTCACGATGTTGGGGCTCACGGGGGTCGCGATCGTCGACCCGTTCTCGCAGGACACGTCGAGGCCGGTCTCGGCGGGCTTCTCCTCGGAGAGGTAGCCCGCGGTGACCCACCGCGACTCGCCGTCGACCACGATCTCGTCGCGCCCGGCCTCGGAGCGTCCGGTGACCAGCACCTTCTCCTCCTCGGGGACGGTGCCGAGCTGCGCGGCGGACTCCCCGGGCTCGGACCAGAGGTTGAGCTCCTCGGTGGTCCACAGCCGCGTGTCCGCCTGTGCGACGGCCCGCTCGGTGGCGCGCGCGTCCTCGAGCTCGGCGGCGCGCGCGGCGGCGGCCTGCTCGGCGGCCTCCTGCTCGGCGGCCGCCTGACGGGCCTCCCGGGCCTCGCGCGCCTCGGCGGCGGCCGCGTCGGCACGGCTGGCCGAGCGGCTCGTGCCGACGGCACGCTCGCTCAGCCGCTCCAGGCCGACGCTCTGCGAGACCACGACCTGCTCGACCGGGTCCTGGGCGGTGCCGTAGCCCACCCCGACGGTCGACAGGGTGATGGTCGCGGCGACGGGAGCGGCCACGAGGGCGACTCCGTGCTTGCGGACCGGCCGCTTCTTCTCGGCACGGTGCTTGGCGGCGCGGTGCTTGGCCACAGCGCGGGGTTCCTTAGCTGTTGCTGACGGGGGACGGGCCGGATCGCGAGGGGGGAAGGGTCCGGCGCAGCGTCGGCAGTCAAGCACACGGTGGCGGGCAGGTGAAATCCGCGGTGCACAGGCGGACCGCCCGCGCCCTCAGCCCCCGGAGGCCTCGGCGGCGTCCTCGGAGACGCCCGTCCCGGACCCGTCGGCGTCCTCGAGCCAGCCCTCCGGCAGGGCGACCCGACGGCGCGGGGAGCCCTGGCGACCCCGCGGCGAGCCGAGCTCGGAGACCGGGTACGGCGCGCTCCGGTCGAGGCGGGCGAGCAGCGCGTCGAGGCCCGCGAGGTCCTCCACGGTCGCCAGCGCGCGACGGAGGTCGCCCCCGGCCGGGAAGCCCTTGAGGTACCAGGACACGTGCTTGCGGAGCTCGACGCAGCCGCGGGTCTCCCCCATGATCGCGCCGAGGAGCTCGGCGTGGCGCCGCATCATGTCGGCGACCTCCCCGAGGGTCGGCAGCGCCGGGCGGGGCGCTCCGGCGAAGGCGGCCGCCAGGTCGGCGAACAGCCACGGGCGGCCCAGGCACCCGCGCCCCACGACGACCCCGGCCGCACCGGTCTGCTCCACCATCCGCAGTGCGTCGTCGGCCTCCCAGACGTCGCCGTTGCCGAGGACGGGGATGTCGAGGTCGGCGACCAGCTCACCGATGGGCGCCCAGTCGGCCTCCCCGGCGTAGGCCTGCTCGACGGTGCGGCCGTGGAGCGCGATCGCCGCGCACCCCGACTCCTGCGCGATCCGACCGGCGTCGCGGTAGGTGAGGTGGTCCGCGTCGATGCCCAGACGGGTCTTCATCGTCACCGGGACGTCGTAGGGCGCACAGGCCGCGACGGCCGCGTCGAGGATCTCCCCGAGCAGCCCGCGCTTCCAGGGCAGCGCCCCGCCGCCGCCCTTGCGGGTCACCTTGGGGACCGGGCAGCCGAAGTTGAGGTCGACGTGGGCGACGCCGTACTCGGCGCAGAGGATCTCCGCGGCCTTCCCGACGTACGTCGGGTCGGTGCCGTACAGCTGCACCGACCGGGTGGTCTCGGCCTCGTCGAAGACGAGCATCCGCAGCGTGTGGTCGTCGCGCTCGACGATGCCGCGCGAGGTGATCATCTCGCACACGTAGAGCCCCGCGCCCTGCTCCGCGCACAGCCGACGGTAGGCCGCGTTGGTGACCCCGGCCATCGGCGCCAGCACCACGGGCGTGTCCACGTGGAGGGGCCCCAGCGTCAGTCCGGGGTGCGGCGCGAGGGCGGTGCTCATGGGCCGATTCTCTCATCGTCGCCCACCCCGTGCCGCACCCGCCGCACCCGGAGGCCCCCCGCCGGTCGGACCCCGCCGGTCGGACCCCGCCGGCCCCGCGCCTGCCGCGGGGCGCATCGGCGACCACGACGCAGGGCGTCGCACCCGCTGACCCTGCCGCCCGGGCCGGGGGTCAGCCCCGACCGCCGCCGTTCTGGCCGCCGTTCTGGCCGCCGCCCTGGCCGCCGTTCTGGCCACCGTCCTGGCCGCCCTGGCCGCCCTGGCCACCCGGGCCGGTGATCTCACCGACCCAGGTGATGGGCTCGACGTCCTCGCTCGGACGGAAGCTCACGGCCTCGGCCTCGCCGCGGCGGGGGGCGAGGAAGACCAGGCAGGCCGTGGTGCGGGCGCCCGGCCGGAAGCGGCCCGGCAGCGGCTCGCTGGGGCACGCCTCGAAGCTGCTCCCGAAGGTCGAGCGCTCCACGAGGGTGTCGGAGTCGTCCAGCAGGTAGAGCGGCACGCCGACCCCGCCGAGCGGGGTCTCGCCGATGTTCTCGATCCGCGCGGTCACGAAGTACGGCGTCGAGCGGCGCACCGCCTCGCTGATGCGGAACGCCGAGAACTCGTCGAGCGAGACCTCACGGACCTCCTCGACCGTCAGGTCGAGGACGCCGGTCGTGCCCTCGCGCGGCGACCAGACGACCTCGGCCGACTCGCCCAGCGCGAGCTCGGTGCCCTGCTCGGTCAGCTCGACACCCTCGGGCAGCTCCGGGACCGGCGTGGAGGAGGAACCCGCCGCGTCGGCGCCGGCGCCGGCGCTCGGGTCGCCCCCGGCCGCCCCGTCGTCGGCGCCGTCCTCGGCCCCGTCGCCGGAGCACCCGGCGAGGACGGCCGAGGCCAGCAGCAGACCCGACACCCCAGCGGCGAAACGTCGACCTCTCACGGCGTCATCATGCCGCAGCGCACGAGGGGGCCGGGTCAGCAACCGACGAGACGCTGCGCGAACCAGGAGGAGATGCCCTCGAGGCTGACCCGCTCCTGGGTCATGGTGTCGCGCTCGCGGACCGTGACCGCGCCGTCCTCGAGGGTGTCGAAGTCGACGGTCACGCAGTAGGGCGTGCCGATCTCGTCCTGGCGGCGGTAGCGACGGCCGATGGCACCCGAGTCGTCGAAGTCGACGTTCCAGACCCGACGGAGCTCGGTGGCCAGCGCCTTCGCCTTCGGCGACAGGTCGGCGTTGCGCGACAGCGGCAGCACGGCGACCTTGATCGGCGCGAGACGCGGGTCCAGGCGCAGCACGGTGCGCTTGTCGACCCCACCCTTGGTGTTGGGGGCCTCGTCGACCTCGAACGCATCCATCAGGAAGGCCATCACGCTGCGCGTCAGACCGGCCGCGGGCTCGATGACGTAGGGCACGTAGCGCTCGCCGGCCGCCTGGTCGAAGTAGGACAGGTCCACGCCCGAGTGCTCGCTGTGCTGGGTCAGGTCGTAGTCGGTGCGGTTCGCGATCCCCTCGAGCTCCTCGAAGTCGCGCTCGGAGAAGCCGAAGCGGTACTCGATGTCGACGGTGCGCTTCGAGTAGTGCGACAGCTTCTCCTTCGGGTGCTCGAAGTGCCGCAGGTTGGCCGGGTCGATGCCCAGGTCGGTGTACCAGGCGGTGCGGACGTCGATCCAGTGCTGGTGCAGCTCCTCGTCCTCGCCCGGCTTGACGAAGTACTCCATCTCCATCTGCTCGAACTCGCGGGTGCGGAAGATGAAGTTGCCCGGGGTGATCTCGTTGCGGAAGCTCTTGCCCATCTGGGCGATCCCGAACGGCGGCTTCTGGCGGCTCGAGGTCACCACGTTGGCGAAGTTGAGGAAGATGCCCTGCGCCGTCTCGGGGCGCAGGTAGTGCAGGCCCGACTCGTCCTCGATGACGCCGAGGTAGGTCTTCAGCATCATGTTGAACTGCCGCGGCTCGGTCCACGCGGCGCGGGTGCCGCAGTTGGGGCAGGCCACCGACGCGTTGATGTCGACGGAGTCGGGGTCGGCGATGTCCTTCTTGCCGGCGTACTCCTCCTGCAGGTGGTCCTCGCGGAAGCGCTTGTGGCAGGACTGGCACTCGACCAGGGGGTCGGTGAACGTCTTGAGGTGGCCGCTGGCCTCCCAGGTCCGCCGCGGCAGGATCACCGAGGAGTCGAGGCCCACCACGTCCTCGCGGGCGTGGACCATCGAGCGCCACCACTGGCGCTTGATGTTCTCCTTCAGCTCGACCCCCAGCGGGCCGTAGTCCCACGCCGACCGCGTCCCGCCGTAGATCTCGCCGCTGGGGAACACGAACCCCCGGCGCTTGGCGAGCGAGACGACCTGGTCGAGGGTGCTGGGGGGCGGCTTCGCCACGGGTGGGGCTCCTGCTCCGTACGGCGCCGGTGGGCGCGGGCGGGGACCGACCGGCTGCCGGACCTCCGAAGGGGTCAGCCTATCGAGCGCGCGCCGGGGTCGTTGCCGGTGGCACCGGGCTCGAGGACCTCGTAGGCGCTGGGCTCGTCGACGGCCCGCGAGAGCAGCGGGACCGCCCCGAGCTTGACGTCGTAGGACGACAGCGCGCGACGGTAGGCCCCCACGTGCTCCCACCGCGTGGCCAGCACCCACAGGCCCGGGTCGTCGACGTTGCGACCCAGCTCGCCGCCGGTGTAGCCGGGTCGCGCCGCGAGCAGCGCGTGGGCCGCCTCGGCGTCGGCGCGGAAGGCGGACTCGTCGCCCGCCTCGACACGGAACCTGGTCACGACGATCACCGGCCCAGCCAAGCAGACCGCGAGGACCCGCCCCGGTTTGACATCGGTTCTCAGCGACGCTGAGAATGATTGTCATGCATATGAGTCGTCTCCGCTCCCGCTCCGCCCTGCCGGCCCTCGCCGCCGCCGCCGTCCTGGTGCTCTCCGGCTGTGGCGCGCTGACCGGGTCGGGGGACGACTCCGCGGCCGCCGCGGACGGGGGCGGCCCGCAGGTCGTGGCCGCGTTCTACCCGCTCGCCTGGGCCACCCAGCAGGTCGCGGGCGACCGCGTCGACGTGGCCAACCTGACCTCGCCCGGCGCCGAGCCCCACGACCTCGAGCTCGGCATCGGCGAGACCGCCGAGCTCAGCGAGGCCGACCTCGTCGTCTACGAGGCCGGCTTCCAGGCGGCGGTCGACGACGCCGTGGCCGAGAACGCCTCCGGCGGGACCCTCGACGCCGCCGAGGTGGTCGACCTGATCCCGGCCTCCGAGGAGGACGACCACGACCACGAGGGCGAGGAGCACGCCGAGGGCGAGCACGACCACGCGGGCGAGGAGCACGCCGACGAGGCGCACTCCGAGGACGAGGCGCACTCCGAGGACGAGCACGACCACGGCGACACCGACCCGCACTTCTGGCAGGACCCGATGCGCATGGCCGACCTCGCCGACGCGGTCGCCGACTCGCTGGGCGAGATCGACCCCGACGGGGCCGAGACCTACGCCGACAACGCGGCGGCCCTGCGCGAGGAGCTGACCGACCTCGACGCGGCGTACGCCGACGGCCTCGCCTCCTGCGAGCGCGACGTCGTCGTGGTCAACCACGGCGCGTTCGGCTACCTCGGCAAGTACGGCCTGTCCTTCGAGGCCATCACCGGCCTCACCCCGGACGCCGAGCCGACCCCGGCCGCCCGCGCCGAGATCGAGCTCCTCGCGCGCGAGGAGGGCGTCACCACGGTGTTCTCCGAGACCCTCGTCAGCCCGGAGGCGGCGCAGTCGCTGGCCGACGACCTCGGCGTCGAGATGGCGACCCTGGACCCGGTCGAGGGGCTGAGCGACCAGACCGCCGACCAGGACTACCTTTCCCTCATGCGCTCCAACCTCGAGGCCCTGCAGGCGGCGAACGGCTGTTGAGGTCCCCCGCCGCCCCCGCAGGGGGTCCGACCGGCTCCACCGGCACCGTCGTCGAGGTCCTCGGCGGCGGTGTCGTGCTGGGAGGACGTCCCGTGCTGCGCGACGTCGACCTCACCGTCCCCGCCGGTCAGTTCGTCGCCGTCGTCGGCGCGAACGGGTCCGGCAAGTCGACCCTGATCCGCGCGCTCGTCGGCCTCCGGCCGGTCACCTCGGGCCGGGTGCGGCTCTTCGGGGTGGACCAGCGCGAGTTCACCGACTGGGGGCGCGTCGGGTACGTGCCGCAGCGGGCCGGTGCGGGGTCCGGCGTCCCGGCCTCCGTCTGGGAGGTCGTCGCCTCCGGCCGCCTCGTGCACCGCCGGCTGCTGCGCCCACTGACCCGCACCGACCGCCGGGCCGTCGCCGACGCCCTCGAGGTGGTCGGCCTGGCCCACCGCGCCGCCGACCCGGTCTCCACGCTGTCCGGTGGGCAGCAGCAGCGGGTCCTCATCGCCCGGGCCCTCGTGTCGGGCCCCGACCTCCTCGTGCTCGACGAGCCCACCGCGGGCGTCGACGCCGCCAACCAGCTGGCGCTCGCCGACGCCCTGGCCACGCTGTCGGCCACCGGCGCCACCGTCGTGCTCGTCACCCACGAGCTCGGGCCCCTCTCGCGCCTGGTCGAGCGCACCGTCACCGTGCGCGAGGGGCGGATCGTCGACGACCGCGTCGGCGCCTCCGACCCGTACGGCCACCCCCACGACCACCACCACACCCGGCCGACCCGGCACGACCACGCCCCCCACCTCGGGGCGCCGGTCGACGGGCTGGGCGACCCCGGCGCGAGCGGAGCCCGCGGATGATCGAGCTGCTGTCGTACGACTTCATGCAGCGCGCGCTGATCGCCGCGGTGTTCGTCGGCATCGCCGCGCCCCTCGTCGGGGTCTACCTGGTGCAGCGTCGTCTGGCGCTGATGGGCGACGGCATCGGCCACGTCGCCGTCACCGGGGTCGCGCTCGGCCTGCTCACCGGCGCCTCCCCGACCTGGACCGCCGTGGGGGTCGCGGTGCTCGGCGCGATCGCGATCGAGCTGATCCGGGAGTTCGGCCACACCAACGGCGACGTCGCCCTCGCGCTGCTGTTCTACGGCGGGCTGGCCGGCGGCGTGCTCATCACCGGCGTCGCCGGGGAGAGCGCCAGCCGCCTGCAGGAGTACCTGTTCGGCGCGATCACCACGATCTCCGTCGCCGACGTCTGGTTCACGATGGTGCTGGCCGCGGTGGTGGTCGTGGTGGCGGTCGGGCTGCTCCCCCAGCTCTTCGCGGTCACCCACGACCCCGAGTTCGCGCGGGTGGCGGGGCTGCGGGTGCGGCTGTACCACGTGCTGATCGCGGTGCTCGCCGCCGTCACGGTGACGGTGGCGATGCGCACCGTCGGGCTGCTGCTGGTCTCGGCCCTCATGGTCATCCCGGTCGCGACGGCCCAGCAGGTGGTCGGCTCGTTCCGTCGCACCGTGTGGGTGGCGATGGTCCTGGGGCTCGGCGCCTCCACGGGCGGCCTGCTGCTCGCGGCGTACCTGTCGTTCTCGGCCCGGGTGTCCCCCGGCCCCACGATCGTGCTGGTCGCGCTCGCCGGGTTCGCCGTCACCTGGCCGGTGGGCGTGTGGATGCGCCGGCGCCGGGCGCAGCGCACCCCGTTCCCCCACGAGGGCGTGGGCGCCGTGCCGCACGTCGCCGTCGACGACCACCACCCGGACGACCACGCCGAGCACCGGCACGGCGACGGCTGCGGGCATCCGGCGGTCGAGCACGGGGACCACGTCGACTACCTTCACGACGGGCACCGTCACGCCGCCCACGGAGGTCACTATGACGAGCACTGACAGCGACGAGAGCACACCCGCCCCGGCCGGCCGGCCCACCCGGCAGCGCCGGGCTGTGGCCGAGGCCCTCGACTCCTTCGACGACTTCCGCTCCGCCCAGGAGATCCACGAGCTGCTCGGGCGCGCGGGGCAGAAGGTCGGCCTGGCCACCGTCTACCGGACCCTGCAGCGCCTGTCGGCGGCCGGCGAGGTCGACATGCTGCGCACCGAGGACGGCGAGGCCATCTACCGCCGCTGCTCCACGACCCACCACCACCACCTGGTGTGCCGGGCGTGCGGGCGGACCGTCGAGGTCGAGGGCCCCGCCGTCGAGCGCTGGACCAACGCGATCGCCTCCGAGCACGGGTTCGTCGACGTCGCCCACACCCTCGAGCTCTTCGGCACCTGCGCGGACTGCGCCGACCGGGGCGCCGACCGGAGCGCCGACCGGAGCGCCGACCGCACCGACGGTGCGGCGCGCTGACCGTCTAGGTCGCGCCGCCGTAGCGGCGCGAGCGCCCGGCGTACTCCTCGACGGCGGCCCACAGGTGACGCCGGTCGACGTCGGGCCAGAGCACGTCGGTGAAGACCAGCTCGGAGTACGCCGCCTGCCAGAGCATGAAGTTGCTGAGGCGCTGCTCCCCCGAGGTGCGCCAGACCAGGTCGGCGTCGGCGACCTCGGGCACGTAGAGGTGGCGCGCGAGCGTCCTCTCGTCGACGCGGTCGGCCCGCAGGCGGCCCGCGGCCACCTCGGTCGCGATGGAGCGGGCGGCGTCGGCGAGCTCGGCGCGTCCGCCGTAGTTGACGCACATCGTCAGCGTCAGCACGTCGTTGTCGCGCGTCAGCTCCTCGGCGCGCTGCAGCTCGGAGACGACCGAGCGCCACAGCCGCGGCCGGCGCCCCGCCCAGCGCACCCTGACCCCGAGCTCGTGCATCTGGTCGCGGCGCCGCCGGATCACGTCGCGGTTGAAGCCCATGAGGAAGCGCACCTCCTCCGGCGAGCGCGACCAGTTCTCGGTCGAGAAGGCGTACGCCGAGATCGCGCGGACGCCGACCTCGATGGCGCCCTGCACGACGTCGAACAGCGAGTCCTCGCCCCGCTCGTGGCCCGCGGTGCGCGGCAGTCCGCGCTGACGCGCCCACCGGCCGTTGCCGTCCATCACGATCGCGACGTGGCGCGGGACGAGGTCGGCGGGGACCTCGGGAGGACGAGCCCCGGACACGTGGGGGTCCGGTGGCCGGGGGACGGCGCTCACGTGCGCGACACTAGTGGCTCACGGGGGTGCGTCCCGCCGACCGGGGTCGCCGCGGACGTGACCACGGCCCCTCGAGATGGTTGAATCCAGCACGTTGACGCTCGGTCAGTGCGCTCCCGCACCTCGGGCCCAGGAGGAGGAGGACGAGTGCTTCCGATCACCGCGGACCTCGAGCACGAGCTGCTGACCCTGGTCCGGCGCAACTCGCGCATCCGGACCGGTCGTGACGGCGGCGCCGAGCTGGAGCGCTCGAGCTACGCGATCCTGTGCCTGCTCGCCGACGAGGGGCCCCAGCGGATCGGCAGGATCGCCCAGGCCTTCGACCTCGACCCCTCGACCGTGACCCGGCAGGTGCAGACGGTCGCGCGCCTGGGGATGGTCCAGCGTGCGCAGGACAGCACCGACCGCCGCGCGACCATCCTCGACCTCACCCCGCTGGGACGTCGCACCGTGGAGGAGGTGCGCGAGTCGCGCCAGGAGGTCCTGGGCGACCTCATCGACACCTGGACCGAGTCCGACCGCGAGACCTTCCTGCGGCTGCTGTCGCGCTTCAACCGCGACGTCGCCGACTGGGCTCAGCGCTCGACGTAGGCCAGCGAGCGCAACCCGCGCTCCAGGTGCCAGGCGACGTACGCCGCGACCAGGCCCCCGGCCTCCCGGCGGTGCCGGTCCTCGGCGAGCGCGACGACCGGCCAGTCGCCGGCGAGCAGGGCGCCCAGCAGCGCGACCGCGGCCGGGGAGACCGTCGCCGAGCCGGGCACCCGGCACCGTCGGCACAGCACGCCGCCGGCCGCCGGCGCGAACCAGCCGTGGGTGCCGAGCTCGCCGCACCGCGCGCACGCCTCGAAGGACGGCGCGTAGCCGGCCACCGCCATCGAGCGGAGCAGGTAGGAGTCGAGGACCTCGCCGGGACGACGCTCGCCGGAGGTCATCGCCCGCAGCCCGCCGACGAGCAGCAGGAACTGCTGGACCGCGGGCTCCTTCTCCTCGGCGACCAGGCGCTCCGCGGTCTCGAGCATCACCGTGCCGGCCGTGTAGCGGTCGTAGTCGGCCCCCAGGCCCGCGGAGAACGGCGCGATCGTGACCGCCTGGGTGACGACGTCGAGCGAGCGGCCGGTGGCCAGCTGCAGGTCGACGTGCGTGAAGGGCTCCAGGCGCGAGCCCCAGCGCGACGTCGTGCGCCGCACCCCGCGGGCCACCGCACGGACCCGTCCGTGACGACGGGTCAGCAGGGTCACGATGCGGTCGGCCTCGCCCAGCTTCTGGTTCCGCAGGACCACCGCCTCGTCGCGGTAGACGGGCACCTCCCCATCATGCCCGGCGGGTGGGCCCGCTCAGGCACCCGCGCGCGGACGTCGCCGTGTCGCGCTCCCCGTGGCCCCGACGCCCTCCCAGCAGCCGAGGGCGAACTCGGCGGCCAGCGCGTCGAGGCGCCGGGGGCGCAGCCGCCACTCCAGGATGCTGCGTGCCCGCACGAAGCGGGCCCCGGGCATCTCCGCGGCCAGCATCGCGGCGTCCGCCGCGGGGTGGATCGGGTCCGAGGGGTGGCCGACGACCATCGCCGGGGCGGTGATGCGCCGGCGCTCCGAGGACGGCGGGGCGATGCGGCCGAAGAAGATGCCGTGGATCACCGCGGCCAGCGAGTCGGCCCGCTGGTCGAGGGTGTCGAGGGCGATCCCGGTCCAGAACCCCACCAGGCCCCGCGGCACGGGTCGCGTCACCCGGCGGACGCCGCTGACCGTCCACGGCAGGAACCGGGCCGCGAGCATCAGCGGCGAGAACGCGATCAGCCCCGCCTCGAGCGCGTTGTCGAGCACCGGCATCTCGAGCAGCAGTCCCCGCACGCGGTCCGGTGCCGCGGCGGCCACCTCGAGCGAGACGTTGGCCCCGAGCGAGGTGCCGCCGACGACCGCCTGCTCCGCGCCCAGGTGGTCGAGCAGCGCGACGACCTGCGCGGCGAAGGCGGTCATCGAGTAGGCGAGCGGGTCCGCCGGCCGGTCCGAGCGGCCGTGGCCCAGCAGGTCGAGGGTCACCACGTGCAGACCCCGCGCGGCGAGCGCCCGCGCCAGCGGCTGGTGCATCCGGCGCGGCATCAGCTGGCCGTGGAGCAGCACCACCCACGCCGGACCGGCGCCGTACTCGGTGAACTCGAGGCGGTCGCGTGAGCCGTCCTGGTCGACGAAGAACTGGCCGATCCGCTCGGAGACGAGCGTGGGCGGGGTCTCGGCAGACACCCTCGACACCCTAGAGGAGGTGCGCGGGCCGGAAAGTGCACAGAAGGAGCGAAAACTTCCGCAAGTCTTGTGCAAGTTGAGGATCACACCGCCGCGGCGCCCGCAGACTCGACCCATGTCCCGGGCTGAGGTGTCGTCGCGCGCACGGGGGTCGCTGGCCGTGCCCGGCGCCCTCCTGCTGATCCTGGCGACCTCGTGGTCCGCCGTCGCCCTCGCCCCGCCGGGGTCGCCGACCGCCGCGTGGTGGCCGGCCGCGGGCATCGCGATCGCGCTGACCGCCCTCGCCCCGCGGCGCGTCGCCGTGGCCGTCCCGGTGCTGACCTGGGTCCTCGTCGCCGTCGGGGCCTGGCTCGGCGGACGCTCGGGCGACATCGCGATCGCGTTCGGCTTCGCCAACGCCGCGGAGGCCGCCGTCGCCGGGCTCCTACTGCGCCGCGCGGCGGACCGGGCGCGCGGGCGCCACGACGACCCCACCGACGGCACCGACGACACCGCCCCGCTCGCCCGGCTCGAGGAGCTGTGGTGGCTGGGGCTCACCGCGGTCATCGGCGCGGCGCTGGGCGCCGGCATCGTCAGCCTCACCCTGACGCTCGGCGGGTACGGCGACGGTCTGCAGGCGCTGCGCAACGTCGTCGTCTCCCACGCCGCGGGCACCCTGGTGGCGGTGCCGGCGGCGGTCGCCGTCTCCCGGCGCCGGGGCCCGGCCCGCGGCTCGCAGCGGGCGCTCCTGGAGACCGCCGCCCAGGTCGTGCTCCTCGGCGCGACGATGGTCGTCACCCTCTTCGTCGGCCCCGGCGGCGGCCTGCTGGCCCTGGCCCCCGTGCCGCTCCTGGTCTGGGCCGCGCTGCGCCTCGGGACCCGCACGGTGATCTGGGAGGTCGTCGCGCTGGCGGTGACGATCACCGTCGCCGCCCGGATCGGCAGCGGGCCCTTCACCGGGACCGCGGACGACCCGGCGCGGGCCTACCTGCTCGGGGCCCTGGTGCAGTCCTACGTGATCTGCGCGGTCCTGACCGCGCTGCCGCTCGCCGTGACCATGGACCAGCGACGCGGGCTCCTGCAGCGCCTGCTGACCAGCGAGCGGGTCCTGCGCCGCGGCTTCGCCGAGTCCGTGGTCGGGCTGCTCGAGCTCGCCGACGACGGCGACGACCTGCGCATCGTCGACGTCAACGACGTGGCCGTCGGGATGCTCGCCGACCGCCGTGACGGGGTGCTGGGCCGTCGGCTGGCCGAGGTCTTCGACCTCCCCGCGGCCGAGGTCCGCCGGACCGTCGCGGGGGGCGAGCCCTGGCGCGGCGAGGTCAGCATCGCCGGTCGGCCCGGCACGCGGGTGGGTGTCGCCGTGTCGGCGGGCTCGCTGTCGCGTCCCGGCGACCACGTCTCCGCGCAGCTGGTCGACCTCACCCCGGCCCACGAGGCCACCCAGCTCGCCGACCGCGAGCGCGAGCTCAGCCGCGCCGTCGCCGAGAGCGCGGCGTGCCTGATCCTCCTGGTCGACATGGAGGGCGTCCTGGTCGCCGCCAACCCCGCCGCCGAGGCGATGCTCGGCTGGACCGAGGACGAGCTGGTCGGTCGCTTCGTCTGGGAGCTGCTGCCGGCGGACCGCCAGGGCGCGTTCCGCCGCGCCGTCGCCGACCTCCCCGCCCACCAGCTGCCCCCGTCGTCCGAGGCCGACCTGCTGTGCCGCGACGGCGGCCGGCGACGCCTGCTGTGGAGCACCGACTTCGCCCGGGACCCGGACGGCACGCCGACGATGCTGGTGATGACCGGCATCGACGTCACCGACGAGCGCCGTCAGCGCCTCCTGGTGAGCCAGCTCCTCGAGGCCGCGATGACCACCGCGATCATCGGCGCCGACCAGGACGGCCGGATCTCCTTCTTCAACACCGGCGCCAGCCGGCTGCTCGGCCGGCCCGCCGCCGAGGCGGTCGGCACCCCGTTCGTCGACGTGCTCGACCCCGGCGAGCGGTCCCGCCGGTTCGGGGAGCCGGTGGCCGGCGAGACGCCGCAGGAGGCGTTCTTCCGCCTCACCCTCGACATCGAGCCCGGCCGCCCGCCGGTGCCGGAGGACCTGACCTGGCGCCACGCCGACGGCAGCACCCGCACCGTCTCGACCACGCTGAGCGCCGTGTCCGACCCCGACCTCGGCGTCGGGATCCTCTGCATCGGCCGCGACGTCACCGAGCAGCGCCAGACCCAGGAGCTGCTGATGGCGGCCCTGGAGAAGGAGCGCACCGCGGTGGAGCGGCTGCAGGCCCTCGACCACGCCAAGAACGACTTCGTCTCCACCGTGAGCCACGAGCTGCGCACGCCCGTGACGAGCATCGTCGGCTACGCGGAGATGCTGCGCGACGGCACCGTCGACGAGCCCCGACCCGACCAGGCACCGTTCCTCGCCGCGATCGCCCGCAACGCCGACCGGCTGATCGGCCTCGCCGACGACCTCCTCACGCTGTCGGGCCTCGAGTCCGGCACCGCGGAGCTCGGGCGGGAGCGCGTCGACCTCGGTGGGCTGCTCGAGCGCGGCCGCGACAACCTGGAGCCGCTGATGCGCGGCCGGGACCTCACGACGTCCTACCGCCTGCCCGACGGGCCCGTCCTGGTCCACGGCGACCCGGACCACCTCGACCGCGTCCTGGTCAACCTCGTGAGCAACGCCGTGAAGTTCACCGACGACGGCGGGCGCGTGGAGGTGTCGCTGCACGCCGAGGACGGCGAGGCGGTCCTCACCGTCCGCGACACCGGCATCGGCATCCCCGAGGGCGAGCAGGCCCGGCTGTTCACGAAGTTCTTCCGCTCCTCGACCGCGCAGGAGCGGGCCATCCAGGGCACCGGCCTCGGGCTGTCGATCGTCCACTCGATCGTCGCCGCCCACGGCGGGCGGATCCTCGTCCGCTCCGCGCACCTCGCGGGCACGACCGTCGCCGTCCGGCTGCCGCTGCAGGAGGCGCCGTCGCGGCCCGGTCAGGAGGGCGCGGACGCCCCGGCCTCCGCTGTCCACGCCGAGGCTGGTGAGCGGCCCGGGGAGCGGGCCCTGCCCGCTCCCCCGACGACCGGTCGGACCGCCGACCTCAGGCGCGGTTGACGGCCGACACCACGGCCTTCAGCGACGCGGTGACGATGTTGGCGTCGAGCCCGACGCCCCACAGCACCTTCTCGCCGACGGTGCACTCGACGTAGGCCGCCGCCATGGCGTCGCCGCCCGCGGACAGGGCGTGCTCGGCGTAGTCGAGGACCCGGACGTCGTACTGCTCGCCGTTGCCCGCCACCAGTCGGCCCAGCGCGTCGACGAACGCCGCGATCGGGCCGTTGCCGGAGCCCTCCAGCGTGCGGGGCTCGCCGTCGACGCGGACGCCGACGGTGAGGGCGTCGCGCTCGCCGGCCGCCGAGCTCGTGTGCACGGAGTCGAGCTGCAGCGGGCCGGTGCGGTCGAGGTACTCGGAGGAGAACACGCTCCAGATCTCGGCCGAGGTCAGCTCCCCGCCCTCGGCGTCCGTCCGCTCCTGCACGACCCGGCTGAACTCGATCTGCGCACGCCGGGGAAGGTCCAGCTTGTGCTCCGCCTTCAGCAGGTAGGCGACGCCGCCCTTGCCGGACTGGCTGTTGACCCGGATCACGGCCTCGTAGGAGCGACCGATGTCCTTCGGGTCGATCGGGAGGTACGGCGCCTCCCAGGGGTGCTGCGAGACGTCGTGCCCGGCCTCGGCCGCCTCGGCCTCCAGCGCCTCGAGGCCCTTCTTGATCGCGTCCTGGTGGGAGCCCGAGAAGGCGGTGTGCACGAGGTCGCCGGCGTAGGGGTGACGGGGGTGGACGGGCAGCTGGGTGCAGTGCTCGACCGTGCGGCGGATCTCGTCGATGTCGGAGAAGTCGATCATCGGGTCCACGCCCTGGGTGAGCAGGTTGAGCCCCAGGGTCACCAGGCAGACGTTGCCGGTGCGCTCGCCGTGGCCGAACAGGCAGCCCTCGACGCGGTCGGCGCCGGCCATCAGCGCGAGCTCGGTCGCGGCGACCGCCGTGCCGCGGTCGTTGTGGGGGTGCAGCGAGATGACCGTGTGCTCGCGGCGGGTGAGCTGGCGGGAGAACCACTCGATCTGGTCGGCGTAGACGTTGGGCGTCGACATCTCGACGGTCGCCGGCAGGTTCAGGACGATCTCGCGGTCGTCGTCGGGCTGCCAGACGTCGGCGACGGCCTCACAGACCTCCACCGAGAACGGCAGCTCGGTGCCGGTGAAGATCTCCGGGGAGTACTCGAACCCGATGTCGGTGGTGGCGAGCAGGCTCTCGGCGTGCTTCACGAACAGCTCGGTGCCGCGCACCGCGATGTCCTTGACCTCGTCGCGCCCCGCGCGGAACACGACGCGGCGGAACAGCGGCGCCACGGCGTTGTAGAGGTGCACGGTCGCGCGGTCGGCGCCGACCAGCGACTGGATGCTGCGCTCGATCAGGTCCTCGCGGGCCTGGGTCAGCACCGAGATCGTGACGTCGTCCGGGATCCGGTCGCCCTCGATCAGTTGCCGCACGAACGCGAAGTCCGTCTCGGAGGCGGCCGGGAAGCCGACCTCGATCTCCTTGTAGCCCATCGCGACGAGCAGGTCGAACATCATCGACTTGCGGGCCGGCGTCATCGGGTCGATCAGCGCCTGGTTGCCGTCCCGCAGGTCGGTCGACAGCCACCGCGGCGCGTGGGTCACGGTCTGCGACGGCCACGTCCGGTCGGGCAGGTCGATCGGCGGGAACGCGCGGTAGCGCTCGACGGGCATCCCGCTGGGCTTCTGGTGGGCGCGGGGGGTCTGGAACGGCATCGTGGGACTTCCTCGTGGGCTCGGGTGCGGCTGGGGCACCGGCGCAGCACTACCTCCGCAACGAGGGGTCCGGCTCTCAGACCTCGTTGCGGCAGCCGAGGAGGAGTCGCTGGCGCAGCATCGCGGGCCACGATAGCGCCCCGGGTCGGTCGGCCCGGTGGCCGTCCGGTTCCTAGACTGCGCGGGTGCCGACGCTGCTGGTGGTCCACCACTCCCCCACCCCCGGCACCCGGCGGCTCACCGACGCCGCCGTGGCGGGCGCCGGCGACGACGCGATCGGCGGCGTCGGGGTCCGCGTCCGGGCGGCGCTCGACGCCGACGCCCACGACGTCCGGGCCGCGGACGGCTACGTGCTCGTCACGCCCGCCAACTTCGGCTACATGTCCGGTGCGCTCAAGCACTTCTTCGACACCGTCTTCACCGACGTCGGCGGCGCCCTGTCCGACGACGGGTCGGCCGACGGCGCGGCCGGGGGCACCGCGGGCCGGCCCTACGGGCTGCTGGTCCGCGGCCGGTACGACGTGACCGGAGCGGTGCGCTCGGTGGAGCCGATCGTCGGGGCGCTGGGCTGGCGGCGCTCGGCCGAGGTCGTCGGCGTGCTCGGCGAGGTGGGCCCGGCGCACGACGAGGCGGCCTACGAGCTGGGCGCTACGATCGCGGCACTGGTGTCGACGACGTGACCGGGAGGACAGCCGTGGCGCACCCGCGCTCGCGCGCCCGCCCGGGCACCTCCCGCCGGGCGCTCCTCGCGCCCGCCCTGCTGCTCGCCGCCCTCCTCACGGGGTGCGGCGGCGCGGCGGGCGACGGCGGGGGCGACGTCGACGAGGCGGCCGCCGACTCGGTCGAGACGCCCGAGCTGGGCGCCTGCCGGGTGCTGACGCCCGAGGACGTGGCCCGGCCCAGCGACGCCACCGAGGTCGTCGACTGCGCCGAGCCCCACACCGCCGAGACGTTCGCGGTCGGCGACCTGCCGGACGAGCTCCACGACGAGGCCTGGGACTCCCCCGAGCTCGGCAAGTTCGCTTACGGCACCTGCGGCGAGGCCTTCCAGTCCTTCCTCGGCGTCGACGAGAGCCGGGTGATGCGCTCGGTCGTCAGCTGGGCCTGGTTCCGGCCCTCCGAGCAGGCCTGGGCGGACGGCGCCCGCTGGTACCGCTGCGACGCGGTCGGCGGCGGTGAGGCGAGCGCCTCCTACGTCGAGCTGCCCCGGACGGCGCGCGGCATGCTGCGCGGTGCCCCGGAGGACCGCTGGACGGTGTGCGCGGACGGCGAGACCGTGGCCGAGGCCGACAAGGTGCCGTGCACCGAGCCGCACACCTGGCGCGCCGTCACCACCATCAAGGTCGGCGAGCCGGCCGACGCCTGGCCCGGCGAGCGTCTCGTCGAGGTCACCAGCCGCGACTTCTGCTCCTCCTCCGTCGGCGCCTGGCTGAACTACCCGCTCGACTACGAGTTCGGCTGGACCGCCTTCGGGGAGGGCCAGTGGGAGGCCGGCAACCGCCGCTCCATCTGCTGGGCCAGGACCGACCGGTGACGGCGCGCCGACGCCTCGCCGGCGCCCTCGCCGCCCTCGCCCTCCTGGGCGCCGGGTGCTCCTCCGGCGACGACGGTGACCCCGCGGCGCAGGACTCCCCCTCGGCGTCCGCGTCCGCCTCGTCCGCGGCCCCCTCCCCGTCGGCGGACGCGTCCGGCTCGACGGACGCCGCCGCGGCGCCCGCGGTCCCGCGGGAGCGTGCGTGCTACGACCTCGGCTACGACGCCGTGCTCGAGCCCACCTCCCAGGCCGGGCCGGTCGCGTGCTCCGCGACCCACACCAGCCGCACCTACGCGGTCGGCGAGCTCGACCTCGTCGTCGACGGACACCTGCTGGCCGTCGACTCCGTCGCCGCGCAGGCGCAGCCCGCGGAGCGCTGCCCCGGTCGTCTGACGGAGTTCCTGGGCGGGACCACCGACGACCTGCGGCTCAGCGTCTTCCGCCCGGTCTGGTACTCGCCCACGGTCGAGCAGTCCGACGCCGGCGCCGACTGGTTCCGCTGCGACGTCATCGCGCTCGCCCGCGACGAGGAGCTGGCCCCGCTGGCGGGACGGCTCGAGGGCGTCCTCGCGCGCCCCGACGAGGCGGAGCGGTGGCGCGTGTGCGGCACCGCCGAGCCGGGCGCCGACGACTTCGAGCGGGTCGCCTGCTCCGAGGAGCACTCCTGGCGGGCCCTGTCGGTCGTGGACCTCGCCGACGCCGGGGGCGACGACGGGGCCTACCCGGGCGAGGACGCCGTCTCCTCGGCCGGCGACGGGACCTGCGAGGACGCCGCCCGCGACGCGGCGGCCGACCCGCTGAACTTCCGGTGGGGCTACGAGTGGCCCTCGGCCGAGCAGTGGGAGGCCGGCCAGCGCTACGGCCTGTGCTGGGCGCCGGCCTGACTCGCCCGTCGGACGACCGGGGTGGGCCGGCGGGTCAGAACCCCAGCTTGCGGAGCTGACGCGGGTCGCGCTGCCAGTCCTTGGCGACCTTCACGTGGAGCTGGAGGTGCACCGGCGTGCCGAGCAGCGCCTCGATCTGGCTGCGGGCCGCCGAGCCGACGTCGCGCAGTCGTGAGCCGCGGTGGCCGATGACGATGCCCTTCTGCGAGTCGCGCTCGACGTACAGGGAGGCGTGGACGTCCAGCAGCGGACGGTCCTCGGGTCGCCCCTCGCGGGGGATCATCTCCTCCACCACGACCGCGATCGAGTGCGGCAGCTCGTCGCGGACGCCCTCCAGGGCGGCCTCGCGCACGAGGTCGGCGACCAGCACCTCCTCGGGCGCGTCGGTGAGGTCGCCCTCCGGGTAGAGCGGTGGCCCCTCGGGCATCCGCGCCACCAGCAGGTCCGCGAGCAACCCGACCTGGTCACCGGAGACGGCCGAGACCGGCACGATCTCGGCCCAGTCCAGGCCCAGCTCGCGACCCAGCGCGTCGATCGCCATGAGGTGCCGGGCGAGGCGCTCGCCGTCGACCAGGTCGGTCTTCGTCGCCAGCGCGACGAAGACGGTGCCGCGGACCTTGGCCACCTCGCCGGCGAGGAAGGCGTCGCCGGGCCCGATCTCCTGGTCGGCCGGGAAGCAGCAGCAGACCACGTCGACCTCGGACCACGTGGCCCGCACGAGGTCGTTGAGGCGCTCGCCCAGCAGCGTCCGCGGGCGGTGGAGCCCGGGGGTGTCGACGAGGACGAGCTGCGCGTCGGGCCGGTGGACGATGCCCCGCACCACCGTGCGAGTGGTCTGCGGCCGCGAGCTCGTGATCACGACCTTGCTGCCCACCAGGGCGTTGGTCAGGGTCGACTTGCCCGCGTTGGGACGGCCCACGAAGCAGGCGAACCCGCTCCGGTAGCCCTCCGGCACCTCGCCGAACACGCTCATCGGGTCTCCTCCTCGCGCGCCGCGTCGTACTCGGCCCAGATCTGCTCGTCGGTCTTGCCCGCCGCCTTGCCGGCCCGCCAGATGGGGCCGGGGTCGACGGAGCGGCGCTGCCGGGCCTGGTCGCGCCAGTAGCCCATCACGTCGTACGCCGAGGCCGCGAGGCCGCGGTCGTGGCGCAGGTGCTTGCGGATCGCCCGCATCTGCGCGGACTCCCCCGCCATCCAGAAGTACCCGTCGCCGGCGGGCCAGTCGATGGCCCCCACGACGTCGGCCAGCGCGCTCGTCACGCCGACGGGCGGGCGCAGCCACGTGACCTCGAGGCCGTCCCCGTCGGGCAGGTAGTCGCCCAGGTCGTCGGCCGACTCGACCCACACCCGGCACGGCAGGCCGGCGGGACGGGACTCCGCGATCCGCGCGATGGCCGGCAGGCCGGTCAGGTCGGCGACGAGCAGCAGCCAGGCCGCGTCGGGCGGCATCGTGAACGAGCCCTTCGGCTCGGTCAGCGTGACCGTCTCACCGGTGCAGTCGCGCTCGGCCCACTCGGTCACCAGGCCCTCGGCGTGCACGACGACGTCGACGACGACGGTCTCGTCGGTGACCGCCCGGACCGTGTAGTAGCGGTGCTGGAACTGCCCCGGCACGACCAGCCCGACCCACTCGTCGGGGACGCCGGTGCTGCGGAAGTCCGCCAGCCCGGGACCGCCGAGGTGCAGCCGGACCAGGTGCTCGCCGAGCGCCTCGCGCCGGAGCACCTGCGCGTCGTACTGCTCGGCCCGCCTGGTCATCGTCGACCCAGGCTAGTCGTCACCGCTGCCGCCCCCCGCGCCGAGTCGGCGCGGGGGGCGCGCACCACCACCGGCCCGGCCTCAGAACTCGTGGCGCAGCGGGTAGCCGGAGTCACCGGCGTCGTCGGTGCGGGTGGCGAGGACCTGGTGGAGCTGGATCTCGTTGCGCTCGAAGGCGAGGCGGCTCCCGGCCATGTAGAGGCCCCAGACCCGGGCGGTGCCGACGCCGACCTCGGCGACGGCCTCGTCCCAGTTCTCGACCAGGTTGGCGGTCCAGCCCTGGAGCGTGCGGGCGTAGTGCACCCGCAGGTTCTCGCTGTGCTGCACCTCCAGGCCGGCGTCCTGGGCGTCGGTGATGACGCGGCCGGAGCCGATCAGCTCGCCGTCCGGGAACACGTAGCGGTCGATGAAGGCCCCGGTGCGCGTCGAGCGGTTGTCGTGGCGGGTGATGCAGTGGTTCAGCAGCCGCCCCTGCGGGCGCAGCCGGCTGCGCAGGAACGAGAAGTACGCCGGGTACTGGTCGACGCCGATGTGCTCGGTGAGCCCGATCGAGCTGACCGCGTCGAAGCCGTCCTCCGCCACGTCGCGGTAGTCGGAGTGCCGGATCTCGGCGAGGTGGCCCAGCCCCTCCCGCTCGACCGCCTCCGCGGCCCAGGCCGCCTGCTCGCGGGACAGCGTCACGCCGAGCACCTGCACGCCGTACTCGCGGGCCGCGTGGCGGACCATGCCGCCCCAGCCGCAGCCCACGTCGAGCAGCCGCATCCCCGGCCGCAGCCCGAGCTTGCGGCAGACGAGGTCGTACTTCGCGGCCTGCGCCTCCTCGAGGGTCGCCCCGTCGTGGGGGTACAGCGCGCAGGTGTAGGTCATCGAGGGGCCGAGCACGAGCTCGTAGAAGCGGTTGGAGACGTCGTAGTGGTGCCCGATCACCTCCGCGTCGCGCAGCATCGAGTGGCGCACGCCCTCGACCACGCGGCGCCAGCGCGGCAGGTGCTCCTGCGGCGGGGGCGGCGGGGGCCGCAGGTGGGAGACGCCCAGCGAGCGCACCATCCGCACGGCCTCGCCCGGCCCGAGGCGTCGGAAGACCAGGTGGTTCTGCAGCAGCGACATCGCGGCGTACGGGTCGCCCTCGTGGACGCCGTGGACCCTCAGGTCCCCGGACACGTAGGCGCGGGCCATGCCGAGGTCGCCGGGGGCCGTGAGCAGGTACGCCAGCCCGCGGGGGGTGGCGAGCTCGAGCCCGATCCGAGCGTCCGGCGGGCCCGCGCTGCTCCCGTCGTACGCCGTGAAGCGCACGGGGAGCCCGTCGCGCAGGAGGCTCTCGACGGCCTCCCCGATGCTGGTCGTCCGCTCGCGGGACTGCTGGAGGGTCATCGTCGTCGCACCGCCTTGTCGTAGAGGGCCGTCAGCCGGCCGTCGGGGTCGTGGCGTCGCTTCACGCCCGCGAGGTGCTCGCCGCCGTAGAGGCGGTCGAAGGTCTCCCGGTCGTAGTACGCCTCGGAGTAGAGGGACTTGTGGCCGTCGAGCTCGAGGACCTGGTCCTCGATGGCCCGGTTCACCGGGCCGTCGGCGGCGTCGGGCCCCACGGGGACCGTGCCCCAGAAGCCCGCGTTCACGTACGTCGTGCCCGGCTCCAGCGGGTACGCCGGCCAGGCGCGGCCCGTGGGCTGCTCCGGCGTGCGGCGCAGGCGCAGCGGGCACAGCCACACCGGTCGCATCCCGACCTCGGCGTCGAACCAGGTGAGGAACTCCGCGAGCCGGGCCACCGGCACCTCCACGTCCTGGATCACCCGCTCGCGGGCGGGTCGGCCGGCGCGGGCGTCGAGGCGGTCGACCACGCCGAAGCGCCGGTCGAGACCGACCAGCCGGTGGTAGACGTCGGAGCGGCGCCACCGCCGGGGCCACAGCCGCCGCACCCGCGGGTCGTCGAGCCCGAAGGCGCCCGAGCACCAGAACCAGTCGGTGTCCCAGCGCCAGAGGTAGTCGTGGGTCGTGAGCCGGTCGGTCGCGCGCTCCTGAAGCGACCGGTAGAAGATGCGCTCCCCGGTGTAGTCCGAGGTGGGACCGGGCTCGTCGGTCCAGCGGGCGAGCGTGAGGTACAGCTCGGTCGGCGAGAACGCGACGCCGTCGACGGCGTCGACCGGCTCGCCCTTCCAGGTGCCCTGGGCCGCGATCCGGGAGACCGCGGCCGCCAGCAGACCGGGGCTGGAGAAGCGCTGGTGCCGCAGCCCGACGTACGGCGGGACCGCGGCGAGCTCGATCCGCAGCCGGGTGGCGTAGCCCAGCGACCCGTAGGAGTTGGGGAAGGCGTCGAACAGCTCGTCGCCGGGCCGGCAGGTCACGACCTCGCCGGCGCCGGTGAAGACGTCCATCTCGAGGACCGACTCGTGCGGCAGGCCGTGCCACAGGCTGGTCGACTCGATGCCGAGCCCCGCCACGGCGCCACCGAGGGTGATCGTGCGCAGCTGCGGCACGACCAGCGGCACGAGGCCGTGGGGCAGCGTGACGTCGACCAGGTCGCCGTAGGTGCACATCCCCTGCACGTCGGCGGTCCGCGCGACCGGGTCGACGGACACCACGCCGGCCAGGCCGGAGACGTCGAGACCGGGGCCGCTCGTGGCCCGCGGCCGGAACAGGTTGGAGGTGGTCTTCGCCAGGCGGACGGCGGACCCCGCGGGCAGCGCGGCGTAGGACGCCCGCAGCCGGTCGACGGCCGCGGAGTGGTTGGCCTCGCCAACGGGAAGACTCACTCCCCGCAAGTTACTCCCGCGTGCGGGTCGTGCGCGACGGGGTCGGCGACAGGTCAGGTCGATGTGGTGGCGGACACGCCGTCGGCCCCGCGCGGCCCCGCGCGGTGGACCGGCACGCCGGGACCGGCGAGGTCGCGCAGGACGTCGAGGTCCGCGGGGGCGACGTCGTCGGCCGCGGTGTGCACCAGGGCCGCCTCGAGACCGGCCGCACCGGACGAGACGGCCATGGCGACGCAGCCGGCCAGCGCCGAGAGGCGCAGCGACGGCAGGTCCACGCTGGCGGCCGCGTAGGTGCGGCCGTCGAGGTCCCGCACGGCGGCGCCCTCCGCGGCCCGGGTGCGGGCCCGCGTGGCCTTGGCGAGGGTCAGCAGCTTGGCGTCCTCCGCCGCGAGCGCCTCAGCCACGGAGGTCCCCCGTCCGCGAGCGCCAGGCGCCGAGGATCTCGTCCTGCAGCGCGAACATCACCCGGTGCTCCTCGGGCTCGGCGTGGTCGTGGCCGAGCAGGTGCAGCAGGCCGTGCACGGTCAGCAGCTCCAGCTCAGCGTCGCGGCCGTGGCCGGCCTCGACCCCCTGGCGCTCGGCCACCTGCGGACACAGGACGAGGTCGCCCAGCACGCCCTCCTCCGGCTCCTCGGGGGCGACGGCGGGACGCAGCTCGTCCATCGGGAAGGCGAGCACGTCGGTCGGCCCCTCCTTCTCCATCCACCGCCCGTTGAGCTCGGCGATGGCGGACTCGTCGACCGCGGTGATGCACAGCTCGGCGCGCGGGTGCACGCGCAGGTGGTCGATCGCGAAGCGGGAGAGCGCGACGAGCGGGGCGAGGTCGAGGTCGGTGCCCGACTCGTCGATCGCCTCGATCGTCTCCGCCTGCTCCTGCCCGGCGCTCACGGCGTCCGGCGCCGCGTCGGGCCCGAGGCGGCGTCGTCGGGGGCACCCGCGTCGAAGGCGTCGTAGGCCGCGACGATCTGGCCGACGAGCCGGTGACGCACGACGTCGCGGGTGGTCAGCTGGTTGAAGACGATGTCGTCGACGCCGGTGAGGATCCCCTGGATCACCTTGAGCCCGGACTTCACGCCGCCGGGGAGGTCGACCTGCGTGACGTCGCCGGTGACGACGATCTTGGAGCCGAACCCGAGCCGGGTCAGGAACATCTTCATCTGCTCGGGCGAGGTGTTCTGCGCCTCGTCGAGGATGATGAAGGCGTCGTTGAGGGTGCGGCCGCGCATGAAGGCGAGCGGCGCGACCTCGATGGTCCCGGCGGCCAGCAGCTTGGGGATCGTCTCGGGGTCGATCATGTCGTGCAGCGCGTCGTACAGCGGGCGCAGGTAGGGGTCGATCTTCTCGCTGAGCGTGCCCGGCAGGTAGCCCAGCCGCTCGCCGGCCTCGACCGCGGGCCGGGTCAGGATGATCCGGGTGACGGACTTGCGCTGCAGCGCCTGCACGGCCTTGGCCATCGCCAGGTAGGTCTTGCCCGTGCCGGCGGGGCCGATGCCGAAGGTGATCGTGTGCTTGTCGATGGAGTCGACGTAGCGCTTCTGGTTCAGCGTCTTGGGCCGGATCGTCTTGCCGCGGCTCGAGAGGATGTCGAGGCTCAGCACGTCGGCCGGGCGCTCGGTGGTCTCCTCGCGCATCATCGCGATGGCGCGCTCGACCGTCTCGGCGGTGACGCCCTGGCCGGTGCGCAGGATCGTCACCAGCTCGCCGAGCAGGCGCTCGGCGAGGGCGATCTCCGCCGGCGCGCCCTCGAGGGTGATCCGGTTGCCGCGCACGTGGACGTCGGCGTCGAAGGCCTGCTCGAGCAGCCCGAGGTGCTCGTCGTTGGCGCCCAGGAGCCGCACCATGTCGATGCTGTTGGGCACGGTGACGGCCTGGCGGACGCGCAGGCCCTCGTCGGTCCCGCCGGAGGCTCCGTCGACCTCGGCAGGACGGTCCGGGCTGTCGACGGCCGCGCCGAGGACGGCGTCGTCGGGACGGTGGGAGTCGCTCATGGAGTGGCTGCTGCGGCCTTCCGGGGACGGGGACGGTGGTGCTCGCCATCGTATCCCCGCCCCGTGGAGCCCGACCCGGCGCGAGTGCTCAGCCGGGGGGCCAGCCGAGGTCCCGGCCGCCCACGACGTGCAGGTGCGTGTGGAAGACCGTCTGGCCGGCCTCGGCGCCGGTGTTGAACACGAGCCGGTAGCCGGACAGACCCTCCCCCGCCGCGACCTCGGCGGCGAGGGTGACGAGGTCCGCCGTCCCGGCCGGGTCGGCGGCCGCGAGCGCCGCGGCGTCGCGGTGGTGCGTGCGCGGGACCACCAGCACGTGGGTGGGGGCCTGGGGGTTGACGTCGCGGAACGCCACGCTGCGCTCCGAGGTCGCCACGACCTCGGCGGGCACGTCCCCCGCGACGATGGAGCAGAACAGGCAGTCCGGGTCGCTCATGGCCCCGACCCTAGGCCGACGACGCGCCCGGGGTCGTGTCAACCGCTCACCCGCCCCACGCGTCCCACTAGCGTGATCACGTCCCAGCGAGCGCCGAGGAGGACCGTGACGCCGAGCGACGAGCGCGGGCGTCCCCTCCCGACGGGCGCGCCCCCGACCTGGAGCGCCGACCGCGCGCTCGAGGAGCTGTACGCCGTGCACTGGCGCCCGCTGGTGCGCCTGGCGGTGCTGCTCGTGCGCGACACCGGGGTGGCGGAGGAGGTCGTCCAGGACGCGTTCGTGGCGACCCACGGCCGCTGGTCGCGGCTGCGCGACCCCGACGCGGCGCTGGCCTACCTCCGCCAGGCGGTCGTCAACCGGTCCCGGTCGTCGCTGCGCCACGCGGTGGTCGTCGACCGCCACGCCCGCCGCCTCGCCTCCGAGGCCGGACGACCCGACCCCGGCGGGACCGCGAGGCCGGGCGACCCCGACCAGCACGCGCTGCTCACCGAGCAGCGCCGCACCGTCGTCGACGCCCTCGCACGTCTCCCCCGCCGCCAGCGCGAGGTCCTCGTGCTCCGCTACTACGCCGAGCTCTCCGAGGCCGAGATCGCCGAGGTGCTCGGCGTGAGCCGCGGCGCCGTCAAGAGCCACGCCTCCCGCGGCGCCGCCCGCCTCCGCACGCTGCTCGGGGAGGCGTCGTGACCCCCGAGGACCCCCGCCGCGACGCCGACGACGACCTGCGCGAGGCCCTGCAGCGCGCGGTCGCCGACGTCGAGCCGTCGTACCGACTGGACCGGATCCGTACCCGCACCCGGAGCGACCCCCGCTCAGGCTCCCCCGAGGAGGGCCCCATGAAGAAGAACGCCCGCACCTGGCTCGTCGGCGCCACCGGCGCCGTGATCGCGACGGCGGCCGTCATCGTGACCCTGGCCGTGGTCGGCGGCGGTGACGACGACACCGCGCCCACCGCGGGCGACCCGACGAGCTCGGCGAGCCCCAGCGAGCGGCCGTCCGAGACGGCCAGCAGCGCGCCCCGCCCGACGCCGCCCGCGTCGAGCGCCCCCGAGCCCGGGCCGAGCCAGGGCGCCGAGACCGGCGACGGCGGCGGCGTGGAGGTCGTCGTCCCGGTGTACTACACCGTGGACACGCCCCAGGGCGCGCGGCTGGTGCGGGAGTTCCGCCGCGTCGGCGCCGCGGGCGACAGCGCCGAGGACCGGGCCACGGCGGCGCTCGACGCCGCGGTGGGGCTCGCCCCGGCCGACCCCGACTACACCACCGGCTGGCCCTCGGACGCGTCCGTGGAGGTCGTGCGCCGCAGCGACGACTGGCTGGTCACCGTCGCCAGCGCCGAGACCGACCTGCGCGCCGTGCCCGACGGCACCGACCCGGGGACGGCCGAGACGATGCGCCAGCAGCTGGTCTACACGCTGCAGGCGGTCCTGCAGGAGCGCCCGCCGATCGAGCTGGTGGCCTCCGACGGCGGCGAGGGCGGCCCGCTGCTGGGCGGCACCTCCGGCCCCGTGGAGGCCGCCGACGAGCTGGACGCGCTCGCGCTGATGAACATCACCAACCCGGTCGAGGGCCAGGTCGTCCGCGGCGACACGCTGCGCGCCGACGGCCGCAGCAGCGGGTTCGAGGCCACCGTGGTCTGGGAGGTCCGCGCGGGCGGCGCCGACGGCGAGGTCGTCGAGGAGGGCTCCGCCACCGCCGAGGGCTGGATGGACGCGCTGTACCCGTGGTCCTTCGAGGTCGACGTCGCCGACCTCGAGCCGGGCGACTACACCCTCGTGGTCCGCAACGACGACCCCACCGGCGGGACCGAGGGCATCGGCGACTCCGCCGACACCAAGGCCTTCACCCTCGAGTGAGGCCCCGACCGGGCCCCGCCGACCGGTGTCCACCGGCGGCGGGCCCGGTCCTGCCGTCAGCTGAAGGCGTCGCGCAGGCGCCCGAAGACCGACTTGTGCTCGGCCCGCACGGCGCCGTCCGGCTCCTCCTCGCCGCGCAGGGCGGCGAGCTCGCGGAGCAGCTCCTCCTGCCGGGCGTCGAGGCGGGTCGGCGTCTCGACCGCGACGCTGACGACGAGGTCGCCGCGCCCGGTGCCCCGCAGCGACGGCACGCCGCGGCCCCGCAGCACGTGCTCGGCACCGGACTGGGTGCCGGCCCGCAGCTCGAGCTCGAAGGTCGTCTCGAGCTCGGTGTCCGCCTCGGCCTTGCCCCGCACCAGGTCGGCCTCGAGCGTCGGCAGCGTCAGCGTGGTGCCGAGGGCGGCCGCGGTCATCGGCACCGTGACCCGGCAGTGCAGGTCCTGGCCCTGGCGCACGAAGGTGTCGTGGGAGCCGACGTGCACCTCGACGTACAGGTCGCCGGCGGGTCCCCCGCCCGGACCGACCTCACCCTGCTCGGAGAGCTGGACGCGCGTGCCGTCGTCGACCCCGGCGGGGATCTTGACGGTCAGCGAGCGCCGTGAGCGCACGCGCCCGTCGCCGGAGCACTCCCGGCAGGGGTCGGGGATGATGGAGCCGTAGCCCCGGCAGGCCGCGCAGGGGCGCAGCGTGCGGATCTCGCCGAGGAACGAGCGCTGCACGTGGGCGACCTCGCCGTGGCCGCGGCAGGTCTCGCAGGTCTTCGGCGACGAGCCCTCCGCCGCACCGTCGCCGTGGCAGGTGCCGCAGGTGACCGCCGTGTCGACGGTGATCTCGCGGGTCACGCCGAACGCCGCCTCCGCCAGCTCGACCTCGAGGCCGATCAGGGCGTCCTGGCCGCGCCGGGTGCGGGGCCGCGGTCCGCGACCGCCCCCGGTGGCACCGCCCGCGCCACCGCCCTGGCCACCGAAGAAGGCGTCCATGATGTCGGTGAAGGAGAAGCCCGGGCCCTGGCCGAAGCCGCCCGCGCCGCCCCCGCCGAACGGGTCCCCGCCCCGGTCGTACGCCGCGCGCTTCTGGGGGTCCGACAGCACCTCGTAGGCGCGCGTCACCTCCTTGAAGCGCTCCTGCGTGGTCGCGTCGGGGTTGACGTCGGGGTGCAGCTGACGGGCGAGGCGGCGGTACGCCTTCTTGATCTGGTCGGGCTCCGCCTCGCGCGGCACTCCCAGCAGCTCGTAGAGGTCCTGGCTCAACGTGGTTCCTGGCTCTCGTGGTGGTGGGGCGGGTCGGGGTGCAGGTCCGGGTCGGGGGGCGCGTGGCCTGCGCCGCGCGGGGTCCGGCCGGACCGGTGGGGGCTCACGCGTCGTCGAGGATGCGGGAGACGTAGCGGGCGACGCTGCGCACCGCCACCATCGTGCCCGGGTAGTCCATGCGCGTCGGGCCGACGATGCCCAGCGTGGCGGGCGCCTCGGCCGGGCCGTACCCGGTGGCGACGACGCTCGTCGACGCCAGCTGGTGGTAGGGGCCCTCGGTGCCGATGCGGACGGTGACGGCCCCGCCCGCGGTCGCCTCGCCGAGCAGCTTGAGCAGCACGACGTGCTCCTCGAGGGCCTCGAGCAGCGGTCGGACGGCGGAGTCGAAGCTGTCGCCGTAGCGCGCCAGGTTGGCCGCGCCGCCGACGGCGATCCGCTCGTCGGCGTGGTGGTCGGACATCGCCTCGCCCAGGACCTCCGCGACCCGTCGCACGAGGGTGCGGGAGGCGTCCGGGACCGCGGCGGGCAGGTCGGCCAGCGCCGCCCCGGCCTCCGCGATGCGCTTGCCGACCACGGCGCCGAGCAGGCGCGGGCGCAGGTCGGCGACCACCGCGTCGACGACGCGCGCGGGCTCGTCGCCGGCCGACACCTCGGGGCCTCCCCCGCCGGCCAGCGCGTCCGCGTCGGGCAGCTCGGAGCGCGACAGCTCCACCACGCGCTGCTCGACGCGTCCCGTCGACAGGATCAGGACCACCAGCAGCCGGGTGGGCGTCAGCGTGACCAGCTCGACGTGGCGGACCGTGCTGCGCGTCAGCGTCGGGTACTGCACGACGGCGACCTGGCGGGTGAGCTGCGACAGCAGCCGCACGCTGCGCTGGACGACGTCGTCGAGGTCGACCGCCCCGTCGAGGAAGGTCGAGATGGCCCGTCGCTCCGCGCCCGACATGGGCTTGAGCGTGGTCAGCCGGTCGACGAACATCCGGTAGCCCTTGTCGGTGGGCACACGACCGGCGCTGGTGTGGGGCTGGGCGATGAGCCCCTCCTCCTCCAGCGCGGCCATGTCGTTGCGCACGGTGGCGGGCGAGACGTTGAGCCCGTGGCGCTCGACCACGGCGCGGGAGCCCACGGGCTCCTCGGTGCGCACGTAGTCCTCCACGATCGCCCGCAGCACGGCGAGCCTGCGGTCCTCGACCACGCCGTCCTCCTCTCGATCGCCGCCCGGGGCCCTCGCTCCCCGGACCCGGCGGTCCGGAGATGACGACCCTGGCACTCGTGCCTGCCGAGTGCCAATCGTACGCGCTCCGTGGGGTCTGCACCCATCGCGTGGCGTGCGACCCTTGCCCTCCGGGGGCGACCATAGGTTAGGCTTGCCTAAATCGCGGAGCAGTCGCTCCACCGTGCGCCAGGAGGTACCCATGTCGATCACCGTCGGCACCGCCGACCCGGTCGAGCTCGCCGGGATCGCTCGCAGCACCCTGTCCTGCCCGGCCTCGGCCAGCATGGTCGTGGAGGGCACCGAGCACCTGCTCGACGGTGACGGGCTGAGCCTGTCGGAGATCGACGGCGTGCCGACGTTCTGGTGCCACCGCGAGGCCCCGGTCGCCCAGGCGGCCCGCGAGGGCCGCAGCGCGCTGCTGCGGGTGACGAGCGGCGTGCCCGACCCGGACGGCGGCCCGGGCGCGACCGTGGTGATCGCCGGTCGCCTGACCGAGGAGCGCAGCGGCGGCTGCTGCGAGGACGCCCGCGTGGTCTCCCTGGCACCGTCGCTGGTCGTGGTCCTCGACCCCCACGCCCCCGACGACGCGGACCGGCGCCAGACCGTGCCCCTCGACTGCTACCGCGACGCGGCCCACCGGCTCAACGAGGGCTACCTGCGCCGCGCCCTGCGCCACGCCAACGAGTGCCACGGCGCCGAGCTCACGGAGGCGCTCGCGCTCGCGACGGGCGCTCCCCGCTCGGAGATGATCGCCGCCTCGCTCGACCACCTGACGCCCGCCGGCGTCGAGGTCTGCTGGATCGACCTCGACGGCGCCCACACCCGGACCGTCTGGTTCTCCCGCGTCGCCCGCACCCCCGTCGAGCTGTCCAACCTCCTGCGGCGCGAGCTGCACGCCGGCCTGATCTGACGCCGACCCGATCCGGCGCTGCGCGGGTCTGACCGCCGCGGCCCGTAGGGTCGGCGGATGCCCACCCCCGCGCGCGGATTCACCGAGGTCGCCGACCGCGTCTGGGTGCGCCGCCACGAGTGGTACGACGTCTCGGTGAGTGTCGTCGGCGGGAGCCGCGGCCTGGTCGTCGTCGACACCCACGCCTCGGCGGACGCGGCCCGGGAGGTGCTCGCCGAGGTCCGCACGCTCGCGGACGGACCCGCCGGCGAGGTCGTCGCGGTCGTCAACACCCACGAGCACCACGACCACGTGCTCGGCAACGCCGTCCTGGCCGGCGCCGCCGGGTCCCGCGTGCCGGTCCACGCCCACGAGGCCGCGGCCGCGGCCATGCCCGGCGCGCTCGCGGCCGTGCGCGCGGAGGTCGCGGCCTCGCCCGCGGACACCCCGCACCGCGACGAGCTGCTGGCGTCGCTCGCCGAGCCCGTGCTCCCGGACCGGACGTTCTCGTCGGTGGCCGTCGTCGACCTCGGCGACCGCGCGCTCGAGCTCGTCCACCCGGGCCGCGGCCACACCGCCGGCGACCTCGTGGTCGTGGTGCCCGACGCCGACGTCGTGCTCGCCGGCGACCTGGTCGAGTCCTCCGACCGGGACACCGCCACCCCCGGGCTGGGGCCGGACTCGTTCCCGCTCGAGTGGCCCCTGACCCTCGACTTCGTGCTGCAGCTGCTCGGACCCGGCACGGTGGTCGTGCCCGGGCACGGGCCGACGGTGGACCGCGGCTTCGTGCTCGAGCAGCGCGCCGACCTCGGCGTCGTCGCCGAGACGCTCCGCGACCTCGCCGGTCGCGGCGTGCGGGTCGAGGACGCTCTCGCCGCCGCCGAGTGGCCCTTCCCCGCCGAGCACCTCGCCCACGCCGTACGACGGGCCTACGAGCAGCTGCCCCGCGCGCAGAAGCGGCTCCCCCTCGTCTGAGGGTCGCCGCCCCCTGTCGGGTGCCGGCGGGAGGGTCTAGCGTCACGTCCATGAGCGAGTCGAGCAGCGAGCAGTCGTCCGGCGAGACCCAGCACGGCATCCCCGACGAGGCGCTCCCGGAGGACGTGCGGCCCGCCGAGGACAACCCGCTGGCCGACCCCGACCACCACATCGGCGGCGAGGACGACGACGAGGACGACGCCCGGGGCTGACCCCGGCGTGCCGCCCCGCCCGGCCGCGGGCCCGGCCCTAGCCTCGGGCGGGTGCCCGACCGCTACGGAACCGACGTCCTCTCGACCGACTGGCGCGCGCCGCGCAACGGCCGCGCGGTGGAGACCCCCGCGACGAGGGGTCTCGTCGTCGAGGAGGTCACGACCGGCTGGTGCGGCGAGATCGTCACCGTCGACCGCGACCTCGACACCCTGACGCTCGAGGACCGCCGGCACACCCGGCGGACCTTCCCGCTCGGCCCCGGCTTCCTGCTGGAGGGCAAGCCGGTCGTGCTGACGGCCCCGGTCACGCAGCGGGCACCCGAGCGCCCCGCGCGCACCGCCTCGGGCTCGATCGCCGTCCACGACGCCCCGGCCCGCGTGGCTCGGGCCAGCCGCATCTTCGTCGAGGGGCGCCACGACGCCGAGCTCGTCGAGAAGGTGTGGGGCGACGACCTGCGCGTCGAGGGCGTCGTCGTGGAGTACCTCGGCGGCGTCGACGACCTCGCCGCCGAGCTGCGCGACTTCCGCCCCGGGCCCCGGCGCAGGGTCGGTGTCCTCGTCGACCACCTCGTGCGGGGGTCGAAGGAGAGCCGCATCGCCGACGCCGTGCGCCGCTCCGAGGTGGGCCCCCACGTCCTGATCGTGGGCCACCCCTTCATCGACATCTGGGCCGCGGTCAAGCCCCAGCGGTTCGGCCGGGACGCCTGGCCCGACGTGCCCCGCGGCGAGGAGTGGAAGAAGGGCGTCTGCCAGCGGATGGGCTGGCCGCACCGCGGGCAGGCCGACATCGCCCGTGCCTGGCAGCACATCCTCGGCGGCGTCCGCGGCTTCCAGGACCTCGACCCCGCCCTGCTGGGCCGCGTCGAGGAGCTCATCGACTTCGTCACCGCCGAGGACTGACGCCGGGCTCGGGCGCGCGCACGCCCCGTCGGTGGTCGACAAGCGGACGGCACTGCCGGTCGACGTGCGGACAGCACCGGTGGTCGAGGCGTGAGCCCGCGAGGTGCGGGCGGGTGGGCTCCGGGACCCGGTGACGTGAACGGCCGTGCTTTTGGCTATTGGCGTCGGTGGAAGGTGGCCTCGCCGGACGCGCTCCAGTGGGTGTCGTAGCGGGTGTCGTGGACGCGGCGGTGGTGGTGGGGACACAGCAGCGCGCCGTCGGTGACGGTCGTGGTGCCGCCGGCGGCCCAGGGGGTGCGGTGGTGGCCGTCGCACCAGGCGGCGGGGATGGTGCACCCGACGGCCTGGCAGACGGTGTGGGCGACCTCGAGGGCGGCGCGGAGCCTGCCGTCGACGAACCGCCGGGTGCGTCCGGCGTCGAGGACGACCGAGGCGCCGCCCATGACGGCGGGCCAGATCCCGGCGCCACACATCAGCCGGCGGGCCTGTTCGAGGGAGAGGTCGACCCCGGTGGTGGTGGTCGCGAGACCGTTCTCGGCGGCCTCGCGGCGCAGCCGGTCCTCGTCGACGACGACGGTGACGGCGACCGACGTGCCGTGCCGCTGGGGCAGGGTGGTGGTGTCGAGGTTCTCCAGCAGCGTGCAGAACGCCTGACCCCGCCGCTGCGCACCGGACAGGTACTGCCCGTCGTCCGGCTTCTCCCCGTCCGACGTCTGACCGTCCGACTTGTCAGCCTCAGCCTTCTCGTGGTCGGGGTTGGTCCGGCTGGTCGTGGTGCGGTGGTGGGTGAGGGTGTCCAGGACGGTGTCGAGGATGCTCGCGTGCAGGGCGGGGACGTCGGCGGTGACCCGGATGAACCCCTCCCCGATCCCGCGGGTGGTGAGCCTGGTGCGCCGCCACGCCTCACGCTCAGCACGGGCGAGGCGTTCGGCCTCCATCTGCTCGGCCCGGTCGGGGTCGACGACCTCCAGCACGTGACGCGCCAGACGCGCCACCTCGGCCGGGGAGAACTGAGCGCAGTACTCGATCAGCTGCAGCTCGACCGCCTCGACCAGGTCGTCTGCACTCAACGCATCCGCACTCAACGCATCCGCACTCAACGCATCCGCACTCAACGCGTCCGCGCACGACGACTCCTCACCCGACGACTCCTCGTCCGAGGACTCCTCGCATGAGGGGTCGGTGTTGGTAGTGAGGAGGTCGACCGGCAGCGCGTCGAGGCACTCGACGACCACCCGGGCGTGCTCGGGGGACACCAGCCCGTCGAGCATCGCGGCGGACAGGTGGATCCGTCTCGTGATGCGGGCGCCGAGCCTGGCCTCCGCGGCCAGGCGGCGGGGGTCCGCGCAGGTGCGATGCGCCAACCAGTCCGCCGCCGACCGGGCACCCGTGGAGGCCGCGAGCCCATCGGGGTCACCGGCATGATGGGCCGCGTCGAGCGCGGCCAGCGCGGCCTGCTTCATCGTCGTCACCCGGTCGGCGATCTGCTGCAGCGAGGCCAGGTAGTAGCCCTGCTCGGCCGTGGGCAGCCAGGACGGGTCCGAGCCCGCCGCCAGGGCGGTGGTCATCTCATCCAGCGTCGCGATCATGGTCTGCACGCCACCGACCAGCGGGTGGGAGCCCCCGCCCCACCTCGCCTCAAGCGCCGCGCTGGTGACCATGGACCTGAACCTAGACGCGACCACCGACACCCGACCCCGGTAGCGAGACCGTCCTGCACACCCCCGAGTCCCGACCCGGAGCCGCAGTCCGACCTGCCGGTCGGCGCCCACGGCGTCACTCGCCGTCGCTCGCGACGGCGCCGGTGGGTCAGGGCAGGAGGTCGCGGACCACGGCGTCGGCGAGCAGTCGCCCGTCCCGGGTCAGGACCAGCCGCTCCCCCCGTCGTACGGCGAGACCGCGGGCGACCACGTCGTCGACGGCCGTCGTCGGCGCGAGGTCGAGCGGCAGTCCGGAGCGGTGCCGCACCTCGAGCATCACCCGCTCCAGGTGTCGGTCGTCCGAGGTGAGGACCTCACGGTCCGCGGCCGGCGAACGACCCTCGGCGAGCGCGGAGGACCAGGCGGTGGGGTGCTTGAGGTTCCACCAGCGCTCGCCGTCGAGGTGGGAGTGGGCGCCGGGGCCGACGCCCCACCAGTCGGCGCTGGCCCAGTAGAGCTCGTTGTGGCGGCACCGGGCGGCCGGCGTGCGGGCCCAGTTGGACACCTCGTACCACTCCAGCCCGTCGGCGGTCAGCAGCTCGTCGGCGAGCAGGTACTTGTCGGCCAGGTCGTCCTCGTCGGGGGCGGCGACGAGCCCGGAGCGCACCTGCCGGGCCAGACGGGTGCCGCCCTCCACGATGAGGGAGTACGCCGAGACGTGGTCGGGCCGGCAGTCCAGCGCGGCCTCCAGGGAGGTCCGCCAGTCGGCCAGCGACTCCCCCGCCGTGCCGTAGATCAGGTCGAGGCTGACCTGCTCGAAGCCCGCCTCGCGCGCCCACGTCACCGCCCGGGCGACGTTGGCGGGGTCGTGGGTGCGCTCGAGGACGGCCAGCACGTGGGGCACCGCCGACTGCATCCCGAAGGAGACCCGGGTGAAGCCGCCGTCGCGGAGCTCGGCGAGCGAGGCCGGCGTGACCGAGTCGGGGTTGGCCTCCGTGGTGACCTCGGCACCCTCGACGAGACCCAGCTCGTCGCGGACCGCGGACAGCGCCCGCACCAGGTCCGCGGCGGGCAGCAGCGTCGGGGTGCCCCCGCCGAAGAAGACGGTGTCGACCCGCCGGGGGCCGGCCGCCGACGCGGACCGCGGGCCCGCCACGGTCCGGGCGGCCAGGGTCCGCGCCGCCAGCCCGACCTCGGCGACGGCGCTGTCGGCCCAGCGGGCCTGCGCACCGCCACCGCCCAGCTCGGTGGCGGTGTAGGTGTTGAAGTCGCAGTAGCCGCAGCGGGTGGCGCAGAACGGGACGTGGACGTAGATCCCGAGCCCCGCACTGCTCCCGTCGCCGCTGCTCATGCCTCCAGTGTCGTGCAGGCCCCTCAGGAGGCGTAGAGCGCCTCGATCCGCTGCGACTGGGTCGACTCCACGACGTTGCGCTTGACCTTCATCGACGGGGTCAGCTCGCCCGACTCGACCGTCAGGTCGTGGTCCAGGACGTCCCACTTCTTGATGGTCTCCCAGCGGTTCAGGCGCGCGTTGAGGGCGTCGACGTAGCCGCCGACCATCGCCCGCGCGGCGTCGGAGGCCACGATCTGCTCGTACGACGCACCGCTCAGTCCGTTCTCCTCGGCCCAGCCCTGGATCTGCTCCGGGTCGAGCGCGACGAGCGCCACGCAGTAGTTGCGGTCGTTGCCGAACACCAGGAACTGGCTGGCGTAGGGGCACAGGGCCTTGAACTGGGCCTCGATCGCCGACGGGGCGACGTACTTGCCGCCGGAGGTCTTGAACAGGTCCTTGATGCGGCCGGTGATGGTGAGGAAGCCCTCGGCGTCGAGCGAGCCCTTGTCGCCGGTGCGCAGCCACCCGTCGTCGGTGAGCGTCTCGGCCGTGGCCTCCGGCATGTTGTGGTAGCCGTTCATCACGCCGGGGCCCTTGATCTGGACCTCGTCGCCCTCGCCGAGCCGGACCTCGGTGCCGGCGACGGCCGGGCCGACGGTGCCGAACTTGTAGTGGTCGGGGTGGTTGACGAACGAGCCGGCGGCGGTCTCGGTCAGCCCGTAGCCCTCGAGGATCAGGATTCCGGCG
>NZ_BAAAMY010000014.1:57813-184427 GCF_039529515.1 Nocardioides lentus
CCGAAGCGGTCACGGACCTTGGAGAACACGAGCTTGTCGAACAGCCCGTACTGGGCGCGCAGCGCGAACGGCACCGGCTTGCCGGCCATCTCCAGCGCCTTGACCTTCTTGCCGACGGCGAAGGCCCTGGTGAAGATCTTCTCCTTCGCCCCGCCCTCGCTGGCGGTCATCACGGTGATCCGCGAGTAGGCCTTCTCGAAGATGCGGGGGGCGGCGCCCATGAAGGTGGGCTTGACGACGGCGAGGTTGTCGATGATCTTCTCGACCCGACCGTCGACCGCGGTGGCGAAGCCGCACGCCATCTGCGTCGACAGCAGCACCTTGCCGAACGAGTGCGCCATGGGCAGCCACAGGAACTGCAGGTCGTCCTCGGACAGGATGTGCTGCGCGCGGATGGCCTCGCCCTCGTAGACCCACGAGCGGTGGGTCAGGCGCACGCCCTTGGGCCGGCCCGTGGTGCCGGAGGTGTAGATCAGGGTCGCCAGGTGGTCGGGGCCGATCGCGGCGACGCGGTCGCGGACCGCCCCCGGCTCGCGGTCGAGCAGCTCGCGGCCCACCCGCCGCAGGTCGTCGAGGCTGATCGTCCACTCGCCGTCGGTGGCGCCGTCGACGACGACGACCTTCTCCAGCAGCGGCAGGTCGGAGCGGCGCTCGCGGACCTTCGCGACCTGCTCGTCGTCCTCCGCGAACAGCACCCGGCACTCCGAGTCGCCCAGGATGTAGGCCGTGTCCTCGGTGTTGGTGGTCGGGTAGACGGTCGTCGTCGCCGCCCCGGAGGCCATGATCGACAGGTCGGCGAGGATCCACTCGTAGCGCGTGCCCGAGGCGATCCCGACCCGCTGCTCCGGCTCGATGCCGAGGCTGATCAGGCCGGCCGCCAGGGCGGACACGTCGTCGCCCGCCTGCTGCCAGGTGACGGACTCCCAGGCCTCGCCCACCGGGAAGCGGTACGCCTCGCGCGACGCCGACGCCGCGACCCGGTCGAAGAACTGGACGGCGACGTTGGCGGGCAGGCTCTCGAGGAACGAGGCGTCGCGGCTGATCGGCATGGGGCTCCCTTTCTCACCGCCGGCGGGGGCCGGCGGGGCGAGTGTTGGTGCGTAACCTAGATCACGTGGTGACTGGCCGGTAGCAAGGCCGCGCCTGTGAGACCTCACCGCAACATGCGCTCGCTAGGCTGGGCCTCCGACCAGCCGAGGAGCTGAGCACCGTGTGCGGGATCGCCGTCGTCCACGACTTCCGACCCACCCCCGAGCGGCTCGAGGTCGCCCGCGCGACCGGTGAGTCCATGCTCGCCCCGATCGCCCACCGCGGGCCGGACGGGCAGGGCTCCGAGCAGGTCGGCGCGACCTGGCTGGGCCACACCCGGCTGGCCATCGTCGACCTCGCCGGCGGGCGCCAGCCGATGCGCGCCGAGGGTCCCGGACCGGCCGCGGGCGCCTGGGTGGTCGCCAACGGGGAGATCTACAACCACGACCGGCTCCGTGCCGAGCTGGGCGGGCCGTTCCTGACCACCTCGGACTCCGAGGTGGTCCTCCACGTCGTCGCCCACCGCGGCGTGGCCGGCCTCCACGACCTGCGGGGCATGTACGCCGTCGCCGTCGTCACCGCCGAGCACGGCCTCGTGCTCGCCCGCGACCCGCTCGGCGTGAAGCCGCTCTACTGGGCCCGCCACGACGACCGGCTGCTCGCCGCGTCCGAGCTGGGGGCGTTCCCGCCCGAGGTGCGCGCGGCCGTCGAGGAGTTCCCGCCCGGCCACCACTGGACGCCCGCCGGCGGCCTGCAGCCGTTCGTGGACCTGCGCGAGGACCCGCTCGGGACCCGCCGGCCCGCCGACTGGGACGGCACGCCGTACGTCGCCCGGGAGGACGCGCACACCGCCATCCGCGAGACCCTCGTGGACCAGGTCCGGGCCCGGATGATGGCCGACGTCGGCGTCGGGGTGTTCCTCTCCGGCGGCCTCGACTCCAGCCTGGTCGCCGCGATCATGGTGCGCGAGGCGGAGCGGGCGCACGGGCCCGGCGCCGTCGTCCGCTCCTTCGCCGCCGGCACCGTCGGCAGCCCGGACCTCGTCGCGGCGCGCGAGGTCGCGTCGTACCTCGGCACCGAGCACCACGAGCGCGTCTACACCGACGACGAGGTGGTCGAGGTGCTGCCCGACGTGGTGCGCTCGATCGAGAGCTACGAGCCGTCGCTGGTGCGCAGCGCGGTGCCCAACTACCTGCTCTCCGAGCTGGCCGCGCAGCACGTGAAGGTCGTGCTGACCGGGGAGGGGGCCGACGAGCTCTTCGCCGGCTACCACCACCTGCGCGAGCTCGACGAGGCCGCGCTCGCCGACGCGCTCGTCGACGGCCTGGAGGTGCTGCACCACCTGAACCTCCAGCGCGCCGACCGGGTGAGCATGGCGTTCGGGCTGGAGGCCCGGGTGCCGTTCCTGGCCCGCGAGATGCTCGCCGTGGCCCAGCGGGTCCCGGTGGCCTGGAAGCTGCTGGGCGAGGACGGCCAGGAGCATGCGCAGGAGAAGGCGATCCTGCGCGAGGCCTTCGCGGGCTGGCTGCCCGAGAAGTTCCTGTGGCGCCGCAAGGAGCAGTTCGGCGACGGGTCGGGCACGGCCGACGTCATGACCCGTCGCGCGGAGTCCTTCGTCCCGGACACCGACTGGGCCGACGTCGAGATCGAGGGTCTCCCGCCCGCCCGCAGCCGCGAGGAGCTCGGCTACCAGCGCATCTTCGCCGCGCACCTGCCCGGCATCCGGGCCGAGGCGGTCCTCGGCCGGTTCGCGACCGCCTGAGCCCACGCGCGCGCCGGGCTGCCACCCTGGGCGCGTGCCCGACCTGACCCGGACCTCCGCGGGACGCCTCGCCGCCGCCGTACGACGGGGCGAGACCACCGCCGTCGAGGTCGCCGAGGCGCACCTGCGGGCCGTGGCCGCCTCCGACGGCGACCTGCACGCGTTCGTCGACCTCGACGCCGAGCGCGTGCTGGCCGGGGCGTCGGCGGTCGACGCGCGCCGCAGCGCCGGGCACCGGCTCGGTCCGCTGGCCGGGGTGCCGGTGTCGGTGAAGGACAACGTCGACGTCGCCGGGGAGGTGACCGCCTGCTGCTCCCCCGCCGCCGGGGTCGTGCCCGCCGTCCGCGACGCCCGGGTCGTGGCGGCGCTGCGGGCCGCCGACGCGGTGCTCCTGGGCCGCACCAACATGGACGAGCTCGCCATGGGCGCCTCCACCCGCACCTCCCGCGCCCTCGCCACACGCAACCCGCACGACCGTCGCCGCAGCCCCGGCGGCAGCAGCGGCGGGGCTGCGGTCTGCGTCGCGGCGGGCATGGCCACCCTCGCGGTCGGCACCGACACCGGCGGGTCGGTGCGCGAGCCGGCCTCGCAGTGCGGCGTGGTCGGGATGGCCCCCTCCCCGGGCCTGGTCCCGCTGGACGGCGTGGTGCCGTTCGCGCCCCGGCTCGACCGCGTCGGCCCGCTGGGCCGGTCGGTGGCCGACGTCCGCCGGCTGCTGCACGTGCTGGCCGGATCGCCGGGCCCCGGCGGGCTGCCGCGGCCGCGCGACGTCCGCTCGCTGCGGGTCGGGATCCTCGACGAGCTCTCGGGGCAGGTCAACCAGCCGGGGGTGCTGCGCTGCTTCGACGGGGTGCTCGACGTCCTGGTCGACCTGGGCGTCGACGTGGTCCGCGTGCTGGTGCCCGAGGGGCCGCGCGGGCTCGCGGCGTACATGTCGCTCACCTCGGCGGCCTGCGTGCCCGTCCTGGAGCCGTGGGTCGCCACGGGCCGGGCCGGCGAGGAGGTCGTCCGCCGGGTCGCCCTGGGTCGCGAGCTCCTCGGCACGGTCGCCGGGCAGGCCGAGCTGGACCGTGCCGAGGGCGTCCGCCGCCGCCTGCGGCTGCAGGTCGCCCGGGCGCTGCAGCACTGCGACGTGCTGCTGTCCCCGACCATGCCGACCACGGCGCCCCTGTTGTTCGGCGAACTGTCGGCGGAGGAGCTCGCCGACCCGATGGCGGCGCCGTACACCGACTGCTGGACCGTCGTCGCGAACCTCACCGGCCTGCCCGCGCTCTCGGTGCCGGCGGGACCGTCGCGCACCGACGGCATGCCCGTCGGCGTGATGCTCACCGGCGCCGCCGGCTCCGACGCCACCCTGCTGCGGCTCGGCGCGTCCGTCGAGGCGGCGCTGGCGCGCTAGCCGACCCGGCGCCTCCTCCGTGCGCATCCGGGCCGACTCGACGTCGGTCCCGTGCGCATCCGGGCCGACTCGTCAGTCCTGGACGGCCTTGACGATGGTCACGCAGCGGGTGAGCCAGGCCCGCTCGTCGGGGGTCAGCGCCCGGTCGCCCGCGCGCGCGTCGTGGACGGTCCAGGAGCCGTTGTGGACCATCCGGACGACGACCCAGGCGCGGGCGCGGTCCTCGTCGAGCCCGGCGGCGTCGACCAGGGTGTGGAAGCGCTGGCGCAGCCCGTCGCGGACGCCGACCGAGCCGGGGAGGCTCAGCTCCTCGAACCGGTTCCACAGCATCGGCGCCGGCTCGTAGTGGCGGTCCCCCGCCATCGGCTTGGGGTCGATCGCACGCCACTCCCCCCACCGGTCCGGCACGCCGAGCACGTTGGCGTAGTGCAGGTCGCCGTGGACGACGACCTGCTCGCCGGGATCGGCCAGGAGGTCGCGGGTCAGCGAGCGGGCCTGCTCGACGAGCCGGCGCGGGAGCGGCGCGTCGCGCGGCAGGTCCCCCAGCGCCGCGTCCCACCGCTCGACGTACGACGCGACGGTCCGCAGCTGCGGCAGCGCCGGCACGTGCAGCTCCTCGTAGAGCCCGGCCACGACCTCGCACGCCTCGACGTCCCAGAGGTCGCCCAGGTCGAGCGGGTCGAGGCGCTCGAGCAGCAGCGCCCGGCGCCGCGGGGCCGCCCGCAGCAGACGTACGGCGCCCGCGCCGGCCCAGCGTTGCAGCGCGAGGTGCTCGTGGACGGACTCCTCGTCGCCGTCGAAGGTCACCTTCAGCGCCGCCGGGCCCTCGCGTCCGGTCACCGGCAGCACCAGAGAGCAGAAACCGTGGAGCGCCGCACCGTCCGGCCTCAGGGACCACTCCGCGAGCAGGGCGTCGACGAGGGCGGGCAGCCGGTCGAGCCAGTCCGCCCAGTCCTCCCCGTCGGCGCGTCGCTCCTCGAGCCCGGCCGGGACCGTCGTCACGCGGGGGTGCCGGGCTGGTCGGCCAGGTACTCGCCGGGGGTCATGCCGGTCACGGTACGGAAGTCGTGGGTGAAGTGCGCCTGGTCGGTGTAGCCGAGGTCGGCGGCCGTCGTGGCGAGGGACGTGCCGCCCGCCTTGAGCCGGAGCACGGCCTCGTGCAGGCGCCGCCGCTGCAGCAGCCACTTCGGCGTCAGCCCGGTGCGGCGGACCACCAGCCGCTGCAGCGCACGCTCCGACAGCCCGACCCCCGCCGCCACGTCCCGGACCCGCACCACCTCCGGATGGGCGGCCAGCCAGTCGACGAGCCCGTTGACGACCTCGCCCTCCGGGTCGACCGGCAGCAGGCGCCGCAGCCGGGTCTCGTACGCCGCGACGACCGCGGCGTGGGCCGTCGAGCTGTGCGGGTCCTCGGCCATGGCGGCGCGGACCTCGGTGGTCAGCGCGTCGCCGTCGAGCGTCGGCACGGCGCCGAGGTCGATCGCCGTGTCCGTCAGGCCGGTCACCGGGCCGTCGAGCAGCAGCGCACCCGCGGCCGGGCGCAGCATCACGCCGGCCGCCCAGCCCGTGCCCTCCAGGGTGACCGTCGAGGAGCCCCGCGCCACGCCGTACATGCGGGCGTAGGTGGGTGACACGACCAGCAGGCACACCGGGTGCTGCAGCGTGCGCTGGGTCTGCGGCGCCGCGAGGGACCACACCGGGAGCCAGTACCGCTCCACGAGCCCGGCCAGGTCGGCCGAGGGGGCGTAGCGGTGGATGGGCGGGGTCGGTCGGCTCCGCCCCGTGAGGTGGGCGCGGTCGACCGGGTCGACACGGGCCGGCCCGCCGTCGTGTCCGTCCACGGTGTCGGATTATCACAATCACCCGACGGGGCGGCGGACCACAGTGGCGCCATGACGACCGAGACCCCCTCCGACACCGCCCGCTTCGCCGAGCGGGCCGAGCGCTTCGCGGCCCTGCTGACCACCGACCTCCACCGGGGCGCCCCCACCCCCTGCACCGGGTGGAGCGTGCGCGACGTCGTCGACCACGTCGTGGCCACGCAGCGCGACTTCCTGGTCCGGCAGGGTCTCCTCGCGGCTGACGCCCCGACGCCCACCGACTTCGACGCCCACCGCCGCGAGGTGCTCGACGTCCTGGGCCGCGACGACGTCGCCGGGCGCGCCTACGACGGCTACTTCGGCCCCACCACGGTGGGCGCGACCATGGCCGACTTCTACGGGTGGGACCTCCTGGTCCACGCCTGGGACGTCGCGGCGGCCACGGGACAGCAGTGGGACGTCTCCGACGCCGAGGCCGCCGAGCTCGACGCGACCGCCGACGGCTGGGGTGGAGCGCTGTACGGCGAGGGCATCTGCGCCCCGGCCGTGGCCGTGCCCGCCGACGCACCGGCGCGGGACCGGCTGCTCGGACGGCTGGGCCGCGACCCCTCGTGGCGGCCATGATCACTCCATGACCCTGACCTGGGAGGACCTCGCGGCCCGGGCGCTGGCCCGCCAGCTGCCGGTCGACGGACCACCGCCGCAGGGCCCGGACGACGTGGCGGCCGCCCTGCGGGCGATGGGCCCCATCCAGTCCCAGACCGCCCGCTCGTCGTTCCTGGGCCTCGCCGCCCGCCGACCCGGGACCACCCACGCCGCGATCACCGGGGCCTTCGAGGCGGCGACCATCGTGCGCGGGTCGTCCCTGCGGGGCACCGTCCACACGGTGGCGGCCGACCATCACCCCCTCACGGAGGCCGCCACGCGGCTGGCCCACCGCGCGTACCTCGCGCGCCTGCTGCGGACCACGACGTCCGCGGTCGACGAGCTGTGGGACGCACTCGAGGCGTACGCCGCGGACCCGCCGCGCACCGCCGACGAGCTGCACGCGCACCTGGCCGCCTGGGTGGGCGCGCGCGAGGGACGTGACCCGGACGCGGTCCGGGAGGGTGTCGGGAGGTCGCTGTCCTACACCCACGGCGGGTTCGTCCGCCGTCCGCTCCGCGGTGGCTGGCACGGGCAGGGACCGGCGGGGTACACGACGGCCCGCGTGCCCGACCGGCGCGAGAGGGTCGCGGACCCCGCAGCGCTCGCCGACCTCGTCCGGCTCCACCTGGCCGCGCACGGCCCCGCCAGCCGGCAGGACCTCGCCTGGTGGGCCGGGTTGCCGCTCGGCCCGGTCGACGCCGCCCTGGCGCGGCTGGGCCTCGCGGGCGAGACCGGCCCCGACGGTCGCACGTACGTGGACCTCCCCCACGCCCCGGCGCCGCGGGGCCCGGAGACCGGCGTGCGGCTGCTGCCGGAGTTCGACGCCCTGATGTGCGCCTACGAGCCCTCGGCCCGCGAGCGCTTCATCACCGCCGACCACCACGAGCGGCTGTGGAACAAGCGCAACGCCACCGTCCTGCCCCCGCTCCTCGTCGACGGGCGGATCACCGGCTGGTGGCGCGCGACCGGCTCCGCCGCCCGTCGTCCGCTCGAGGTCGCGTGGCTCGCCCGCACGCGACGTCCCCGCCGCTCCGAGCTCGACGCCCCGGTCGCCGCCCTCGAGGCCGCGCTCGACATCACCGTCACCGCCGTGACCGTCACGCGCGAGACCGCCTGAGCCGGGCCCCGCCGGCCGCGCGCTCCGGCAGCCTTTCGACTTTCTGCTTGCGAAACCGGAAAGCAATGCCTAAGGTTTCCGCCATGGAAAGCAACGAGATCCTCCGGCAGGAGCTCCGCGAGGCGGAGCGCGGCGAGGCACTCGGGTGGACCGGCTACCGGTTCCCGGCCTGGACCCCTCTCGCCATGGGCGTCTGGGCGACCACGTTCACCCTCGGCCTCGCCTACGTCGACGGCACCCTCGGCACCGTGTGGTCCCTGGTGCACCTGGTGGTGGTGCTCGGCTACCTGGGGTGGGACCACCGCACGCAGGCGGCCTACCCGTCGTACGGCGGCACCGTGCCGCGGGAGTACCACCGCCCGACGGCCGCCCTCTTCGCTGCCCCCGTCGTGCTGATCCCGGTCGCGTTCCTCCTCGGCTACTACGTCGCCGGGTGGGTCGCCGCCGTGTTCATCGGCGTCACCTGGGGTCTCGCGGTGTGGCTCTACAACCGCGCCTACGCCCGCGCCTCGGCCGCCGTGAGGGCGCGGCTCGCATGACCGGGATCCCCACCTCCGCCCTGACGGGGCTCGACCCCGTCCTGAACGCACCGAAGCGGCTGGCCATCATGGCCGTGCTGACCGGCGCCGCGTCCGCCGACTTCGGCTTCCTGCGCGACCACCTCGCCGTCAGCGACTCCGACCTGTCCAAGCAGGCCGGCGCCCTCGAGGCGGCCGGCTACCTGACGATCGCGAAGTCCGGACGCGGCCGGGGCTCGACGACGACCTACAAGGCGACCCGGCCCGGGCGGGCCGCGTACACCCGCCACCGCGACACCCTGCGGGCCCTCCTCGGCTGACGGGCCCAGCGGGGACGGTCCCCGGCCGCGGTGCCCAGCGCCGCGGCCGGCCGACTACTTCTTGGGCTTGTCCCCCGCCGGCCCGGAGGTGGAGAGCGCGGCGATGAAGGCCTCCTGGGGGACCTCGACGCGGCCGACCATCTTCATGCGCTTCTTGCCCTCCTTCTGCTTCTCCAGCAGCTTGCGCTTGCGGCTGATGTCGCCGCCGTAGCACTTGGCGAGCACGTCCTTGCGGATCGCGCGGATGGTCTCGCGGGCGATCACACGGGCCCCGATGGCGGCCTGGATCGGCACCTCGTACTGCTGGCGCGGGATCAGCTCGCGCAGCTTGCCGGCGAGCATCACCCCGTAGGCGTAGGCCGCGTCGCGGTGCACGATCGCGCTGAACGCGTCGACGGTCTCGCCCTGGAGGAGGATGTCGACCTTCACCAGGTCGGCCGCCTGCTCCCCGGAGACGTCGTAGTCGAGGGAGGCGTAGCCCTTGGTCCTCGACTTCAGCTGGTCGAAGAAGTCGAAGACGATCTCGCCCATCGGCAGGGTGTAGCGCATCTCGACGCGGTCCTCGGAGAGGTAGTCCATCCCCTCGAGCTGGCCGCGCTTGGCCTGGCAGAGCTCCATGATGACGCCGATGTAGTCGCTCGGCGAGAGGATCGTCGCCTTCACCACGGGCTCCCGGACCTCGGCGATCTTGCCGTTGCCGGGGTACTCGCTCGGGTTGGTGACGACCTGCTCGGAGCCGTCCTCCATCAGGACGCCGTACACCACGTTGGGGGCGGTCGAGATCAGGTCGAGGTCGAACTCGCGCTCGAGTCGCTCGCGCACGATCTCCATGTGGAGCAGGCCGAGGAAGCCGCAGCGGAAGCCGAAGCCGAGCGCACCGGAGGTCTCCGGCTCGTAGGCCAGGGCGGCGTCGTTGAGCTGGAGCCGCTCGAGGGCGTCGCGCAGCGTCGGGTAGTCGTCGCCGTCGATCGGGTAGAGCCCCGAGAAGACCATCGGCTTGGGGTGCTTGTAGCCGCCCAGCGGCTCCGTCGCGCCGTGGTGCTGGCTGGTGACGGTGTCACCGACCCGCGACTGGCGCACGTCCTTCACGCCGGTGATCAGGTAGCCCACCTCGCCGACCCCGAGGTCGCCGGCCTTGACCGGCTCCGGGCTGATCACGCCGACCTCGAGCATCTCGTGGACGACGCCGTTGGACATCATCTTGATCCGGTCGCGGTGGCTGAGCTTGCCGTCGACCACGCGGACGTAGGTGACGACGCCGCGGTAGGTGTCGTAGACCGAGTCGAAGATGAGCGCGCGGGGCGGGGCGTCGGGGTCACCGACCGGCGCCGGGGTCTGGGCGACGATCTCGTTGAGCAGGTCCTCGACGCCCATGCCGGTCTTGGCGGACACGCGCAGCACGTCGCCGGGCTCGCAGCCGATGATCCCGGCCAGCTCCGCGGCGTACTTGTCGGGCTGCGCGTTGGGCAGGTCGATCTTGTTGAGCACCGGGATGATGTGGAGGTCCGCGCCGATCGCGAGGTAGAGGTTCGCCAGCGTCTGCGCCTCGATCCCCTGCGCCGCGTCGACCAGCAGGACCGCGGTCTCGCACGCCTCGAGCGAGCGCGACACCTCGTAGGTGAAGTCGACGTGGCCGGGGGTGTCGATCATGTTCAGCACGTAGGTGTCGGCCGCGATGTCGTGCAGCTCGGCGGCCTCGTCGGTCACCGTCCACGGCATCCGGACGGCCTGCGACTTGATCGTGATCCCGCGCTCGCGCTCGATGTCCATGCGATCGAGGTACTGCGCCCGCGCGTCGCGGTCGCTGACCACGCCGGTCAGCTGCAGCATCCGGTCCGCCAGCGTCGACTTGCCGTGGTCGATGTGGGCGATGATGCAGAAGTTGCGGATCAGCGCCGGGTCGGTGCGGCCCGGCTGCTGGGGTGTCGCGACGGAGGTGGTGGCCACGGCTGCTCTCAGATCGGGTTCTACGACGGTCCGGCCGATCTTCCCACGCGGCCCCACGGCCCCGGGCATCCGAGGGTTGGCCCCCGTGGACGCGGGGCATGCTCCGGCCATGCCGTTCCGGACCCCGCTGGTCGTCCCCGGCCTCCTCGCGCCCCTGCTCCTGGTCGCCTGCACGGCCGGTGAGGACACCTGCGAGGACGACGCCGCACGCGGGGCCGGGCCCACCGTGCGGCCCGTCTCCTCCGTCTCCTCCGTCGCGCCGGCGGTCGCCGTCGACCCGGACGCCACCGTGTGGGCGGACGCCGCGGCCCTGTCCCCCGACGGCGACCGGCTCCTCGTCGCGTGCGACGGCGGGCCCTGCCTCTGGGACACCGACACCGGCCGCCGGCTCGACGCGAGCGACCTCGGCGGCGTCGCCGGCGACCCGGTGTGGGCGGGCGACACGCTGGTCTCCTCGAGCGGCCCGACGTACGACGCCCGGGGGCGGGTGGTCTTCGGCGACACCGAGGGCGGCGGGTCGTGCACGGTGCTCGCCCACGAGGTCGACTTCGCCACCGACGGCCGCGGCGGCAGCGTCCGGTTCGCCGTGGCCGCCGACGAGGAGACCATGGTGTCCACCGCCCAGGACGACCGGATCGGGCGGTGGTCGGTCGCCGACCGCGCCCGCACCGACTGGCTCGACGTCGGCGTCGAGGACCCCGGGGCCCTCGCGCTGGCCCCGGACGGCACCCTGCTGGCCGTCGGCACGCCCGACGGCGTCGTGGTCCACGACCTCGACGCGGACGCGCGGGTGGCGTCGCTCGACGGGCCCCTGGCGGAGCTCGCCTGGAGCCCCGACGGCACCGCCCTCGCGGGCCTCGACGACCGCGGGACGCCGACCGTCGTCGACACCACGACCTGGCGGCCGACGGCCACCCTCCCGCCGTCCGCACGGTTCGAGGCCGGGCGGCTGGCGTGGTCCCCGGACTCCGCGCACCTCGCGCTGGTCGGTGCGACCGTGGCCGGCGACGCGGCCGGCGACGGGGCCGGTGACGGGCGTGTCCTGTCGTGGACCCCCGGCACCGGCGCCCACGTCGAGCTGACCGAGCACGCGGAGGTCCCGTCGTCCGTGATCTGGGGGCCGGACGGCACCGGGGTCTACTCGGTCGACAGCGTGGCCGGCGCGCGGCGGACGCCCGTCGTCGACGGCCGCCCGACCGGCGTCCCGCGGCGCTACCCGACCCCGGCCCCGATCACCGGGTGAGTTCACCGCGGGGACACCCGCGGTTCGTCCGGGTCGGTCAGGTTGGCGCCATGACCTCCCGCCCGGACCCCGTCGACCGTCGTACCGTCCTGCGCACCACCGGCCTGGCCGCCGCGGCCTCCGTCGCCGCGACCTCCGGCCTGCTCGCGCCGCTCGCCGCGGGCGGGCCCGCCGTCGCCGCGCCCACCCTCGTCCGCGGCGGACGCCCGCGGCTGACCCACGGCGTGCAGTCCGGCGACGTGCGCGCCGGGGGCGCCGTGGTCTGGAGCCGCGCCGACCGCCGCTCGCGACTGATGGTCGAGGTCTCCCGCGACCCGCGGTTCCGCGGCGCCCGCACCGTGCGCGGCCCGGTCGTGGGCCCCGGCAGCGACTTCACCGGCCACGTCGACCTCTCCGGCCTGCCGCGTGGCACCGAGCTGCACTACCGCGTGCGCGCGGTAGACCTCGACGACCCGCGCCGGGCGAGCGAGCCCGTCGTCGGGCGCCTGCGGACCGTGCCGGGACGCCGCGACGACGTCCGGTTCCTGTGGTCCGGCGACATCGCCGGCCAGGGCTGGGGCGTCAACCCCGAGTACGGCGGCTTCCGGATCGCCGACGCGATGACCTCCCGCGACGCCGACTTCTTCCTGTGCTCCGGCGACTACGTCTACGCCGACGGACCCGTCGCCGCCACGGTGGCCCTGCCCGACGGCTCGACGTGGCGCAACGAGACCAGCGAGGCCAAGGCCAAGGTGGCCGAGACGCTCGCGGAGTTCCGCGGCCAGTACGCCTACAACCTCACCGCCGACAACTGGCGCCGCTTCCTCGCCCGCACCCCGCAGGTCGTGCAGTGGGACGACCACGAGGTCACCAACAACTGGTACCCCGGCGAGATCCTCGACGACGACCGCTACCGGGTGAAGGACGTGGACACCCTCGCTCGCCGTGGGCACCGCGCCTTCCACGAGTGGACGCCGCTGTCCGACGTGTCCCCCGACCCCGACGGTCGCATCTACCGCGTCATCCACTACGGCCCGCTGCTCGACGTCTTCGTGCTCGACATGCGCACCTTCAAGAACCCCAACACCCCCAACCTCGAGCCCGCCGAGCGCGAGGGCGTGCTGGGTCGGCGGCAGACCCGGTGGTTGCTGCGCGAGCTCGAGCGCTCCACCGCGACCTGGAAGGTCGTCGCCGCGGACCTGCCGATCGGCCTGCTCGTGCCCGACGGCGAGGACTGGGAGGGCATCGCCAACGGCGACGACGGCGCCCCGCTGGGCCGCGAGCAGGGCATCGCGACCGTCCTCGCCGGGCTGCAGCGCCTCGGGATCCGCAACCACGTGTGGCTGACCGCCGACGTCCACCACACCGCGGCCCACCACTACTCCCCCGACCGGGCGGCCTTCCAGGCCTTCGACCCGTTCTGGGAGTTCGTGTCGGGACCGCTCAACGCCGGGGCCTTCCCCGCGGCCGACCTCGACGGCACCTTCGGGCCCCGCAAGGACTTCGTGTCCTCGCCGGAGGCGGCGAACGTGTCGCCGGCGGAGGGCTTCCAGTTCTTCGGGGAGGTCGAGATCGACGCGGGCAGCCGCGACCTCACCGTCCACCTGCGCGACGTCGACGGCCGTTCGATCTACTCCCGCACCCTGCGCGCCCGGCGCCGCTGAGCGCTGCTGAGCGCTGCTGAGCGGCGCCCCGCCCGCCCCCCGGGCGGGGACCGGGACGGGGTGAGCCGCGACCGGGGCCGGGGGTCAGTCCTCCGGGGTGGCCTCGGGGTCGACGGCGACGTCGATCAGCACGGGGCCGGGGTGGGCGAACGCCTCGGCCACCGCGGCGTCGACGTCCTCGGCGGAGTCGACGTGGACCGCGTGCATGCCCAGCGCCCGGGCCAGGACGGCGAGGTCGGGCTGGGGCAGCCCGGTGCCGTGCTCGGCGAGGTCCTCGTGCTGCTGCTCGACCTTGACCAGCCCCAGACGCCCGTTGTCGAAGACCACGAGCCGCACGGGGAGGTCCTCGGCGACGGCGGTGAGCAGGTCGCCGAGCAGCATCGTGAGCCCGCCGTCGCCGCACCAGGCGACGACCTCCCGGTCGGTGTCGAGCGCGGCCGCGCCGAGCGCCTGCGGCATGGCGTTGGCCATCGAGCCCAGGTTGAACGAGCCCAGCAGGCGCCGACCGGCGCCCATCGCGGCCCACCGGGAGAGCCAGATCGTCGCCAGCCCGGTGTCGGCGGTGAACACCGCGTCCGCCGCGGCGTGCCGGTCGATCGCGGCGGCCAGCAGCTCGGGGCGCACCGGGCCGCCGGGCCGGTACGACGGGTCCGCGAGGCGGGCCTGCTCGGCCCGCCACCCGTCGTACGTGGCGAGCGCGGAGCGCAGGTGCGCGTCGTCGGGCTTCTCCCCGACCAGCGGGGTCAGCCGGCGCAGGGCGTCGCCGGCGTCGCCGACGACGGCGTGGTGGACCTTCGTGCGGCGCCCCACGTGGGCGGCGCGGGCGTCGACCTGCACGACCGTCGCGTGCTCGGGCAGGTACGCCGGGTAGGGGAAGTCGGTGCCGACCATCAGCAGCACGTCGCAGGCGTCCAGGGCCTGCGTGGTGGCGGGGTTGCCGAGCAGTCCCGCCTGACCGATCCCGTGGGGGTTGTCGTGCTCGAGCACCTCCTTGGCCTTGAGGGTCAGCACGATCGGTGCCTGCAGCCGCTCGGCCAGCGCGAGCACCTCCGCGCGGGCGTCGCGGGCCCCGGTGCCGACGAGCATCGTCACCGTCCGCGCCTCGTGCAGCGCGACCGCGGCCTCCCGCAGGCAGGCCTCGTCGGCCACCGGGGTCGGGCGCGGGGCCGCGAACCGGGTGGGCGGCGTGCCCTCCGGCAGCTCGAGGTCGCCGACGTCGCCCGGCAGGGTGATGACCGCGACGCCCCCGCCCGCGAGCGCGGTGTTGCCCGCCTGCTCGAGCACCCGCGGCAGCTGGGAGGGGTCGTTGACGGTCGCGCAGTAGTCGGCGACGTCGGCGAACAGCACGTCGTTGTCGACCTCCTGGAAGGCGTCGCTGCCGATGTCGGCGCGGGGCACCTGACCGCAGATCGCGAGCACGGGGGCGTGCGACTTCTTCGCGTCGTACAGGCCGTTGAGCAGGTGCACCGAGCCCGGTCCCACGGTGCCCATGCAGACCCCGAGCCGACCCGACAGCTGCGCCTGGGCGCCCGCGGCGAAGGCGCCGGCCTCCTCGTGGCGCACCCCCACCCAGCTGAGGCGCTCCTCACGGCTGATCGCGTCGGTCACCGGGTTCAGGGCGTCGCCGACCACTCCCCAGACCTGGGTGACCCCGTGCTCGGCCAGGGCCTCCGCCAGGTGCGCTGCCACGGTCGTCATCGACACTCCTCACCGGCGGCCACGGTGGACGCACGGGGGCCCGGTGCCCGGTGCCGCCGGGAGCATGAGCCGGCCCCGGACCGCGCGCGTGATTGGGTGGGCGCGTGCTGCAGCCCATCCCGTACGGCGCGACCGCGCGTCGTCTCGAGTGGTCCTTCCTCCCCCCGCACCTGCGCGACCTCGTGGGCCGCCGGCTCGGCTCCCCCGTGGTGTCCGCGGCCTCGTGCCCGGGCGGCTTCACCCCCGGGATGGCGTCCGTGCTGACCTGCGCCGACGGCTCCCGTCACTTCGTGAAGGCAGCCAGCGTGAAGGCGCAGCGGGTGTTCGCCGCGTCGTACGCCGACGAGGCCCGACGCCTCGCCGCCCTCCCGGCCGGGGTGCCCGCCCCACGCCTGCGCTGGTGGCACGCCGACGAGGACTGGGTGGTGCTGGGGATCGAGCACGTGCCGGGCGAGCTCGCACGACGACCGTGGGACCTCGACGAGCTCGAGCGCTGCCTCGATGCGCTCGAGGACTGCGCCGACCTGCTCACGCCGGCGCCACCCGCCGTGGCGCCCACGACGTTCGCGGCCGACATGGCCGACGCGGTCGCGGGCTGGGCCGAGGTCGGGCCCGACCCCGACCTGCCGGGCCTCGCCGCGCACCGCGCGGAGGCCGCGGCCCTCGCGGCCGCCCACGTCGAGGTGACCGCGGGGGACACCGCGGTCCACACCGACGTCCGCGACGACAACCTCCTGCTGGGTCCCCTGGGCGAGGTCTGGCTGTGCGACTGGAACTTCGCGGTCCGCGGCGCCGCCTGGGTCGACACGGTGATGCTGCTGCTGGGTCCGCGGGGCGACGGGGTGGACGTCGAGTCGCTGCTCGCGACCCGTGCGCTGACCCGCGAGGTCCCCGCCGACCACGTCGACCGGCTCCTGGCGCTGCTGGCGGGGTTCTTCCTCGCCGCCCGCGAGCGTCCGGTGCCACCGACCTCGCCCTGGCTGCGCGCCCACCAGGACTGGTGCGCCCAGGTGGCGTGGGCCTGGCTGTGCGAGCGACGGGGATGGGCGTGATTTGGGCGCCGCCCGGCGACCTTGCTAGATTGACCCGTCGCGCGCAGCGCCAACGCGCCGCGCCCTGAATCTTCCAGCAGCACCGTTTGTGTCCAGCACCGTCGAGCATCGAGGCGAAGGCAACCCGTGGCGAACATCAAGTCCCAGATCAAGCGCAACAAGCAGAACGAGGCCGCGCGCGAGCGCAACAAGTCGGTCAAGACCGCGCTGAAGACCTCCGTGCGCAAGTTCCGCGAGGCCGCGGACGCCGGTGACACCGAGGCCGCGCAGGCCCACGCCCGCGAGGCGTGCCGCAAGCTCGACCGCGCCGCCTCCAAGGGCGTCATCCACCGCAACCAGGCGGCCAACCGCAAGTCCAAGATCGCGGTGCGCGCGAACTCGCTCTGAGTCGCCCCACCCGGCTGATCCGCGCCGACCCGTCGTCCTCCGGACGGCGGGTCGTCGTCGTTCCAGGCGCCCACCCCACCCCAGGGAGCGCGGTGCGGCTCAGCCGATGACGCAGAACAGGGTGCCGTCGGGGTCCGACAGCACCACGAAATCGGCGTCGTCCGGGTAGTCCCACTCCACCCGCCGAGCGCCCAGCAGCAGCAGACGCTCGACCTGGGCGTCCCGGTCGGCCCGGTCGTCGGCCCAGAGGTCGAGGTGCGTCCGGTCGTCCGCGTCGAGGTGCAGTCGGGTGCCGGGGGTCGCCCCCCTCGGCACGAGGAAGGCCGGGTCCCGCGGGTCCGGGTCGAGGGCCAGCGCCTCGGTCCAGAACGCGCCGGCCCGCCGGGGGTCGGACACCGACATCACCACCGCACCGAGCCGCAACATGACCGGCACGCTCGCACGCCGACCTCCGAGCGCGCAACGGCCCCGCACGCCGCCCGGTGGGCCCACCCGCCTCTCGCGAGCACGCGCCCGGTCACCGCACGACGACGGGTGGACGTCCGGGTCGCGCCTCAGCGCGCCCGCAGGTCGCAGACCGTGAGCACGAGGTGCTCGAGCGCGTACGCCGGGTCGCTGGCCGCGCCCTTGATCTGGCTGTCGGCGCGGGCCACCGCCACCAGCGCCGCCCCGAGGCCGCGCTCGTCCCAGCCGCGCACCTGCTCGCGCAGGCTCTTCAGCTTCCACGGCGGCACACCGACCTCGCGGGCCAGGTCGGTCTCCTTGAGCCCCCGGGGCGCGGTGAGGTAGCGCGCCAGACCGCGGGCCCCCGACGCGAACGCCGAGGTCACCAGGACGGCGGCCACGCCCCCGTCGAGCGCCCACCGCAGCTCCTCCAGCGCCCGGGCCCGACGGCCGGAGAAGGCGTGGTCGGCCACGGCGAACGACGTCGCCTCGGCCCGGCCGCCGAAGTAGCGCTGGACCTCCTCGGTCGACACCGTGCGGCCCGGGAAGTCGGTGGCCAGCTGGTGGGCCGCCGCCGCCAGCGAGCGCAGGTCGTGGCCCACGGCCTGCACCAGGAACCCGGCGGACTCCTGGTCGAGCCCCGAGCCGTGGCGCCGGATCTCGGCCGCCGCGAACTTCGGCAGCTCCCACGAGCGCAGCTCGCCCACCTTCGTCTCCGCGACGCCGGCCTGCTTGCGCAGCTTGGCGAGGACACCGCTGCCCCGGGGGCCGCCCGAGTGGACCAGCACGAGGGCGACGTCCTCGGCCGGGGCGCCGGCGTACGCGACGAGGCCGGCGACGGACTCCTCCGGCAGGTTCTCCAGCTCCCAGACCACGACCCCGCGGGTGGAGGAGAACAGCGACGGCGCCGAGAGCTCACCGAGGGTGGCGATGCTGAGCTCGCCGCCCCGGGTCTCCGACAGCTCCGCCTCCGCGTCGTGCTCGCGCACGGCGGCCCTCACGTCGCGCACCACGCGGTCGCGCAGGAACTCCTCCTTGCCCGTCACCAGCGTGACGCGACCCAGGACGGAGGCGGGCGCGGGGGCCGCGGCGCGGGTCGGGGAGGCCATGCACCGCAGACTGCCACAGCCCACCGACGGGCCCCGCGCGTGCGTCAGTCCGCCGTGACGAGGGCCGGAGCGCCGCCGCCACCGACCACGAGGAGGTCACCGTCGGTGTCGGTGCGACCGACCTCGACGCCGGCGTCCTCGAGCGGCCCGAGGACCTCGGCGGAGGGGTGGCCGTAGGTGTTGTCCTCCCCCACCGAGACGAGCGCCAGCGACGCGTCCAGGGACAGCAGCAGGTCGAGGTCCTGGTGACGGCTCCCGTGGTGCGGCACCTTCAGCACGTCGACCCGCAGGCCCGGCACGGACCGGGCCAGCTCCTCCTGCGCCGGCGGCTCGACGTCACCGGTCAGCAGCACGCTGACCCCGCCGACCTCGGCCAGCACCACGAGGCTGGCGTCGTTGGCCGCCGACCCCTCGCCGTCGGAGGGCGGGGCGCCCGACGTCGTCGCCGGCGCACCCGGCAGGGGCCCCAGGACCTGGAGCGTCACCGCCCCGACCGTGCGGGTCTCGCCGTACGCCGGCACCCGGACCGGCACCCCTGCTCGCGCCGCCGACCGGGCGACCGCGGCGGCGGAGTCCGCCGGCTCCGCGAGCGCGGTCACCTCGACGGCCCCCACCTCCCGGCCGGACAGCACTCCCTCCAGACCTCCCGCGTGGTCGGCGTGGAAGTGGGTGAGCAGCAGCAGCGGCACCCGGTCCACACCGAGGCGGTCCAGGCAGCGGTCGACCGCTGCGGGCTCGGGTCCGGAGTCGACCACCACGCCCGCACTTGGCCCCGCCCGCAGCACCAGGGCGTCGCCCTGGCCCACGTCGCACGCCGTGAGCACCCAGTCGCGCGCCGGCCACCCGGGCGTCGGCAGCGGCACCACGACCACCACCACCGACGCCGTGAGGACGAGCAGGAACCCGGCGCCGCTCCGCAGCACGTACGGCGCCGCGAGGGCGAGGACGACGCACAGCACGGTCAGCACCCCCAGGGCGAGCGGCGTCGTGCCCCAGTCCACCGCCGGGGTCGGCACCGCCGCCCCGCGGCGGGAGACGAGCACGATCCAGGCCACGCACCAGCCGGCCAGCGTGCCGACCGCACCCGCGACCGGGTCGGCGAGCAGACCCACGACGCCGGCCGCGAGCCCCAGGACGGTCGCGGGGCCGACGGCGGGCGCGGCCAGCAGGTTGGCCGCCACCGCGACGAGGCTCACCTGCCCCGACAGGGCCGCGACGACCGGGGTGCAGGCGAGCTGCGCGGCGGCCGGGACCGCGATCGCCTCCGCCAGCCAGCGCGGCAGTCGGCGGGCCATCGCGTCGCGCCAGACGGGTGCCAGCACGATGATGCCGGCGGTCGCGAGCACCGAGAGGGCGAACCCCGGCGACCGCGCGAACCACGGGTGGACCAGCAGCAGCACCGTCACCGCGACGCCGAGGGCCCGGCTCCCGCGCCTCACCCCGTTGCCGCCCATCGCCAGCAGCGCCACCGCCCCCATCGCCGCGGCCCTCACCACGCTCGGCTCCGTCCGTGCCAGGAGCACGAAGCCGACGATCCCGACCGCTCCCACCAGCTGCAGCCACCGGCCGCGGACCCCGGCCCACCGCGCCACGACGAGGAGAGCACCCACGAGCAGGGTGAGGTTGGTGCCGGAGACCGCGAGGAGGTGCGTGAGGCCGGTGGTGCGGAAGTCCTCCTCGAGGTCGGCGGGCAACCGGGAGTCGTCGCCGACCACCAGGGCCGGCACGAGCCCCCGTTGGGCGGGTGGTCGGTGCTCCACCGCGTCGCGGATCGAGGCGCGGACGGCGTCCGCACCCCGCCACAGCGGGCCCGGGGCCGTCACCTCGACCGGGTCGCCCCGCGCCGTGAGGAGCCCGGCGAGGTCGTCGCCCTCCGCGGCCTCGAGCCGTCCCGCCAGCCGCACCTGCGACCCCAGCCGCACGGAGGCCCAGGACGGGTCCGCGAGGACGAGCACCGGCGCCGAGACCGACAGGTCCCGGCCGCGGGCGCTCAGCTCGGTCACCCGCACCCGGACCAGCACGTAGTCCGAGAACGACCCCTGCTCCAGACGGGGGTCGGAGGTGACCGTGCCCAGGCCGCTGACGGCGCTGCCGTCCTCCGCGAGAGCGGCCACCGGGTCCCCCGCCACCAGGGCGACCCGCACCGCGGCGACGACCGCCACGGCCACCAGGACGAGCACGCACCCGGCCGCGGCGCGCAGGGCCCCGGGCGGCGCACCCCGGCGGCCCCACGCCGTGCCGAGTGCGGCCCCGGCGACGACGACCGCTCCCAGGACCAGCGCGAGCCCGACGGGAGGGCACGTCAGGCCCAGCAGCCCGCCGGCCCACGCACCCAGCGCGAGCACCGGCATCCGCAGGTCGGGCGGCTCCGGCGGGTCCCGCTCCTCGTCGTGGGCCTCGTCCGGGCGCACGTCCGTCGCCGCCGCCACCTCACACCGTGACGAGCGGTGTCAGCTCGGCCAGGGTGACTTCGCCGATGCCGCTGACGTCGAGCAGGTCCTCCACCGCCGTGAACCCGCCGTTCTCGGCGCGCCAGTCGAGGATGGCCTGCGCGGTGACGGGCCCGACACCGGGCAGCGTGTCGAGCAGCGCGAGGTCGGCGGTGTTGAGGTCCACGAGGGCGGCGGGCGCACCGGGCACCGCCGGGACGCCCGGCGCGGTCGTGGCCGGGGCGCCCGGCGCTCCCGGCGCTCCCGGCACCGCCGCGGGGACGACGCCCACGAGCACCTGCTCGCCGTCGAGGAGCACCCGGGCCAGGTTCAGCCCGGTGAGGTCCACCCCGGGTCGCGCTCCCCCGGCCGCGGCCAGCGCGTCGGCCACCCGGGAGCCCGCCGGGAGGACCGCGATCCCCGGGCGCCGGACCTTGCCGGCGACGTCCACGACCACCTCGCCCGCCTCGCCTGCCGAGCCCGCCGAGCCCGCGCCTCCCACCGGGTCGCCCGCCCCGGAGGGTGCGGTCGCCGCGGGGGCCGCCGGGGTCGGCGCGCCGACTCCGGGCGCAGCGGTGGCGGAGGGCGTCACGAGCGCCCCGGCCGGGGACGTGGGAGGGAGCGGGTCGGGAGCGCTGCGCAGGACCCACCAGCAGGTCACCCCGAGGCCCAGGCTGACGAGGACGGCGACCACGGCGAGGTGCGCCGCCCCGAGCCCCGTGCGGCCACGCAGCGTCTCCGGGAGCGCGGCGAGCCACGGTCGCCCGGCCAGGCCCGGGGCCGGTTCCGCGGCCGCCGGGCGCCCCGGCCGCCGCGACGCGTGACGACCCGGGGTCGCCACCTCCCCGAGCACGACCTCGACGTCGGGTGCGGGCCTGGCCCCCGGCACGCCCGCGGGCCGCACGCGGGTGTGGGTGTCGGGTGCCGGGTTCGCGGGGGCCACGTCCCAGCCGCCCGCCGTGGGCGCGCCGGGCGAGACGGTGTCGCCGACCTCGTCCCACTCGTCCCAGTCGTCCCAGTCCGACCCGTCCCGGTCCCCGTGGTCCCCGTCGTCCCGGCCCGGGCCCGCGACCGCTTCCTCGTCGCGACGCCCTGCGGCCCCCGGTCGGGAGCCGGCGCCGGTGCGCACCGCCGTCAGCTCCGCGTCGAGCAGCGCGAGACGACGGGCGACGGCCTCCTGGTGGGCGGCGGTCGCCCCGGGTCGGCGCGGTCGCAGGGGTCCCATGCCGATGACGCTAGGCACCGCGGGACGCGGGCCGCCCGGGTCGGGCGCCCGGCTGTGGACGACCCGTCCTCGGCGTGGGATGTGGAGGTCAGGTGGCGCGGACGAGCGGCGAGACGCAGACCGCGACCATGCCCGGGCCGACGTGGGCGCCGAGCACGGCGCCCAGCTCGTCGCAGCGCACCTCGGGGTGCGCGAGCCGCTCACCGAGCCGCTCCGTCAGCCGCTGCGCCAGGTCCGCCGCGCGGTCGGGGTTGGCCAGGTGCGCGACCCCGACCTCGACGCGGTCGTCCGCGGCCTCGGCCGCCGTCACCGCCAGCGCCTCGAGCCGACCGAGCGCCTTGGAGGTCGTGCGCACCCGCTCGAGCGGTCCGACCACGCCGTCGGTGATGGTCAGCAGCGGCTTGACCGCCAGGGCGCTGCCGAGCAGCGCGGCGCCGGCGCCGATCCGGCCGCCGCGACGCAGGTACTCCAGCGTGTCCACGTAGAAGTACGACGAGGCGGCCGCGGCGCGCCGGCCGGCGGCGTCGGCCGCCTCCGCGCCCGTGCCGCCCGCCTCGAGGACGCGGGAGGCCGCCAGCGCGGCGTACCCGGTGGCGACCCCCACCTGACGGGTGTCGACCACGTGCACCGGCACCGGGGCGTCGCGGGCGGCGGAGCGGGCGGACTCGACGGTGCCGCTGACCTCGCCGGACAGGTGGACCGCCACCACCTCGTCGACGCCGGCCGAGGCCAGCTCGGCGTACACCCGGGCCATCGCCGCCGGGTTGGGCCGCGAGGTGGAGACCATCCGGTGCGCCCGCAGGGCCGCGGCCACCCGGGCGGGGGTGGCGCCGTCGGCCCCGTCGACGGTGCCGTCCTCGGTGACGGCCTCGTCCAGGACCTCGTCGCCGATGACGACCTGGAGCGGGACGACGACCAGCCCCCGCTCGCGCACGAGCGCGGCCGGGAGGCTGGCCGTCGAGTCCGTCACGACCACGCGGTGGGGTGCGGACGACGGCATGCCGCGCACCCTAGATCAGCGACGACGCGCGGGGGCAGGGGGCCGGGCTCCCCGCTCCCCGCCTCGACGGGGAGTCAGTAGCCGGTCTCCTCCCGGATCGTGTCGCGGATGATCTGCTCGTCGCTCGGCAGCGAGCGGGCCGAGAACGACGCGGGGGGCTGCGGGTCGTCGAGGGCCAGCTGGAGACCGCGCACCTGGTCCTCGATGACGTAGCGGCGCCGGGTGAACACCCCGGCGTCCGGCGTGGTGACGCGGGGCACGCAGCGGAAGTCCGCGGTCAGCGAGTCGGGGGTGATGGTCGTCGACACGTAGCCGCGCAGGTTGGTCCAGAACCGCAGGTTGGGGTTCCAGTCCGCCCAGGGGTGCTCCCCGTCGGGCTGGTCGTAGCCGTCACCCCCGGAGGTGATGGAGGAGGTCACCAGCTCCGAGCCGAGGACGGCCGAGTCGCCGTCCTCGGGGTCGCGCAGCACCTCCGAGGCCCAGTGGGCGTGGACGTCGCCGGTGAGCACGACGGGGTTGCGGACACGTGCGTCCTGCCAGCCCTGGACGACGCGGTCGCGGGAGGCGGCGTAGCCGTCCCAGGCGTCCATCGAGACGGTCTCCTCGGCCCCCTGGGCGGAGTCGCGGCGGCCGAAGAAGACCTGCTGGCCCAGCAGGTCCCAGCGGGCGGTCGACTCCCGGAAGCCGTCGATCAGCCACTGCTCCTGCGCGTCGCCGGTCAGCGTCCGCGCCGGGTCGTCGGCGGCCGGGCAGTCGGTCCGGAACCCGTCCCCGCAGCCCTGGTCGTCGCGGTACTGCCGGGTGTCGAGCATGTGGAAGGTGGCGGTGCGGCCCCACTGGATGCGGCGGTAGAGCTGCAGGTCGGGACCGCGGGGCACGGAGGTCCGCCGCAGCGGCATGTTCTCGTAGTAGGCGCGGAACGCGGCGACGCGTCGGGCCGCGAAGGCGCCCTGCTCGGCGGGCTTCTCCGAGACGTCGTCGGCCCAGTTGTTGTCGAGCTCGTGGTCGTCCCACACGACCACCCACGGGGCCGCCGCGTGGGCGGCCTGCAGGTCCGGGTCCGTCTTGTACTGCGCGTGGCGCTGGCGGTAGCCCGCGAGGGTGGTGGTCTCCGGGCCGAGGTGGGGTCGGCCCAGGGCGTTGGCCCCCTGCGCCCCCTCGTACTGGTAGTCGCCCAGGTTGAGCACGAGGTCGGGACGCTCCTCGGCGAGGTGGCGGTAGGCGGTGAAGAACCCCGCGGGGTAGTTGGAGCACGACGTGAACGCCATCGTCAGCGAGGCCAGCGCGCCGGGCCGCGGGGCGGTGCGGCCGCGACCGACCGGGGAGGTCCAGCGACCGACGGCGAAGCGGTAGTAGTACGGGCGGCCCGGCTCGAGGCCCCGCAGCTCGACGTGGACGGCGTGGGCGGTCTCCGGCCCGGCGGTGACCTCGCCGCGCTTCACCACGTCGCGACCGCGGAAGCGCCGGGTGGTCGCGACCTGGAAGCGGACCTGGTAGCGGCTGCTCGGCATGCCGCCCAGGCCGTCGGCGGCGGTCGGGCTGGGCGCCAGGCGGGTCCAGATCACGAAGCCGTCCGGGGCGGGGTCGCCCGAGGCGACGCCGAGGGTGAACGGGTCCGCCGGGAGCCGCTGGGCGGCGGCGGTGGCCCGACGGTCGCGGGGCTCCGCCGGGGCCGGTGCGGCGGCGGAGCCGACGAGCAGGGCGCCGCCGGTGACGGCGCCCGCGGACAGGACTGTTCTCCGAGAGGTCTGCATGGACCCGATCACACTCCCGTCCGGCGACCGGGGCCCGACGCCCAGGTGAACGTCCGGCCGCCGGCTGCCCCCGGGCCCGCTCAGACGACGATGTTGACCAGCTTGGGCGCCCGGACGATCACCGTGCGGACCGTCGCCCCCTCCAGGTACGACGCGACCTCCGCGAGCGCCGCGGCCTCGAGGTCGGCCTCGGAGATGTCGGGCGACACCTCGAGGCGGGCGCGGACCTTGCCCTTGACCTGGACGACCGCGGTCACCGACTCCTGCACCAGCAGCGCCTCGTCGACGACGGGCCACGCGGCCACGGCGACCGAGGGGCCGTGGCCCAGCGTCGCCCACATCTCCTCCGCGACGTAGGGCGTGACCAGCGACAGCAGCACGGTCACGACCTCGACCGCCTCCCGGACCGCCGGGTCGGCGGGTCCGCAGCCGGAGTCGATCGCCTTGCGGGTGGTGTTGACGAGCTCCATCACCCGTGCGACGACCACGTTGAAGCGCATGCCCTCGACGAGCTCCTCGACCTCCCGCACGGTGCGGTGGGTGACCGAGCGCAGGGCCCGGTCGCCCGACGCGGGGTCGGCGCCCGGCTCCGAGGTGACGTCGCCGGCGAGCCGCCAGGCGCGCTGCAGGAACTTCTGCGAGCTGCCGGGCGACATGTCGGCCCAGTCGATGTTGTCCTCCGGCGGGCTGGCGAAGACCAGGGTCAGTCGGACGGCGTCGACACCGTAGGTGTCGATCATCGCGCCCAGGTCGACGCCGTTGCCCAGGGACTTCGACATCTTCCGGCCCTGGTTGATCACCACGCCCTGCCCGAGCAGGGCGTCGAAGGGCTCGACGAAGTCGACCATGTCCATGTCGTGCAGGACCTTGGTGAAGAACCGGGCGTACAGCAGGTGCAGCACCGCGTGCTCGAGCCCGCCGACGTACTGGTCGACGGCGCCCCACCGGCGCAGCTTCTCGGGGTCGAAGGGCCCCTCGTCGTAGCCGGGTGAGGTGAAGCGCAGGAAGTACCACGACGAGTCCACGAACGTGTCCATCGTGTCGGTGTCGCGCTCGGCGGGACCGCCGCACGAGGGGCAGGCCACCTCCACCCAGTCGCGCGCCGCGGCCAGCGGGGACACCCCGCGGGGCTTCAGGTCGGCGCCCTTGAGCTCCGGCAGCTCGACCGGGAGCTGGTCGTCGGGGACCCCGACCTCCCCGCAGGTCGGGCAGTGCACGACGGGGATCGGGCAGCCCCAGAAGCGCTGGCGGCTCAGCAGCCAGTCGCGCAGGCGGAAGTTGACGGTCCGCTCCCCCAGGCCGTCGGCCTCCAGCTTGTCGATCGCGGCGGCGACACCGGCGGTCTTGTCGCTCAGGCCCTCCAGCAGCGGGGAGTCGACGTAGGTCCCGTCGCCCGAGGTCGCGACCCCGCTCACCGCGGGGTCCTCCTCACCGGTGTCGACCACGCGGCGCACCGGCAGGCCGAAGGCCCGGGCGAAGTCGAGGTCGCGCTGGTCGTGCGCCGGCACCGCCATGATCGCGCCCGTGCCGTAGTCGGCCAGCACGTAGTCGGCGGCCCACACCGGCATGTCCTCGCCCGTCAGCGGGTTGGTCGCGGTGACGCCGAGGTCGACGCCCGTCTTGGGTCGGTCGGTCGAGAGGCGGTCGATGTCGGAGGCCGACCGGACGCCCTCGAGGTACTGCTCGTACGCCGCGCGCTGCTCGTCGGCGACCAGCTCGCGCGCCAGCGGCGCGTCGGCGGCCACGACCATGAAGGTCGCGCCGTACAGGGTGTCGGGCCGTGTGGTGTAGACCCGCAGCGGCTCGTCGCGGCCGGTGACCCGGAAGTCGACGTAGGCACCCTCGGAGCGGCCGATCCAGTTGCGCTGGGAGTTGACCACGCGCCGCGGCCAGCGGTCCTCGACCGTCTCCAGGTCGTCGAGCAGGCGCTGGGCGTAGTCGGTGATCTTGAAGTACCACTGGGTGAGCTCGCGCTTGGTGACGACGGCACCGCAGCGCTCGCACTCGCCGTCGACGACCTGCTCGTTGGCCAGCACGGTCTGGTCGACCGGGCACCAGTTGACGGCGCTGTTCTTGCGGTAGGCCAGCCCCTGCTCGCGGAAGCGCAGGAACAGCCACTGGGTCCACCGGTAGTACTCCGGGTCGGAGGTGTGCAGCCGGCGCGACCAGTCGAACGCGAGGCCGTAGCGGCGCATCGACGCGGCCTGCGTCTCGATGTTGGCGTAGGTGTAGGTCGCGGGGTGCTCGTCGCGGCGGATCGCGGCGTTCTCGGCCGGCAGCCCGAAGGAGTCCCAGCCGATCGGGTCCATCACCTCGTAGCCGCGGAAGCGCCAGTAGCGGGCGATCACGTCGTGCAGCGCGAAGACCTCGGCGTGACCCATGTGCAGGTCGCCCGACGGGTAGGGGAACATCGTCAGCGCGTACTTGGTGGGCTTCGCCGACCCGTCGTCGGCGGTGAACAGGTCGAGCTCCGCCCAGCGCTGCGGCCAGGTGGCCTCGGCCGCGGCGACGTCGTACGTCGCGGCCTCACCGGCGCCGTCCCGGGCGGGGTGCTGCTCGCTGGTCATCACGATCTCCTCGGTGGTTCTGCTCCGTCGGGGTCAGGGCACAAAAAAGCCCCTCGCGCAGAGGGGCGGCCGCGTCGGGTGCGACGCGGCTAGGGAAGGAGCAGGCGGCTGTTCACGCCCCTACGGTAGCCCACACGGCGCCGGCCCGCCCCGCGGTGCGGGACGGGCCGGTGCGCGGGCGGTGGCTCAGGGAGCCTCGGACGCCGGTTGGTCGTCGGGTACCGGCACGCGCACGGGCCGCAGCACCGCCCACGCCTGGAAGGCCGCCGCGAACACGAGCATGCCGAGGCCGGTCCAGAGGTTGACGTTGAGCCCGTCCGCCTTGGCCAGGTCGGCCTCGGAGGTGCCGAACAGCCCGGTCAGCAGCAGGATCACGCCGTACAGGCCGATCAGGGCGGCGATGAAGGTGCGGACGTCGAACGCCCCGGCCTTGCGCTTGCGGGTCCGGCCGGTGGTGCGGGTGTCGTCGCTCATGGAGGTCCTCCTCTACAGGAACAGCAGGTTGAGGCCGATGACCATGACCAGGGCGATCGCGGCCATCTTGGTGGGCTGGCGCCACCACGGCAGGGTCTCGGCGTCCTCGTCGCGGAACGTCTCCTTCGGCGTGAGCGACCAGACGAGCCCGCGCAGGTCGTCGTAGCGACGCGGGGTGGTCACGAGGCTGACCGCGACCGAGACCACGATGTCGACGGCGAACGCCACGCCGGCCGCGACGAACGCCGCGCCCTGGCCCGACAGGCCGATGACCCCGAGGACGTCGCCCGAGAGGACCCAGACACCGATCGCCGAGCCGGTGCCGGCGACCAGGCCGACCCAGCCGGCGGTGGCGGTCATCCGCTTCCAGAACATGCCGAGGATGAACGTCGCGAACAGCGGGGCGTTGAAGAACCCGAACAGCGTCTGGAGGTAGTCCATGATGTTGGAGTACGACGACGCGATGCCGGCGGTGCCGATCGCGATCACCGTCGCCCCGACCGTCGCCAGCCGGCCCACGCGCGTGTAGTACTCGTCGGGCTCGTCCTTCTTCACGTACTGCTGCCACAGGTCGTAGCTGAAGACGGTGTTGAACGCGGAGATGTTGGCGGCCATGCCGGCCATGAACGACGCGAGCAGGCCGGCGATCGCGACGCCGAGCATGCCGTTGGGCAGCAGGTCGCGGATCAGGTACAGCAGCGAGTCGTTGTACGCCGGCTCCCCGCCCGCGGCCTTCTCGGTCGCGATCTCCGTGACCAGGACGCCCGCGATCATGCCGGGGATGACGACGATGAACGGGATGAACATCTTCGGGAAGGCCCCGATGACCGGGGTCGACTGCGCGGAGGCCATCGAGTCGGCGGCCATCGCGCGCTGGACCTCGACGAAGTTCGTCGTCCAGTAGCCGAACGACAGCACGAAGCCCAGCCCGAGCACGATGCCGACGACCGACAGCACGGGCGAGTCGAAGCCGGTCAGGGCCGTGCCGGGCCAGGAGGAGAGCTGCTCGGCCCCGCCGGGGCTCTCCGTGACGGCCTGCGTCAGGCCGTCCCAGCCCCCGACCTTGTGCAGGCCGACGAGCGTCAGCGGCAGCAGGGCGGCGACGATCACGAAGAACTGCAGGACCTCGTTGTAGATCGCCGCGGACAGCCCGCCCAGCGCGGTGTAGGTGAGCACCACGGCCGCGGCGACCACCAGCGAGACGATCAGCGACCAGCCGAGCAGCACCTCCACCACGGTCGCGAGGAGGAACAGGTTGATGCCCGCGATCAGCAGCTGGGCCACCGCGAAGCTGACGGCGTTGACGAGGTGGGCGCCGGTGCCGAAGCGGCGGCGCATGAACTCCGGGACGCTGCGGACCTTCGAGCCGTAGTAGAACGGCATCATCACGATCGCGAGGAACAGCATCGCCGGGACGGCGCCGACCCAGAAGTAGTGCATCGTCGCGATGCCGTAGTTGGCGCCGTTGGCGCTCATCCCGACGATCTCGACGGCGCCGAGGTTGGCCGACACGAAGGCCAGGCCGGTCACCCACGCCGGGAGGCTGCGCCCGGAGAGGAAGAAGTCCAGGCTGGTCGAGACCTGCCGGCGGGCGGCCAGGCCGATGCCCAGCACGAAACCGAAGTAGAGGGCGACCAGCAGGTAGTCGACCCAGTTGGCGTCCAGGCGCAGCGCCTCGTCCATCCGACCTCCGAGCGTTCCGGCGCCGTCAGGATGGCGGAGCCCCGTGTGTGCCCCGCCCGCGGACCGGTGTGCCCCGTGTGCAGGGTGGTGTGCGTGGTGCCACACCAGGCCGGGACGTTACTCCCGGGTCACCTCCTCGCGCACCCACCCCTGCCGCAGCGGCCCGGGGACCTTTCCTGCCGACCGCGTCACACGGCGATGCCGTGCGCGCCGAGCGGGGCGCAGATCTGCTCCTCCTCGTAGCGGAAGTGGGACTCCAGCAGCCGCCGCAGGTGGGCCACCTCCTCGGCGAGCACGGTGACCAGCTCGGGGCGTCGCGCGACCTCGACGAGGGTCTCGTCCAGGCGCACCAGGACGGCGTGGACCACGACGTGCTCCTCGTCGAGCCGGTCGAGCACCGGGCCCAGGCCGGGGTCGGCGCCGCGCAGCGCGGGGTAGAGCACGGCGTCCTCGATGCGGTGGTGCGCGTCGACCGCCCGGCAGAGCTGGCCGCAGAACGACCCGGCCTGCTCGGCCGCCGCCCGCAGCCCCAGCCGCTGCACGGCCTCGCGGGCCGCGCCGAGGTCCTGCGCCCCGACGGCCACGGCGTCGACGACGTCGGCCACCTGCGCGAGCCCGTCGCGGTACATGTCGTGGATCGCGCGGAGGTGGTCGCCGCGGGCCCGTGCCGCGGCGTCGACCTCGTCGTACGCCGTGGTCCGCGGGCGGGCGTCCTCGTCCCAGCCGGGCAGGGGCGGGCGGGGGTCCGGGCTCACGCGGCCGTCGCGTGGCCCTCGCGCAGGGTGTCGGCCAGCGGCGTCGTGGGGCGGCCGGTGAGGCGGGAGAGGTCACCGGTCGTGTCGGCCAGGGCGCCCGCGCGGCAGCTGGCGTCGATGCCGACGAGGAACTGCACCACCGCGGGGTCGAGCCCGGACTCGGTCAGCGCGGCCGCGTGCTCGTCACGGCTCAGCTGGCGCAGCTCGACCTCGCGCCCCAGGATCGACCCGAAGGCGCTCACCAGCTCGGTCTGCGGCCAGGCGACGTCGCCGGAGAGCTCGTAGGTCCGCTCGGCGTGGGTGTCCTCGAGCGCGGCGACCGCCGCGGCGGCGGCGTAGTCGCGGCGGGACGCGCTGGCGACGAGCCCGTCCCCGACGCTCGTGAGGTGGATCCCGGTGGTGCCGGCCTGCTGGAGGGCCCCGAGGTAGTTCTCGCTGAACCAGCCGTTGCGCAGGATCGTGGCCGGCAGTCCGCTCTCGGCGATCAGCTCCTCGGTGGCCTCGTGCTCGGCGGCGAGCGAGATCTGCTTGCGGTCCGCGTGCAGCAGGCTGGTGTAGACCAGACGCTCGACCCCGGCCGCGCGCGCGGCCGCGATGACGTTGCGGTGCTGGCCGATGCGGCGACCGGCCTCGCTGGAGGAGATCAGGACGACCGTCGAGACACCGTCGAACGCGGGCACCAGGGTCTCGGGTGCGTCGTACGCCGCCTGGACGGTGTCGATGCCGAGCTCGGCGTCGAGGGCGTCGAGCACCGTCGTGTTGCGTCCGACGGCGCGCAGCTGGCCGGGCTCGAGACCGCGGCCGAGCAGCTCGTCGAGCACGTGGCGTCCGAGCAGTCCCGTGGCTCCGGTGACGGCGACGGTCATGGGGTGGTCCTCCTGGGGTCGGGCCGCGGCGGGCCGTGACGGATCAGTGGGCGAGCGACTGAACACGACGGGTCCGGTCGGCATTCCGGTACCCCGGCCCGACGTGGGGGGTGTCACGTCGGCCCCCGCCGGCCGTGACCTCCGGGGCGGTCGTCCGTTGGGTGATCCGGAGGCGGCCGGGGGGTCGTCTCCTATTCTTGTGTGTGAGCGCCGCTCCCGAACCGGGGGGTGATGGAGTCGGCGCACTGCGGCGGGGGGCCGTTGACATGTCTGTATCCATCTTCCAGCGCGCGGGCGACGACCGCGTGGAGTCGGCCGTGCTCGCGGTGCTGATGCGCGCCGACCTGACCCTGGTCCGCGACCTGCTCGCGCACGCGGGCGGCGTCGGCGACGCGCTGCGGGCGGTCGAGGTCGCGCCGGCGACGATGCGCTCCGCGGCCCGGCTGACGGCGCACGTCGACTGGTCGTTCGAGGTCGTGACCACCCGGGGGGCCTTCGAGGAGGAGGGCCCCTCCCGGGACCGCGTCCGGCGCCTGGCCGGCGGCCTGCGCCCCGGGCACTGGCTGTTCGTGCTGACCCCGGACCCGCCGGTGCCGACGTGGCTCGCGGAGCCCGACGGCGTCGCCGAGGAGTCCCGCGACCAGGTCGTGTGGATCTCGTTCGCCTGGATGGCGGACGCCGTGCGTGACGCGCTCGGGGCCCCCGACCGGATCGTCGACGCCCGCAGCCACGTCCTCCTCACCGAGCTGGTCCACCTCTTCGACGCCGAGGGCCTCGTGCACGACGAGGACCGGCACGACGTCCTGCGGGCCGCGCCGGACCCGGACGGCCCGTCGGGTGCCGACGACGCCGAGGGCACGCCGAACGTCGCCGACGTGCCGGACGTCGCGGTCGGGACCGACCCGGCGTCGACCGCTCGGGTGTCGACAGCCCAGGTGTCGACCGGGCCGGCGTCGACCGGGCCGCGGGTGGCGGCGTCGGCGCGACGCGACACGTTGCTGGTCACCCAGCCCGGCGCGTGGCGCACCTTCCTCGACCACGCGGCGTACGTGTGCGCGGCGGAGGAGCGCCTGCCGGCCGAGGTCGAGCACCTCGCGTTCCACCACGCCGGCCGGATCATGGCCGTGATCCCCCGCGTGGTGCGCTGGCACCCGCGGGTCGCGCTGTCCGCGGCGGGTGCCCGGCGGCTGCGCGACGACGGCCACCACGCCGCCGCCCTCACCGTGGAGTCGCTCGTCGCCGCCGGCCGGTGGGGCGAGCGCCCGGTCGCGCTGGCGCTGCTGAGCCCGGCGGACGACCCGGCGACCGTCCGGCTGTCGGGGCCCGTGGACGACCCCGGCACCACCGAGCAGCGGCTCACCAGCCTGGCCGTCCTGCGTCACGCCTGAGACCCACCGCAGGCTCACAGGAAGGCGACAGGCACAGCACACCTCCAGCACACGAGCGCGGGTCATCGTGATCACGTCCCCATCCCGACGTGACCAGGAGGTCCCCCGTGAGCCAGATCCCCGAGCCCCAGCCGTCGCCCGACGGCCCGACGTACGAGGGTCGCGCGCTCGCGCGCCCCGACGACGAGGTCGTCGACCAGGGCGCCGGCTTCGACCTCGGCACCCTCGTCACGCGCCGGCGGGTCCTCGGCCTCGTCGGCGTCGGTGCGGGCGCGTTCGCCCTCGCGGCCTGCGGCGGCGGCTCGGGCTCGAGCGCCACCGAGTCCACGTCGACCGCCTCCGCCGCGGCGACCACCTCCGAGGGCGAGATCCCCGAGGAGACGAACGGCCCCTACCCCGCGGACGGCACCGCCGACGTCAACGTGCTCACCGAGTCCGGCATCGAGCGCAGCGACATCACCTCGAGCCTCGACGGCGGCACGGTCGCCGACGGCGTGCCGCTGCGGCTCACCCTCCAGGTCACGGACCTGCAGAGCGACGCGGCGTTCGCCGGGGTCGCGGTCTACGTGTGGCACTGCGACGCCCAGGGCCGCTACTCGATGTACTCCTCCGGCGTGGAGGACGAGACCTACCTGCGCGGCATCCAGGTCGCCGACAGCGCCGGCGAGGTCACCTTCACCACCGTCGTCCCCGCCTGCTACTCGGGTCGCTGGCCGCACGTCCACTTCGAGGTCTACCCCGACCTCGACTCGGCCACCGACGTCGCGAACGTCGTCGCGACCTCCCAGCTCGCCTTCCCGCCGGAGATGCTGGCCGACGTCTACGCCCTCGACACGTACGCCGGATCCACCGACAACCTCGCCGCCGTCGGGACCCGGGTCTCCGACGACAGCCTGTTCGGCGAGGGCGACTGGACCCTGCAGGTCCCGACGATCACGGGCGACGTCGACGCGGGCTACACCGCGACGCTCGCGGTCGGGGTCGACACCTCGACCGAGCCGGGCGCCGCGGGCGGAGGCATTCCCGGCGGCGGCGGTCCCGGCGGCGAGCCCCCGTCCGGCGAGCCCCCCGCCGACGCCGCCTGACGCCCCTCCCCCGCACGCACACCACGCGCACCACGCACACCACGCACCCAGGAGAACCCCATGCTGCAGAACCTCACGGGCTGGCACGCCCTCGTCATCCTCGCCATCGTCCTGCTCGTCTTCGGCTCCACCAAGCTGCCGGCGCTGGCCCGCAGCGTCGGTCAGTCGGTCCGGATCCTCAAGCACGAGGTCGGCGACGACGTCACCGGCGCCGGCGCCACCGGCACGGCGCCGGGGACCTCGCCGGCCGAGGCGCCGAGCGTGCGCAGCGCCTCGTGACCACCGCCTCCGTCGCGCGGGGGACGATGCCCCTGGTCGACCACCTCGCCGAGGCACGCCGACGCGGCGTCCGCGCGGCGGCGGCGGTGCTGGTCGGCATCGCGCTCGGCTTCTGGCTCGCCGACGACGTGCTCGACGTGCTGCGGGCGCCCGTCGAGCAGATCGCCCGGGACCGGGCCGCGAGCCTCAACTACGACACCGTCACCGGGGCCTTCGACCTGCGGATGCGGATCGCGGTCATGGCGGGCCTCGTGCTCTCGAGCCCGGTCTGGGCCCGCGAGGTGTTCGCGTTCCTCGCCCCCGGCCTCACCCGCCGCGAGCGGCTCCACGCCCTCGGCTTCGGGCTGGCCGCGGTGCCGCTGTTCGCCGGCGGCTGTGCGTTCGGGCTCGCCCTCTTCCCCCACATGGTCGAGCTCCTGGCGGGCTTCTCGGCGGCGGAGGACACCACGATCCTGACCGCCACGTACTACGTCGACTTCGTGCTCACCCTCGTCGTCGCCATCGGGATCGCCTTCGTGCTGCCGGTGGTGGTCGTCATGCTCAACGTCCTGGGGCTGGCGCCGGCCGCGTCCATCCGTCGCAGCTGGCGGCTGATCGTCGTCGTGATCACGCTGTTCAGCGCCCTCGTCACGCCCGCCGCCGACCTGCTGTCGATGTTCCTCGTCGCGGCACCCATGGCCGGGCTGTTCGGGGTCGCGGTCCTCGTGACGCACGTCCACGACGCCCGCGCCGCCCGTCGTGCCCTCCCCGGGCCCGATCCCGCCCCGTCCCTGTCCTGAGAGGAGCGCCCGTGTCCGGGTTGAGCTTCGAGAAGCTGGTCCTGGTCGCCCTCGTCGCCGGGGTCCTGGTGGGCCCCCAGCAGCTGCCGGTCCACGCCCACCGCCTCGCCACCCTGGTGCGCTCGTTCCGTGCCCTCGTCGACGACCAGCGGGTCCGGGCGGAGTCCGAGCTGGGGGTCGCACTGCACCCCGCGGCCTGGTCCGAGCAGCAACGCGCCTGGGACCTGCGTCGGTACGACCCTCGTCACGTCGTCCGCACGGCGCTGACGCAGCCGACGGACACCGTGGGAGCGGCCTCCCTCGTCACCGGCGCGGACCCGCGCCTCGTCGAGGAGGCACGCCGGGTGCGGCCCGGGCAGACCTGGCTGGTCACGGGGTCGGCCGCCCACCCGCGCCGCCTGCTGATCACCTCCCTGCCGGACGACGACCCGCGGCGCCTAGCCGCCGAGGTCGCCGAGGTCGCCGTCCGCACCGACGGCACCGACGGCACCGACGGCACCCAGGCTGAGGCCGGGCCGGGGGCGGCCCCCTAACCGGCGAGCACCTCGCGCAGGCGCGCGGCGAACTCCTCCGGCCGGCCGGTCTGGCCGTGCTCTCCGCCCAGGAAGCCGGCGTGCCCGCCCGGGAACACCACGGCGTCGTCACCGAGCGCGGCCGCCACGGCGTGGGCGGCGCGGCCGGCGATCTCCCCGTCCTCGGGTCCGCCGGACTCCTCCCCCACCGCCAGCACGACCCGGGTGGGGGCCGCGCGCAGCGCGCTCACGTCGAGCGCCGCGTCGAGGCCCCGGTCGCGCATGTTGGCCATCAGCGGGTCGTCGCGCCGCCCGTCGTCCGTGGTCGGCAGTCCGAAGGCGGCCGGGTCCGGCGCGGGACGCTCGAGGTAGTCCCCCGGCACGGGCCCACGGTGCGTCACCAGGGCGATGAACCGCGCCATGGCCGGTCCGCTCCCCGACGCGTCGTACGTGCTCACCAGGTCGTCGACGGCGCCGAGCACGGCCTCGCGGTCGGGCAGGACCGCGGCCATCGGCGGCTCGTGGGCGACCAGGACCGCCACGTCCTCGGGGTGGCGCGCCACGAGCACCAGGGCGTTGGTGGCGCCGCCGCTCGTGCCGAACAGCTCGACCGGGCGGGCGCCGAGGGCGTCCACGAGGGCGTGGAGGTCCTCGGCGTGCCGGGCCGCGCTCACCGCCGCGGCCGGGTCGTCCGCGGAGCTCCGTCCGGCGTTGCGGGGGTCGTAGGTGACCACGACGCGGTCCGTGAGGTGGGAGCGCAGGGTCGTGAACCCGGCCGCGTCCATCGGGGAGCCGGCGAGCACCAGCGGGGTCGTCCCGGGCGTGAGCTCGCCGTGGACGTCGTAGGTCAGGGTGGCGCCGGGCACGGCCAGCGTGTGGGTGGTCATGGTCTCACCGACCCGCCGCGACCCCGGGACTCATCGCGCCGCGCGGCTGAGCGCCACGACGGCCCGGCGGACCCCGTCGGGGCCCGTGACGGGGCCGTCGGGCCACGTCACCCGTACGGCGGCCTCCGTCGGCCCCTCGCTGACGTGCCAGGTCGCGCCGTGCTCGTCGACGCCGGTCATCTCGGCGTCGTCGGCGGCCGGGTAGCCGTGCGCCCGCGCGATGGCGAGGCTGGCGTCGCGGTGGTCGGCGTTCATGTGCTCCAGCACGGCCTGGACGTCGGCGTCGCTCAGGGTCATGCGGCGAGCCTAGGCCGGCGGCCGACGCCCGCCCGGGCTCAACCCGTCTGCGCGAGACCCGGCGCGCGGCCGCCCACCGGGGGCACGGGCAGCCCGTAGTGCTCGCGCAGGGTCGACCCGGCGTACTCGCGACGGACCAGGCCGCGCTGCTGCAGCAGCGGCACCACGTGGGTCACGAAGTCCTCCAGGCCGCGGGGCAGGACCGGCGGCATGACGTTGAAGCCGTCGGCGGCACCGGCGCGCACCCACTCCTCGATCGTGTCCGCGACCTGCTCGGGCGTCCCGGTGAACGCGCGGTGTCCGCGACCGCTGCCCAGCCGCAGCAGCAGCTGCCGCACGGTCAGCGACTCCTCGCGCGCCATCGCGACGATCAGCTCGTAGCGGGTGCGGTTGCCCTGGACCTCCTCGGCGGGACGGATGTCCGCGGGCAGCGGGGCGTCCAGGTCGAGCTCGACGCCTGCGGTCTCGGAGAGCTGGCGCAGCGGGTGGTCCAGGACGACCAGGTCGTCGAGCTCGGACTCCAGCCGGCGCGCCTCCTCCTCGGTCCCCCGAGGATCGGCACCAGGCCGGGCAGGACCTTGCAGTGCTCGGGGTCGCGGCCGGCGCCGGCCACGGCGCGCTTGAGCCGGGCGTGGAAGTCGCGCCCCTCGGCGAGGGTGGGCTGGGCGGTGAACACGGCCTCGGCGTAGCGGGCGGCGAGGGCGACGCCGGGCACCGAGGACCCGGCCTGCACGACGACCGGCGAGCCCTGGGGGCTGCGACCGACGTTGAGCGGCCCCTTCACCCGGAAGTGTCGCCCGACGTGCTCCAGGTCGCGGACCCGAGCCGGGTCGGTGTGGACGCCGGAGCCCTTGTCGGCGACGCGTGCGTCGTCGTCCCAGCCGTCCCAGAGGCCGAGCACGACCTCGAGGAACTCCTGCGCGCGCTCGTAGCGCTCCGCGTGGGTCGGGGCACTGGTGAACCCGAAGTTCGCCCCCGCCTGCAGGTCCGCCGAGGTGACGGCGTTCCAGCCGGCGCGCCCGCCGCTGATCACGTCGAGCGACGCGAACGCCCGGGCGAGGTTGTAGGGCTCGTTGTAGGTGGTCGACGCCGTGGCCACCAGCCCGATGCGCTCGGTGGCGGCCGCCATCGCGGTCAGCAGCAGCACCGGGTCCAGCGACTCCGCCGGCCTGCGGGCCAGGTCGGAGCGGACCGACGGGCTGTCGGCGAAGAACACCGAGTCCATCAGGCCGGCCTCGGCCGTGCGGGCGAGCGCCTGGAAGTGGGCGACGTCGCGGTGCGCCCCGGGGTCGGACTCCGGCAGGCGCCAGGACGCCTCGTGGTGGCCGGTGCTCATCAGGAAGGCGTTCAGGACGATCGACACGCTGCTGCTCCTCGGGTGGTCGGCGGTCCGAAGAACCTAACACTATCGACTTACTTGTCTTTGGAGGCGCCTCGCACGGCGTGGGCGAGCAGTCGCTCGTAGACGGGCATCGCCGCCTCGTACGCCGCCCGCAGGCGGTGCTGGTCGTCCCCCGGCGGGGGCGGTGGCGGGCGCAGCGGGCTGAAGCCGGTCGTGCCGGCGGTGGACCCGTGCCACTCCTGCCACAGCTCCCACTCCGGTCGCATCCCGGGCTCCCACGTCAGGGCGTCCGGTCGGTGGTCGAGGCCGAGTCGGTCGCAGAAGTCGGCCACGACGCGCTCGGGGTCTGCGCACAGCGCCTCGGCGTCGACCACGACGAGGGGCTCACCGGCGTCCTCGACGAGGTCGGCGACCCGGTCCAGGTGGGCCCACCCGGTCTCGTCGTCGGTGAAGTCCGGCCACGTCCGCGCCAGGGAGCGCAGCGTCGCGGCGGGGTGGCGGACCATGAACGCGTTGCGCACCCGCCCGACGAAGTCGCCGTCGAGGAGGTCCTGGGCCTGGTAGGCCATGTCCTTGACGAACACCGGCCGCTCGCGTGCGGCCTCCTCGATCTCCTCGACGACCTCGCGCAGGGAGCTGTGCGGGATGGTCCGGTCATAGCGGTCCGAGCGGCGGTCGGGGCCGAAGTAGTAGGCCCGGGAGAACGGCTCGTCGAGCACGAGGTGGTCGCCCCGCTCGCTGACCATGCGCTCGAAGGAGGTCGAGACGGAGCGCGGGATGCTCCACAGCACGGTGATCGGGTGGCTCATGGAGTCAATGTCTCGTGAACCGGTCGTCTTCGCCAGCCCACGCGCCCCGGACGACGAACGCCCCGGTCCGAGACAGGGACGCGGGGCGTTTCGAGGTGATCCGGTGGAGCTGAGGGGACTCGAACCCCTGACCCCTTCCATGCCATGGAAGTGCGCTACCAGCTGCGCCACAGCCCCAGATCGCGTCCCGCCGGAGCAGGACAACGACGGGAACCTTACCCCGCACCGGGCAGGGGTGCGAAACCGGGGTCAGGCCTGCTCGTTCCAGGACACCAGGCGCAGCGGCCCGCCGTACGTGCGCTCGGCCAGGCGGGTCCAGCCGCAGTTGTCGAGGCCCCGCAGGCTCGAGGCTCCGGGGGTGTCCCAGCCCAGGAGGGAGGCGACCGCCGTGCGGATGGCGCCGCCGTGGGACACCGCCGCCGCGGTCTCCCCCGGGCCGACCGCGTCGAGGACGGCGCGGCACACCTCGCCCATGCGGCTCGCGACCTCGGCGCGCCGCTCGCCACCGGGGACGACGTCGTAGTCGCCGTCCTCGAACCGCGCCCGCTCGTCCGGCCACCGGGCGACCCAGTCGGCCCGGCGGACCCCCTCGCGCTCGCCGAGGTGGAACTCCCGCAGGCGCCGGTCGACGGTGGGCTCGACGCCCAGCTCCTTCGCGACGTACGACGCGGTGTCACGGGCGCGCGCGAGGTCGGAGCACCACAGCACGCTCGGGCCGAGCGCCGCCACGACGGGCGCCATCCGGGCCGCCTGCTCGTGCCCGAGCTCGTCGAGGTCCACGTCGGTCTGGCCCTGGGCGCGACCGTCGGCGTTCCAGGCGGTGCGGCCGTGGCGCACCAGGACGAGGGTGCGTCCGGGGCGCTCGTCGCCCGTCGGCGGGGCGGTCGGCGGGGTGGTCGGCGAGGTCACCGCTCGCGGGTGACGTCGGCGGGCAGCGCGATGGCCGGACAGTCGCGCCAGAGCCGCTCGAGGGCGTAGAACTGTCGCTCCTCCTCGTGCTGCACGTGCACGACGATCTCGCCGTAGTCGAGCAGCACCCAGCGCCCCTCGCGGTGGCCCTCGCGGCGGATCGGCTTGACGTCGATCTCGCGCAGCGCGTCCTCGACGGCCTCGACGACGGAGCGGACCTGGCGGTCGTTGCCGGCCGAGGCGATGAGGAAGGCGTCGGTGATGGCGAGCTGCTCGGAGACGTCGAAGGCGACGATCTGCTGGGCGAGCTTGTCGGAGGCGGCGCGTGCCGCGACGGTGACGAGCTCGACGGCGTGGTCGGAGGCGGTCATGGGTCTCCCGCGTGGTCGGAGGGGTGGGGCACCGTCAGCACGGCATCGGGCTCGTCGGAGCCGGCGTACAGGCGGTGCTTGGCGATGTACTGGACGACGCCGTCGGGCACGAGGTACCAGACCGGGTCGCCCTTGGACGTGCGCTCACGGCAGTCCGTGGAGCTGATGGCCAGCGCGGGGATCTCCACCATGGTGATGCGCTGGGAGGGGATGGCGTCGATGGTGGCGGCGTCCATCGTGTAGCCGGGCCGGGTGCAGCCGACGAAGTTCGCGAGGCCGAAGAGCTCCTCGGCGTCGCGCCACGTGAAGATCTCCGCGAGGGCGTCGGCGCCGGTGATGAAGTAGAGCTCGGCGTCCGGCAGCTGCACCCGCAGGTCGCGCAGGGTGTCGATCGTGTACGTCGGGCCGTCGCGGTCGATGTCGACCCGGGAGACGGTGAAGCGCGGGTTCGACGCCGTGGCGACGACCGTCATCAGATAGCGGTGCTCGGCGGGCGAGACGTCGCGACCCGACTTCTGCCAGGGGTCGCCCGTGGGCACGAAGACGACCTCGTCCAGCCCGAACCAGGACTGCACCTCGCTGGCCGCGACGAGGTGACCGTGGTGGATCGGGTCGAAGGTGCCACCCATGACACCGACCCGACGGCCGGTCACGAGTGGTCGCGGCCTCCGCCGATGCCGACGACGACCGCCAGGAGGATCAGCAGGATGGCGAAGGTGATGGCGCCCACCAGCCAGACGCTGATCTCGGGCTCGCCGGCGGCCTCGGACGCGAGCACCACGTACGGCGCGATCGATGACATGTCGGCATCGTACCGGGGTCGTGCCGCCGAGCCGCGATCGGGACGCCCGCGCTCCCGGGCCGAGCCGGTCTAGACCGGTCGGCGGGAAACCGCGCACCGGTGCGACGATCCGGACGCTCGGGGCAACCCGCGGGCCCCGGCCGGCGTCCTCCCCGGCAAGACCATCGAGCTCCTGGGGGAACCGTGCACCGACGTCGTCTCGCTCTGACCGCCGCCACCCTGGCCGCGCTGACCGCGTCCCTGGCGCCCGCCGTGGGGGCTCCGGTGAGCGCCGGTGCGGCCGACGAGGTCGAGCCGACCTCGCCCGTCGCCCTGGTGGGCGCCCCCGGGGCCAAGCTCTTCCGCGAGGGGAGGTACGCGTACGGCGACCTCGGCCTGCGGGTCGTGGCCCAGGGCGGTCCGCTCGAGATCCGCACGAAGCGGGCCTCCTGGGACGTCGAGCCGGTCACGACGTTCACCACGTCGGCGGGCAGCGGGGAGGTGCCGCGCAGCATGATCCGCGGCTTCGACCAGCTCGAGGACTTCGTCGACATCACGATCCGCGACGCCAAGGGCCGCGCGGTGTGGTCGCGCAGCCCGCGGGTGTGCCTGAACTCCTACGAGCCCCAGCGGATGGGCCCGGACGCGCCCGCGCGCTCGCCGTACCCGTACGGCTGCCCCTGGAACCCGTTCACGATCGGGTCGGTCCAAGGCGTCGCGAAGGGCTACGGCAACCCGGTCACCGACTTCTACAGCCGCACCCGGCTGGCGGCGGGTCGCCACACGGTCGTCGCCCGGATCACGCCGGCGTGGGCCGCGCTGCTGGGCGTGGCGCCCGAGGACGCGACGGTCCGCTACCCCCTGCAGGTGCGCACGGCGCGCGGTGGCGACGGGTGGGGCACGGGCTGGCGCGTCGCCGGCGGACCGGTGGCCCCGAACGGCGCGGCCGCGCACCCCGAGCCGCAGCCCCCGGGCGACGGCGGCCCGGTGCCGGACGGGCCGCTGGCCGACCTGAAGTCGCTGCCCGCTTTCGGGATGTCCGTGACGGGCACGGGCAACCACCTCGCCTTCGCGGCGACGGTCTGGAACGCCGGTGACAGCCCGCTCGTCGTCGACGGCTTCCGCCGCCGTGGCGAGGAGATGATGGACGCCTACCAGTACTTCTTCGACGCCGAGGGCGAGCAGACCGGCTACCGCCGGATCGGCGCCATGCACTGGCACGCCGCCCCCTCGCACAACCACTGGCACTTCCTCGACTTCGCCCGCTACTCGCTGCTGAGCAAGGACCAGGCCGAGGTCTTCCGGAGCCGCAAGCAGTCGTTCTGCCTCGCCAACACCGACGCCGTCGACTACACGCTCCCCGGTGCCGACTGGCAGCCCGACGGCACCGACCTGTCCACGGCGTGCGGCGGGCGCGGCGCGCAGTCGGTGCGTCAGGTGCTGTCGGCCGGGTCGGGCGACACCTACAGCCAGTACCGGGCCGGTCAGTCCTTCAACCTGAAGGGCCTGCCCAACGGCCAGTACTGGATCGCGGTCGACGCCAACCCCGAGGGCCGGCTGGTGGAGTCCTCGACCGAGGACAACCGCGCCCTGCGCAAGATCTGGCTCGGCGGCAAGCCGGGGGCGCGCACCGTCCGGGTCGCCCCGGTCGGTCTGATCACGGGCAGCTGAGGCGGCAGCGCTGCCACCACCTCGCGGCTGGTGCCGTCCCCGACGGGCCGGCCTCAGCCCACGAGGTTGGGCTGCCCCTCCACCACGCGCAGGCTGGAGGGGTCGCCCTCGATCGTGACCGTGCCCGCCACCGGCAGCCACGGGCCCCCGTTCAACCGGTAGCGACCCGACCAGGTCGTGTCCACGCTCGGCTCCACCGTGACCTGGGCGTCCTCGTAGCGGTGGCTCACGTAGCGGCTCGCCGCCACACCCTCCGCGTACGCACGTCCCGGGTGGTCCGTGGTCTGCGTCGAGCCGTCCCCGTGCTCCCACGTGTACGACGACGGGAACGCCTCGAACTCCAGCAGCTGACCCAGCAGGCTCACCGACGCCGTGTCCTCCTCCGCCTCGGTCGAGAAGATCGTGTCGAAGTTGACCAACGTCTCCCCGCCCGGCGGCTGCACCACGATCTCGGAGTCGGGCAGCGGGATCCGGCGGAAGGCGGACAGGATCATCGCGGGCGTGATGACAGGCGCCGCGGCAGCGGTGGTCACTGCACCGGGCTCGGTGGGCTCGATGCACCCCATCCCGTTGTTGGTGTGGACGCCTCCGGCGAGCGTGTACGTCGTGCCGACGGTGCCCCCGTCACCACACGGGATGCCCGACCCGCCGCAGCCGTCCGCTGCCGACACGGTGCTGAGACCCAAGATCGGGGCGCACGTCGGGATCCAGTAGGAAACAGGGCCACCCCCGGAACTAGCACCGCTCACGGGACCGCCGCCCGCTGTCGAACCCGGTGCAGACGTCCCCCCTGCACCCGTACCCGTCACGGCAAGGTCGAAATAGTCCCCGCCAGCAGTCACACCACCCGACGGGTCGGCACTCGCGGTACCCATCGGCTCGCAGACGGTCAAGGTAAGAGCAATCACGAACAGCGCGGCGATCCACCTCATGAATCGACGACCTCGACCTCCGCCATCCGCCACCCGCCGCTCCAAGTTAGGTCGAAGATGTAGGCCGCCGGGCCACCCTCGTAGCGGTCTGCTCGACCTTCGGGCGTCTGAAACACGCGCTGTGAAGATCGCTGGATCTGGGCGGCAACCGATGGCGCTCGGACGGTCTCGCCCGGGGTGACCCCCACACGGCGGATCTTCCACCCGGTTGACTCGATCCGTCCCCCGGCGTCATAAATGACGTCTGTCGCGGACACGATGTTGGCGCAGCCTTCGCAGGTGTCGTCACTCAGGGTCTCAAGAGGCTGGGTTGCGCCCGTACTGGTCGAATAGTTGAACGTGTCCACCCAGTGGCGGACGAAGGCTTCCGCTCCTCCCAAGGTCCGCTCCTCCGCCGCCGCCGGCATCGTGGGCGCCTCGGTCGGCGACGCCGACGGGGTGGGCTCGTCGGTCGGTGAGGCCGAGGAGCTGGACGGCAGGATCGGCTGGGGGTCGGCCTCGGCCCCCTCGTCCGAGCAGCCGGCGCCGAGCAGCAGGGTGCCCGTCAGGACGAGGGCGAGCACGGTGCGGGGGTGGTGCATGGAGGGGCTCCCACAGTTCCGAGGCGGTACCGACGCGACACCGGTCCAACGACGTCTCGCCCGGCACGCTACGTCGCGAACCGCACCTCGGCTACCGGGTGAACCCTTGTCTGTGGATGACGGGGACCGCGGCCCGACTGCAGCAGGATCCCTGCGCCAGAACGGCTGCCCAGGCCCCCTGCAGTGCCCGTGACACCGCGGGACATGACCGGGCGCACCCGCGCCGTCCGACACCCGGGAACGACGCAGGGCCCGGCACCGTGGAGGTGCCGGGCCCTGCGTGAGGGGCGAGGGGTCAGCCCTTGCGCTCCTTGACCTTGTCGGTCAGGGCGGGCAGGACCGCGTGGAGGTCGCCGACCACGCCGAAGTCGACGAGCTCGAAGATCGGTGCCTCCTCGTCCTTGTTGACCGCGACGATGGTCTTGGACGTCTGCATGCCCGCGCGGTGCTGGATGGCGCCGGAGATCCCGTTGGCGACGTAGAGCTGCGGGGAGACGGTCTTGCCGGTCTGCCCGACCTGGAAGCTGTGGGGCATCCAGCCGGAGTCGACCGCGGCGCGGGAGGCGCCGACGGCGGCGCCGAGCGCGTCCGCGAGACCCTCGACGGGGGCGAAGTCGCCGCCGGTCCCCCGCCCGCCGGAGACCACGATGGCGGCCTCGGTGAGCTCGGGACGGCCCGACGACTGACGCGGCTGCGAGGCCACGATCTGGGCCTTCTTGGCCGAGTCGGAGATCGTCGCGGCGAACTCCTCGACGGTCCCGGCGGCGTCCGACTTCTCCGGCGCGGCCGAGTTCGGCTTCACCGTGACGATCGGGGTGCCGGAGGTGACCTTGGCCTGCACCGAGTAGTTGCCGGCGAAGACGGCCTGGGTGGTGGTGCCGTCCGCGGCGATGTCGACGGCGTCGGTGATGAGCCCCGACTTCGTCTTGATCGCGAGGCGGGCGGCGATCTCCTTGCCCTCGTAGGAGGACACGACGAGCACCGCGGCCGGCGAGGTCTTCTCGACGAGCTGCGCGAGCACCTCGGCCTTGGGGGCCACGAGGTAGCCCTTCACCTCGGTGTCGTCGACGGTGTAGACCTTGGCCGCGCCGTACTCCCCGAGGCGGGCTGCGGCGTCGGACGCCGAGCCCGCGGGGCCGATGAAGACCGCGGAGGGCTCGCCGAGACGGCCCGCGAGGGCCAGCAGCTCGAGGGTGGGCTTGCTGACGGCGCCGTCGACGTGGTCGACGAGGACGAGAACTTCAGACATCGGTCGGCTCCTCAGATGAACTTCTTCGAGGCGAGGAAGTCGGCCAGCGCTCCGGCGCCAGAGCCGTCCTCGTCGGTGTGGACCTCGCCGGCCTCGCGGGGCGGGCGGGGCGTGGCCTCGGTGACCTCGGTCCAGGCGACCGAGAGCCCGACGTCGTCGGAGGAGACCCCGATGTCGGCCAGGGAGTAGGTCTCCATCGGCTTCTTCTTCGCCGCCATGATCCCCTTGAACGACGGGTAGCGGGCCTCGCCGGTCTGGTCGGTGACCGAGAGCACCAGCGGCATCGACCCGCCGATGATCTCGGTGGCGACATCGCCGTCGCGCTGGATGCGCACCTGGTCGCCCTGGGTCTCGATCTTCGAGCCGAAGGTGACCTGCGGGTAGTCCAGGCGCTCGGCCAGCATCGCCGGGATGACGCTGCCGGCGGCGTCGGTGGAGGCCATGCCGCACATGACGAGGTCGACCGGGGCCTCCTCGGCGATCTTCTCGACGGCCTTGGCCAGCACCAGCGAGGTGGCGCCGTAGTCGGAGCCGGCGATCGCCTCGTCGGAGACGTGGACGCCCTTGTCGGCGCCCATCTGCAGCGCCTTGCGGACGGCGTCGACCGCCTTCTCGGGGCCGACGCACAACGCGGTGATCGTCACGTCCTCGTCGGCTCGCTTCTCCTTGATCTGCAGGGCCTGCTCGACGGCGTACTCGTCGAGCTCGGACAGCAGACCGTCGACACCGACGCGGTCGACGGTGTTGTCGGACTCGAACTGCCGGTCGGCAGTGGCGTCAGGGACGTACTTCACGCAGACAACGATGTTCATGGTGTGGCCCGGGGGCCCCTCCTGTACGTGCGCTCGGATGTGCCTCGATGTTACCCGCGAGTCACTTAGTCGGGGCAGGGGTGGCACGGGTGGCAAGCCTCACACGTCCGGTACCCGACCGTCAGGGGCGGATCACGCGCTCCAGCACGCGGCCCACGATGAGGTAGGCGACGGCGCCGATCCCGTAGTTGACCAGGGCGTTCTTGACGTCGGAGTTGACGCCCACGAACGTCTTGATGCCGTCCTCGAGCGAGAAGATCCCCAGCGACACGACGTCGGCGCCGCGCAGCACGAACTCGACGAGCTCGTTGCCGCGGTTGGCGTCGAGGGCGATGCACAGCGCGCCGACCGCGAGGAACAGCGCGCAGACGACCGCGACGATCCAGACGACCTGGCCGAGCAGGGTGCGGACCCCGTCGACGCCGCCCTTCAGCAGGGCGACGCCCTTCGCGGCCTTCTCCCCCTTGTCCCCCTTGTCGCCCGAACCCTTCGACCCGGTCCTCGGCGCCGAGGAGGACGCCGCACGCGACTCCTTCGCGGCCGCCTTCTCAGCGGCCCGCGACTCCTTGTCCGCGGCCTTCTCGGCGCGCGCCGCGCGGCGCTCCTCCCGCTTCTCCTCGCGCTTGGCCTTCACCTCGGCGCGCGTACGGGCCTTGGGGTCGCCGGTGGACTCGGGCGTGGGCTTGTCGGTCTCGGTCGACATGGCTCCTCCTCGAAGACGCGCGTCGACGGACGATTCTTGCCCATCCGGCGCGATTACAACAGGGTGAACGGTTGTGCTGCCCGCGGGGTTACCCACGAGTAGTGCTCACTCCCCGGTGAAGGTCGCCTTCCCGGGCCCGTTCTCGACGAAGGACCGCATGCCGGCGGCGCGGTCGGCGGTGGCGAAGAGGGCCGCGAACGCCGCCCGCTCGATCTCGAGGCCGGTCTCCAGGTCGGTCTCGATCCCGCGGTCGATCGCTTCCTTGGCCGCGCGCAGCGCGAGCGCCGGACCGGCCGCGAACTGCGCGGCCCAGGTGTGCGCGGCGTCGTACACCTCGGCGGCGGGGACGAGTCGGTCGACCAGCCCGATCGCCAGCGCCTCGTCGGCCTTGACGAAGCGACCGGTGAAGATCAGGTCCTTGGCGGTGCTGATGCCGACGAGCCGCGTCAGGCGCTGGGTGCCGCCGGCGCCCGGGATGATCCCCAGCAGGACCTCGGGCTGGCCCAGGGTCGCGTCGTCCGCGGCGATCCGCACGTCGGCGCACAGCGCGAGCTCGCAGCCGCCGCCGAGCGCGTAGCCGGTGACCGCGGCGACGACGGGCTTCGGGATCCGGGCGACGGCGCTCAGCGCGGACTGCAGGCCGCCGGAGCGCTTGACCATGTCGCGGTGCGACATCGTCTCCATCTCGACCACGTCGGCGCCGGCCGCGAACAGCCGCTCCCCGCCCCACAGCACGACCGCGCGGACGTCGTCGCGGTCGGTGCACTCCTGTGCCGCGGCGCGGATCTGCTCCTGGGTCGAGACGTCGAGCGCGTTCATCTTCGGCCGGTCCAGCCGGATCGTCGCGACCCCGTCGGCGACTTCGAGGTGGACGGTCCGCTGGGCGGAGGACTGGTCGCTGGTCTCGTCGGCGTTCGCGGTCATGGCACGCATTGTGCCCTCCTGCGGAACAATGACGAGGCGATGACACAGACGAGCGGGTGGACCAGCCTCGGCGAGTCGGCGGAGGTGTGGCCCGGGCGCCACTTCCCGCTGGGCGCGACGTGGGCGCCGGAGGCGACCAACTTCGCCGTGCACGCGCCGGCGGCCACCGCCATGTGGGTGTGCACCTTCGACGAGGCGGGGGTCGAGACCCGCCACCGGCTGCCCGAGCAGTCGCTCGGCGTGTGGCACGGCGCGGTGCCGCGCCTGGTCCCGGGCACGCGCTACGGCCTGCGCGCCGACGGCCCCTGGCACCCGGCCGACGGGCTGCGCTTCGACCCGGCCAAGCTGCTCCTGGACCCCTACGCCCGCGCCGTGACGGGGGGCTTCACCGACGACCCGGCCGTGTACGACGACCCCCACGCGGACGCGCCGAGCGGCGTCGACAGCGCGGCGTACGTGCCGCGCGGGGTCGTGGTGCGCGACGGCTTCGACTGGGGCGGCGACACCCCGCCGCGCCGGCGGCTGCGCGACACCGTCATCTACGAGGCGCACGTCAAGGGCCTCACGATGCTCCACCCCGAGGTGCCGCCCGAGCTCCGCGGCACCTACGCCGGGCTCGCCCACCCCGCGGTCACGTCGTACCTGCGCGACCTGGGGGTCACGGCCGTCGAGCTGCTGCCGGTCCAGCAGTTCCTCACCGAGCCCGGCGTCGCGGCGCGCGGCCTGGTCAACTACTGGGGCTACAACACGATCGGCTTCCTCGCCCCGCACGCGGCGTACTCCTCGGCGGGCGAGCTGGGCGGGCAGGTCACCGAGTTCCAGGCCATGGTCAAGGCCCTGCACGCGGCGGGCCTCGAGGTGATCCTGGACGTGGTCTACAACCACACCGCCGAGGGCGGCCTCGACGGCCCGGTGCTGTCGCTGCGCGGCCTCGACGAGCGCTGCTACCACCGCGCGCCGTCGTCGCGGAAGGGCGAGGTGCCCCACTACTGGGACGCCACCGGCTGCGGCAACACCGTCTCCACCGACCACCCGGCCTCGCTGCGGCTGATCATGGACTCGCTGCGCTACTGGGTGACCGAGATGCACGTCGACGGGTTCCGGTTCGACCTCCTGCCCGCCCTGACGCGCGACGGCCACGACGTCGACCTCGCCGGGCACCTGCTCTCCGCGATCGGCCAGGACCCCGTGCTGCGCCACGTCAAGCTCATCGCGGAGCCGTGGGACGCCACCGGCGAGGGCTACCAGGTGGGGCGGTTCCCCCCGCCGTGGGTGGAGTGGAACGACCAGTTCCGCGACGCCGTGCGCGACTTCTGGCGCGGAGACCGCTCCGAGAAGGGCGCGCTGCGCTCGGTGGCGACCCGGCTGGCCGGCTCCTCCGACCTGTACGCCGACGACGGCCGCTCGCCGTACGCGTCGGTGAACTTCGTGACCGCCCACGACGGCTTCACGGTGCGCGACCTGGTCACCTACGAGCGCAAGCACAACGACGCGAACGGCGAGGACGGGCGCGACGGCACCGACGACAACCGCTCCTCCAACCACGGCGTCGAGGGCGAGACCGACGATCCGCGGGTGGTGGAGCTGCGCCGCCGCCAGGCCGCCAACCTGATGGCCACCCTGTGCCTGTCCAACGGCGTCCCGATGATCACCGCCGGCGACGAGCGCGGCCGCACCCAGGGCGGCAACAACAACGCCTACTGCCAGGACGACGAGACGTCCTGGGTCGACTGGTCGGCGGAGGCCACCTGGGACGAGGTGCACGACGTGGTGCGCACGGCGCTGCGGCTGCGGCGCGAGCACCCGGCGCTCGCGCAGCGGCACTGGTTCGAGGGGCGCCCGACGGTGCCGGGCGGTCCCAAGGACCTCGCCTGGATCCACCCGTCGGGGCGCGAGATGACCCCGGAGGACTGGCACTCCGACCTGGCCGTGGTCGGCATGTTCCTGTCCGGCTCCCCGCTCCGCTCCCCCGGCCCGCGCGGGGAGCAGCAGCACGACGCGTCGTTCCTGATCTGGCTGCACGCACGACCGGGTCCGGTCACGGTCGCGCTGCCCGAGAACGACTGGGTCGAGGCCGGCGAGGTCGTGCTGTCGACGGTGCCGAGCCTCCCGGTCGGCACGGTGGTCGCCGCCGGCTCCTCCCTCGACCTGGACGCGCGCTGCGTCGTGGTGCTGCGCGAGACCTGAGCGCACCCCGCCCGGCCGGCGCCCTAGGCTCGTCGTCCGTGAGCACCCGCCCCGCCACCGGTCGCGTCGCCTACCAGGGCGAGCCCGGCGCGAACTCCCACCTCGCCGCCCAGCAGATGGCCGAGCACCTCGAGCCGATGCCCTGCCAGACGTTCGAGGACGCGATCGGCGCGGTGCAGTCGGGCACGGCCGACCTCGCCGTGATCCCCATCGACAACTCCAGCGCTGGCCGGGTCGCCGACGTGCACCACCTGCTGCCCGGGTCGGGCCTGTGGCTGGTCGGGGAGCACTTCCTGCCCATCCACTTCCACCTCATGGCGCTGCCGGGCACGGCGATCGGCGAGGTCCGCACCGCCCGCAGCCACGCCCACGCCTTCGGCCAGTGCCGCACGATCATGCGCGAGCACGGCTGGCGCGCGGTGGTCGCCGACGACACCGCCGGGGCGGCCCGCGAGGTCTCCGAGGGCGGCGACCCGTCGGTCGCGGCCCTGGCGCCCGCGCTCGCCGCCGAGCTCTACGGCCTCGACGTGCTGGCGCGCGACGTCGAGGACGAGCACCACAACACGACCCGCTTCGTGACCCTGTCGCCGGAGCCCGTCGAGGTGGAGCGGCAGGAGGGCACGCCGTACGTCACCAGCTTCGTCTTCCGCGTCCGCAACATCCCCTCCGCGCTCTACAAGGCGCTCGGGGGCTTCGCGACCAACGGCGTCAACATGACCAAGCTGGAGAGCTACCAGGTCGGCGGCGTCTTCGCGGCCACCCAGTTCTACGTCGACGTCGAGGGCCACCCCGACGACACCGGTCTCGCCTACGCGCTCGAGGAGCTGTCGTTCTTCACCGACGAGCTCCGGATGCTCGGCACCTACCCGGCCGCGGCCTACCGCCTCGCCGGCAGCGAGCGCGACACCAGCGCCCGTCCCCGCCCCCACGCGCCCTGAGAGCGGCCCCCGGGAGGGGGCCCGCCGTCAGGGCAGGGCGACGAGGCCCAGCTCGGAGGACGAGGCCAGGTGGGGGTGGCGCGGCAGGACGCGGACCGTGTAGCCGAAGGGGCCGGTGCGGTCGAGGGTGACGGTGCCCTCGAAGCGGTGGCGCCCGCCGTCGTAGGACTCGGCGACCGCCAGCGGCTCCGCGACGGTGCCGGTCAGCTCGTCGTGCGCACCGATCCCCCCGTGCACGAGCTGGACGACGACGTCGTCGGGCGACAGCCCGCCCAGCGCGACGTAGGCGTGCGCCGACATGGTGGCCCCGAGCTCGGGGGTGTCCGGCAGGTCGGCGGTCTCCACGTGCTCGACCTGCACGGCGCCCCACTGCGCCCGCACGTGCGCCTTCCACGCCGCGAGCTCCGTGGCGCCGGTGAAGTCGCCGTCGAGCAGCCGCGCCGTCGCGGCGGCGGGGGCGTACAGCTCGGCCACGTAGTCCCGCACCATCCGTGAGGCGAGGACCTTCGGCCCGAGCGACTTCAGGGTGTGGCGCACCATCGCGACCCAGCGGTCCGGCACGCCCTCGCGGTCGACGTCGTAGAAGCGGGGCGCGACCTCGTGCTCGACGAGGTCGTAGAGGGCCGTGGCCTCGACGTCGTCGCGACGGTCGGGGTCGTCGACGCCGTCCGCGGACGGGATCGCCCAGCCGTTGTGGCCGTCGAACCACTCGTCCCACCAGCCGTCGAGGATCGACAGGTTGAGCCCGCCGTTCAGCGCCGCCTTCATGCCGGAGGTGCCGCAGGCCTCGTAGGGACGCAGCGGGTTGTTCAACCACACGTCGCAGCCGGGGTACAGCGGCTGCGCCATCGCGATGTCGTAGTTGGGCAGGAACACGATCCGGTGCCGGACCTCGGGGTCGTCGGCGAAGCGGACGAGCTCCTGGATCAGGCGCTTGCCGCCGTCGTCGGCGGGGTGCGACTTGCCGGCGATGACCAGCTGGACGGGGCGCTCGGGGTGCAGCAGCAGCCGCTTGAGCCGCGCGGGGTCGCGCAGCATCAGCGTCAGCCGCTTGTACGACGGGACCCGCCGCGCGAAGCCGATCGTCAGCACGTCGGGGTCGAGGGCGTCGTCGATCCAGCCGAGCTCGGCCGGCGCGGCGCCCCGCTCCAGCCAGGAGGCGCGCAGGCGCCGCCGCGCGTCGTCGACCAGGCGCGAGCGCAGCACGCGCTTGGTGCGCCACAGGTCGGCCGCGGGGACCTTGTCGACGGCCTCGAACGCGGTCGGGTCGTCGGGGTCCGCCCCGGCGTCGGCGGCGAGCCCGAAGACCTCGCGCGCGACCCAGGTCGGGGCGTGGACGCCGTTGGTGATCGAGGCGATCGGCACGTCCCCGGCGTCGAAGTCGGGCCACAGGCCGTTGAACATCCCGCGGGAGACCTCGCCGTGCAGCAGCGAGACGCCGTTGGCGCGCTGGGCGAGGCGGAAGCCCATGACCGCCATGTTGAACACGCCGGGGTCGCCGCCCGGGTAGTCCTCACGGCCCAGGGCCAGCACCCAGTCGACGGGCAGACCGGGCACCGGGCCGTCGCTGCCGACCGAGCCCGCGCCGAAGTACTGGCGCACCAGGTCGATCGGGAAGCGGTCGATGCCCGCGGGCACCGGGGTGTGGGTGGTGAACACCGTGCCCGCGCGCGACATCTCGAGCGCGGCGTCGAGCGGCAGGCCCGGCCCGCCCTCCACGACCGAGAGCTGACGGATGCGCTCCAGGCCGAGGAAGCCCGCGTGGCCCTCGTTGGTGTGGAAGACCTCCGGGTACGGCGCCCCCGTGATCTCGGCGTGCACGCCGATGGCACGGGTGCCGCCGACGCCGAGCAGCAGCTCCTGCAGCAGCCGGTGCTCGCCGGCCCCGCCGTACAGGCGGTCGGTCACGTCGCGCAGGTGGCCCTCGTTGGCCTCGATGTCGGAGTCGAGCAGCAGCAGCGGGACGCGTCCGACCTGGGCGACCCAGATCCGGGCGTGCAGGGTGCCGCCGGGGACCCCGAGGGAGACGGTGGCCGGGGTGCCGTCACCGCGGCGCAGCAGGGTGATCGGCAGCCCGTCGGGGTCGGCGACCGGGTAGGTCTCCTGCTGCCAGCCGTCGCGCGACAGCGACTGCCGGAAGTAGCCGTGCCGGTAGAGCAGACCCACGCCCGTGATCGGCACGCCCAGGTCGGAGGCGGTCTTGAGGTGGTCGCCGGCGAGGATCCCGAGACCGCCGGAGTACTGCGGCAGCACCGAGGTGATGCCGAACTCCGGGGAGAAGTAGCCGATGCCCCGCGGCCCCTCCTCGCCGCCCTCGGCGGTGCGGCGCTGGTACCAGCGCTCCCCCGTCAGGTACTGCTCGAGGTCCGCGACGGCGAGGGCGAGCATGCGGGTGAAGCGCTTGTCGCGCTCCAGCTCGGCGAGCCGCTCGCGCGAGACCGCCCCCAGGAGCCGGCCGGGATCGTGGCCGACGGCCGTCCACAGCTCGGCGTCGACCGCCGCGAACACGTCCTGGGTCTCGGGGTGCCACGACCAGCGGAGGTTGCGGGCGAGGACGGCGAGACCCTCCAGCGCCTCGGGCAGCAGGGGACGGACCGTGAACCGACGGATAGCGCGCACGGACGGAACGTAACGCTTTGCTTGGATCGATCCAAGCCCGTCGTGCGCGACGGGGTCCCCGGATCGGCGCGTAACCACGACCCCCCGGCCCCGTTGGGGGGAGTCATGACACCTCGCCCCCTCGGCCGGCCCCGTCTCGGAGCCGTGGCCGTCAGCCTGCTGGTCGCCGCCGCGATCCCCGGCCTGACGCCGTTGCCCGCGCTCTCCCAGAGCGCCACGACCGCCTCCGCGGCGGCCCTCCCCACCGACGACACCGTCACCCTGGCCGACGCCCCCCGCGGCCTGGAGGACCTCGACGTCCGGGGCCTGGCCTCGCCGAGCCCGGCGCAGCGCGCCGCCGCCGAGCGGCTCGGCCTGCGGGTCACCTGGAACCGGTTCGGCACCGCCGCGTCGGTCAGCCCGGCCGGGGGCTCCGACCTCGGCGCCGCGACCGGGGGCCCCGTCGACGCCGCCCGCGCCTGGCTCGGCGCCAACCGCTCGTTGCTCGGCGTCAGCGCCGAGGTGGTCCAGGGCCTCGAGCTCGTCAACGACGCACCGCTGCAGGGCTCGAGCGGACGCGCGGTGCTGCTGCGCCAGACCTTCGGTGGCGGCGAGGACCGGCTGGCCTCCGCCCGCGGCGGCCTCGTGAGCGTCGGCATCGCCCGCGGACGCGTCGAGTACGTCTCGTCCTCCCTCGTGAAGGCCGCGCCCGGCGCCCTCGCCGACGCCCCCACCCTGGACCCGGGCGAGGGCTGGCGGCTCGCCGCCGAGTACGTCGGCCTGGACCTCGCCGGCGACGCCCTCGACGGCATCAGCGAGAGCGTCGACGACGCCGCCGGGGTGGTCGGCTCGCTGCGCCCCTGGACCCGCCTCGACGTCCCCGGGCTGCTGCAGGAGCAGCAGGCCCGCGTCTCGGCGCTGGCCGGGGCCGACGGCACCGTCCGCCCAGTGATCGAGGCCAACGTCGTCGACGTCGTCGGCGGCGAGGCCTCGGCGTACACCGTCGTCCTCGACGCCGTCTCGGGCCGGGTGCTGCTGCGGGAGAACCAGGTCGAGCACGCCGGGGCCCCCGGTGCCGCCGCGCCCGCGTCCGCCACGACGGCGGCCTCCCCCGTCGCGACCCAGGTGCGCACCGTGCCGTTCCAGGGCTCGGTGACCGCCACCTCGTGCGGCCCGGAGCACCCGTTCACCCTGACCGACGGCGCCACCCGCACCGTCACCGTCGCCGCGACCACCGTGGTCCCGGTCGACGACATCACCGTGACCCTGCTCGACGAGGACGGCACCACCCTCGCCTCGCAGGACCTCCTGACGTCGCCCGAGGTGCTCACCTACTCTCCGGGCACCGCGATCCCGGCCGGCGACTACGCCGTGCGGATCTGCCCCTTCGACGCCGACTCCGTGCCCGGACCCGGGGCCTACACCGGCGTCGTGCAGACCTCCGACACCGCCGCCCCCGGCGGCGGGACCGCGCTGCCGCTGCCCCGCTACCGGTTCTTCCCCGCCAACCCCGACCTGGACTGGTCGCCCGACACGGTGGCCGGCGGCGACTTCCTGGGCTGCTGGACCGGCAACCGCAGCCAGCCGGGCGGCAACGGCCGCTGCGACCTGCCCAGCGGTCCGCTCGAGCAGCCGTTCAGCGCGCCCTGGGACGTCGTCCGCGGCGTCGACGTGCCGTCGTTCACGACGCTCGGCAACAACGCGAGCACCGCCGAGGCGTGGGCCAGCCCGCTCACCCCGGGCGGTCTGATGCAACGCCCGTTCTCGGCGTTCCGGGAGTACGACACCGAGTTCACCGACGCCTGGAACAACGCGCGGTGCAACCCCGACCAGCTCGTGCCGGGCGGCAACGACATCGAGTTCGCCGTCACCAACCTGAACGTCGGCCACAACCGGATGCACGACTACAGCTACGGGCTCGGGTTCACCGAGCGCAACTACAACATGCAGGTGTCCAACCTGGGCCGCAACACCGACCCCACGCGGGCGCAGGACCCCGAGGTCGGCAACGTGCAGGCCGGCGCGATCACCGGGTCCCCGGCGACCACCGGGCTCGGGCGCACCAACGCCAACCAGATCACGCTGCAGGACGGCATCCCCGGGATCACCAACCAGTACCTGTTCCAGCCGCTCGCGGGCGCCTTCTACGCCCCGTGCGCCGACGGGGCGCTGGACTTCGGGATCGCCGGTCACGAGTACACCCACGCCATCACCAACCGCATGGTCGCCGGGCCCGACGAGGGCCTGACCTCCGAGCACGGCGGCGCCATGGGCGAGTCGTGGAGCGACCTGGTGGCCGCGGAGTACGTCTTCAGCCACGGCTACGACGCCGGCACCCGGCCCTGGGTCCTCGGCGCGTACGCGACCGGCAACCGGGTCAAGGGCATCCGCGACTACGCGATCGACCGCAACCCGCTGAACTTCTCCAACTACGGCTTCGACACCACCGGTGACGAGGTCCACGCCGACGGCGAGATCTGGAACGGCACGATGTGGGAGGTCCGCCAGGCCCTCGTCGACCGCTACCAGTCCCGCTTCCCCTACGGCGACCGCAACCTCCAGCTGCGCTGCGCTCAGGGCAGCGGCTCCCAGTCGCCGTCGCGCCCGATCGACTGCCCGGGCAACCGCCGCTGGGTGCAGCTGATGTTCGACTCGTTCCTGCTGCAGGCCAACGGCGCGGTGAGCATGCTCGACATGCGCGACGCGTTCCTCGCCGCCGACCGGATCCGCTTCGACGGCGCCAACGCGAAGCCCATCTGGGACGCGTTCGCCCGTCGCGGCATGGGCGAGGGGGCCTCGGTGCCGGGCCCGGACTCGGGCGACACCAGGCCGAGCTTCGCCTCGCCGCGGTCGGAGAACGCCCGGGTCACGTTCCGCACCCCCGCACCGGGCCGGATCTACGTGGGCGACTACGAGGCCCGCTCCACGCCGTACGCCGACACCCTGGGCGGGACGCCGCTCGCGGCCACGAAGTCGTTCGCCCCGGGCCGCTACGAGCTGGTCTACGTCTCGCCGGGTCGCGGGGCCACGCGGTTCTCCCTGACGGTGGCCGCCGGGCAGAGGCGCACCGTGACGGTGGCGGCCCCGGCCAACCTCGCCGCCGCCTCGCGGGGTGCCTCCGTCCTCGCGGCCAGCGAGGGCTCCCTGACCCCCGAGGCACTGATCGACGGCACCGAGGGCACCAACTGGGCCGGGATCTCCTCGACCGACGTCGACACGGGGCAGTCCCCGTTCGTGACGGTCGACCTGGCCGGGGGCACGCAGACCGTGCGCCGGGTGCAGGTGAGCGCCCTGCTCCGCCCCGCGGCGGCCGAGGGCGAGACCGACCCCGAGTCGGGCTCACGGTTCACCGCGCTGCGCCGGTTCGCCCTGGAGGCCTGCACCAGCCGGTGCGACAGCCCGGGCGCGACGTTCCGCCGGTTCTACACCTCGCCGGCCGACGCCTTCCCGGCCCTGCGGCCACGACCGGTGGCGCCGGACCTGACGCTGCGGTCCTTCCCCGTGACGCCCACGAGGGCCGCCGCGATCCGGATGGTGGCGCTGGAGAACCAGTGCACCGGCTTCTCCGGCTACGCCGGTGAGCAGGACGACGACCCGACCAACGCCACCGACTGCAAGACCGCCAGCGACCGCGGTCGGTCGGTGCGGGCCGCGGAGCTCCAGGTCTACTGACCGGCCCCGAGGGGAGGATCGGTGCCACCAGGTGGCACCGATCCTCCCCTCACGCCGTTCCCGCGGCCGCCGCCGCGAGGAGGTCGAGGAGCCCGGGCACCTGAGGTGGTCGAGCAGCACGCGAGCCCCGGCGAGCGCGCGGCGTCGAGACCGCCGCCACGAGGAAGTCGAGGAGCCCGGGCACCTGAGGTGGTCGAGCAGCACGCGAGCCCCGGCGAGCGCGCGGCGTCGAGACCGCCGATCCCGTGACGTCCGACCCGCACCGAGGGGGTCGGCGGACAACCGCGACCGCTCACTCCCGCGAGGCATCCCGCAGCGCCGCCCGCGCGGTCTCGGCTTCGCGACGCTCCGTGCGGTAGCGGCTCTCGGCGAGGTCGGGGAGCTCGTCGTACGCCTGCCGGATCAATGCCTCACGCTTGCGCCTGGACCAGTTCTGGACCTGCTTCTCCCGGGCGAAGGCGTCGTCGATGCGGTCGTGCTCCTCGAACCACACCAGCTCGACGGGCCGTCGGTGACGGGTGTGCCGGGCTCCCAGACCTTCCTGGTGCTGGTGGAGGCGCGCGGCGAGGTCCGTCGTGCTCCCGACGTAGTAGCCGCCGTCGCTGCAGCGGAGCATGTAGACGACCCCTGATCTGCTCATGCGGTGATGCTGCTAGGTCGTGAAGGGTGGTGCCAGGGCCGGTTTCCTGGGCTGTGGACGAAGGTCCCCGGCGGTCTCGACGCCGCGCGCTCGCCAGGGCTCGCGAGCTGCTCGACCACCTCAGGCCCGCCCACGGTCCCGACCACCTCAGGCCCGCCCACGGTCCCGACCACCTCAGGCCCGCCCACGGTCCCGACCACCTCCCGACGAGCTCACGCACGCAAGGGTTCTCCCCGTATCGGGAGCGCGGCGGCTGGTGGTGGGGTGGTGGTGACGACACCGGCACCCCGGAGGGAACGCGATGACGCCACCGATCCCCGCGACCGGGCCCCTGCGCCCCGGCCGCCGCGCACTGCTGAAGGGGCTGGGGGCGCTCGCCGTGGCCCCGGCCGCGCTCACGGTCCTCGGCGGGCCGTCGTACGGCGAGGAGGGCCGGGTCGACGCGCGCGGCTACGAGACGCCCGCGGAGCCCTCCTGCCTCGCGGACCTGATCGAGACGGGGGTGGTGAGCCGTGGCGATCTCGTGGCTGGCTGACGTCCTGCGCGGCGCCGGGGTCCAGGTGGTCGAGGAGGGCGACTGGCTGAGCCGCAGCGCCGGGTCGTCCTTCTCGCCGATCGGCGTGCTGTGGCACCACACCGCGGCCCCCAGCAGCGCCTCGCGCCCGGCGCCGGCGCTCGGCATCTGCATCAACGGCCGCTCCGACCTGCCGGGGCCTCTGTGCCACGCGCTCGTCGATTACCACGGCGTGTTCCACGTCATCTCCGCGAACCGGGCCAACCACGCCGGCCGCAGCGCGGGCTCCGGACCGATCCCGGCCGGCGACGGCAACACCCTGATGGTCGGGTGGGAGATCGACTACGCCGGCGACGGCGGCGGCGGGGTGCGGCAGGAGATGACGCAGGCCCAGTACGACGCCTCGGTGCTCGCGACCGCGGCCGTGCTCGACCGGCTCGGCCGCGACGCGTCGTACGCCCGTGGCCACCGGGAGACCTCGACGACCGGCAAGATCGACCCGTCGTTCATCGACCTCGACGTCATGCGCGCCGACGTCGCCGCCGCGATGGGCGGCGCGCCGCCGACCGAGCCGCCGTCCGGGGGCACCCGGCTGCGCGCCACGGTCGGCAACCTCAACGTGCGTACGACGCCGTCCACCTCGGGGGCCGTCGTCGCGAGCCTGGCCAACGGCACGGTGATGACCGTGGACTGCCAGGCGGTCGGGGAGGCCGTGACCATCGGCGGCAACACGAGCCGCAACTGGGCGAGGATCTCCTCCCCCGCGTCGGGCTACGTCACCTGCCACTACGTCGAGACGGGACCCAACCTGCGGGTCGACGCCTGCCCCGTCTAGAGCCACGACGGGCCGGGCGCATCGCGCCCGGCCCGCCCACCGTGGACGCGAGGTTGTCGCAGGTCCGGCGGGCATCGCTAGGGTCGACGGCATGGTCGGACGCATCCCTGTCATGGACGTCGCCCCCCTCGTCGACCTCGGGAGACAGCCTGCGAAGGCCACCGTCGACGAGCCCTTCCCCGTCACCGCCACCGTGTTCCGCGAGGGGCACGACCGGCTGGGCGCGGAGGCGGTGCTGGTCGCCCCCGACGGCACCCGGAGGCCGCCGGTGCGGATGGTGCCGGCGAGCGAGGAGCCGGGCGAGTACGTCGCCTGGGTGACCCCCGACGCGCCCGGCGCGTGGGGCTTCGAGGTGCAGGCCTGGTCGGACCCGCTGGCCACGTGGGAGCACGACGCCGGCCTCAAGATCCCCGCCGGCGTCGACGTCGAGCTGATGTTCACCGAGGGCGCGCTGCTCTTCGAACGGGTCGCCGCGGAGGTGACCGACCCCGCGGACCGCGCGTCGCTGGCCTCCGCGGTCGAGGCCTGCCGCGACACCGAGCGCCCCGTCCCGGCCCGGCTCGCCGCCACCCAGGACGCCGCGCTCCTCGACGTCCTGCGCCGCCACCCGCTGCGCGAGATGCTCACCACCGAGGGCCCGTTCCCGGCGTACGCCGACCGTCGCCGGGCGCTGTACGGATCCTGGTACGAGTTCTTCCCCCGCTCCGAGGGCGCGACGTACGACGAGGCCACCGGCGCCGTCGTCCCCGGCACGCTGCGCACCGCCGTCGCCGGCCTGGAGCGGGCCCGGGCGATGGGCTTCGACGTCGTCTACCTGCCGCCGATCCACCCCATCGGCGAGGTCAACCGCAAGGGCCCCAACAACACGCTGACCCCCGGCCCCACCGATCCCGGCAGCCCCTGGGCCATCGGCAGCAAGGACGGCGGGCACGACGCCATCCACCCCGACCTGGGCGACTTCGACGACTTCGACGCGTTCGTGGCCCGCGCCGGCGAGCTGGGCCTCGAGGTCGCGCTGGACCTCGCGCTGCAGTGCGCCCCCGACCACCCGTGGGTCACCAGCCACCCCGAGTGGTTCACCACGCGCGCCGACGGCACGATCGCCTACGCGGAGAACCCGCCGAAGAAGTACCAGGACATCTACCCGCTCAACTTCGACAACGACCCCACCGGCATCTGCCGGGAGGTCCTGCGCACGGTGCGGCTGTGGATGAGCCACGGCGTGCGGATCTTCCGCGTCGACAACCCGCACACCAAGCCCGTCGCGTTCTGGGAGTGGCTGCTCAAGGAGGTGCGCCGCACCGACCCCGACGTGCTGTTCCTGGCCGAGGCGTTCACGAAGCCCGCGATGATGCGCGGGCTCGGTGCCGTCGGCTTCCAGCAGTCCTACACCTACTTCACGTGGCGCACCGCCAAGTGGGAGATCGAGGACTACCTGCGCGAGCTGGCCCGCGAGACCGACGACCGGATGCGCCCGAACTTCTTCGTCAACACCCCCGACATCCTCCACGGCTTCCTCCAGTACGGCGGGCCCGCGGCGTTCAAGATCCGCGCCGCGCTGGCCGCCACGAGCGCCCCCAGCTGGGGCGTCTACGCCGGCTACGAGCTCTTCGAGCACGTCGCGGTCAAGCCGGGCAGCGAGGAGTACCTGGACTCCGAGAAGTACCAGGTCCGGGTCCGGGACTGGGAGGGCGCCGAGGCCGAGGGCCGCACGCTGGCGCCGTACCTGACCCGCCTCAACGAGGTGCGCCGCGCCCACCCCGCGCTGCAGCTGCTGCGCAACGTCGTCATCCACCACAGCGACGACGAGAACGTGCTCGTCTTCTCCAAGAGCACCCGGCTGCCCACCGAGCCGGCGGGCCCCGAGGACGACACCGTCATCGTGGTCGTCAACCTCGACCCGCACGCCACCCGCGAGACCACCGTCCACCTCGACATGGGCGCGCTCGGCCTCGAGTGGCACGACGGCTTCGCCGTCACCGACGAGATCACCGGTGAGACCTACAGCTGGGGCGAGCACAACTACGTGCGGCTCGACCCCGGCCACGAGCCCGCGCACGTCTTGAGCGTCAGGAGGACCGCGTGAGCACCGGCGAGCAGGAGAAGGAGGGCCTCGGCCCCGCCCCCGACTTCGACCACGAGTCGGGCGACCCCGCGCTCGAGGCCGACCCGGCGGCCGGCACCACCGCCGCCGACAACGCGGACTTCGCGGCCGGCGACACCCCCGACTGGTTCAAGACCGCGGTGTTCTACGAGGTGCTGGTCCGCTCGTTCCGGGACTCCAACGGCGACGGCACCGGCGACTTCCGGGGTCTGATCGAGAAGCTGGACTACCTGCAGTGGCTGGGCGTCGACTGCCTGTGGGTGCCCCCGTTCTTCCCCTCGCCCCTGCGCGACGGCGGGTACGACGTGGCCGACTACTCCGGCGTCCTGCCCGAGGTCGGCACGGTCGAGGACTTCCACCACCTCCTCGACGAGGCCCACTCGCGCGGCATCCGCGTGATCATCGACTTCGTCGCCAACCACACCTCCGACCAGCACCACTGGTTCCAGGAGTCCCGCAAGGACCCCGAGGGGCCCTACGGCGACTTCTACGTGTGGTCGGACACCGACGACCTCTACTCCGAGGCGCGGGTGATCTTCGTCGACACCGAGCCGTCGAACTGGACGTGGGACCCGGTGCGCGGCCAGTACTTCTGGCACCGGTTCTTCCACCACCAGCCCGACCTCAACTTCGACAACCCGGCCGTGCACGACGCGATGATCGACGCGATGCGGTTCTGGCTCGACATGGGCCTTGACGGCTTCCGCCTCGACGCGGTGCCCTACCTCTACGAGCGGCCCGGCACCAACGGCGAGAACCTCCCCGAGACCCACGAGTTCCTCAAGAAGGTCCGCCGGTTCGTCGACGAGGAGTTCCCGGGCCGGGTGCTGCTGTGCGAGGCCAACCAGTGGCCGGCCGACGTCGTGGAGTACTTCGGGGACTACTCGGTCGGCGGCGACGAGTGCCACATGGCGTTCCACTTCCCCGTGATGCCGCGCATCTTCATGGCCGTGCGTCGCGAGTCGCGCTACCCGATCTCCGAGATCCTCGAGCAGACGCCCGCGATCCCCGAGAACTGCCAGTGGGGCATCTTCCTGCGCAACCACGACGAGCTCACCCTCGAGATGGTCAGCGACGAGGACCGCGACTACATGTGGGACGAGTACGCCAAGGACCCCCGCATGGTCGCCAACATCGGCATCCGCCGACGGCTGGCCCCGCTGCTGGACAACGACATCAACCGCATGGAGCTCTTCAGCGCCCTGCTGCTGTCGCTGCCCGGCTCACCGGTCCTGTACTACGGCGACGAGATCGGGATGGGCGACAACATCTGGCTCGGCGACCGCGACGGCGTGCGCACCCCGATGCAGTGGACGCCCGACCGCAACGCCGGCTTCTCCTCGGCCACGCCGGGACGCCTGGACCTGCCGCTCAACCAGGACCCGGTGTTCGGCTACCAGTCGGTCAACGTCGAGTCGCAGCTGGAGAACTCCTCCTCGCTGCTGCACTGGACGCGCCGGATGATCCACGCCCGCCGCCAGCACGCGGCGTTCGGGCTCGGCGACTTCACCGACCTCGGCGGCTCCAACCCCTCGGTGCTGTCCTACCTGCGCACCCACACCGAGACCGCCGCCGACGGCACCGCCCGCGACGACGTCATCCTCTGCGTCAACAACCTCTCCCGGTTCCCCCAGCCCGTCGAGCTGGATCTGCGGCGCTGGCAGGGGTACCGGCCCGTCGAGCTCCTCGGCGGGGTGCCGTTCCCGGTCATCGGCGAGCTGCCCTACCTGCTGACCATGGCGGCGTACGGCTTCTACTGGCTGCGGCTCACCCCGCCCGACGACGCCGGGACCACGAGCACCGGAGGCCTGCTGTGAGCGCACCCGACCCGACCGCACCCGACTCGACCGCACCCGACCTGCCCGCACCCGACCTCGGGGCCGGGTCGATCCGCGCCTCGCTGGCCGACTACCTGGTGCGCACCCGCTGGTTCGCCGGCAAGGGCCGGGACTTCGCGATCACCGACGTCCGCGAGCTCGGCCGGCTGCCGGGCGACGCGCCCCAGGTGCGGCTGCTGCTCGTCGACGTCGAGTACGCCGAGGGCACCGACGCCGACCGGCGCGAGACCTACCAGGTGCCGCTGTCGTGCTACGCCGAGCCGCAGGAGGCCCTCGAGTACGCGCTGGTCGCGACCTGGCCCGCCGGGGCCGACGCGCCCGTCCAGGCCTACGACGCCCTGCACGACCGTGCGGCGATGGCCGCGTGGCTGACCGCGTTCTCCGACGCCTTCGAGGCGCCCGACAAGGTGCTGCGCACCGACACCGGGCTGGCCTTCCACCGGCTGCCGTTCTACACGCTCGACGAGACCGCCACCTCGCTGCTGTTCACCGGGGAGCAGTCGAACTCCTCGGTGGCGTTCGGCGAGGACTCGCTGATGAAGGTGTTCCGCAAGGTCACCACCGGCATCAACCCCGACATCGCGATCCACGAGGTGCTCACCCGGGCCTCCTCCGAGCACGTCGCCGCCCTCTACGGCTGGCTCGAGACCGCCGAGCCGACCTCGGGCGAGCCGCTGCAGCTCGCGATGATCCAGCAGTTCCTGCGCACCGCGAGCGACGGCTGGGAGCTCGGCCTGGCGTCCGTGCGCAACCTGTTCGCGGAGGCCGACCTCCACGCCGACGAGGTCGGGGGCGACTTCGCCGCCGAGTCCGCCCGGCTCGGGGTCGCGCTCGCCGAGGTCCACGAGACGCTCGCCGAGCACTTCCCCACCGCCACCGCCGACCGCGCCGCGATGGGCGGGCTCGCTGCCGCGATGGCACGCCGGCTCGACGAGGCGCTGCCCGTCGTGCCCGGCCTCGCCGACCACGCCGACGCGCTGCGGTCGCTCTACGAGGACGTGGCCTCGCTCGAGGGCGTCCGCGTCCAGCGGGTCCACGGCGACCTGCACCTCGGACAGACGCTGCGCACCGTCCGCGGCTGGAAGATCGTCGACTTCGAGGGCGAGCCCGCGAAGCCGCTCGGCGAGCGGGTGCTGCCCGACTCCCCGTGGCGCGACGTCGCGGGGATGCTGCGCTCCTTCGACTACGTCCCCCGCGTCGTCCAGCACACCATCGACGACGACGAGGGCGAGGGCGCCCACCAGCGCGCCTACCGCGCCGCCGAGTGGGCCGACCGCAACCGGGCGGCGTTCCTGTCGTCCTACGCCGGCCGGGACCTGACCGACGCCGAGCAGGCCCTGCTCTCGGCGTACGTCGCCGACAAGGCCGTCTACGAGACGGTGTACGAGACCCGCAACCGGCCGACCTGGGTGTCCATCCCGCTGGCCGCGATCGCACGGATCGGAGCGCGATGACCCTCCCGCCCACCCCCTCCTCCCCCGAGCATGGCTCCCCGGGGACCGCCCGCTCGTCGGCCCCCGGCGGGCCCGTGCCCGTGGCGCTCGACGAGCTCGACGCCCTGCTGCGCGGCGAGCACGGTCAGCCGCACTCCGTGCTGGGCCCCCACCCGGCCGCGGACGGCTCCGGCGTGACCGTGCGGGTGGTGCGGCCCTTCGCCGAGACCGTGACGATCCGCCACGGCTCGGCCCCCGCGCCCGACGGTGCGCTCGAGACCGCGCTGAGCCACGAGCACGGCGGGGTGTGGGTCGGCGTCCTCCCGCTGGCCGAGACCCCCGACTACCGGATCTCGGTGACCTACCCCGACGGCGCCCACCACGTCACCGACGACCCCTACCGCTTCCTGCCCACGCTGCGCGAGGGCGACCTGCACCTCATCGGCGAGGGCCGCCACGAGCAGCTGTGGACCGTGCTCGGCGCCCGGGTGCACCGCTACTCCGGCGGGCTCGAGGGCGACGTCGTCGGCACCTCGTTCGCGGTCTGGGCGCCCCGCGCCCGCGCCGTACGGCTCAAGGGCGACTTCAACGGCTGGGACGGCCAGCAGCACCCGATGCGCCAGCTCGGCACGTCCGGCGTGTGGGAGCTGTTCGTGCCCGACGTCGGCTCCGGCGCCCACTACAAGTACGCCGTGCTGGGCTCCGACGGCGTCTGGACCGACCGCGCCGACCCGCTCGCGGGCTGGGCGCAGGAGCCGCCGGAGACCGCCTCGCGGGTGTTCGAGTCGTCGTACGCCTGGGGCGACGACGCCTGGATGGCGGCCCGTGCGGAGCGGCAGCCCGTCGCGGCCCCGATGTCGACCTACGAGGTCCACCTGGCCTCCTGGCGGCGCGGGCGCACCTGGGAGCAGCTCGCCGACGAGCTGGTCGGCTACGTCTCCGACCTCGGGTTCACCCACGTCGAGCTGATGCCCGTGATGCAGCACCCGTTCGGTGGCTCGTGGGGCTACCACGTCACGTCGTACTTCGCCCCCGACAGCCGCTTCGGCGACCCCGACGGCTTCCGGCTGCTGGTGGACCGGCTGCACCAGGCGGGCGTCGGCGTGATCCTCGACTGGGTGCCCGGCCACTTCGCGACGGACCCGTGGGCGCTCGCGCGCTTCGACGGCCAGCCGCTGTACGAGGACCCCAACCCCCAGCGCGGCTGGCACAAGGAGTGGGGCTCCCACATCTTCGACTTCGGCCGGAACGAGGTCCGCAACTTCCTCTACGCCAACGCCGTCTACTGGTGCGAGGAGTTCCACGCCGACGGCCTGCGCGTCGACGGCGTCGCCTCGATGCTCTACCTCGACTACTCCCGCGAGGAGGGCGAGTGGAGCCCCAACCGCTTCGGCGGCCGGGAGAACCTCGAGGCCGTGCAGTTCCTGCAGGAGATGAACGCCACCGTCTACCGGCGCACGCCGGGCGTGGTGACCATCGCCGAGGAGTCGACGTCCTGGCCGGGTGTCACCCAGCCGACGTCGGCCGACGGTCTCGGCTTCGGCTTCAAGTGGAACATGGGCTGGATGCACGACTCGCTCGACTACGCGGCGTACGAGCCGATCTACCGCTCCCACCACCACGGCGAGATGACCTTCTCCCTCGTCTACGCGTTCAGCGAGAACTTCGTGCTGCCGATCAGCCACGACGAGGTCGTGCACGGCAAGGGCTCCCTGCTGCGCAAGATGCCGGGCGACCGGTGGCAGCAGCTCGCCAACCTGCGCGCCTACCTGGGCTTCATGTGGGCCCACCCCGGCAAGCAGCTGCTGTTCATGGGCGCCGAGTTCGGCCAGGAGTCGGAGTGGGCGGAGTCCCGTGAGCTCGACTGGTGGCTGCTCGACCACCCCGAGCACCTCGGCGTGCACGCGCTGGTGAGGGACCTCAACCGGGTCTACACCGACACCCCCGCGCTGTGGACCGCCGACGCCACCCCGGACGGCTTCGCCTGGATCGACGCCAACGACGCACCCCACAACGTGTTCTCGTTCGTCCGGCGCTCGGCGCCGCTCGGCGGGTCCGCGGCGGCGACGTCGGGTGAGGGCTCGGGCTCCGCGGAGGCGGCCCCGGACCTGGTCTGCGTGTCGAACTTCGCGGCCGTCCCCCACGAGGGCTACCGCCTGGGCCTGCCCGCCGCCGGGGTGTGGGACGAGGTGCTCAACACCGACGCCGAGTCCTACACCGGCTCCGGCGTCGGCAACCTCGGCTCGATCGAGGCCGTCGCCGGCGACCACGCGGGCCACCCGGCGCACGCCGACATCCGGGTGCCCCCCCTCGCGACCGTCTGGTTCCGCCGCCGCGCCTGACGACCGCGGCCCGTCCGCGTCCACAGGTCGCACGGGGACCTCTTCCTCCCCCGTCGTGGCTGACGGCGCCGACGACGCCGCGCTGACCGGTCACGCCGTGGTCCGGATGTCTGGACCGACGACGACCGCACGCGGGTCACCGCGGAGCGGGCCCGGGGGCTGACGCGCCGGCCGGCCTGGGCCCCCCACCTGGCGTGGTGAACCGGGGAGGGCAGGCGCGAGCCGGCCGCGACCGCGGCGGGGCGGGCGACCGGGCACCGCCTAGGGTCGCGGTGTGAGCGAGGACCCCAGGACGGAGACGGTGTCGGAGGGCGTCGCCCGGGTGAGCTGGGCCCACGCCGGGATCGAGGCCGTCAGCGGCGCGGTCGAGGCGGCGCTGGGGACGCACGGCCGGGTCGAGGCGCAGGTGCCGGCGGGCGACGCGCGGGCGCACCGGGTCGCGACCTGGTCGGGCCTGCGCAAGGAGGGCGTACGACGGGGCGTCGCGGGTGACGAGGTCGTCTACGCGCGACTCGCCACGGACGCGCCGGTCGGCGAGCCCGAGGGCTTCCGGGCCCTGCTCAACAGCTTCCTGCCGCGCAAGCGGGCGATCGCGCAGATGCTGCTGCGCGACCCGTCGGGTCGGGTGCTGCTGTGCCAGCTGACCTACAAGCGGGACTGGGACCTGCCCGGCGGGGTCGTCGAGGTCGGCGAGTCACCGCAGCTGGCGGTCTCCCGGGAGGTCCGCGAGGAGCTGGCGCTCGACGTCGACGCGGGCCCGCTGCTGCTCACCGACTGGCTGCCGCCGTGGAGCGGGTGGGACGACGCGCTGTGCCTGGTCTTCGACGGCGGCGTGCACGACCCGGCCGTGGTCGACCGCATCGTGCGGCAGGAGCGCGAGATCCGCAGCGCGGCGTTCTGCACCCCCGAGGAGGTCGCGGCACGGTGCTCGGAGCAGACCGCCCGCCGTGTCGCCGCCGCGACCGCGGCCCTCGCGGGCGGGGCGCCGGCCTACAGCGAATCCGGCCGGACCGGGGCCCCGGCGGCGGGTCAGAACAGCGCCGACGCCAGGTCCTGACGGCCCCGCTGGACCCGCGGGTCGGCGTTGCCGACGACGGTGAACAGCGAGATCAGGTGCTCGCGCACGCGGTCCCGCTCCCCCTCGCGGGTCCGGCGCACCAGCCCGACGAGCCGGCCGAACGAGTCCTCGACGTGGCCGCCGAGGAGGTCGAGGTCGGCGACGAGCAGCTGGGCGTCGACGTCGTCGGGGTCGGCGGCCGCCGCCGCGCGGGCCTCGGCGAGGTCGGCGGTCCCGGCCCGCTCGAGCAGCTGGGCGCGGGCCAGGCCCGCGGCCGCCTCGGCGTCCGCGGGGTTGGCGTCGACGAGCCTGCGGTACTCGGCCACGGCTCCGGCGGCGTCCCCGCGCTGCAGCGCGTCCTCGGCCGGCGCGAACCGCGGGTCGACGGCCGGCTCGGCGTCGGGGTCGTCCCCGCCGCCCGCCGACGCACCGGCCAGCGGCTGGTGCCGGCCGGTCACGCCCTGCGCCGTGAGCTGCTGCAGCACCTGGGTGAAGGCGGTGCGCAGCTCCTCGAGCGGGACGACGTCCTGCAGCAGCGGGACGGGGCGTCCGTCGACGACGGCGACCACGAGCGGGACCGACGGGATCTGCATCGCCTGGGCGATCTGCGGCACGGCGTCGATGTCGACGAGGCCGGCCACGAACCGCCCGGTGAACTCCTCGGCCAACGTGGCCACGTCGTCGGCCAGGGTGGCGCTCTCCGGCATCCGCGACGGCGAGAAGAACACGAGGAAGACCGGTGCCGACATCGAGGCCTCGAGCACGGTCTGGAAGTTCTGCTCGTCGAGCGCGACCCAGTAGGCGCCGCCCTGCGCGGGCGAGCCGCCGGGAGCACCGCCCGACCCCCCGGGCCGCGCGGCCCCCGGGCCGGCGGGACCCGCGGGGGCGGGACGCTTCAGGGCGGACAGGTCGACCGCGCCGGGGCGGCTGAACGGCTGCTGCGTCATGCCCCCATCCTCGCCCATCCCCGGACCGCGCCCGTCGCAAGGTCACCACGACGCCCCGGACCGTAGGCTGCGGCGCCATGGGTGAGGTCTTCGCCGGGCGCTACGAGCTGCTCGAGCCCGTCGCCGTCGGCGGCATGGGTACCGTCTGGACCGTCCGCGACCAGGCCGACGGCGCCCTCAAGGTCGCGAAGATCCTCCAGCAGTCCGACGCCGCGTCGCTGCTGCGCTTCGTGCGCGAGCAGTCGGTGCGCATCGACCACCGCCACGTCGTCACGCCGCAGTCGTGGGCGGGCATGGACGAGCGCGTGCTGTTCACGATGCCGCTGGTGCGCGGGGGCTCGGTGGCGGACCTGCTGCGCGCCCACGGCGCCCTGCCGCCCCGCTGGGCCGCGACGCTGCTCGACCAGACCCTCCAGGCGCTCGAGGCGGTGCACGCCGCCGGGATCGTGCACCGCGACGTGAAGCCCGCGAACCTGCTCCTCGAGCCCACCGGCCGCGCCCGGCCCCACCTGCGGCTGACGGACTTCGGCATCGCCGCCGGCGTCGACCAGCCGCGGATGACCCGGGCGGCGACCGCGATCGGCACCCCGGGCTACATGGCCCCCGAGCAGCAGCACGGCGCCGACCCCGACCCCCGCCAGGACCTGTACGCCGTCGGCGTGGTCGGTCTCGAGATGCTCACCGCCGTGCGCCCTCCCGCCCGCGGGCCGACGGGCCCGGGCGACCCGACCTGGTCGCCGCCCCTCCCCTGGGCCCCCGGCAGCGAGCCCGCCGCCGTCACCGCCCTGGTGGAGCTGCTGGGCCGCGCCGCCGACCCGGACCCGGCCCGTCGGCCCGCCAGCGCCGCCGCACTCCGCGCCGAGATGCTCGCGCTCGACGTCTCGGCCCTGCCCGCGGCACCCGGTGAGCAGGTCGCGGTGGCCGACCTCTTCGCCCGGACGGCCGGGGTCGACGGGCCCGAGGGCGGGGCCCGGCCCGGGCCCGGTCACGGCGCCCCCGCCGCCGGGGCGCCCGACCCGGACGCGACGCGGGCCCCCGCCGTGGCGGGCGCGGGGCGTCGCCGCTCGCCGCGGGCGTCCCGCACGGCGGGCGCCACCGTGCGTGGGCTCGCGCTGCTCGCGGTGGGCGTCGTGCTCCTCGGGCTGGCGGTCGTCCTGGCCCTCGGCGGCTGAGACGCGACGGCCGGCGCCGTCCGGGAGGCCGCGCCGACGACGTCGGGCGGTCTCAGGCGCGCAGCGTGCGGACGCCGCCCGTGAGCGCGGCCAGGCCCCCGAGCGCCAGCAGCGCGGCCCCGCCGTACCGCAGCGGCGCCCCCAGCCCCGCCAGCAGGCCGCCCGCCCCGACGGCCCGCACGACGGGCTGCCGGTCGCCGTCCGCGAGCAGGTAGGCGTCGGGATCCACGAAGTCCGGCGGCTCGTCCTCCTCACCGGCGACCTCGACCTCGAGGGTGTAGTCGACCTCGAGCGCCGGACCCTCGTCCGGTGCCTCCACGGTGACGAGGACGTAGTGGTCCCCCGGCACGTACGGCGGGGCGTCGAGGTCGGCGCGACGGTTCAGGTAGCGCACGGGGCCGGCCGAGACCACCAGCCCGAGGCGGTCGTCGGAGAGGGCGGCCCCGTCGGGATCCGTGGCACCCACCCGGGTGCCCATCGGCGACAGGACCGTCAGCTCGACGTCGGGGCCGAGGAAGACGCCGTCGGCGAGCCGGACGGGCTCGACCGCCAGGGCGGTGCGCAGGGTCTGGCCCCACCCGACGTCGGGGACGCGGTAGACGAGGGTGCGGTCGGTGGTGGTAGTGCCGCGGTAGCGCCCGCCGGCGGCCTCGGGCGCGTCCTCGAGGCCCGCCCCGCCGGGCAGGTCCTCCCGCGCCGCGTCGACGTCGGGCGCCTCCGGCTCGCCGAGCTCGAGGGGTCCGGGCAGCCCGTCGGCGGAGACCAGGGGCGACTCCTCGACGACGCGCAGGGTGAACGGCGCCCGACCCTGCTCGCCGTTCGTGCCGCGCGCGACCCGGATCAGCAGGCGGCTCTCGGTGAGGCACTCGAAGCCGTCCTCGTCCTCGGCCAGCACCGCCTCCTGCACCCCGACGACCGTCTCGACGGCCAGCAGGGTCGGGTCGCCGTCGATGCGCGTGCTCGTGGCGGCGCCGGTCGTGCACCGGTCCCCGGCGGGGTCGAGGACCTCCAGCTCGAGCGCGTCCTCCCGGGCCGGGTCCGCGCCCGGGGAGACCGCGGAGACGAGCAGCGTCGCGTCGTCGGTCTCGCGGCGGTACTCGAACCACACCTCGCCGGAGTCCGACTCCACCGGACCGAGGTCGCCCCGCCAGGCGCCCGCGGTCACCGGGGTCGGGGCGTCCGCGTCGGAGGACAGCTCCACGTCCTCACCCGGGAGCGCGACCACCCCGGCCGGCGACCCCGCCCCCGCGCCGTCGTCGGCCCCCGCGGCTCCGCCGGCACCGACCAGCGCGACCAGCGCGGCCAGCGCGGCGGCGGCCGGCAGCAGCGGACGCACCGCGGCCCTCGTCGTACGGCGGGTGGTCACGGTCGGCGACCCTACCGGCGCGCGGACCCGCCGGCCGGCGCGGCGAGACCGTCGAGCAGCGTCGCCGCGGCGGCGTACGGGTCGCTGCGACCGGCGGCGACCTCGCCCGCCAGCACGTCGAGGTCGACGTCGCCGAGGTCGGCCCAGCGGGAGCGCAGCCGCGCGACCGCGATCGCCTCGACCTCCGCGCGGGCGCGGCGCGCCCGCCTGCGGGCCAGCTGCCCGGAGGCCTCGAGCCACGACCGGTGCTCGCCGAGCGCCGTGACGAGCTCGGCCAGCCCGGTGCCGTCGCGCGCGACGGTGCGCCGCACGGGCGGGCGCCAGTCATCCGGTTCCCGCTCGACCAGTGCGGCGGCGGCCCGCAGGTCGTGCACGACGCGGTCGGCGTCGGGGTGGTCGGCCTTGTTGACGCCGAGGACGTCGGCGGTCTCGAGGATCCCCGCCTTGGCCGCCTGGATGCCGTCACCCATCCCCGGCGCCAGCAGCACCAGCGTCGTGTCGGCCAGTCCGGCCACCTCGACCTCGCTCTGACCGACCCCGACGGTCTCGACCAGCACCACGTCGTACCCGGCGGCGTCCAGGACGCGCACGGCCTGCGGCGTCGACCACGCCAGCCCGCCCAGGTGGCCACGGGCGGCCATCGACCGGATGAACACCCCCGGGTCCTCGGCGTGCTCGCCCATCCGGACCCGGTCGCCGAGGAGCGCGCCCCCGGTGAACGGCGAGGAGGGGTCCACCGCGAGGACGCCCACGGTGCGGTCCTGCGCGCGCAGGTGGCGCACGAGGGCGCTCGTGGTGGTCGACTTCCCGACGCCCGGTGCCCCGGTGACGCCGACGACGTGGGCCCGCCCCGTGTGCGGGGCGAGCAGCCGCGCGACGTCCGTCAGCGCCGGGGCCTCGTCCTCGACCCAGGAGACGAGACGGGCCACGGCCCGCACCTCGCCCGCGCGGGCCCGGGCGACCAGGTCGTCCGCGGACCCGCCCCGGCGAGCGCTCAGGCGGGGACCCGCACGATCAGCGCGTCGCCCTGACCGCCGCCGCCGCAGAGCGCGGCGGCGCCGGTGCCGCCGCCCCGGCGCTTGAGCTCGAGCGCCAGGTGCAGCACCACGCGGGCGCCCGACATGCCGACCGGGTGGCCGAGCGCGATGGCGCCGCCGTTGACGTTGACCTTGTCCTCGTCGAGCCCGAGCTCGCGGGCCGAGGCGATCCCGACCGCGGCGAAGGCCTCGTTGAACTCGACCAGGTCCAGGTCGGCGGGGCTGATGCCCTCCTTGGCGCACGCCTTGGCGGTCGCGTTGGCCGGCTGCATCTGGAGCGTCGAGTCGGGACCCGCGACCATGCCGTGCGCGCCGATCTCGGCGAGCCACTCCAGGCCGAGCTCCTCGGCCTTGGCCTTGCTCATCACCACCACGGCGCAGGCGCCGTCGGAGATCTGGGAGGCGGAGCCGGCGGTGATGGTGCCCTGCTTGTCGAAGGCGGGGCGCAGGCCGCCGAGGGACTCGGTGGTCGTGTCGCCGCGGACGCCCTCGTCGGCGGCGACCACGACCGGGTCGCCCTTGCGCTGCGGGATCGAGACGGGCACGACCTCGTCGTCGAAGACGCCGTTCTTCCACGCCTCGGCGGCGCGCTGGTGGGAGCGCGCGGAGAACGCGTCCTGCTCCTCGCGGGTCAGGCCGAGGCCGTCGGCGTTGCACTGCTCGGTCAGCGCGCCCATCGCCTGCTGGGTGAGCTGGTCGTAGAGGGCGTCGTAGGCCATCGAGTCGACGAGCGCGGTGTCGCCGTACTTGAAGCCCTCGCGCGACTTCGGCAGCAGGTGGGGCGCGTTGGTCATCGACTCCATGCCGCCGGCCACGATCACGTCGGCCTCGCCGGCGCGGATCATCGCGTCGGCGGTCGCGATGGCGTTGAGGCCCGAGAGGCAGACCTTGTTGATCGTGATCGACGGCAGCGAGGCCGGCAGGCCCGCCGCGAGACCCGCGGTGCGCGCCGGGTTCTGGCCGGCGCCGGCCAGGATGACCTGGCCCATGATCAGGTAGTCGACGTCCTCGCCGGCGACGCCGGCCTTCTCGAGGGCGCCCTTGATCGCGACCCCGCCGAGCTCGGCCGCGGACAGGGTCTTCAGCCCGCCCAGCAGTCGTCCGATCGGCGTGCGTGCTCCGGCGACGATGACGGATCCGGACATGACTGACCTCCAGGCCTGCGCTCCAGCTGATGGGTGGTTCCGCTGCGGACCTTACCGACGGGTACCGACGCCGAGTAGGGGTGTCGCGCACGTCACACCACGCCCCGCGCCGCGGCCCGTCGTACGACGATGGGGCGATGAGCACCGACGCCACCGGCGGCCCCGCGACGGGCCTGCCCACCGACCTGTTCACCGCCGTCGACCACGTGGGGGTCGCCGTGCCCGACCTCGACGCGGCGATCGCGTTCTACCGCGACTCCTTCGGGATGCGCCTGGTCCACTCCGAGACCAACGAGGAGCAGGGCGTGCGCGAGGCGATGATGGCCGTCGGCGACTCCGGGTCCTGCGTCCAGCTCCTCGCGCCGCTCTCGGAGGACTCGACGATCGCGAAGTTCCTCGACCGCTCCGGTCCGGGGCTGCAGCAGGTGGCCTACCGGGTCGCGGACGTCGACGCGGTCTCCGCCACGCTGCGTGAGCGCGGCCTCCGGCTGCTGTACGACGAGCCCCGCCGCGGGACGGCCGGGTCGCGGATCAACTTCGTCCACCCCAAGGACGCCGGCGGCGTGCTCGTGGAGCTCGTCGAGCCCGCCTGAGACCCGGCTGCGCCGCGACCCCGGCCCCATCTCGGCCCCTCTCAGCCACGGGCCGGGCGGGCGAGCACGGACAGCGCCGCCCGGGCCACGGCGCGCCCGAGGGCCGCGCCGGCCTCGTCCGAGGTCCGGTAGTGGATGCCGGACGCGACCCGGGCCTCGACGTTCTCCTCGACGAGGTCGGTCCAGTCGGTGTAGTCACGCGGCGGGAGGCCGTCCACGCGGATCCGCACGGGCTCGGACGGTGCGCCGACCAGCGCGTCGAGGACCACCTCGGCTGCTCCGGCGTACACGGTGTGGGCGCTCGGGAACTCCGGGTGGGACGGGGTCGTCAGGAGCGGCTCCCAGGTCGCGTCGGGCATCGTGGCGGGGTCGCCGTCGGGATCGGCGGTGCCGTCGGGAGCGGCCTCGCGGATCGCCGTGACGGGCCGCCAGCGCTGCACGTCGTACTTGGCGGCGAAGCAGGCGATCTGCGCGTCGGTCGTGACCTGGTGCAGCACGGCGACCAGGTGGACCCGCTGCTCCAGCGGCTGCTCGGGCCGGGCCGCGAGCAGGCCGCGCAGCACCTGCGTCCACGCGCTCAGGCTGTCGTCCGCCCAGAACAGCGCGGTCTCGGTCTGAGCAGCCGTGCGGGTCGGGGAGTCGGCGGCGCCGAGGGCACGGACCTCCGCCAGGTCGGCGCGGTACGCCGGGCTGCCGAGGGCGGGCGGGGCCGGCACGGCCACGCGCCCCGGGGTCACCAGGAACGGGCGCGCCCGCCCCAGGGCCGGCTGGCTCGGCGCGGTGCCGGGGTCGGTGGGCACCCAGGCGCCCGGCCCGCCGCGGGGCACGAAGGAGTCCGCGCCCACCGCGACCTCCGCGGCGCTCAGGCCGTCGCCGGCCCGTCGCGCCAGGACGCCGTCCGCGACCCGGGCCCCGAGCGCGGCGGCCCGGTCGCGCTCCGCCGTGGTGACGACCTCGGCGACGGCGTCGAGGGTCGCGGCGAGCTGCGCGTCGGCGGCCTCGGCGACGACGGGCACCCGGTCGACGAGGACGTCGTGGACCGCCTGCGCGAAGCCGGCCGGAGCAGCGGCCTCCGGCCCCGCCGTGCCGACCGCGTCCACGGCCGCCTCACCGGCGCTCCACGCGGTGGCCCACAGGGCGCTGCGCGGCGACTGCACCGGCGAGCCCAGGGCGTCGGCGGCGACCGCGGTCACCTCGAACCACCCGAGGACCGGGTCGTCGGCATCGACGCCGGCGGGCACCGCCACCTGCTCCGGGTCGGGCTCCTGCGGTCCCGGTCCCCCGCCGCAGCCCGTCAGGACGAGCAGCAGGGCCACGGCGACCGTCAGGACCCGGGTCGGGCGCACCGCCGGGGTCACACGAAGGCCGACTCCCCCGTGATCGCGCGGCCGACGATGAGGGTGTTGATCTCGCGGGTGCCCTCGTAGGAGTAGATCGCCTCGGCGTCGGCGACGAACCGTCCGACGTGGTGCTCGAGCAGGATGCCGTTGCCTCCGAGGACCTCCCGGGCCCACCCAACGGCCTCGCGCATCCGCGCGGTCGCGTGGGCCTTGCACAGCGAGGCGTGCTCGTCGCGGAGCTGGCCGGCGTCCTGCAGCTGGGACGCGCGGGCGTTCATCGCCGTCGACGCCGTGACGTTGGACAGCATCTTGACCAGCAGGTCCTGCACCAGCTGGAAGCCGGCGATCGGACGCCCGAACTGCTCGCGCTGCTTGGTGTAGCGCAGGGCGTGCTCGAACGCGCCGCGGGCGCAGCCCGCCGCCTGCCACGCCACCCCCATCCGGGTCACCCGGAGCACGTCGGCGGTGGTGCGGAACGACTCCGCACGACCCAGCCGGTTCTCCTCGGGCACGTAGCAGTCGGTGAGGGTGATCTCGGCGTTCTGGACCACGCGCAGGGCGATCTTGTCCTCCTGCTTGGTGAACTCGATCCCCTCGCTGCCCTTCTCGACGACGAAGCCCTTGACCTGGCCGTCGTCGGTGTCGCGCGCCCAGATGATCACCAGGTCCGCGAACGCGGCGTTGCCGATCCACTTCTTGCGGCCGTTCAGCACCCAGCCGTCACCGTCGCGCGTCGCGGTCGTCGCGAGGCCCTGGCTGATCGCCGAGCCGACGTCGGGCTCGGTCAGCCCGAAGGCCCCGATCTTCTCCATCCGGGCCATCGCGGGCAGCCAGCGCTCGCGCTGCTCGTCGGAGCCGCCGATCATCACCGAGCCCATCGCGAGCCCGCCGTGGACGCCCATGAAGGTGCCCATCGACGGGTCGACCCGCGCGAGCTCCATGGCGACCAGGCCGTCGACCAGCGCGCCGCGACCGGGGCAGCCGGGCCCGTCGTACGCCAGGCCCGCGATGCCGAGCTCGGCCATGCCGGGGACCAGCTCGTGGGGGAAGCTGGCGCGGGTCCAGTGCTCGTTGATGACGGGCTCGACCTCGCGGGTCATGAAGGCCCGCACCCGGCCGAGCAGCTCGCGGTCCTCCTCGGCCAGGAGCAGCTCGAATCCGAGGAAGTCCGAGAACGGTGTCTCGTCGACCTCGATGGTCATCTGGCCGGCCGGGTCGCTCACGCGGTCTCCTCGGGGGTGTCGCTCAGGGGGTCGGACGCGGACAGGAACCGCTCGACGACCGGGACGTTGTCGTCGGCCTCCGTGAGCAGGCCCAGGTGGCCGCCGTGGTAGACGTGCAGCCGGGAGTGCGGGATCAGCGCCGCCTGCATCCGCGGGTTCGCCACGGGGATGATCGGGTCGTCGTCGCCGCCCATCACCAGCGTCGGCTGCCGCAGCAGGCCGAGGAACGGCAGGCTGGACCAGCCGGCCATCGCCGCGAGCTGGTAGTAGTAGCCGCGCTTCGGTCCCGACCGGGTGGTGGCGTGCAGCAGGGCCGCCCCGCGGGCGGGGTCGGTACGCATCGTGCCGCCGTAGATCGTCGAGGCGACGGTGGCGGCGTAGTCGGGGTCGCGGTGGCGGCGGGGCGTGGCCATGATCCGCAGCACCTCGGGACGGGCCGGCACCATCAGCACGCCGGTGCCGGTGGCGACGAGCACCACGCGCCGGACGCGTCGGGGCGACTGCACCGCCAGCTGCTGGGCCAGCCCGCCGCCCCAGGACAGCCCGAGCACGTCGAACTGGCGGTGGCCCAGCTTCTTCATCAGCGCGGTGACCCACGAGCTCAGCGCCGCGATCGCGTACGGCGTGGGCGGCAGCGCGGAGCCGCCGATCCCCGGCACGTCGAAGCGCACGACCCCGCGCTCGGGCGAGAGGTGGTCGACGAGCGGCTGGAGGGCCTCGAGGCTGATGCCGATGCCGTTGCACAGCAGCAGCGGCGGGGCGTCGGTCAGCGCACCGACGCCCGGGCGGACCGAGACCCGCGCCGAGATCCCGCGCACGGAGACCTGGCGGACCCGGTCGCGGTCGCGGCCGGTGACCGGGCGGGGGCCGGGCGTCGACACGTCGAGCCGCTCAGCGGTCGTGGACATAGGTGCCCGGGGCCTCGGCGACCGGCTCGTGCTCGGCGTTGCCCAGCCTGCGCGGCTTGCCGCGCTCGTCGCCGCTGCGCTCGGTGAGCCAGTCGCTCCAGTTCTCCCACCAGCTGCCCTGCACCCGGGGCGCGGCGGCCAGCCACTCCTGCGGGTCCGCGGGGTTGGACGGGTGCCCGTCGCGGGTCGGGGAGGTGCGGAAGTTGGCCTTCGGGTTGCCGGGCGGGTTGACCATCGCCGCGATGTGGCCGCTGGTCGACAGCACGAAGCGGGTGTCGCCGCCGAAGAGCTGCGTCGCCTCGTAGCACGACTGCCACTGGCACAGGTGGTCCGCGATCCCGGCCACGACGTAGGAGTCGACGGTGATCGCCGACAGGTCCACCGGCGAGCCGAGCATGGTCGAGGCCCCGGGCTCGACCAGCGCGTTGCGGATCGCGAGGTCCATGAAGTCGCGGTGCATCCCGGCGCTCATCCGCACGGGGTCGGCGTTCCAGTAGAGGATGTCGAACGCCTTCGGCGCGTGACCCATCAGGTAGTTGTTGACCCAGTAGTTCCAGATCAGGTCGTTGGGCCGCAGCCACGCGAAGATCTCCGCCAGCGCGCGGCCGTCGAGGTAGCCCTTGTCCTGCGAGAGCCGGGTCGAGGCCGCCGCCGCCTTGTGCGAGAGCAGCGCGCTGGTCACGCCGGCGCGGGACTGGTCGAGGACCGTCACCGCCAGGCTGTACGACGCGACGCGGTCCTGCTCGCCGATGGCCGCCAGGTGCGCCAGCACCATCGAGGTGATCATGCCGCCGGAGCAGATGCCGAAGACCGAGACCTTCGGCTGCCGGGCGATGGCCTGCGCGGCGTCCATGGCCTCCACGACGGCCGCGCCGTAGGTGTCGAGGTCCCAGTCGGCGTGCCGGACGTCCGGGTTGCGCCAGGAGACGCAGAAGACGGTGAGCCCCGAGCGCACCAGGTGTTCGACCAGCGAGCGGTCCGGGGCGAGGTCGATGACGTAGTACTTGTTGATGGTCGGCGGCACCACCAGCACCGGGACCTCGCGGACCTTCGGGGTCTGCGGCGTGTACTGGATGAGCTCGAAGACGTCGGTGCGCAGCACCACCTCGCCCGGCGTGACCGCGACGTCCTCGCCGACCGCGAACGCGTCGGCCTCGACCATCGACGGCACCCGCGGCGCGGTCGCGAAGTCGCGCACGAAGCGGCGCCCGCCCTCCACGAGGTTGCCGCCGCCGGTGTCGATCGTGCGCTTGACCACCTTCGGGTTGGTCAGCGGGTGGTTGGTCGGCGAGAGCGCCTCGACGAGGTTGTCGACGATGAAGCGCATGCGCTGGTCGTCGCCCCAGTCGAGGTCGGCGTCGTCGACCAGGCCGCGCACCGCGTGGCCGGCGGCGAGGTAGGACTGCAGGGTCCGCCGGAAGAAGGGGTTCTTCGCCCAGGCCTCGTCGGCGAAGCGGCGGTCCTTCTCGGCGGGCGCGACCTCGGAGCGGCCGAGCCCGACCTTCACGAGCTCGCCGGCCAGGCCCGCCGTACGACCCACGACGCGGCGCGGGTGACGCGCGAGGCCGGCGGCGAAGCGCACCCCCGACATGCCGGGCACGAAGCGCCGGATCGGGCTGGTGCCGGCGTCGGCGAGCAGCAGGTCCATCGGGGTCGCGAGCGCGGGGGACTCCTGGCCCTCCTGCGCGGACTCCCGCTCCTGCTCGACGGTGCTCACCGAGCCACCCGGGTGATCAGTGGTGCGGTCATGTCGCCTCCCGTGTCGGCTCGCGCCTCGCGCGTCGGTGCCGGCCTCGATGGCCGCCGTACGCCGCTGCGCCGAGACTACCCACGGGCTGTGATCGGGGACACAGGCGACCGGTCGGTGGGGGCCGACCTGCCCCGTCGGAGGGCCCGGTCGCGCACGTGACATACGACACTAGGAGCACCCGGGGCGGTTACTCGTCGGTAGTTTGCAGCCACCCCGGACCCGCCCGACCCAGGAGAGACCGTGCAGCAGATCCTCGACGCCATCACCTCCGACGACGCCACCAGCGAGGACGTCGCCGCCCTCGACCTGCCCGAGTCCTACACCGCGGCGCTGGTCCGCAAGGACGACGTCGACATGTTCGAGGGCCTCAGCGCCAAGGACAAGGACCCCCGCAAGTCGCTGCACGTCGAGGACGTGGCGATGCCCGAGCTGGGCCCGGGCGAGGCGCTGGTGGCCGTCATGGCCTCGGCCATCAACTACAACACCGTGTGGACCTCGATCTTCGAGCCCGTCTCCACCTTCGGCTTCCTGGAGCGCTACGGCCGGCTCTCGCCGCTGGCCAAGCGTCACGACCTGCCCTACCACGTGGTCGGCTCCGACCTCGCCGGCGTCGTGCTGCGCACCGGGCCCGGTGTCCACACCTGGAAGCCCGGCCAGGAGGTCGTCGCGCACTGCCTGTCGGTGGAGCTCGAGGGTCCCGACGGCCACAACGACACGATGCTCGACCCCGAGCAGCGCATCTGGGGCTTCGAGACCAACTTCGGCGGCCTGGCGCACGTCGCGCTGGTCAAGGCCAACCAGCTGATGCCCAAGCCCGCCCACCTGACCTGGGAGGAGGCCGCCTCCCCCGGGCTCGTGAACTGCACGGCGTACCGCCAGCTGGTCTCCAAGAACGGCGGTGACATGAAGCAGGGCGACAACGTCCTGATCTGGGGCGCCTCCGGCGGCCTCGGCGGCTTCGCCACGCAGTACGCGCTCAACGGTGGCGCCACCCCGGTCTGCGTGGTCTCCAACGAGGAGAAGGCCGCGATCGCCCGCTCGATGGGCGCGGAGCTGGTGATCAACCGCTCCGAGGAGGGCTACCGCTTCTGGAACGACGAGGGCACCGCGCAGGACCCGAGGGAGTGGAAGCGCTTCGGGTCGCGGATCCGCGAGCTGACCGGGGGCGAGGACATCGACATCGTCTTCGAGCACCCGGGCCGCGAGACCTTCGGCGCCTCGGTCTACGTCACGCGCAAGGGCGGCACGATCACCACCTGCGCCTCCACGAGCGGCTACATGCACGAGTACGACAACCGCTACCTGTGGATGAACCTCAAGCGCATCATCTCCTCGCACTTCGCCAACTACCGCGAGTCCTGGGAGGCCAACCGCCTCGTCGCCAAGGGCAAGATCCACCCGACGCTCTCGCGCACCTACCGTCTCGAGGACGTCGGCCAGGCCGCGCTGGACGTGCACCACAACAAGCACCAGGGCAAGGTCGGCGTGCTGTGCCTCGCGCCCGAGGAGGGCCTCGGCGTCCGCGACCACGAGCTCCGCGCGACCCACCTCGACGCGATCAACCGGTTCCGCGGGGTCTGATCGGCTCCTCGACCGGCCTGATCGCCCGCCCGGCGGGCGATCGGGCCGGTCGGCTGCGTCACATCCCCGGGACCCGCCGGGCGCGGGGTGGGTTTGGCGCGGTGGATCGGACAGACTGGAGGCTTCCTGACCGCACCGACCAGGAGAGGGGCCTGCATGAGCGATCGCGGCCTGTCCATCTTCGACGACGACGCGGACGCGCCGCCGACCCCGGCCGAGGGGACTCCGCGTCCGGGGGCCGCTGATCCCGCCGACGAGAAGGCCACCGAGGCGATTCCCACGGTGGGCTCCCAGGCCGACTCCGCCGCCGGTGGCGCGGAGTCCGAGCGGACCCGCCAGCAGCCGGCCACCCGCCCGGGCGGGCCGGCACCGACCGGCCGCGCGCCGTCCGGGCCCGGCCCCGCCCGCCCGGCGGGCGCACCGACGGCCTCGGGGAGCGCCCGGGCCGCGGCCAACGCGCCCCTCCCGACCTTCCCGGTCATCCGCAAGTGGGGCCTGGAGGGCTACGACAGGTCCGCCGTGGACGCCGCCGTGCGCGAGATGGCCGGCGAGCGGGCCGCGCTGGCGACCGACCTCGCCGAGGCCGAGCGTCGCCACGGCCACCTCGAGGCCCGCATCTCCGAGCTCGAGCAGGAGCTCGCCGAGAACCGCAACCCGTCGTACGCCGGGCTCGGGGGGCGCGCGAGCGCCATGCTCCGCCTCGCCGAGGAGGAGGCCGCCGACGTCCGGCTCGCCGCCGAGCGCGAGGCCGCCGAGATCCGCGAGCAGGCCCAGCGCGACGCCAAGGCCGTGCGCGCCGAGGCGGCCCGCGACGCCGACGACATGCGCCTGGTCCAGCTCAAGGACCTCGACGAGACCCGCTCCCGCGTCATGGCGGACGCCGAGACCGAGCGCACGCTGGCCCGCACGGAGGGCGAGGACCTCCGTGCCTCGGCGCAGCGCCAGGCCGACCAGCTGCGGCTGGCCGCCGAGCAGGAGGCCAACGAGCTGCGCACGTCGGCGACCCGCGAGGCCGAGAAGGTCCGTGCGGCGGCCGACCGCGAGGCCCAGGAGGCGCGCCGCGCCCTCGCCGTGGAGAAGGAGCGGCTGGCCCGCGAGGCCTCCGACCACCACGCCAGCGCGACCGCGGAGACCGCCCGACTGGTCACCGAGGCCGAGCAGCGGGCCGACGCCGCCGAGCAGCGGGCCCGCGACGCGATCGCCCAGGCCACCGACAACCGGCAGCAGGCGCAGCGCGAGGCCGAGGCGGTCCTGTCGCGGGCCCGCCGCGAGGCCGAGCAGGTGGTGGCCTCCGCCCGCACCCAGGCCGAGGCGATCACCGACAGCCGCACCAAGGAGTCCGAGCGCGAGCTCGCCGCGGTGCGCTCGCAGGTGGAGCGGATGGTCAAGCGCCGCGAGGCGATCGCCGTCCAGCTCGGTGCCCTGCGCGACGTCGTGGCCGGCTTCGGCGACGACGACCCGGACGAGCCGGAGGTCCCGGACGCCCCCGAGGCCGCGTCGACGGGCACCCCGGGCGGCACCGCAGCCGGCCCGGCCACCGCGCCGACCTCGTCGGGGAAGGCGGCCCCGGCCCGCAACCCGCGCAAGAAGTAGGCGGACCTCAGGCGACGTGCGCCTCGACCTCGAGGCGCACGTAGTCGACGACGGGCTCGTCGAGGGCCGCCGCGACGGCGTCCACGAAACGCGGGTAGTCCTCGCCCAGGCGTGCCTCGTGGGCGCCGAGCACGACCGTCGCCAGGTAGGTGCGCAGGAGCGCGGGGTCCTCGAGGCGGATCGGGTCGGGCCGCAGGCGGACCCCGTCCGCCCGCCAGCCCGCGGCCGTCAGCGCCGCGCGGGTCGCCCCGACGTCGGCGAACGTCCACTCCTCGCCCACCGCCGTCGGGTCGACCGCGGCGAGGGCGGGGCGCAGCCCGGCCAGGTTGCCCGCTCCCCCGCACTCGGCCACCAGGCGCCCGCCGGGGCGCACGACCCGGGCGAGGTGCGCGAACAGCGCGCGGTGGTCCGGGACCCAGTGGAACGCGGCGACGCTCATCACGGCGTCGGGGCGCCCGACCCCGTCGGGCAGCGGCCGGGTGAGGTCGGCCTCCACGTACGTCGCCCGCCCGCCGAGCCGCTCGCGCGCCCGGTCGAGCATGGTCCGGGAGCCGTCGAGCAGGACGAGGTCGGCCTCGGGCCAGCGCGCCAGCAGCGCCGCGGCGTCCCGCCCGGTGCCGCAGCCCGCGTCGAGGACCCGCTCGCCGGCCACGGGGCCGCCCGCACCGAGGCGGTCGAGCACGCCCGCGCCCCAGGCCTCGTGCGGCAGGGGCAGGGCGTCGTACGTCGAGGCGTCCCACTCGCGGGTCATGGGCGCGAGCCTGCCACCCCCGCCTCCGGCCCGACCGCGGCGTCCGCCGCGCCGAGGTGGGCGGCGGCCGGCAGGTCGGCGTCGGGGTCCGGCTCGCCGGCCCGGACGAGCAGGACGCCCGCGAGGACCAGCACACCGCCCAGGAGCTGCCAGGGGCCGGGCAGCTCGGCGAGCAGCAGCACCGAGAAGACGAGCGCGGCGAGGACCTCGCTGAGCCCGACGAACGAGGCGAGCCGCGAGCCCAGCCGGCGCCCGGCGGCGATGCCCGTGGCGTAGGCGACGGCCGCGCAGAGCACCCCGAGCCCGAGCGTCGCGAGCCACCAGGGCACCGCGACGTCCTGGTAGGTCGCGGGCGCGGTGGAGGCGGTCATCGGCACCAGGCCGACGACCCCGGCGAGCGCCATCACCACGGTGCCGACGACGAGCCCGCCCTCGGCGAGGACGATCGGCGGCAGCCCGTTGTCCTGCGAGGCGGACAGCACGAAGTAGACGGCCAGGCCGACCATCGCCGCGAGCGCCCAGGCCACCCCCACCGCGTCGAGCGACGCGCCCGAGACGACGTCGAGCACCAGGACGAGGCCGAGCGCGGCGACGAGCGCGCCGGCCAGGGTCAGTCGTCCGGGACGCTGGCCGTGGCGCAGCCACATCCAGGTGACGACCGCGACCGGGGCGGTGTACTCGATGAGCAGGGCGACCCCGACCTCGAGGTAGGTCACGGCGTAGAAGAAGGCGAGCTGGATGCCGGCGACGGCGACGAGGCCGTAGACGGTGACCACGCCGAGGTTGGCGCCCAGCAGCGCCCAGCGTCCGCGGAGCACCCAGATCGCGGCAGGTGCCAGCACGACCGCGGCGATCCCGATCCGCGCGAGCACCGCGGCGCCCGCGGACCAGCCGTTGTCCAGCAGACCGCGGGCGAGGGGACCGGCCAGGCCGAAGACGGTCGCGGAGACGAGGGCGAAGGCGAGGCCCGAGGCGACGCCGCTCCGGCGGACGTCAGGAGTCATGCTGCTCATGGCACCTGACACTAGGTCCGCGTCGCGTAAGGTGTCAACGTGGACTTCACCCATGACACCGTGATGGCGCTGCAGGCGGCCACCGCCCTGGTCAACAGCGCGGAGGCCCCGGACACGCTCACCGACGTCGAGGATCTCCACGCGCTGTGGCTGGAGTACGGCTACACCGGTCGCCACGACCGCGACGAGGTCGAGCTCGCGGCCGTGCGCGAGCTGCGACCCGTGCTGCGCGACCTGCTGACCGCCGAGCGCGACGAGGCGGCGCCGGTGGTCAACCGGTTGCTCGCCGAGGCCGGGGCCGTGCCGCGGCTGGCCCGCCACGACGGCTGGGACTGGCACCTCCACGCGATCGACGACGACCGGCCCCTGGCCGACCGCATCGTCGTGGAGACCGCGATGGCGATGATCGACGTGATCCGCGCGGACGAGCTCTCGCGGCTGGCCCTCTGCGCCGCCGACGGCTGCGCGGGCCTCGTGCTCGACCTCTCCCGCAACCGCTCACGCCGCTTCTGCTCCACCACCTGCGGCAACCGCGAGGCCGCCGCCGCCTACCGCGCCCGCCGGCGCGACGGCGGCTGATCCTCCCCGGCCCGCCGGTCGGGGCACCGTCGCGCCGCCGACCACCGCGGGGTCAGCACCAGCGGCGGACCCCGCGCGGGGTCACGGCGCGGTCGCGGCGCACGACGGCGACGTCGTCAGCCCAGCGCGCGCAGGCCCGACGGAAGGACGGCGCGTCGTACTCCACCGCCAGCACCGCCCCGTCATACGCCGTGGCGTAGCGGTCGCACTCGCGCCACCGCGCGCACGACTCGGCCACGGCGAAGTCGAAGCCGAGGCGGCTCCCGTCCAGCTCGGCCCAGTTCTTCTGCGCGATCGCCAGGTCCGCCGCGTGGGCGCGCGCGACCAGCAGCCGCGCGAAGGCACGGGCGTCGGCACGGTCGAGGTGACCGCGGCTGCGGGAGAACGAGTCGAGGTTGTCGGGCTCCACCGCCTCGTAGCCGTCCGCGGCGCACCCCGCGAACCAGCCACCGACGATCCGCGCCAGCCGCTGCCGCTTCGCGGCCGTGCGGATGTCGAGCAGCCACTCCCCCCAGCCCGCGTCCACGACGGGACGGCCGCGACCGTCCTTCAGCACCAGCGACCACCGCTCGCGCCAGAACCGCTGCTCCCCCGGCTGGGTCTGGAAGGCGTTGACGTAGCAGACGTCGTACACCCCGGCCGGCCGCGCCTCGCGGTCGCGCACGACGACGTCGACCCGGTCGCCGACCGCGCGGGGCCCGCCGATCTGGTAGTCCCACCGGTCGAGGTCGGCCGGCAGCGGCTCGGGCGCGGCCGAGGCGGGCGTCGCCCCGAGCAGCAGCAGACCGGTGAGCAGGGCCGTCAGGAGAGCGCGCACCCCGACAGTCTGCCCGTGGCTCAGCGGCTGTGGTCGCGGAACCCGCGGCCGGTCTTGCGCCCGAGGTAGCCCGCGGTCACGAGGTGCTCCAGCAGGGGCGCCGGGGCGAACCCGGGCTCGCGAAACTCCAGGTACAGCTCGCGCTGGATGGCGAGCGACACGTCGTTGCCGACCACGTCGAGCAGCTCGAAGGGGCCCATGGGCAGCGCGCAGCCCAGCTTCATGGCGGTGTCGATGTCGTCGGCGGTGGCGTAGTGGCCCTCGAGCATCTTCACGGCGTCGTTGAGGTAGGGGAACAGCAGCGCGTTGACGATGAAGCCCGCACGGTCGCCGCAGCTGACCGCGGTCTTGCCGACCGTGCCGCACAGCGCCTGCACGGTCTCGGTCACGTCGTCGGCCGTGGCCACCGTCGAGACTACCTCGACCAGGCGCATCACCGGCGCCGGGTTGAAGAAGTGCATGCCGACCACGTCCGCGGGCCGGCCGGTCACCCGGGCCAGCTCGATCACCGGGAGCGACGAGGTGGTGGTGGCCAGGATCGCGCCCGGCTTGCAGATCTCGTCGAGGTTCTCGAACAGGGTGGTCTTGACCCCGAGGTCCTCCGCGATCGCCTCGACGACGAGGTCCACGGGGGCGAGGTCGTCCAGCGAGGTGGAGCCGGTGAGGCGACCGAGCGCCTCGTCACGGGCGGACTCCTCCAGCTTGCCGCGCTGCACCGCCTTGTCCAGCGACTTCGCGACCCGGGCGTGCACCGCGTCGACCTTGGCCTGGGAGCGGCCGACGAACACGACGTCGTAGCCGCCCTTGGCCATCACCTCGACGATGCCCGAGGCCATGGTGCCGGTGCCGACGACGCCGACCAGCCGCACGTCGCGACGCAGCGCCGGCATGTCGTCGGCGGTCGGGGTCTGCTCGTCGGCGACGACGACGGGGCTGTCGGGACCCTCGTAGGTGTAGAAGCCCCGACCGGTCTTGCGGCCCAGCAGGCCCGCCGAGACCATCTGCTTGAGCAGCGGCGTGGGCGCGTGGAGCCGGTCGCGACCCTGGCGGTACATCGTCTCGAGGATCTCGTACGCCGTGTCCAGGCCGATCAGGTCGAGCAGGGCCAGCGGGCCCATGGGGTAGCCGCAGCCGAACCGCATGGCCGCGTCGATGTCCTCGCGGTTGGCGTAGCGGGTCTCGTACATCGACGCCGCGTGGTTGAGGTAGCCGAACAGCAGCGTGTTGGCGATGAAGCCCGCGCGGTCACCGCACACCACGGGGCTCTTGCCGAGCTGCTCGACGAGGGTCGTGACGTCCTCGAGCACGCGCGGCTCGGTGACCACCGTGCGCACCACCTCGACGAACTTCTGCACCGGAGCGGGGTTGAAGAAGTGCATGCCGACGACCCGGCCCGGGTGGCTCGTGGCGGTGGAGATCTCGGTGACCGAGAGCGACGAGGTGTTGGTGGCGAGCACGGCGTCGGGCGACACGATGTCGTCGAGGGCCGCGAAGAGGGTCTTCTTCAGCTGGAGCGACTCGCCGATCGCCTCGACGACCAGGCCGGCCTCGGCGAGGTCGGCGAGGTCGGTGGAGACCCGGATCCGCCCGATGAGGGCCGCCGCGTCCTCCTCGGACAGCTTCTGGCGGGCCACGGCACGGTCGGTGGAGTGGGTGAGGTGGCCGTGGCCGCGCTCGGCGGCCGCGTCGTCGCGCTCCACGCCGATGACGGAGAAGCCGTGGCGGGCGAAGACCTCCGCGATCCCGGCCCCCATCGTGCCGAGGCCGACCACCCCGACGGTCGTGATGGGGCGCGCCGAGTCGGCGGCGCTGTCGGTGGACTCGGCGAGGGTCGTCATGGCCCGGATCATGGCACGCGGGCCGCCGCCGCGGACGTGACGGTCCTCACGCCGCAGGTGCCTGCGTGGTCGGGGTCAGGCGCCGTCGACGAAGCGCCGCAGGACCTCGGCGAACACCTCCGGCTGCTCGGAGTGCACCCAGTGGCCCGCGTTCTTGACGGTCACCCGGCGCTGGCGCGGGAACCACCGCGACATCGCGGGCTCGTAGTCGTCGGTGACGTACGGCGACGTGGCGCCCGCGACCCAGAGCACCGGCCCGTCGTACGGCGTGGTGTCGGCGAGGCGGTCCTCCGGCCAGCCCGACAGCACCTCGAGCTCGGCGCCGAGCAGGGCCAGGTTGGGCGCCCAGCGCCAGCCTCCGTCGGTGCCGCCGCTGCGCAGGTTCTGCAGCAGGAAGCCCCGGATCGTGGGGTGGGGCACGGCCGGGGACAGCGCCGCGTCGGCGTCGGCGCGCCGCTCGAGGGCGTCGAGGTCCATCCCGGACATCGCCGCGATGTAGCCCGCGAACTCGCTCCGCCCGGCGTCGTAGGTCACCGGGGACATGTCGACCACGCACAGCCGCTCGACGAGGTCCGGGTGGCGCAGGGCCAGCAGCATCGCGATCTTGCCGCCCATCGAGTGACCGACCAGCGCGACGGGGTCCTCGCCTCCCCCGCGGACCGTCGCGGCCACGGTGTCGGCCATGTCGACGTAGTCGAGGTGCTCGGTCCAGGCCGAGCGCCCGTGGTTGGGCATGTCGAGCAGGGTCACCCGGTGGCGCCCGGCCAGCGCCTTCGCCGCGGTCGTCCAGTTGCGGCCCTGGCCGAACAGGCCGTGGCAGAACACGACGCGCGGTCCGTGCTCGCCGAGGTGCGTCGCGTGGAGGTCGCTCACGTGGTCGAACGCTCCTCGTGGGGGACCGGGGTGATGGCGCCGGACCGGCGGCCCTCGCGGAAGCTGCGGAGCTCGCGCTTGACGACCGGGAGGAGCAGGTAGCACGCCAGCAGGTTGACGATCGCGCAGACGAAGAGCATCGAGTCGGCGAAGTCGATCACGGAGCCGAAGGAGATCACCGTCCCGACGACCGTGAACGCGCAGAAGAACACCTTGAAGGTGTTCTCGCTGCGCGCGGAACGACCGAAGAAGTGGCACCACGCCTTCTGCGTGTAGTAGCTCCAGGTGAGGAGCGTGGAGAACGCGAACAGCGCGACCGCCACGGCCAGCACGACCGGGAACCAGGGCAGGAACGTCTCGAACGCGTCGGAGGTGACGACCACGCCGTCGGGGGCGGCGGCTCCCCCGGCCACGGCCTGACGCTGCTCGGAGTAGTAGGCCGTGTCCGCGATGACGATCGTCAGCGCGGTCATCGTGCAGATCACGACGGTGTCGACGAACGGCTCCAGCAGCGCCACGAACCCCTCGCTCACCGGGTGCCTGGTCTTGACCGCGGAGTGCGCGATCGGGGCGGAGCCGACGCCCGCCTCGTTGGAGAACGCCGCGCGCTGGAAGCCGATGATGAGCACGCCGACCGCACCGCCGGCGACACCGGTGGGCGAGAAGGCCCCCTGGACGATGGCGCCGAGGGCCGACGGCACGTGGTCGACGTTGGCGCCGATCACGAGCAGGCACGCGACGACGTACACGACGGCCATGGCCGGCACCAGCCTGGAGGTGACCCGGCCGATGGACTGGATGCCTCCGATGATGACCGCCGCCACCCCGCCCGCCAGGAGCAGCCCGAAGACGAGGGAGGCTCCGGCCGAGCCCAGCAGCCCGTCCTCCCCGCCCGTGACCTCGCGGGCCTGGGCGAAGGTCTGGTTGGCCTGGAACATGTTGCCGCCGACCGCGCCGAAGAAGAACAGCGCGACCGCGAACACCGAGGTCAGCGCCCAGCTGACGCCCGAGCCGAACCGGGCGAAGGCGACCGGGAGGTAGCGGAACGGGCCGCCGGTGACCGTCCCGTCCTCGTGGACCTCCCGGTACTTCACGCCCAGCGTGCACTCGACGAACTTGGTGCACATGCCGAGCAGCCCGGCGATGATCATCCAGAACGTCGCACCGGGACCGCCCAGCGTCACCGCGGCGCCGACGCCCGCGATGTTCCCGAGGCCGACGGTGCCGGACAGGGCCGACGACAGGGCCTGGAAGTGGGTGACCTCGCCGGGGTCGGAGGCGCGGGAGTACGTGCCCCTGATCAGGTCCTTCGAGGTGCCCCAGCTGTAGAACTGGATCCCGCGGAAGTACACGGTGAAGACGGCGGCCGCGGCCACCAGCCACAGGACGATCAGCGGGAAGGTGATCCCGCCGACGGTCGGGGCGTAGAAGACGACGCCCGACACCGCGGAGGCGACGGGGTCGAACCCGTCGCTGATCGCCTGCTCCACGCGACCGAGCCAGCCCTCCTGGGTGGTCTCGGCGGCGAGCACGACGACGTCGGACGGCGGGGAGGGCGACATGGGGCGCCACTCAACCGTCCCCCGCTCGGCGGACGCAAGGCAGGTCACCCGGTCGTGACCGGACCGGTAGATTGCGCCGACGTGAGACTCGTGGTGGCGCGGTGCCAGGTCGACTACGCAGGTCGGCTGACCGCCCACCTGCCGATGGCGACCCGGGTGCTGATGATCAAGGCCGACGGCTCGGTGCTGGTGCACTCCGACGGCGGCTCCTACAAGCCGCTGAACTGGATGTCCCCGCCGTGCACCCTGCGCGAGGGGGTCGACGACGAGGGCCGCCGCGAGTGGACCGTCACCAGCCCCAAGACCGACGACACCCTGCGGATCACCCTCGAGGAGGTCCTGCACGAGGCGGTCCACGACCTCGGCGTCGACCCCGGCCTGGTCAAGGACGGCGTCGAGAAGCACCTGCAGGAGCTGCTCGCCGAGCACCCCGCGACCCTCGCCGAGGGCCTCTCGCTGGTCCGCCGCGAGTTCCCGACCGCGATCGGCCCGGTCGACCTGATGTGCCGTGACGCCGCGGGCGTCTCGGTGGCGGTCGAGATCAAGCGCCGCGGCGAGATCGACGGCGTGGAGCAGCTCACGCGCTACCTCCAGCTTCTCAACCGCGACCCGGCCCTGACGCGGCGGGGGCCGGTGCAGGGCATCTTCGCGGCCCAGGAGATCAAGCCGCAGGCGCGGGTGCTCGCGACCGACCGCGGCATCGCCTGCGCGGTCGTCGACTACGACGCCCTGCGCGGCCTCGACGACCCCACCTCGCGGCTGTTCTGATGGCGCGGCCCCGGGCGCGCGGCTGATGCGGATCTTCCACGTGGCGCTGGCCTCGGAGTGGCGGGCCGCGCAGGGCGGCTCCTACTACGACCGCTCCACGCGGGGGCGCTCGCTCGCCGAGGTGGGCTTCGTGCACTGCTCGCGGGCCGACCAGTGGCAGCGCGTCCGCGAAACCGTCTACGGCGACGTGGTCGAGCCCCTGGTGCTGCTGACCATCGACACCGACCGGCTCGACGCCCCCGTCGTGGAGGAGCCCGCCGACCCCGCCTCGGCCGACCCCGCCGGTCGCGGTGAGCGGTTCCCCCACGTGTACGGCGCCGTGCCCCTGGACGCCGTCGTCGGCGTCACGCCCCTGCGGTCCCCCGCAGTGGGGCCGGGCCCGATCACGGGCCCGGACGCAGGCCCCGACGCAGGCCCGGACGGCGCCGCGGACCCCGCCGGCGGCCGGTCGTTCTCGTCGCTGCTGATGGCCGAGATCGGGGTGCGGCTCGGGCTGGCCGTGGCGGTGATGACGCTGGCCGTGCTCGTCGGCACCCTCGCCGAGGCCGCGCTCGGCGAGGGGGGTGGACTGCTCGGGGCGCTCGGGGCCCTGGTGCTGGGCATCGCGGCGGCCGTCGTCGCCTACCGCCGCTGGGACCGCCGCACGGAGGGCTGAGGGCGCCCGTCGGGGCCTGTGGACGGCGCGGCACGACCGTCGGCGGGCGCTGGCACGATCGTCGTCATGGTCCTCCACCACCTCGCCGAGCCGCAGGTGCTCCTCGGCAGCTTCGACGCCGGCGCGCTGGACCGCGCACGGGCGTACGCCCTGGACCGGCTGGTCACGGGCGTGGAGGTCGAGCTGCGCGACGGCGGGCACCTCGTGGCGCGTGGCGAGGTCCACGGCTCGGCCACGCGCGCCTACCGGGTGACGGTGGAGATCAGCGGGCTGCAGGACGACGCGCCCCGGCCCGCGCCCCTCGTCGACAGCTGGTGCACCTGCCCGGTCACCCTGCAGTGCAAGCACGGCGCGGCCCTCTGCCTGACCCTGGGCCACCTGGCCCGCGAGCTGCCGCCGGAGCCCGACCCGGACGAGCCTCGCGCGCGCGAGGTCGTCCCCGTGTGGCGCCGGCGCCTCGACGCCGTCCTGGCCGACCTCGGCGCCTCCGAGCCGCCGGTCGGCGAGCACCCCCCGCTGGCGCTGCGGATCGGCCACGACGCGGGTCGACGCGACCGGTTCGCCGTCGGGGACGGCGCCCGTGTCACCCTCCGGCCGATGCGTCGCGGCACCCGGGGCTGGGTGAAGTCGGGCATCGACTGGCAGACCGTGCCCAGCATGGTCGCCACCCGCCGGCACGACCCCGCCCAGCTCGAGGCCCTCGCCGCGTTGCAGCAGGCCCTCGGCGGCTCCTACTGGTACGGCGGCACCGAGCCGTCGCTGGCCGACTTCGGTCGTCGTGTCGTGCGGCTGCTGCGGTCGGCCCGCGACGCCGGGATCGAGGTGTACGCCGACGCGCCGCTGAGCGGGCTGCGGCTGCTCGACGACCCGGTCTCGTTCGCCGCCGACACCCGGCTGGCCGGCGGCGGGCCCGCCGGTCCCGGCGGGCGGCGGGCCGGTGACGCCCCCGCGGACGCCGACCTCGTGGTCGACCTGGGCGTCGTCGTGGACGACGTGGTGCGGCCCGTCTCCGGCCTGACCCTGCTCGGCGTGCCCTCCCACACCGTCGCGCTGGTCGAGGACGGCGTGCTCACCCTCGCCGCCCTCGAGGGCGCGATGCCGACGGCGACCCTGCGCGCGCTCGCCCAGGACGGGCCCGTCGTGGTCCCCGCCGAGGCCGCGGCCGAGCTCGACGACTACCTGACCCGGCTGCGCCGCTTCGTGCCGGTGACCTCGAGCGACGCGAGCGTCGCGGTGCCCGACCGGCTGACGCCGCGCCTGTCGGTGGCGATCACCTGGCGCGACGGCTCGAGCGCCGACGTGCGCTGGGGCTGGGCCTACGGCGAGGACGAGGCCCGACGGGCCTGCTCCGTGTCGTCGGAGGAGTCGCTCGGCGGGGTCCGCGACCGCGCCGAGGAGCGCCGGGTCCTCGCCGAGCACCGGGAGCGGGGCCCGCTGGACGTCGAGGACCGCGAGGTGGGCGGCTCCGACGCGGTCTCGCTCGCGCTGCTCGAGATCCCCGACTGGCGGTCGCGTGAGGGCCTGGAGGTCCACGAGAGCCACCGCCCGGACTTCCGGCGGGCGGAGTCACCGGCGCGGGTCACCGTCGAGCTCGCCGGGCCCGAGCCGTCGGCCACCGCCACCGACGGCGCTCCCGCGGCCACCGACTGGCTCGACCTGACGGTCGTCGTGGAGGTCCAGGGCGAGCGGCTGCCGCTGCCCCAGGTGATCGCCGCGCTCACCGAGGGTGCCGACTACCTCGTGCTCCCCAGCGGGCTCTACCTGCCCACGGACTCCCCCGAGCTGACCGCCCTGTCCGAGGCGGTGGCCGCCGCCGCCGAGGTCCACGAGCGGGAGCCCGGTGAGGGCCCCGGACCCGGTGACCTGCGGGTCGGCCGGCACGACCTCGACACCCTCGCCTCGCTGGCCGACCTCGGCGACGTCGACCCGTCGGTCGCCGACTGGGTGGCCCGTGCCCGCGCCCTGCGGGACCTGACCGGGATCCCCCGTCCCGAGCCGAGCGGGGTGAGCGCCGAGCTGCGGTCCTACCAGCGCGACGGCTTCGCCTGGCTGGCCTTCCTGTGGGAGCACTCCCTCGGCGGGGTCCTGGCCGACGACATGGGGCTGGGCAAGACCCTGCAGGTGCTCGCCCTCGTCGCGCACACCCGCGGCCGCGGCGACGACACCCCGTTCCTCGTCGTCGCCCCGACCAGCGTCGTCGGCGCCTGGGCCACCGAGGCCGCCCGTCACACCCCGGGCCTGCGGGTGGTCCCGGTCACGGGCACCGGCACCCGGCGCGGCGGCAGCGTCGCCGAGCTCGCCGCCGGCGCCGACGTGGTGGTCACGACGTACACGCTGCTGCGGCTGGAGGCCGAGGAGTACGCCGCGGTGGCCTGGGGCGGGGTCGTGCTCGACGAGGCCCAGCAGGTCAAGAACCACCGCTCCCGCGCCCACCTCGCGGTGAAGGGTCTGCGGGCGCCGTTCCTGCTCGCGGTGACCGGCACGCCGTTCGAGAACCGGCTCACGGAGCTGTGGTCGCTGCTCTCGCTGGTCGCCCCGGGGCTCTACCCCCGGCTCGCGTCGTTCACCCGCTCGGTGGCCACGCCGGTCGAGAAGGGCGACGAGGCCGCCCTGGCGCGCTTCCGCCGGCGCGTCAAGCCGTTCGTGCTACGCCGCACCAAGGAGCTGGTCGCCCCCGACCTCCCCGCCAAGCAGGAGCAGGTGCTCGACGTCGAGCTGGCGCCCCGGCACCGGCGCCTCTACGACGCCCACCTGGCGCGCGAGCGGCAGCGGATCCTCGGGCTGCTGGAGGACTTCAGCGAGAACCGGGTCGCGATCCTCGCGGCGCTCACCCGGCTGCGACAGCTCGCCCTCGACCCCGCCCTGGTCGACGCCGAGCACGAGGCCGTCGGCTCCGCGAAGGCGGACCTGCTGCTCGAGCACCTCGGCGAGGTGGTCGCGGAGGGCCACCGGGCGCTGGTGTTCAGCTCGTTCACCGGTTTCCTCGGCCGCGTCTCCGCCCGGCTGGAGGCCGCCGGCATCGACCACGCCTACCTCGACGGCAGCACGACCGACCGGGCCCGTGAGGTCACCCGCTTCCGCTCCGGGGAGGTCCCGGTCTTCGCGATCAGCCTCAAGGCCGGCGGCACCGGGCTCACGCTCACCGAGGCCGACTACGTGTACGTGCTCGACCCGTGGTGGAACCCGGCGGCCGAGGCGCAGGCGGTGGACCGCGCCCACCGGATCGGCCAGGACCGGACCGTGATGGTCTACCGCCTCGTGTCGACCGACACGATCGAGGACAAGGTGATGGCGCTGAAGGCGCGCAAGGCCGCCCTGTTCGCCCAGGTCGTAGACGGTGGTGGGGCCTCGTCGGGCGCGATCACCGCCGAGGACGTCCGTGCGCTCTTCGAGTGACCGGAGCGGCTCCGCGGCGGTCCCGCCGGTCCCGGGGTCTCAGGCGCCCGCGGCGGGCGGGGCCGTGGGGTCGGCGCCCTCGGCGGTCTGCTCACGAGCGACCCAGTCCTCGATGTCGTCGACGTCGCTCGCGTTGCGGGTCGCGACCGCCAGCAGGTCCGACATGGTCGCGACCTCCTCGACCTGCTCCTTCACGAACCACTGCAGGAACTGCTCGGCGGCGTAGTCGTCCTCGTCGCGGGCAGTGCGCACCAGCGCGTTGATCTGGCGGGTGACCTGCTTCTCCTGCTCGAGCGCCAGCGCGATCGGGGCCACGACGTCGGCGAACGACGACCGGGGGGCGGGCAGGGCGGGGATGGCGACCTCGGCGTCGGTGTCCAGCAGGTAGCGCACCATCATCATCGCGTGCTGGCGCTCCTCGAGCGCCTGGGCGTAGAAGAAGGCGGCCATGCGCGGCATGGTCAGCGCGTCGTAGTGCACGGCGCAGGCGAGGTACTGGTTGTGCGCGGCGAGCTCGTGACCCACCTGCTCGTTCAGCTGGGCGGCGAACCGGGTGGGGGTCATCTGTCTCCTCAGGCCGCGGAGGGCAGCCGACGGCCCTTCCGGTCGACCCTCGCGGCGTCCTTGCGCTTCGAGGGCTTCGCGGGCTTCGTGGACTTCTTGACCTTCTTCGGCAGCTCGTCCTTCGAGACCGGGGTCTTCGTGTCGGCGTGGACCAGCCGGCGCTTGCGCACGGCGTACTCCACGGGGAGCGTGCCCTCCTTGAGCATCCGCAGCGGGCAGCGGTCGCACTTCGAGCGGGACTCGCAGCACTTCGTCTTCGGCACCTTGCCCAGCGAGGTGATGCCCGACTTCTTGCCCATGCCGTCAACCTAGCAGCAGGTCAGGCAAGCCTTACCTGTGTCCACGTCCGGATCCGCGGGTGGCTCCGGTGGCCGGGTTGGAGCCCGGGCGTTGAATGGCGACGTGAAGCGGCCGAAGCCCGAGAAGCCCGCACCCGGTCAGGAGTCGGTCTGGGACTACCCCCGACCCCCGGACCTGGTCCGCAGCCGAGAGACGGTCGAGGTGGTCGTCGGCGGCGTCGTCGTCGCCTCCTCCACCCGCACCTACCGGGTGCTCGAGACCTCCCACCCCCCGACGTACTACCTGCCCGAGGAGGACTTCGCCCCCGGGGCGCTCGTGCGGATCGAGGGCGGGTCGTTCTGCGAGTGGAAGGGCCGAGCGGCCTACGCCGACCTCGTCGGCGGCGAGGCCCGCGCGGAGCAGGCCGCCTGGACCTACCCGGACCCGACGCCGGGGTTCGTCGACCTCCGCGGCCACTGGGCCGTCACCCCGCTGGCCGTCGAGGCGTGCTTCGTGGACGGCGAGCGGGTGCAGCCCCAGGAGGGCGGGTTCTACGGCGGGTGGATCACCTCGAAGGTCGTCGGACCGTTCAAGGGCATCCCCGGCTCCTGGGGCTGGTGAGCGCGGCGGACCCGCGTCAGTCGACCGCGAGGCCCTCGGCGCCCCGGATGACGTCGACGATGCTGCCCATGATCTGGGTCAGCCCGTAGTCCTTCGGCGTGTAGACCGCGGCGACACCCGCCTCCCGCAGGCTCCGGGCGTCGGCGTCGGGGATGATCCCGCCGACGATGACCGGCACGTCCCCGAGCCCCTCGGCGCGCAGCCCCTCGACCACCGCCGGCACGAGCTCCATGTGCGAGCCCGACAGGATCGACAGCCCCACGCAGTGCACGTCCTCGTCGACGGCGGCGCGGACGATCTGCGCGGGCGTGAGCCGGATCCCCTGGTAGACGACCTCGAAGCCGGCGTCGCGGGCCCGCACGGCGACCTGCTCGGCGCCGTTGCTGTGGCCGTCGAGACCGGGCTTCCCGACGAGCAGGCGCAGGCGCCCGCCCAGCTCCTCACCGGTCGTGCGCACCTTCTCCCGCACCGCCCGCAGCTCGTCGCCGGCCTCACCGGCGGCGGCCACGACGCCCACGGCCCCGCTGACTCCGGTCGGCGCACGGAACTCGCCGAACACCTCGCGCAGCGTGCCGGCCCACTCCCCCGTCGTCGCGCCCGCGCGGGCGGCCGCGAGGGTGGCGGTCATCAGGTTGGCGTCGGTCTTCGCGTCGGCGGCGAGCCGGGCCAGTGCCTCGTCGACCGCGGCCTGGTCGCGCCCGGCCTTCCACTCCTCGACCGATCGCAGCGCCGCGCGCTCGGCCTCGGGGTCGGCGGTCTGGATCGCCCCGTCGAGGTCGGCGGTCAGCGGCGAGGGCTCGGTCGAGGTGTAGACGTTGACGCCCACGATCTTCTCCTCGCCGCTCTCGATGCGCCCGCGGCGGGCCGCGTGGGCGGAGACGAGGGCCTGCTTCATGTAGCCGGACTCGACGGCCGCGATCGCCCCGCCCATCGCCTGCACGCGGTCCATCTCCTCCCGGGCGCCGGCGACCAGCTCGGCGACCTTGGCCTCGATCACGTGGCTGCCGTCGAAGATGTCCTCGTACTCCAGCAGGTCGGACTCGAAGGCCAGCACCTGCTGCAGCCGCAGGGACCACTGCTGGTCCCAGGGTCGCGGCAGGCCGAGCGCCTCGTTCCACGCCGGCAGCTGGAGTGCTCGGGCCCGGGCGTTCTTGGAGAGCGTCACGCCGAGCATCTCGAGCACGATGCGCTGCACGTTGTTCTCCGGCTGCGCCTCGGTCAGCCCGAGCGAGTTGACCTGCACGCCGTAGCGGAAGCGGCGCATCTTGGGGTCGGTCACGCCGTACCGCTCGCGGCACAGCTCGTCCCACAGCTCGACGAAGGCCCGCATCTTGCAGGTCTCCTCGACGAAGCGGACCCCGGCGTTGACGAAGAACGACATCCGGCCCACGACGGCCGGGAAGTCCTCCTCGGCCACCTGGCCGCCGTTGCGGACCTGGTCGAGCACGGCGATCGCGGTGCACATGGCGTACGCGAGCTCCTGCGTCGGTGTCGCGCCCGCCTCCTGCAGGTGGTAGCTGCAGATGTTGATCGGGTTCCACTTCGGGACCTGGTTGACCGTGTAGGCGATCACGTCGGCGATCAGCCGCAGCGAGTGCTCGGGGCCGAACACGTAGGTCCCGCGGGACAGGTACTCCTTGATGATGTCGTTCTGGGTGGTGCCGGCGAGCTGCGCCGCGACCTCCTCGGCGGTGGGCGACCCCTCGCCCCCGCCGACGCCGGCCTGCTCCTCGGCGACGACCTGGTACAGCGCCAGCAGCCACATCGCCGTGGCGTTGATCGTCATCGACGTGTTCATCGACGTGAGCGGGATGCCCTCGAAGAGCCGGCGCATCTCCCCGAGGTGGGGCACGGGCACGCCGACCTTCCCGACCTCGCCCGCGGCGAGCGGGCTGTCGGGGTCGTAGCCGGTCTGCGTCGGCAGGTCGAAGGCGACCGAGAGGCCGGTCTGGCCCTTCTCGAGGTTGCCGCGGTACAGCGCGTTGGACGCCGTCGCGGTCGAGTGGCCGGCGTACGTGCGCATCACCCAGGGGCGGTCCCGCGACGGACGGGGGGCCGTGGGCTCCGGCGTGAGCGGGCCGGACGCGGTGGGGTCTGCCATGACCGGAGGGTAGTCCCGTGGCTACTGGTAGGTAACCGGTCGAGCGGTGTGGAAAAGGCCACACGGCCCGGGCCCGGGGACCCGGCCCCGCGCACGGCGGAGCCGGGCGCTCAGGCGTCGGCGTGCGCCGGCTCGAGCTCGACCACGCGGATCAGGTGGGTCAGGTGCAGCAGCCGTCGTACGGCGGGTCCGGGCGCTCGCAGCACCACCCGGCGTCCGCGCGCCCCGGCGCGACAGCTCGCGGCGGCCAGCACCTTGAGGGCGGTCACGTCGACGCACTCGACCGCCGCGAGGTCCACCACGACGACGTCGGCGCCCGGCTCGTCGCTCCACGGGTCGGCGGTCTCCAGCAGCTCCGCCAGCGCCGTGCGCAGCCGCGCCGTGCTCCGACAGTCGACGTCGCCGGACAGCACGAGACGCCGTCCGTCCAGGTCCGTGGTCACCTCGGCCAGCATCAGATCCCCCGATCCTTCGGCCGCGTCGGACGCGACCGTCTGCTCAGGGTGACGCGTGGAGGGCCCCCGAGGTTGCATTACCCGCGGAACCGCCCGCCCGTGTCGCCGCGGCGTACGCCAGTGCGGCCGATCCCACCGCCAGCAGCGCCATGCCGACGACCCCCTCGGGGCTGAAGATGTGGCCGACGTGCACGAGGTAGGCGCCGGGCAGCAGCAGGACGCCCGGCAGCGCGGCGACCCGCATCCGTCGCACCGCGTCCGCGAGCACCAGCACGACGCAGGCCATCAGGGCGTAGGAGCCCACCTCGCCCAGCGGGGTGCCGATCCGGAACATCAGGCTCACTGCGTCGGGGCGGGGCACGTCGGGGCCCAGCTCGCGCGTCACGTAGCCCGCCCCGATGCCGCTGACGACGTCGAGCGCGGAGTAGAAGGTCATGTAGACGTAGGCGGTGAGCCGGATCGCCCACGACAGCAGGTCGGTGCGGCCCCGGACCAGCATCACCAGCGCGACGCCGACCAGCGGGAAGAACAGCAGCCCGGGCAGGTGCAGGCCGTACCAGAGACCGGAGGTCTCGTAGGACAGCGAGTGCGGGTGGAAGAGGCCGGCGACGGCGAGGCCGAGACCGGGCACGGCGAACAGCGCGGCGTACAGCAGCGGCGAGCGGCGCAGCACGGGCGTGCGGGGCAGGTCCATGCGGAGAATCTACGGGGCGCGCCCGACCGACCCGCGGCGTCGTGCCCGGGCCCTACCCTGGGCCCATGGTGAACCTGACGCGCATCTACACCCGGACCGGCGACGGCGGGCGCACCCGGCTGGTCGACATGACCGAGACGACGAAGAACGACCTGCGGCTGCACGCCTACGCCGACGTCGACGAGCTCAACGCCCAGATCGGGGTCGCCATCGAGCTCGGCGGGCTCGACGACGACGTCGTGGAGGTGCTGCGCACCGTCCAGAACGACCTCTTCGACGCCGGCGCCGACCTCGGCAACCCGGTCGTCGCCGACCCCGAGTTCCCGCCGCTGCGCGTGGAGCAGGCCTACGTCGACCGGCTCGAGGGGTGGTGCGACTCCTACAACGAGGACCTCGAGCCCCTGCGGTCCTTCATCCTTCCGGGCGGCTCGGCCGGCGCGGCCCTGCTGCACGTCGCCCGCACCGTGTGCCGGCGTGCGGAGCGCTCGGGCTGGCGTGCCCACGCCGAGCACGGCGAGGGGATGAACGTCGTCGCCATCGCCTACCTCAACCGGCTCTCGGACCTGCTGTTCATCCTCGCCCGCCACGCGAACCGCTCCGTCGGCGACGTGCTGTGGAAGCCGGGCGGCGAGCGCTGACCCGGCGCCGACGGGCGGTCACCGGCACCGGCCGGCGCTGACCCGTCGGCAGGCCGCGACCGCCCTCCCATCCCTCGCCCGGTACGGTCGGGATCGACACGGGGTGCCCCCTGCGCGGGGCTGAGATCACACCCGTCGAACCTGATCTAGCTCGTACTAGCGAAGGGATGTCCGTGGTGACGTCGTCCTCCCACCCCTCCTCCGGGTCCATCTCCCCGGCTGCCGCCCCCGGTCCCGACCCTGCTGGGGCACCCACGCCGGGCGACCTGGCGGGCGCGCTGGCGCGCCTCCGGGAGCAGGCGCCCCTGGTGCAGTGCCTGACCAACGCGGTGGTCATGCCCCTGACCGCCAACGGGCTGCTGGCGCTCGGCGCCTCCCCCGCCATGGTCGACGTGCCGCAGGAGGCGGGGCCGTTCGCCCGCGTGGCCTCCGGCGTGCTGGTCAACCTGGGGACGCCCCACGCCGCGCAGCGCGAGGCGATGCGGGAGGCCGTGACGGCCGCCGAGGAGGCCGGCACCCCCTGGGTGCTCGACCCGGTCGCGATCGGCGCGCTGCCCGTGCGCACGGCGCTGGCCGCCGAGCTGGTCGAGCGGCGGCCCGCCGTCGTCAAGGGCAACGCCTCCGAGGTGATGGCGCTCGCGGGCCTCGGCGGGGGCGGGCGCGGCACCGACAGCGCCGACGACGTGGCGGCCGCGCTGCCCGCGGCCCGCGAGCTCGCCGCGCGGACCGGCGGGGTGGTCGTGGTCACCGGTCCGGTCGACCTCGTCACCGACGGGGTGCTCGAGGTCCGCGTGCCCGGGGGCCACCCGCTGCTGACCCGCGTCACCGGCGGGGGGTGCCTCCTCGGCGCCGTCGTCGCGGCCTTCGCCGGCTCGTCGGCGCCGCTCGTGGCCGCGACCGCGGCCTGCGCCTGGTACGGCGCGGCGGCGGCCGCCGCCGGTCGACGTCCGGGGGCGGGCGGGCCGGGCTCGTTCGCGGTCGCCCTCCTCGACGAGCTGGCCGCACTCGACCCCGCCACGCCTCCGGCGGGGCTCGCGTGAGCGCCCCGGACGGGGTCTACCTCGTGACCGACGGCGCGCAGGCGGCCCGCGCCGGCCGCGACGTCGTCGAGACCGTCGTGGCCGCCGTCGCGGGCGGCGTGCGCTGGGTGCAGCTGCGCGCCAAGGACGCGGCCGACGCCGAGGTGCTGGCGCTGCTGCGAGCGGTCGGCGACGCCGTTCCCGACGACGTCCGGCTGCTCGTCAACGACCGGCTGGGTGTCGTCCTCGCCGCCCGGGAGGCGGGTGCCCGGGTGGACGGCGTGCACCTCGGGCAGGGCGACGGCTCCCCCGCACGGGCGCGGGAGGCGCTCGGCCCCGGGATGCTGGTGGGCGTCAGCGCCTCCACGCCCGACCAGCTGCGCCGGGCCGCCGCCGACGGCGCGGACCACGTCGGGATCGGCGCCGTGCACGCCACCTCGACCAAGCCCGACGCCCCGGCTCCGCTGGGTCTCGCGGGCGCGACGGCGCTGGCGGCGGTCGCCGCGGGCCACGGGCTGGCCTCGGTCGCGATCGGCGGGCTCGGTGTCGACGACCTGCCCGCGCTGCGCGCCGGCGGCTTCGACGGCGCCGCCGTCGTCTCGGCGATCTGCGCGGCGGCCGACCCCGCGCTGCAGACGCGGCGGCTCGTGCGGGCGTGGGAGCGGGCGGCGTGATCCCCCGCGTGCTCTCGATCGCCGGCACCGACCCGACGGGCGGGGCCGGGGTGCAGGCCGACCTGAAGTCGATCGCCGCCCAGGGCGGCTACGGCATGGCCGTGGTCACCGCGCTGGTCGCGCAGAACACCCGGGGTGTGCGCGCCGTCCACCGCCCCCCGGACGACTTCCTGCGGGCGCAGCTCGACGCCGTGGGCGACGACGTGGTGGTCGACGCGGTCAAGGTGGGGATGCTCGCCGACGCCGACCTGGTGCGCACCGTCCACGACTGGCTCGCGGCCCACCGGCCGCCCGTGGTCGTCGTGGACCCGGTCATGGTCGCGACCAGCGGGGACCGGCTGCTGGACGCCGAGGCCGTCGACGCGCTGCGCGAGCTGGTGCGGGGCGTCGCCGACCTGGTGACGCCCAACGTGCCCGAGCTGGCGGTCCTCGCCGGCGGCCCGCCCGCCACGGACTGGGCCGGCGTGCTGGCCCAGGCGCGCGAGGTGGCCGCGGGACTGGGGGTGCGCGTGCTCGCGAAGGGCGGCCACCTCGTGGACGACCCCGTCGTGCGCGACGCGCTCGTGGACCCCGACGGCACCGTGGTCGAGACGGTCGGCGCCCGGGTCGAGACCCCGCACACCCACGGCACCGGGTGCTCGCTGTCGTCGGCCGTCGCGACCCTGCGGTGCGCGAGGGGCTCGTGGCCCGACGCCGTCGCCGAGGCGACCCGCTGGCTGCGCGAGTCGGTCGCGGCCGCCGACGACCTGCACGTGGGCACCGGGCGCGGGCCGGTCTCCCACTTCGCCGGGCTCTGGGCGCGCGGCGGCACCGAGACCCCACCGGCGGCCGCCGAGGTCACCGAGGGCTGGTGGCGGGAGACGGCTCCCGTTCGCGCGGCCATCGACGCGCTGCCCTTCGTGCGGGCGCTCGGCGACGGGTCGCTCGACCGCCGTGCCTTCGACGACTACGTGGGCCAGGACGCGCTCTACCTCCGCGAGTTCGCCCGAGCGCTGGCCGCCGCGAGCGCCACGGCCCCGACCGCGGCCGAGCAGGCGTTCTGGGCGGCGGCCGCCGAGGGGGCGGTCGCCACCGAGCTGCAGCTGCACGGCGGCTTCCTGCCTCCCGCGGAGCTGTTCGACGCCACGCCCGGCCCCGCGCTCACGGCGTACGTCGACCACCTGCTGGCAGCGGTCGCCCGCGGCTCCCACGAGGTGCTCGTCGCGGCGCTCCTGCCGTGCTTCTGGGTCTACGAGGACGTCGGCTCGCGGCTGCTCCCGCAGGCCCACGACGGCCACCCGTACGCCGCGTGGCTGCGCACCTACGGCGACCAGGCGTTCGCGGCCACGACCGCCGAGGCCGTCCGGCTCGTCGGCGAGGCCGCCGCCCGCGCGCGACCCGAGGTGCGGGAGCGGATGCGGGCGGCGTTCGCGGCGTCGGTGGAGCACGAGCGGCGGTTCTTCGCGGCTCCCCTCGGGGCCGCGACGACGACCTGAGAGGCTGGGGCCGTGGACGACGCACGCTTCTGGGCCCTCATCGACCTGCTCGACGGGGTCGCCGACGACGGGTCGGTCGCCCGGCTCTCCGCGCAGCTCGCCGCCGACGAGGTCGACGCGTTCGGTGCCGCGCTGGACGAGGCGGTCGAGGGGCTGCTCGCGCGGTGCCGGGTGCCCGCGACCCACGAGGGTGACGCCGCCGAGCTGCTCGCGGCCGCGGTCGTCGCGGCCGGCCGGTCGACGTACCGGTCGACGCGGGAGACCGGTGGCGAGCTGGACCCCGGCGCGTGGCGCTGGGAGGGCGCCGAGGCGCTGCTCGTCGCCGGGCTCGAGGGCGACGACGAGTGGGACCGCTCGCCGTTCGTGCTCCAGTGGCTCACCGCCGACCTCCCCGACGGCGTGGGCTCGGCCTGGACCGGCGAGGAGCCCGCGCTGCCGGACGGGGTCGACCCCGACGACCCGGCGTTCGGCTTCGTGCCCGCGACCGACCCGGCCTGGGACGCCGCCCGCGACGCCCTCCACGCCGACGCCGGCGTGGCGGAGGCCCGGCGCGACATCGGCGCCCGCTTCGGCGTCGAGTGGGACGCCGTCCACGTGTGGCTCGTTCTGCGCGACGGGCTGACCGAGCCCGACATCACCCTCTGGGCCCCGGACGGCGAGCCCGCCGACCCGGCCGACGGCGAGGAGACCCCGGACGACGACACCGTCGTGGTCTGGGGCGCGACGCCCGCCGCCGACCTGCGCGGCCTCGACGGCCCGGGCCGCACCGCGGCGTACCTCGAGCTGGTGACCGGTCTGCTCCAGGTCGTGCTCGACGACGCCTGAGGGCCGACCCGGCAGAAGATCCCGCCCCGCGGCGGGAGCTGCCGCCGGCTCGAGCCGTCCCGGGCGGGAGCTGTCGCCGGGTCGAGCCGCCTCAGGCGGGAGCTGCCGCCGACCCGGCCGTACGACGGGAGCGCAGGCCGAGCAGCGCGAGCACGGCGCCGACGACGGTCACGGCGACCGCGGTCACCGTCCCCGGGCGACCGAGGGCCTCGTCGAGCCCCCGGGCGGCGGAGAGCCACTCCGAGCCGTCGACGCCCTCGGGACCGGCGAGGACCGGCAGCACCTCGAGGCCGACGGCCAGGATCACGCCGGTGACCACCAGCGTGCCCCCGAGGCACAGCAGTCGGCGGCGGGCGGCCAGGAGCGCGAGGCCGAGCAGCACCGCGGCGCCGACGCCGACGACCACCGCCGCCGTCAGCAGCGCCGCCCGGGCCGTGCCGGCCAGGTCGGAGAGGGACCCGGCGAGCTCCTCGGAGCCCGGCGGGGTGTCCGGGAGCTGACGCAGCCGGCGGGCCTCGGCGGTGCGGCCCCGCTCCTCGAGGCGCTCCGCCACGGCGTCGTAGACCCCACCCAGCCGCAGGTCGCCGTCGTCGGTGATCTCCGCGGCCGCCAGCGCCTCGCGCACTCGCGGGTCGCGGACGGCCTGCTCGGTCGCGGCCGCCACCTGGGCGTCGTCGGCGCCGGCGGCGAGGCCCTGCTCACGCAGGCCGTCGACGAGGTAGGCGGTGGCGTCCTCCCGGAGCCCGGGCGAGGCGAGGGCGAGCGCGCCGAGCCGCCCGGGGCGCTCCGGGTCGGCCACCACGACACCGGTCAGCGCCAGGACGGCGGCGGTGGCCGCGGCGACCGCCGCCAGCAGCGAGAGGACCACACAGATCGCGGCGCGCATCAGACGCCACCCCGGACGCCGGGCGGGCCGGCCTCGAGCCACGCCTGGAACCCCGTCACCGAGGACGGGTTCATCGCGAGCTCGACCTCGCCCTGGGGCGTGCGGCAGCACACGACGACGTGGTCGGCGTACAGCGCGGCGAGCTCGGCGGCGCGGGGGTCGCGACGGGCGCCGAGCGAGAGCGTCTCGCGCGCGAAGGTGCGGCGGGGGCGCGGCGAGAGCGAGAAGATCCGGAACCACTCGAGGGTCTCCCCCGAGTACCGGCCGAGACCGAGGACCCAGCCACGACCCTCACGGTCCGAGCGGACCCGGTGGCTGAGCTCGAAGGTGCCGCCGTCGCGGGCGATCCAGCGGCGACGGACGACGAGGGCCACGCCGTAGAGGAGGACGAGCAGCAGCACGGCCCCGAGGGCCTCCAGTGCGACCTGCCACCACGCCATCCGCACCCTCCTGCGTCGTGAGCCCGTCCGCCGGCCGCCCCGACGTCAGTCAGGGTAGCGGTGACGCCCGGCACCCCTGACGGGGCACCGGGCGTCACGGCGTGCGTCACCTCAGGAGCTGCGCTCGGCGGCCCGGATGCGCGCCTCGGCGCTCCGGACGGCCGCCACGGCCTCGTCGTCGTCCTCGCCGGCCTCGTGGGCCCGCTCGAGGTCGGCGCGGGCCTTCTCGAGGTCGATCTCGTGCGACAGCTGCGCGTACTCGGAGAGGATGGACACCCGGTCGTCGGCCACCGACAGGAAGCCGGTGTCGACCGCGGCCGACCAGGTCTCGCCGTCGGTGGTCTGCACGTCCACCACCCCCGGCACGAGCACCGAGAGCAGGGGCGCGTGGCCGGGCAGCACGCCGAGGTCGCCCTCGACCGTGCGCGCGACCACGCGGGACGCCTCCCCCGACCACACCAGGCGGTCGGCGGCGACCAGCTCGACCTGGAGGCCGGAGCGTGTCGAGTCAGCCATCAGATCAACCGTTCTTCTGCAGCTCGGCCCACTTGGCCTCGACGTCCTCGAGGCCACCGCACATGAAGAAGGCCTGCTCGGCGACGTGGTCGTACTCGCCGTCGGCGATCTTGTTGAAGGCCTCGATCGTGTCGGCCACGGGGACTGTCGAGCCCTCGATGCCGGTGAACTGCTTGGCGACGTAGGTGTTCTGCGACAGGAAGCGCTGGATGCGGCGCGCCCGCTGCACGATCACCTTGTCCTCCTCGCTGAGCTCGTCGACGCCGAGGATCGCGATGATGTCCTGGAGCTCCTTGTTGCGCTGCAGGATCTGCTTGACGCGGATCGCGCAGTCGTAGTGCTCCCGACCGATGTACTGCGGGTCGAGGATCCGCGACGTCGAGGTCAGCGGGTCGACGGCCGGGTAGATGCCCTGCGAGGCGATCTCGCGGGACAGCTCCGTGGTGGCGTCGAGGTGCGCGAACGTCGTCGCCGGCGCCGGGTCGGTGTAGTCGTCGGCGGGCACGTAGATCGCCTGCAGCGAGGTGATCGAGTGACCGCGCGTCGAGGTGATCCGCTCCTGCAGCTGGCCCATCTCGTCGGCCAGGTTGGGCTGGTAGCCCACGGCGGAGGGCATGCGACCGAGCAGCGTCGAGACCTCGGAGCCGGCCTGGGTGAACCGGAAGATGTTGTCGATGAAGAGCAGCACGTCCTGGTTCTGCACGTCGCGGAAGTACTCCGCCATCGTCAGCGCCGAGAGCGCGACGCGCAGCCGGGTGCCCGGCGGCTCGTCCATCTGGCCGAACACCAGGGCGGTCTGCCCGATGACGCCGGCCTCGGTCATCTCCTCGATGAGGTCGTTGCCCTCACGGGTGCGCTCGCCGACGCCTGCGAACACCGACACGCCGCCGTGGTCCTTGGCGACGCGGGCGATCATCTCCTGGATCAGCACGGTCTTGCCGACCCCGGCGCCGCCGAACAGGCCGATCTTGCCGCCCTGCACGTACGGCGTGAGCAGGTCGATGACCTTGATGCCGGTCTCGAACATCGTGGTCTTCGACTCGAGCTGGTCGAACGCCGGCGCCTTGCGGTGGATGCCCCACCGCTCGACCTCGCCGAGGGTCTCGCCCTCGGCGAGGTTCAGGCACTCGCCGGTGGTGTTGAACACCTTGCCGAGCGTGACGTCGCCGACGGGCACCGAGATCGGGCCGCCGGTGTCGCGCACGGTCGAGCCGCGCACCATGCCGTCGGTGGGGCGCATGGAGATCGCGCGGACCATGCCCTCACCGATGTGCTGGGCGACCTCGAGGGTCAGCGTCTGGGTCTCGCCGCCGAGCTCCAGGTCGACCTTGAGGGCGTTGTAGATGTCGGGCATCGCGTCCGTGGGGAACTCGATGTCCACGACCGGGCCGATGACCCGGGCGATCCGCCCGGTGGCGCCCTGGGCGTCGCCGGAGGTGGTGGTCTCGTCGATGGTGGCAGTCATGTCTGTCTCTCACTCACTCCCGGCGTTGGCGTCGGCCAGCGCGTTGACGCCACCGACGATCTCGCTGATTTCCTGGGTGATGCCGGCCTGGCGGGCCTGGTTGGCGATCCGCTTGTACTTCTTGATGAGCTCGTCGGCGTTGTCGGTGGCCGACTTCATGGCCTGCTGCCGGGCCGCGAGCTCGGAGGCCGCCGCCTGCAGGTGCGCGAAGTAGATGCGGCTCTGCACGTACTGCGGCAGCAGCGTGTCGAGCACCTCCTCCGCGCTGGGCTCGAACTCGTAGAGCGGGAGCAGCTCGGAGGACTCCGGGCGCTCGGCCCCCTCGACGACCTCGAGCGGCAGCAGCCGGATCGTGCTCGGCTCCTGCGAGAGCATCGAGCGGAAGCGGGTGAACACGACGTGGACCTCGTCCACGGCGGGCACCTCGTACTCCTCGCCCTCCGCGCCGCGCGAGGAGACCTGGCCCTGCTCGCCCTCGTGGGCGAGGAACGCCGCGATCAGCGCCTGGCCGATCTCGGCGGCCTTCTCGTAGGTCGGCTGGTCGGAGAAGCCCGTCCACGCCCGCACCACGGGACGCTGGCGGAAGCCGAAGTAGGCCTGCCCCTTGCGTCCGGAGATGTAGGTGTCGACCTCCTTGCCCTCGCCCCGCAGGCGCTCCGCGAGGCGCTCCGCCTCGCGCAGCACCGACGAGGAGTAGGCCCCGGCCAGGCCGCGGTCGCTGGTCACGACCAGCACCGCGGCCCGCTTCGGGTCCTCCGGCTCGGTGGTCAGCGGGTGCTCGACGTTGGAGAACGTCGCCACCGCCGACACCGCACGGGTCAGCTCCCGCGCGTACGGCGCGGCCGCCTGCGCCCGCTGCTGCGCCTTGATGATGCGGGACGCAGCGATGAGCTCCATGGCGCGCGTGATCTTCTTCATCGACTCCGTCGACTTGATCCGCGCGCGGTACTCACGCAGCGATACAGCCATGGGTTACCTCAGCCCCGCTTCTGCTTGACGATCTGCTCCTGCTCGATGTCCTCGTCCTCGAGCGCCTCGTGCTGCTCCTTGCCCGGCTTCAGCGAGGACCCGTCGGAGGTCTCGAACTGGTCCAGGAAGGAGTCGTAGGCGTCGCTGAGCGAGCTGGCCGTGTCGTCGTCGAACTTCAGCGACTCGCGGATGGCCGACAGGATGCCGTCGTGGCTGCGCTTGAGGTAGTCGATGAACTCCTGCTCGAAGCGCAGCACGTCGTCCGTCGGCACCTTGTCCAGGCGCCCGGTCGTGCCGAGCCACAGCGAGACCGTCATCTCGTCGATCGGGTACGGCGAGTACTGCGGCTGCTTGAGCAGCGCCATCAGGCGCTGGCCCCGGGCGAGCTGCTGGCGCGACGCGGCGTCCAGGTCGGAGGCGAACATGGCGAACGCCTCCATCGCGCGGAACTGCGCGAGGTCGACCTTCAGCGAGCCGGTCACGCCCTTGAGCGCCTTGGTCATGGCCGCACCGCCGACGCGCGACACCGAGACGCCGACGTCGATCGCCGGGCGCTGGTTGGCCGCGAACAGGTCCGACTGCAGGAAGATCTGGCCGTCGGTGATCGAGATGACGTTGGTCGGGATGAAGGCCGAGACGTCGTTGGCCTTGGTCTCGATGATCGGCAGTCCGGTCATCGAGCCCGCGCCCATGTCGTCGGAGAGCTTGGCGCAGCGCTCGAGGAGCCGCGAGTGCACGTAGAACACGTCACCCGGGAACGCCTCGCGGCCCGGCGGGCGACGCAGCAGCAGCGACACGGCGCGGTAGGCCTCGGCCTGCTTGGTGAGGTCGTCGAACACGATGAGGACGTGCTTGCCGTCGTACATCCAGTGCTGGCCGATGGCCGAGCCGGTGTACGGCGCGAGGTACTTGAAGCCGGCCGAGTCCGACGCGGGCGCCGCGACGATGGTCGTGTACTCCAGCGCGCCGGCCTCCTCGAGGGCACCACGCACGGAGGCGATGGTCGAGCCCTTCTGGCCGATCGCGACGTAGATGCAGCGGACCTGCTTGTCCGGGTCGCCGGACTCCCAGTTCTGCCGCTGGTTGATGATCGTGTCCATCGCGATGGTGGTCTTGCCCGTCGCCCGGTCACCGATGATCAGCTGGCGCTGGCCACGGCCGATCGGCGTCATGGCGTCGATCGCCTTGATGCCGGTGGACAGGGGCTCGTGCACCGACTTGCGCTGCATCACCGTGGGCGCCTGCAGCTCGAGGGCGCGGCGCTCGCTGGTCTCGATCTCGCCGAGGCCGTCGATCGGCGTGCCCAGCGGGTCGACGACGCGGCCGAGGAAGTTGTCCCCGACCGGCACCGAGAGGATCTGGCCGGTGCGGCGGACCGTCTGGCCCTCCTCGATGCCGGCGAACTCACCGAGCACGACGACACCAATGATGCGGGTGTCGAGGTTCAGGGCCAGGCCGAGCGTGCCGTCCTCGAACTCGAGGAGCTCGTTGGCCATCGCCGAGGGGAGGCCGCTGACGCGGGCGATGCCGTCGCCGGCCTCGGCGACCGTGCCGACCTCCTCCTTGCTGGCGGTGTCCGGGTTGTAGTCGGAGACGAACCGCTGCAGCGCGTCCCGGATGTCGTCCGGACGGATCGAAAGCTCCGTCATGTCTGGGTCCCTACTCTCGGTGGGTCGGTCGTACTGGTGTCGAAAGTACGTCGCGGTGTCCCGCGACGGTGCCGGCCGGTCAGCCGGCGAGGCGGCGCCGGGCCTCGTCGAGGCGGGAGGAGACGGTGCCGTCGATGACGTCGTCCCCGATCTCCACGCGCATGCCGCCGATCACGGCCGGGTCGACCTGCACGTTGAGGTGCACCTCGCGCCCGTACTGCCGGGTGAGCGCCCGCTGGAGCCGGTCGAGCTCGGCCTGGCCGAGCTCCTGGGCGACCCGCACGGTGGCGACCCGCTCGGAGTGCACGTCGGCGGCGACGCGCTGGTAGTCCTCGAGCGCCACGCCCACCGTGCGGTGGGTCCCCGCGAGGGCCCGCTTGAGCAGGGTGGTCGTCGCCGGGAGCGCCTGGGCCCCGAAGACGGCGTCCACGAGCGCGGACTTGTCCTCGGTGCTGCGCGCCGGGTCGGCCAGCGCGTCGCGCAGCCCCGACTCGTCGCGCACGATCGCCGCGGCGGTGAACAGCTCGTCGGACAGCCGACCGGCGTCCGCGTCGGGTGCCGAGCGGACGGTGGCGACCACCGAGAGGTGCTCGAGCGCGTCCGCGAGGTCACGCGGCGCGGTCCAGCGCTGGCCGGCCGCCCCGGCGGCGACGTCGAGGCTCGTGGCCCCGACCTTGCCGTCGAGGAGACGACGCAGCAGCTCGGAGCGCGAGCCCGGGTCGAGCGACACGTCGGTCGCCGTCCGACGCAGGCCGGCCTCGCGGTGCAGCAGCATCGCGACGGCGAAGAGGTCCTCGCCGACGCTCGCGGCCGCGTCGCCCGAGTCGGCCGACAGCCGCTCGTCGAGCCGCTCGGCGGTCGTCGCGAGGGCGTCCGCGGACGCCCCGCGCAGGAAGGTGGAACCCGCCATCAGACGGCTCCGCTGTTCCCGCGGCCCGCTGCACCCTGCGAGGACTCCAGGTCCTCGAGGTCCTCGAGGAAGCGCTCGACCACGCGGTTCGCGCGGGCGTCGTCCTCGAGGGACTCGCCCACGATGCGTCCCGCGAGGGACGTCGCGAGGGCGCCGACCTCGGCCCGCAGCGAGGTGACCGCCTGCTGGCGCTCGGCCTCGATGGTGGCCTTGCCGTTCTCCTTGATGCGGTCCGACTCGCGCTGGGCCTGCTCGCGCATCTCGGCGACGATCTGCGCGCCCTGCTCTCGGGCCTCCTCGCGGATCCGCGCCGCCTCGTGGCGGGCGTCCGCGAGCTGCTTCTCGAGCTCGGCGAGCCTGGCGTCGGCCTCGGCCTGCTTGGTCTCGGCCGCGCTGATGCCACCCTCGATCGCCTTCGTGCGGTCCGCGTAGGCCTTCTCGAAGTTCGGCGCCACGAACTTGGCGACGAGGAAGAAGAGCAGCGCGAAGACGATCAGCCCGATGATGATCTCGGACACGTGCGGGATCAGCGGGTTCAGATCCTCCGCTGCCCTCACCACGTCAGTGGTCATGGTCGTCCTTCCGGTGCGGTGTCGGGAGACTACGGCGCGAGGACGAACGCCAGCGCGACCCCGATGACGAACAGCTGCTCACAGAGCACGAAGCCGAGGATCGCGTTCGTGCGGAGCTTGCCCTCGGCCTCGGGCTGACGGGCGACGCCGCTGACGAACGCGGCGAAGATGAGGCCGATACCGATACCGGGGCCGATCGCGGCGAGGCCGAGACCAACCATGTTCAAGGTGCCACCCACGGCAGTTCCTTTCGTTGTGACGCCGCTCCGTACGGCGTCGCGGGGGTTGAGCGATTCGGGGTGGGCGGTGCGGGCACCGCCCGGGGGACCTGCCTCAGTGCTCGTCCGCCAGCGCCAGACCGATGTACATCGCGGTCAGCAGCGTGAAGACGTAGGCCTGCAGGAACATGATGAGGACCTCGAGGAAGCTGATCGCGATGCCCATCAGGGCGGACAGGATGCCGCCGGGGATGGCCAGCGGGTTGTCCGAGTGCAGGAGGAGGTACTCCGCACCGAGGGCGAACAGGATCAGCAGGAGGTGACCGGCGAACATCGTCGCGAACAGACGCAGCGTCAGCGTCAGCGGCCGCAGCAGGATGTTCGAGAGGAACTCCAGCGGCACGATGATCGGGACGATCCACCAGGGCAGGCCCGGCGGCAGGGTCTGGTTGCGCAGGTAGCCGACGACGCCGTGGCGGGCGATGCCCACGCCGTTGTAGACGACCCAGGCGATCAGGGCGATCGCCACCACGTAGCCGATGCGCGACATCGTGGGGAACTGGAAGAACGGGATCAGGCCGTAGTAGTTGTTCACGAGCACGAAGCAGAAGATCGTGAACAGGTACGGCACGAAGCGGTGGTAGTCCGGCGCGCCGATGTTGTCGCGGGCGACGCCGTTGCGCACGAAGCCGTAGACGGCCTCGCCGGCGAACTGCAGCCGACCGGGGACCACGGCGGCCTTGCGCGACATCGCGTAGGTGACGCCGAAGACGATCAGCGCGGAGACGACCACCAGCACCATCGGCTTGGTGACCCCGAAGCCCGCGACCTCGAAGATCGGCGGGAGGTTGAAGTCGGCGGGACCCGGCTGCGGCGGGGACTCCGCCGCTCGGATCGTGGCACCGGCGAGGGTCACAGTCTCTCCTCCAGATGACTCGTGTTGCTGCGCGCGAGCGCACCGGCCGGGCCGCACGGGACCGACGAGGGACCCGTCACGCCGTGCGCCCGGGACGTCCGCGCGCCGAGGGCACGCGAGTGCCGCGCCGAGCGCCGGCGACGGTCCAGACCGTAGCAGTCGCGGGGCCTCATGCGGCATCCAGGTCGTAGGTCGGCTGGCGGGTCCGCAGGTAGGCCGCGAGCTCCGCGGTGGTCCAGGTCAGGGACAGCAGGACGATGGTCGCGGCGAGGCTCCAGCGGTCGATCCGCTCGTCGAGCAGGCCGATGCTGGCCACCACGACGAGGCCCACGAGGATGACCGCGACCTTGCCGGTGTGGACCACCAGCGCGACCAGCATCGTGGTGCTCGGGTCGAGCCGGCGGGTGGCGCCGAGCGCCAGCAGGCTGATCGCCGAGGACGCCCAGACGATCGCGATGCCGACGAGGGCTCCCCACAGGCCCGGGGTGCCCTGCACGAGCCAGGCCACGAGCACGCAGGCCCCTCCGAGCAGGAGGGTGCCGAGCGAGCCCAGGACCAGCATCTGCTGGGTCGGGGTGCGGGCGGTCGTCATGGTGGCGGCCGTTCGTCTCGGGGGCGGTGCGGCGGTCCTGCCGGGCGTTCTCGCACCGGCCTGGAACCGCTCGTGAAAGTTATCACAAGGTCGTCACAGGTCCCTAGCCCGGGCTGTCCTGCTCCTCCCCCTCGAGCTCGCCGAGGAAGGCGGGGGCCGGGGCGCGGGGCACGATCAGGGTCAGCACGAGCGTGAGGACCACCATGGCCGCGAGCGTCGTCCACATCAGCGGTCCGCGGTAGAGGCTCGCGAGGACGGTGCCGAAGCCGACCAGGCCCGCCCACAGCCACATCATGACGACCGCGCGGCGGTGGGAGTGGCCGATCTCCAGCAGCCGGTGGTGCAGGTGCTGCTTGTCCGGCGCGAACGGCGAGCGGCCGGCGCGGGTGCGCCGCACCACCGCCAGCAGCATGTCGACGAGCGGCACCACCAGGATCGCGACGGGCAGCAGGACCGGCAGCACGACCGGCAGGAAGCTGCGGCCGGTCGCGGAGCCCGTCGCCAGGTCGGACGCCTCGAACTGGCCCGTCAGCGTGAGGGTGCTCGCGGACAGCACGAGGCCGATCAGCATGGAGCCGCTGTCGCCCATAAAGATCCGCGCGGGGTGGAAGTTGTGGGCGAGGAAGCCGGCGCAGGCGCCGGCGAGGGCGGCGCTCAGCAGCGCGGCCGTGGTGGCCCGGGTGGCGTCGCTGAGCACGGTGAGCTGGTAGCAGAAGAGGAAGAAGGACGCCGCGCCGATGCCGACCACGCCGGCGGCCAGGCCGTCCAGACCGTCGACGAAGTTCACGGCGTTGACGGTGGCCACGACGACGAAGACGGTCAGCAGCGCGCCCTGGGAGGGGTCGATGACGAACTGCCCCCCGTCGGGCTGGGGGAAGAAGTAGAAGCGGACCCCGAAGAGGATGAGCAGCCCGCAGGCCAGGATCTGCCCGCCCAGCTTGGTGAGGGCGTCGAGCTCGTAGAGGTCGTCGAGCACCCCGACGGCGCAGATCAGCGCACCCGCCATGAGCACCACGCCGGCGTCGCGGAGCACGAAGTCGTTGGCGATGGACAGGAACGGCAGCTCGCGCGCGACCACGTAGGCGGCGAGCAGCCCGCCGAGCATCGCGAGCCCGCCGAGGTAGGGGATCGGCTCCGCGTGCACGTCCCGGTCGCGGACCGCGGCCACCGCGTGGGTGCGCAGGGCGATCTCGCGGGCGACGACCGTGAGCAGGTAGGTCACCGCCCCGGCGACCAGGAACAGCACGAGGTACTCGCGCACGCCCCTCAGCCCTTCCCGGGACCCGACTCGTCGGGCTCGGGGTCGGCGGCGCGGTCGGCTGCGCGGTCGGCGTCCGGCTCGGCGTCCGGCTCGACGTCCGACTCGTCCTCGGGGTCGTCCTCGGGGTCGTCCTCGGGCTCGTCGCCGGTGATCACGGCGCCGAGCGGCTCGAGCACGGAGTTGAGCTCGACCAGGCTGATCGCGCCCTCGCGCAGCACGCGGCCCGTCTCGGAGGTGGCGTCGACGATCGTCGAGGCGACGCCACCCGGCGAGGGCCCGTCGTCGAGGACCACCGCGACCTGGTCACCCAGCATCCCCGCGGCCTCGTCGGCGGTGGTGGCGGCCGGCAGACCGGTGGTGTTGGCCGAGCTCACGGCCAGCGGCCCGGTCCGCTCGAGGACCTCGAGGACCAGCGGGTGGTCGGGCATGCGGATGGCCACCGTGCCGCGGGTCTCCCCCAGGTCCCACTGCAGGGAGGCCTGCTGGTGGCACACAAGGGTGAGCCCGCCGGGCCAGAACGCGTCGAGCAGCGCGCGGGCCCAGGCGGGGACGTCGACGGCGAGCGCGTCGACGGTGCCGGCGGCGCTGACCAGGACGGGCGGCGGCATGTCGCGCCCGCGGCCCTTCGCGTCGAGCAGCGCCTGGACGGCGTCGGCGTCGAAGGCGTCCGCGCCGATCCCGTAGACGGTGTCGGTGGGCAGCACGACGAGCTCGCCGCGTCGGACGGCGGAGGTCGCGGCCTCGATCGCGGCCTCGCGCTCCTCGGGGTCGTCGCCTGTCGTGGAGAGCCGGGTCGTCACCGGGCCATGGTGCCAGGCCCGCCGGGCCGCGCCCAGCGGGCCAGGCGCGCGGTGGTCCAGCGGGGCCGGTCCGTGAGGTCCGCGTGGTCGCGGACCTCCCGCCACCGCCCGGTCGCGGCGAACACCGCCGGTGCGGCCTCGGCCTGCACCTCCGCGTGCTCGACGCCCACGACCCCGCCGTCCCGCAGCAGCCGGGCGGCGCTCACCTCGACCGCCCGGATCGCGTCCAGGCCGTCGTCGCCCGACCACAGGGCGGCCGCCGGGTCGTGGTCGCGCGCCTCGGGCGTGACCGACTCCCAGGCCGTGAGCGGGATGTACGGCGGGTTCGACACGACGACGTCCACCGTGTCGTCGAGGTCGACGAAGGCGTCCGCGAGGTCGCCCAGGCGCAGGTCGACCCCCGTGCCGGCCAGGTTGCGCGCGGCCCAGGCGTGGGCCCCCTCGTCCAGCTCGACGGCGTGGACCTCGGCGTGCGGCACCTCCTCGGCGACCGCCCGTGCGATCGCACCCGAGCCGGTCCCGAGGTCGACGACGACCGGGGTGCCCTCCACCGCGCGGGCGGCCGCCACGGCCCAGCCGGCCAGCAGCTCGGTCTCCGGGCGGGGCACGAACACCCCGGGCCCCACGGCGAGCTCGACGTGGCGGAACGCCGCACGGCCGGTGAGGTGCTGCAGCGGCTCGCGGGACGCGCGGCGGACGACGAGGGCGTCGAGGGCGGCGGTCTGCTGGTCGTCGGGCCCGTCGACCAGCGCCAGGCGCGCGACGTCGACGCCGAGGACGTGCGCGAGCAGCTCGCGGGCCTCGGCGTCCGGCGACGTGAGGCCGGCGTCGCGCAGCACGACGGCCGCGCGCCGCCAGGCCGGCCCGGTGCCCCCGCTCACTCGGCCAGCGCCTCGAGCCGCGCGGCGACGTCCGCCTCGCGGCAGGAGTCGAGCACCGGGGCGAGGTCGCCGTCGAGGACGCGGTCGAGGTTGTGGGCCTTGTAGCCGGTGCGGTGGTCCGAGATGCGGTTCTCCGGGTAGTTGTAGGTCCGGATCCGCTCGGAGCGGTCGACGGTCCGCACCTGGCTCCGGCGGGCCTCGCCCGCCTCCGCGTCGGCGCGGTCACGGGCCTCCGCGAGCAGTCGGGACCGGAGGATCCGCAGGGCCTGCTCCCGGTTCTGCAGCTGGGACTTCTCGTTCTGGCACGACACCGTGATCCCGGTCGGCAGGTGGGTGATGCGGACCGCGGAGTCGGTGGTGTTGACGCTCTGTCCCCCGGGGCCCGAGGACCGGAACACGTCGATGCGCAGGTCTCCCGGGTCGACCTCGACGTCGACCGGCTCGGCCTCGGGCAGCACGAGGACGCCGGCGGCGCTCGTGTGGACCCGCCCCTGGGACTCGGTCACGGGCACCCGCTGGACGCGGTGGACACCGCCCTCGAACTTGAGCACGGCGTAGGGGGCGGGGTCCTCCTCGGTGCCGCTGCCGCCGGTGACGCCGAGCGTCACGGACTTGAAGCCCCCGAGGTCGGAGTCGGCCGCCTCCAGCACCTCGGTGCGCCAGCCGCGCTGCTCGGCGTAGCGGGTGTACATGCGCAGCAGGTCGCCCGCGAACAGCGCGGACTCCTCGCCGCCCTCGCCGGACTTGATCTCGAGGATCACGTCCTTGGCGTCGGCGGGGTCGCGGGGCAGCAGCAGGCGACGCAGCCGCGCGGCGGCCTCGTCGCGCCGTACGGCGGTCGCGGCGGCCTCCTCGGCAAAGCCGGCGTCCTCGTCGGCCAGCTCCGTCGCGGCCTCGAGGTCCTCGGTGAGCCGGCGCAGCTGGTCCCACGCCCCGACGACCGCGCCCAGCTCGGCGTAGCGCCGGCCCAGGCGACGGGCCAGCGCGGGGTCGCCGTGGGTCGCGGGCTCCGCGAGCCGTCGCTCGAGGTCGGCGTGCTCGGCGAGCAGCGGCTCGACAGCCTCGAACATCACCCCTCCCCTCGTCGACCGGACTCCTCGGACAGCACGAGCGCCGGCCCCCGCGGACGGGGACCGGCGCTCGTTCGGCTGCTAGGCGTCCTGGCCGGCAGCGGCGTCCTTCTTGGCCTTCTGCGCCGCCTGCGTCTTGGCGTACCGGGCCTCGAAGCGGGCCACGCGACCGCCGGTGTCCAGGATCTTCTGCTTGCCGGTGTAGAAGGGGTGGCACTGCGAGCAGACGTCGGCGCGGATCGTGCCGGAGCTCGCGGTGCTGCGGGTGGTGAACGTCGTGCCGCAGGTGCAGACCACCTGGGTCTCGACGTACTCGGGGTGGATGTCGCTCTTCACGGGGTCCTCTCTCTCGGCCCGGGTCGCCGCTGCGGGGTGCAGGGGCGTGAACCGGAACCAGCGCACGATTGTGCCACCTGACCGAACAGCGGCACCAACCCGCCTGTTCCCGAGCCGTCGGGCGGACCCGTCAGGCGGGAGCGCCGAGCAGGGCCTCGACCCGGGCGGCCAGGTCGCGGGGGCTGAACGGCTTGGTGACGTACTGGTCGGCGCCGCTGTGCAGGCCGGTCTCGACGTCGCTGTCCTGGGCGCGGGCCGTCAGCAGGATGACGGGCAGGTTGGCCAGGGTCGGGTCGCGACGGATCTCGGCGACGGCCTCCAGGCCGGACATGCCCGGCATCATCACGTCGAGCACCACGAGGTCGGGCCGCTCGGCGCGGATGGCGTCCAGGGCCGCGGCGCCGTCGCTGGTCGCCACGACGCGGTGCCCCATGGTCGTGAGCTTGAACTCGACGAGCTCACGGATGTCCGCGTCGTCGTCCGCGACCACGATGTGCGCCACTACCCCACCGTCCTCTCACCTCACCGGTCCAGACCATCGTACGGGCCGGACGGCCGGGGGTCAGGTGTTTGCCGATTCAGCGCCCGTTCTTCGTCGCCCGCGTCAGCAGCTCGATGTTGGTCCGGGTGCTGCGGAGCCGGTCGAGCAGGAGTCCGAGCGCACCGGCCGCGTCCGGCTGGGCCGCCAGCTGGGCGCGCAACCGGGTGACGGCGTCGCGCTCCTCGGCACCGAGCAGCAGGTCGTCGTGGCGGGTGCCGCTGCCGGCGACGTCGACGGCGGGGTGCAGCCCCGCGTCGGCGAGCGTCCGGGACAGGTGGACCTCCGCGTTGGCGGTGCCCTCGAGCTCGTCGACCACCTCGGCGTCGGTGACGGAGTGGCGGTCCACCGACGCGGTCGCGATGACGGTCAGCGACCCGCCCTGCTCGAGCGCCCGGGCGGCACCGAAGAACTGCTTGGGCGGCAGCAGGGCGGACACGTCCACCCCGCCGGGCAGGGTGCGACCCGCGGAGCCGGTGCCCGCCTGGTGGTGCGCCCGCGCCAGGCGGGTCAGCCCGTCGAGCAGGACGACGACGTCGTGGCCCAGCTCCACCAGGCGCTTGGCCCGCTCGACCGCGAGCTCGGCCACGCCGACGTGGTCGGCGGGCTGGCGGTCGAAGCCGGAGGCGATGACCTCCCCGGCCACCGCGCGGCGGAAGTCGGTGATCTCCTCGGGACGCTCGTGGAGCAGCACCACCATCAGGTGGGCCTCGGGGCAGTTGGAGGTGATCGAGCCCGACAGCGACTGCAGCAGCGCGGTGCGGCCGGAGCGCGGCGAGGCCCGCACGAGGCAGCGCTGGCCCTTGCCGATCGGCGCGACCAGGTCGAGCACCCGGCCGGTGAGGTCCTCCGGGCCGGTCTCGAGGCGGATCCGCTCGGTCGGGTGGACGGCCGTCAGCTCGTCGAACTCCGGCCGGCTCCGCGCGGTCTCCGGGTCCTGGGAGTTGACCGAGTCGATGCGCACCATCGGGTTGAACTTCTCGCGGCGCTCGCCCTCGCGGGGCTGGCGGACCTGGCCCTGCACCGCGTCGCCCCGCCGCAGGCCGAACTTCCGCACCAGCGACAGCGACAGGTAGACGTCCTCGACGCCGGGCAGGTAGCCGCTGGTCCGCACGAAGGCGTAGTTCTCGAGCACGTCGAGGATGCCCGCGGCCGGCACGAGCACGTCGTCCTCGAGGACCTGGGTGTCGGGCTCGCTGCGACGACCCGGACGCGGTCCGGGCTCGCGGCTGTCGCGGCCCCGACGGCGACGGCTGCGGCGCGAGCCGCCGGCCTCGTCGCCGTCGTCGCCGTCCTGGGCGTCGCGGCGGTCCGCGGCGTCCTCGGCGTCCTGCGCGTCGCGGTCGGCCTGCTGCTGACGCTTCTGCTGCTGGTCCTGCGACGGTCCCTGCTGGCCCTGGTTCTGCTGGCCCTGGTTCTGCTGGCCCTGGTTCTGCTGGCCCTGGTTCTGCTGGCCCTGGTTCTGCTGGCCCTGGTTCTGCTGGCCCTGGCCCTGCTGGTTCTTGCCCTGCTGGGCCTGGTTCTGCTGGCCCTGCTGGCTCTTGCCCTGCTGGGCCTGGTTCTGCTTGCCCTGCTGGTTCTTGCCCTGCTTCCCGGACTGCTGGCCCTTGCCGCCGTCCTGGCCCTTGCCGCCGTCCTGGCCCTTGCCGCCGTCCTGGCCCTTGCCGCCGTCCTGGCCCTTGCCGCCGTCCTGGCCCTTGCCGGCGTCCTGGCCCTTGCCGTCGCGCTTCGGCGGCTCCTGGCGCGCGGCGTCCTGACGGGAGGCGTCCTGACGGGAGGCGTCGGTCACGACGGACTCGCGCTGGCGGGCCCGGCGCCGCTCCTGCGGGGCCTCCGGCTCCGACTCCCCCACCGGCTCCGGCTCCGCCCGGGAGGAGCGCTCGGGGGCGGAGGCGGAGGCGGGCTCGGACGCGCGATCGGGCGCGGACGCCGTCGGGGCCGCCGAGGACCCGGCGTCGGCGCCGCGGGCCGGGCGCGGGCCGCCGCCCTGGGCGGTGCGGACCGCCTCGACGAGCTGGGGCTTGCGCATGCCGTCGGCCCCCGCGATGCCGAGGCCCGCAGCCATCGACTTGAGGTCCGCGATGCGCATCGCGTTGAGCCCGCCGCGCTTCTTCGGCTCGGGGGCGGTGTCACCTGACTCGGTCACCGGTGCTCCTGTGATCGCGTGCGGCGCGCCCGCGCGCCGGGGTCCGGGGCCGGCGCTGGAGGCCGGCGGTGGGCGCCGGGATCCGGCGCCACGGCCCGGACGCTACCAGCCGCTCACCCGGCGAGGACGGCGGCGCCGGACCCGCCCACGTCGACGTGGTGGACGTCCCACCCGCGCGGACCGCGGTCCATCACGTCCTGCGGGTCGATGCCCGCGGCTCCCACCCCAGCGCCGACGAAGGCCAGGACGGTGGGCCCGGCGCCGGAGACCACCGCCGGCACGCCGTCGGCCCGCAGCGCGTGGACCAGCCGGAGGGTCTCGGGCATGGCCGGCTCGCGCTGCTCCTGGTGCAGCCGGTCCTCGGTGGCGCGCAGCAGCAGGTCCGGGCGGTGGCCCAGGGCCACCACGAGCAGGGCCGCGCGACCCGCGTTGGTCGCGGCGTCGGCGTGGGGCACGGTGGCTGGGAGCAGGCCGCGGGCGGCGGTCGTGGCGACCGCGCCCGGCGGCACCAGGACGACGGCCGACACCCCGGGGGCCACCGGCGACGGCACCGCGAAGGCGCGGGCGTCCGCACCCGTGCCGGTCCCGGAGACGACGAAGCCGCCGAGCAGGGCGGGCGCGACGTTGTCGGGGTGTCCCTCGAGCTCGGTGGCGAGGTCGAGCAGCAGGTCGTCGTCGAGGGCGGAGCCGTCCTCGAGCAGCCCGCGGGCCAGGACCAGGCCGCCCACGATGGCCGCCGACGAGGACCCGAGGCCGCGCCCGTGCGGGAGGACGTTGCGGGTGCGCAGCGCGACCCCGGGCACCTCGACCCCGGCCGCGCGGAGCCCCGCGTGCAGCGCCCGGACCACGAGGTGCCGCTCGTCGCGCGGCACGTCCTCGGCCCCCTCCCCCTCGACCTCCACCGTCAGCCGGGGCGCGACCTCGGCCGTGAGCTCGTCGTGCAGCGCCAGCGCGAGGCCGAGGCTGTCGAAGCCCGGCCCGAGGTTGGCGGAGGTGGCCGGGACCCGGACGGTGACCGGGCCGGAGCGGAAGGGCGCGGACACCGGGCTCAGGCGAGCCCGGCAGCGGCCGCGGCCTCGTCGGCGTCGGGGTCGACGACCACGTCGACGATGTCGCCGACCGGCTCGAGCGCGGTCGCGGTGTCCTTCAGGCCGTGGCCGGTCACGGTGACCACCACGGTCCGCGCCTCCCAGCGACCCAGGGCCTCGGGGCCCGAGGCCAGGTCCGCGAGCATGCCGGCGACACCGGCCGCCGAGGCGGGCTCGACGAAGACGCCGTCGTGGCGGGCCAGCTGGTGCTGGGCGGAGAGGATCTGCTCGTCCGTGACCGCGGCGAAACCGCCGCCGGACTGCTCCGCCGCGGCGACGGCGAGGTGCCAGGAGGCGGGGTTGCCGATGCGGATCGCGGTGGCCCGGGTGTCCGGGTCCCGCACCGGCTCGCCCGAGACCAGCGGCGCCGCGCCCGCGGCCTGGAAGCCGCGCATCTCGGGCCGGCGGGTCGAGGCACCCCACTCGGCGTACTGCGTGTAGCCGAGCCAGTACGCCGAGATGTTGCCGGCGTTCCCGACGGGCAGGACGTGCACGTCCGGGGCGTCACCGAGGAAGTCGACGATCTCGAAGGCGCCCGTCTTCTGACCCTCCAGGCGCACCGGGTTGACCGAGTTGACCAGCGCGACCGGGTAGCGGTCCGCGAGGTCGCGGGCCAGCATCAGGCAGTCGTCGAAGTAGCCGCGGACGCTGATCACCTGCGCGCCGTGGACGACGGCCTGCGCCATCTTCGCCGCCGAGATCTTGCCCTCGGGGGCCAGGACCAGCGGCTTGAGGCCGGCTCGCGCGGCGTAGGCCGCCATCGAGGCCGAGGTGTTGCCGGTCGAGGCGCAGACCACGGCCTCGGCGCCCTCGTGCCGGGCGAGCGAGATGGCGGTGGTCATGCCGCGGTCCTTGAAGGACCCCGTCGGGTTGTCGCCCTCGACCTTGAGCCAGACCTCGGCGTGCGACAGCCCGGAGAGCCAGTCGGAGCGGACCAGGGGGGTGCCGCCCTCGCGCAGGGTCACGGCCGCCAGCCCGCTGGGCAGGTCGAGGAGGTCGCGGTACTCCTCGATCACCCCGCGCCACTGCCGGGTGCGGGCGACGCCGCCGGTGCGGCCGCGCCCCTGGGGCGCCGAGCCGGTGTCGAGGACGGTCATTCCGGTTCTCCCTCCACGCGCATCACCGAGGTGACGTCGCGGACGATGTCCATGCCGCGCAGGTGCTCGACGGTCGCCGACAGCTGGGCGTCACTCGCGCGGTGGCTGACGACGACGAGCTGGGCCTCGTCGCCGCGACCCTCCTGGCGGACGGTCTGGATCGAGACGTCGTGCTCGGCGAAGGCGAGGGCCACCGAGGCGAGCACACCCGCGCGGTCCTCGACGTCGATCGCGACGTGGTAGCGGGTGCGGGTCTGGCCCATCGGCAGCACCTCGCGGTCGGCGTACGCCGACTCCCCCGCGCCGCGGATGCCGGCGAGGCGGTTGCGGGCCACCGTGACGAGGTCTCCCAGCACCGCGGAGGCGGTGGGCGCACCGCCCGCGCCGGGGCCGTAGAACATCAGCTGTCCGGCGGCCTCGGACTCGGTGAACACGGCGTTGTAGGCCTCGCGCACGGAGGCGAGCGGGTGGCTGCGCGGGATCATGGCGGGGTGCACGCGGGCGGCGACGGCCTGCCCGTCCGGGGTGTCGATGAGCTCGCAGATCGCCAGCAGCTTGACCACCGCGCCCATGTCGCGGGCCGAGGCGACGTCGGCGGCGGAGACCTCGGAGATCCCCTCGCGGTGCACGTCCGCGGCGGTGACCCGGGTGTGGAACGCCAGCGACGCGAGGATCGCCGCCTTCGAGGCGGCGTCGAACCCCTCGACGTCCGCGGTGGGGTCGGCCTCGGCGTACCCGAGCTCCTGGGCCTCCTCGAGCGCCTCGGTGAAGCCCGCGCCGGAGGAGTCCATCTTGTCGAGGATGAAGTTGGTGGTGCCGTTGACGATCCCGAGCACGCGGGTGACGTTGTCGCCCGCGAGGGACTCGCGCAGCGGGCGGAGGATCGGGATGGCCCCGGCCACGGCGGCCTCGTAGTGGAGGTCGCGGCCGGCCTTCGCGGCCGCCTCGTAGAGGGTGGGGCCGTCCTCGGCGAGCAGCGCCTTGTTGGCGCTGACCACGCTCGCGCCACCCTCGAGGGCCGCCAGGATCAGGCTGCGTGCGGGCTCGATGCCGCCGATCACCTCGACCACGACGTCGACGTCCTCGCGCGTCACCAGCGACTCGGCGTCCGTGGTCAGCAGCCCGGCGGGCACCTCGACCTCGCGGGGCGCGTCGAGGCGGCGCACCGCGACCCCGACCAGCTCGACCGGGGCGCCCACCCGGGCCGCCAGGTCGTCGGCCTGGTCGCGCAGCAGCCGCACCACCTGCGAGCCCACGGACCCGCACCCCAGCACGGCCACCCGCACCGGACGCCCCGCCTGCACGCTCACTGGTCTCCTCCGTCGTGCGCCGTCCCGAGCGCCGTCCCGGGTGTCGGGGCGGGCGCGTGGTTGCCGACGTCGGTCGCCAGCAGGTCGTCCTCAGTCTCCCGCCGGACGACGACGCGCGCGACCCCGTCCCGCACCGCGACCACCGGAGGGCGCAGCGAGTGGTTGTAGTTGCTCGCCATCGAGCGGCAGTAGGCACCCGTCGCGGGGACCGCCAGCAGGTCGCCGGGCGCGACGTCGGCGGGAAGGAACTCGTCCTTGACCACCACGTCGCCGGCCTCGCAGTGCTTGCCGACCACGCGCGCCAGCACCGGCGGGGCGTCGCTCGCGCGGGCGGCCAGGGTGCAGGAGTAGTCGGCGTCGTACAGGGCGGTGCGGACGTTGTCGCTCATGCCGCCGTCGACGGAGACGTAGGTCCGCACGGCGCCCGCGTCGAGGGTCACCGGCTTGACGGTGCCGACCGTGTAGAGCGTGCAGGTCGCCGGACCGGCGATCGCCCGGCCCGGCTCGATGGACAGCCGGGGCCGGGCGAGGCCCAGCGCGCGCAGCTCGGCGTCGACGATGCGGCCGAGGTCCGCGGCCAGGCTCTCGGGCGTGGCCGGGTCGTCCTGCGTCGTGTACGCGATGCCGAACCCGCCTCCGAGGTCGAGCTCGGGCATCTCGACGCCCAGCTCGTCGCGGACCCGTGCGTGCAGCGCCAGCACCCGGCGGGCGGCGACCTCGAAGCCGGAGGCGTCGAAGATCTGGCTGCCGATGTGGGAGTGCAGGCCCCGCAGCGCCAGCGAGTCCTCGGCGTGGACCCGTCGTACGGCCTCGAGGGCGGCGCCGGTGGTGATGGAGAGCCCGAACTTCTGGTCCTCGTGGGCGGTGGCGATGTACTCGTGGGTGTGGGCCTCGACGCCGGGGGTGACCCGCACCATGACCCCCTGGACGACCCCGAGGTCCCGGGCGACCGCGGCGACCCGACCGACCTCGGTGAGCGAGTCGACGACCACGCGGCCGACCCCGGCGGCCACGACGCGGCGCAGCTCGGGGACGGTCTTGTTGTTGCCGTGGTACTCGATGCGGGCGGGGTCCACGCCGCCGCGCAGGGCCACCGTGAGCTCGCCGGGCGAGCAGCAGTCCACGTGGAGGCCGTCCTCGGCCATCCAGCGCGCCACCGCGGTGCACCAGAACGCCTTGGCGGCGTAGTAGACGTCCCAGCCGGCGAAGGCGTCGCGGAAGGCCACCGCCCGGCCCCGCAGGTCCGCCTCGTCCAGCACGTACGCCGGGGTCATGTGCTCGGCGGCCAGGTCGGCCAGGCGGACCCCGCCGACCTCGAGCTCGCCGTCGACCTTACGGGCCGTCGCCGACCACAGCTGGGGCACCAGGGCGTTGGGGTCGACGGGCTCGCGCAGCCACGACGGCCCCCGCAGCGCGCCGGTCGCGTGGGCCCAGCCGGCCTCGTGGGTGGTGCTCACGACTACATCCGATCCGGCGCGGAGACGCCCAGGAGCGCGAGTCCGTTGGCCAGCACGGTGCGGGTCGCGCCGACCAGGACCAGGCGCGCGCGGTGCAGGTCGCCCGCCTCCTCGTCCCCCTGGGGCAGCACCCGGCAGGCGTCGTAGAAGCGGTGGTAGTCGCCGGCCAGCTCCTCGAGGTAGCGCGCGACACGGTGCGGCTCGCGCAGCTCGGCGGCGCTCGCCACGATGCGGGGCAGCTCGGCGAGCGTGCGCAGCAGCGCCCCCTCCTTCTCGTGGGTCAGCAGCGAGGGGTCGAAGCCCTCCGGGTCCACGGACAGCCCGAGGTCGGCGGCGTTGCGCAGCAGCGAGGCGACCCGGGCGTGGGCGTACTGGACGTAGAAGACCGGGTTGTCGGAGGTCTGCTTCGTCATCTCGGCGACGTCGAGCGTCAGCGGGGAGTCGGCCGGGTAGCGCGAGAGCGTGTAGCGCAGCGCGTCGGTGCCGATGAGGTCCACGAGCTCCTCGAGGGTGACCAGCGTGCCCGCGCGCTTGGACAGCTTGAGCTCCTCGCCGTCCTTCATGATCTTCACCAGCTGGCCGATGAGGACCTCGATGTTGCGGTCCGGGTCGTCGCCCGCGCAAGCCGCCATCGCCCGCAGCCGGTTGACGTAGCCGTGGTGGTCGGCCCCGAGCAGGTAGATGCACACGTCGAAACCGCGACGCCGCTTGTCGACGTAGTAGGCGGTGTCGGAGGCGAAGTAGGTGAGGTCGCCGTCGGACTTGACCAGGACGCGGTCCTTGTCGTCGTCGAAGTCGGTGGTGCGCATCCACAGCGCGCCGTCGGCGTCGAAGAGGTGGCCCTGCGCGCGCAGCTTCTCGAGGCTCGACACGACGTCCTGGCCCTCGTGCAGGGAGCGCTCGGAGAACCACACGTCGAAGTGCGTGCCGAAGCGCTCCAGCTGCTCGCGCTGCTGGCGCAGCTGCACGGCGTAGCCGGCCTCGCGGAAGGCGGTCGTGCGCTCGTCGCCCGCGAGCTCGAGGATCCCCGGGTGCTCCGCGACGACCTGCGCGGCCACGTCGGCGACGTACCCGCCGTGGTAGCCGTTCTCCGGGACGTCCTCGCCCAGGGCGCGGGCCTCGACGGAGGCACCGAACAGGTTCATCTGGTTGCCGCGGTCGTTGATGTAGAACTCGCGGTCCACGGTGGCGCCCGCCGCGGCGAGCACCCGCGCGATCGCGTCGCCGACGACGGCCCACCGGGTGTGGCCGAGGTGCAGCGGGCCGGTGGGGTTGGCCGAGATGAACTCGACGTTGACCCGCTGGCCGGCCAGCGTCCGCGAGGACCCGTACGACGCCCCCGCGGCGACGATGTCGGCCGCCAGCGCGGCCTGCGCGCCGGCGTCGACGGTGATGTTGAGGAAGCCGGGACCCGCGATCTCGACCGCGCCGACACCGGGCACCTCCCGCAGGTCGGCGGCCACGAGCTCGGCGAGCTCGCGTGGTGTGGTGCCGGCCTTCTTGGCGAGCTGGAGCGCGACGTTCGTCGCCCAGTCGCCGTGGCCCGCCTGACGCGGTCGCTCGACCGTGACCCGCGCGGGCAGCCCGTCGGGCAGCGTCAGGACGCGTCGCTCCACGAGTCCGCCCAGGACGTCGTGGACGGCGGTCGACAGCTGTTCGGGGGTCACCGGTCAAGGGTATCGACGGCCCGCGGACCCACCGGCGGCGAGTCTCACGACCTCCGACGCACCGGGGTCCGGGCGAGGTCGCGTTTCGACCCGGCGCCCGGGGACGGTAGGTTGGTCTCCGCACGTCCGAGCCCCCGTAGCTCAGGGGATAGAGCGCCGCCCTCCGGAGGCGGAAGCGCAGGTTCGAATCCTGCCGGGGGTACCACCGCACCACGACGAA
>NZ_BAAAMY010000014.1:184432-211350 GCF_039529515.1 Nocardioides lentus
CCGTTCGTGCTCCTGCGCGTCGACGGACCTCAGCGCACCGTCGCGACGAGCTCGGGGCCCGTGGGCGCGGACGGTGCCGCCGACGGCTCGCCCTGCGGCGGGCGCCGGGTGGCCGTGCGCACCACCAGGGGGGCGATGCCGACGGCCGTCGCGACGACGGAGGCGGCGACGACCCACAGCGGCACCGCCAGGCCGAGGAGCGCGGCGAACGCCGGCACGGTGCAGGTCGTGAACGCCATGACCAGCGTCAGCCACCCCGCGACCGCGGTCCACCGGTCCCGGCCCAGCGCGATGACGACGAAGAACACGCCCCACAGCACCGACCACTGCGCCCACAGCAGCGCGGTCGCGGGGTCGTCGTAGCGGACCACCTGCGTCACGGCGAAGCCCGCGGCCATCAGCGACACCCACGCGGAGTACCAGCCCAGGCCCGTGCCGGTGAGGCCCGCCAGGTTGGTGACACCGACGTAGAGGTAGGTGAAGCCGAACATGAAGACCCCGGCCGCGGCCAGGACCTGGTCGGGGTCGGTGGTGGTCGCCAGCGTCAGGAACGGGATCGCGGTCTGCAGGGCGCCGACGAACAGGTTGAGCACCCCGGCCGTGCGCGGGTCGGTGCGCCCCAGGAAGAGCAGACCGTTGACGAAGAGCGCGGCGCCCACGAAGAGCAGCCCGACGGAGGACACGTCGTACCCCCGCTCAGAAGTAGGCGTTGGCGGGGAACGAGGCCCCGTTGACGAGGTGGTCCCCGATGGCCGAGGCCTTCAGGAAGGTCGGGTTGTGGGTCGAGGCGACCCGCGCGTTGCGCCAGTGGCGGTCCAGGTTGTGCACCCGCTGGGTCGCCGAGGCGCCGCCGACGTCGAACAGCTTGGCCGCGGTGGCGTAGGAGAACCGGTCGACGGCGACCTTCGCCGAGGCGGCGGCGAGCTGGGCCCGCTCGGCGACGACCGGGTCCGGCAGCCCGTCGACGACGGAGGCGTACGCCGCGTCGATCGCGTCGGCCGCAGCCAGGACGATCGCCTCGGCCGCGAACACGTCGGCCTCGATCTCGCCCACCACCTGCAGCACCTGGCGGTCCTCGGCAGGCGACCCGCTGACGGCGTGGCTGAAGTTGCGGGCCCGGCGGCGCACGAGCGCCACGGCGTCGTTGCGGGTGCTGCGCAGGATGCCGACGGTCACGGCCTGGAGGTAGAGCTGGAGGAACGCACCCAGGTAGCCCGTGGGCTGGTCGTCGGGGTCGCCGAGGTCGAAGAACTCGTCGGGGTGCACCACGACGTCGACCAGCCGTGTCGTGCCGGTGGCGGTGAGCCGCTGCCCGAACCCGTCCCAGTCGTCCTCGACGGTGACGCCCTCGCGGTCGACCGGGACCACGGCCCCGGCGATGCGGTGCTCGCCGGTCCGGGCCCAGATCTGGGTGTGGTCGCAGTACAGGGTGCCCGTCGAGTAGAACTTCTCGCCGTCGAGGCGGTAGCCGCCGTCGGGGTGGGGCGTCAGGGTGGTGTCGAAGTGCAGGCCCACCGCGTGGGTGCTCTTCTCGCTGAAGCCGTTGCCGACGAGCTGGTCGGCGACGACCAGCCCGATCCCGCGGGCGCGCGAGGCCGGGTCGGTCGCCACGAGCTGCTGCTCCACGAACCAGTAGTGCGTCCGCAGGATGTGCGCGACGTTGGAGTCGGCCTCGGCGAGGTCGATGAGGGTGGCGAAGAACTCGCGCAGGCTCGCTCCGGCCCCGCCCTCGGCCACCGGCACCCGGAGCCGGCCGAGCCCGGCCTCGCGGACCCGCGCGACCTGCTCGTGCGGCGCGACGAGGTCGCGGTCGCGCACGTCGGCGCCGACCGCGATCTCAGCGAGCAGGGCGGTCAGCTCGGGCGAGCCGGGGCGGACGGGTCGGACGGGGCGCGCGGACGTCGCGCCCCGGGCGCGTGTCGGGGAGGCGTCGATGCTCACGGGGGTCTCCTCGGGGAGGTCGGTGGCGCCGCCAGGCGGCTTAACCCGAGTGACTTTATTGGTTTTGTCGCGAAACGGGACCGCCACCCTGGCACGCTCCGCCGAGACCCCCCTCGGGCACCCCTCGCACCGGGCGGGTCCCTGGTTGAAAGATCCACTACCAGACTTCTTCGACAAAACGCGAATTTCGCCGGTTGGTTGCGATATCCATGGATCGCACCTGATCACTCGCGTCACACATCGGTTCGACAGACCGGGACGGCAACCTCGGCTCGGCGAGGACGCTCGTGCCACAGACTTGGGGAGCACTGCATGAGAAAGACCGTCCGGGGCGCACTCGCCGCCACCACCGCCATGGCCGCCGGCGTCGCCGGGGCCGTGGTCCTGACCGCGGCCCCCGCGCAGGCCGCCGACGCCGAGGCGCGCCAACGCGTCGACCTCGGCATGAACGCCCGGTCCCTGGGGGCCTACGTCCGCACCCAGAACGTCGACCTGCGCCCGGTGCGGCTCGGGTTCGCCAACACCTCCTGCACCCGCACGCTCGGCCGGCAGACGACGTCCGAGGCGCTGACCGTCCCGGTCGGCGACTTCATCGACCTGCAGGGCGTCCGCAGCCGCAACCGCACGTACAAGAGCGGCACCAAGGTCGGCGTGCGCGCCACGACGACCATCGCCAAGGTCACCGTCGGCGCCGGCACCGGCCCGGGGCTCGCGATCACCGGCCTGAAGGCCGAGGCCAACGCCTTCAACAACGGCCGCACCCTGGGCGCCCAGCAGTCCTTCACCTTCGAGGGCCTCGACATCACGGGGGTCTCCGGCGGCACCGGTCCGCTGGGCGACCTGCTCGACGCCATCGGCGGCGGGGTCAACCAGGTCATCCGCGTGCTCGAGGAGCAGGACCAGCCGATCGAGATCCCGGGCCTCGCGCGCATCTCGCTCGGCGACGAGCAGCCCCAGATCACCCGGGGCCGCAGCGCGGTCTCGCAGGTCTCGGGCCTGCGGATCCAGCTGCTCGTGGGCAACCTCGCGGACGTGACCGTCGGCGACGCGTACGCGCGCATCGGGAAGGGCGCCACCGCGGGCGTGCTGGGCATCAGCTCCCAGGCGCTCGAGGGCTCGCTGGTCAACGACCTGATCGGCGTCGGCGCCACCAACCGCCGCACGATCCCGTGCGAGGGCACGCAGAACACGGTGCAGACCTTCCGGCGGGAGACCAGCGGCATCGTCGCCCCCGTCGTGGTCGACATCAGCGACGCGGTCGCCCGCCAGCGCGGCGTCCAGCGCGGCAGCAACGGCTCGGGCTTCGGCCGCCACAGCGTCGGCAACGTGCAGATCGTCCCGGACGAGCTCAGCCCCCTGCTGCCCACGGTCACCATCCGCGACATCGACGCCAAGGTCACCGTCGACGGGAACTTCGCGAAGAAGGGCAGCAAGCGGGTCAAGCGCACCGTGACGTCCTCGGTGGGCGCGCTGCTGATCAGCGGCCGGGAGGTCACGCTGCCCCGTCCGGGCCGCACCCGGAACTACGACGAGGGACGTGTCCAGGTCACCCGTGCGATCGTCGAGCAGGGCTTCTACGGCGCGGAGGTCACCGCGATCCGCGTCAAGTACCTGCCCAACCTCATCAGCCCCGGCCTCGAGCCGGTCACGCTGAACTTCGGCGTGGTGGACGCGGACTTCATCCGCGGCTGACGTGCCCACCCGGGGGTCACCGCGACCCCCGGGTGGCACCACCCACCGACCACCGGGCGTGGGGTCCGTCACACGGACCCCACGCCCGACGCCGTCGCGACATCTCGGATCGGTTGGGACTAGCCTGGCCACCAGACCTCCCGTTCGTCGCGCTCACCCGGAAGAGGCGATCTCAGCCGTGCCGCAGTCCCGAGGGTCCTCCCCGACCTCATCCTCCTCCCCCCGCACCTCCGGCCCCTCCGACTCCGACTTCGGGGCCAACGAGTGGCTCGTCGACGAGATGCGCGAGCGCTACGACCAGGATCCCCAGAGCGTCGACGGCGCGTGGCGCGACTACTTCGCCGGCCACCAGGGCAACGGGTCGGCCACCAACGGTGCCGCCGGCAACGGGTCGGCCAGCAACGGGTCCGGCGCCGGGTCGGGCACGGCCGAGCCGAAGCCCGCCGCGACGAAGCCCGCGCCCGCCCCCGCCGCCAAGAAGGCCGCGCCCGCCCCCGCCACGACGAAGCCCGCGCCCGCCGCCGCGAAGAAGTCCGCGCCCGCCGCCGCCGCGAAGAAGTCCGCACCCGCCGCCAAGAAGGCCGCCGCCGAGCCCGCGGCCGCCCCCGCGAACGACGAGCCGACGTTCACGACCATGCGCGGCGCGCCCGCCCGCACCGCCAAGAACATGGACGAGTCGCTGACCGTCCCCACGGCCACCTCGGTCCGCTCGGTCCCGGTCAAGCTCCTCTGGGACAACCGCACCGTCATCAACAACCACCTCGCCCGCGCGCGCGGCGGCAAGGTGTCGTTCACCCACATCATCGGCTTCGCCCTCGTCCGGGCGCTGAAGGCGATCCCCGCGATGAACGTCGGCTACGCCGAGGTCGACGGCAAGCCCACGATGATCGAGCCCGCCCACGTCAACCTGGGTCTGGCCATCGACATCAAGAAGCCCGACGGCACCCGCCAGCTGCTGGTCCCCTCCGTCAAGTCCTGCGAGGACATGGACTTCGCCGCGTTCTGGACGGCGTACGAGGACCTCGTCACCAAGGCCCGCGACAACAAGCTGGCCGTGACCGACTTCCAGGGCACGACGGTCTCGCTGACCAACGTCGGGGGCCTGGGCACCAACCACCCGGTCCCGCGCCTGGTCAAGGGCCAGGGCGCGATCATCGGCGTCGGCGCGATGGAGTACCCCGCCGAGTTCCAGGGGACCTCGGAGACCGCGCTGGCCCAGGCGGCCGTCAGCAAGGTCATGACCATGACCTCGACGTACGACCACCGCGTCATCCAGGGCGCGCAGTCCGGCGAGTTCCTGCGCACCGTCCACCAGCTCCTGCTGGGCGAGGACGGCTTCTACGACGACATCTTCCGGTCGCTGCGGATCCCCTACGAGCCCATCCGGTGGGCCCGCGACGTCCCGCAGACCCACGACGACGAGATCTCCAAGCAGGCGCGGATCCTCGAGCTCATCCACGCCTACCGGGTGCGGGGCCACATGATGGCCGACACCGACCCGCTCGAGTACCGGCAGCGCAGCCACCCCGACCTCGAGGTCGAGAACCACGGCCTGACGCTGTGGGACCTCGACCGCGAGTTCGCCACCGGCTCGTTCGGCGGCGAGGGCCGCCGGTTCATGAAGCTCCGCTCGATCCTGGGGATCCTGCGTGACTCCTACTGCCGCACGACCGGCATCGAGTACATGCACATCCAGGACCCCGAGCAGCGCCGCTGGATCCAGGAGCGCGTCGAGCAGCCCCACACCAAGCCGCCCCGCGAGGAGCAGCTGCGGATCCTGCTGAAGCTCAACCAGGCCGAGGCGTTCGAGACGTTCCTCCAGACGAAGTTCGTCGGGCAGAAGCGCTTCAGCCTCGAGGGCGGCGAGACCACGATCCCGGTGCTCGACGAGATCTGCGAGGCCGCCGCCAAGGCCGGGCTCGACGAGGTCGCGATCGGCATGGCCCACCGCGGTCGCCTGAACGTGCTCGCCAACATCGTCGGCAAGAAGTACTCCCAGATCTTCCGCGAGTTCGAGGGCAACATCGACCCGCGCACGGTCCAGGGGTCGGGAGACGTCAAGTACCACCTGGGCGCGGAGGGCGAGTTCGTGTCCGGCGGCGGGGAGACCGTGAAGGTCTCGGTCGCGGCCAACCCCTCGCACCTCGAGGCGGTCGACCCGGTCCTCGAGGGCATCGCACGCGCCAAGCAGGACGTCCTCGACCGGGGCGCCGAGTTCTACCCGGTGCTCCCGCTGCTCGTGCACGGCGACGCGGCGTTCGCCGGTCAGGGCGTGGTCGCGGAGACGCTGAACCTCTCCCAGCTGCGCGGCTACCGCACCGGCGGCACGATCCACGTCGTCGTCAACAACCAGGTCGGGTTCACCACCTCCCCCGGCTCGTCGCGCTCGACGCTCTACTGCACCGACGTCGCACGGATGGTGCAGGCGCCGATCTTCCACGTCAACGGCGACGACCCCGAGGCCTGCATCCGGGTGGCCCAGCTCGCGTTCGAGTACCGCCAGGCCTTCCAGAAGGACGTCGTCATCGACCTCGTCTGCTACCGCCGGCGCGGGCACAACGAGGGCGACGACCCGTCGTACACGCAGCCGCTGATGTACGACCTGATCGAGCAGAAGCGCTCGGTGCGCAAGCTCTACACCGAGTCCCTGATCGGTCGTGGCGACATCACCGTCGAGGAGGCCGAGGAGGTCCTGCGGGACTACCAGGCCAAGCTCGAGGGCGTCTTCAACGAGGTGCGCGAGGCCGGCAAGGAGCCGCCGAGCGAGTGGACCACCGTGCCCGACTACCCGGACAAGCCGACCGGCGAGATGGCCACCGCGGTGAGCCCCGAGGTGCTGAAGCGGATCTCGGACGCCTACATCACCCCGCCCGAGGGCTTCACGGTGCACCCGAAGGTGCTGCCGCAGCTGCAGCGCCGGGCCGCGGCGATCACCGACGGGCCGATCGACTGGGGCGCCGGCGAGATCATCGCCTTCGGCTCCCTGCTGATGGACGGCCGACCGGTGCGGCTGGCGGGCCAGGACTCGCGGCGCGGCACGTTCGTGCAGCGGTTCGCGACGATCATCGACCGCCAGAACGCCGACGAGTGGGTGCCCCTGGCCAACCTCACCGAGGACCAGGCCAAGTTCTTCATCTACGACTCGCTGCTCAGCGAGTACGCCGCACTCGGCTTCGAGTACGGCTACTCGGTGGCGCGGCCCGAGGCGCTCACGCTGTGGGAGGCGCAGTTCGGCGACTTCGTCAACGGCGCGCAGACCATCATCGACGAGTTCATCACCGCCGGCGAGACGAAGTGGAACCAGCAGTCGGGCGTCGTGCTGCTGCTCCCCCACGGCTACGAGGGCCAGGGCCCGGACCACTCCTCGGCGCGCATCGAGCGGTTCCTGACGATGACGGCCGACGACGCCTTCGTGGTCGCGCAGCCCTCGAGCTCCGCGTCGTACTTCCACCTGCTGCGCCGCCACGCCTTCGAGGACCACCACCGCCCGATGGTGGTGTTCACCCCGAAGCAGCTGCTGCGTCGCAAGGAGGCGATGTCGCAGCCGGAGGAGTTCACCAGCGGCACCTTCCGTCCCTTCATCGGGGACGACGGCGCGGACGCCGAGGCGGTCACCACGCTGCTGCTGTCGTCGGGACGCGTGTCGTGGGACCTCGTGGTGGAGCGCGCCAAGCGCGAGGACGGCGAGACCTTCGCCCTCGGCCGGGTGGAGCAGCTCTACCCGCGTCCGCTCGAGGAGATCGCCGACGAGATCCGTCGCTACCCGAACCTGAAGGCCGTGCGCTGGGTCCAGGACGAGCCCCTCAACATGGGCCCGTGGCCGAACTACCAGCTCAACGTGTGGCCCCACCTCGACGTCACCGTCGAGCCGGTCACCCGCGAGGCCTCCACGTCGCCGTCGGTGGGCACGCTCAAGCGCCACACCGACGAGCAGAAGGACCTGGTCGCGCGCGCGTTCGGCGACGCCTGAGGGAGCACGGCCACCGTGTACTTCACCGATCGCGGCATCGAGGAGCTCGAGGCCAGGCGGGGTGACGAGGAGGTCACCCTCGCCTGGCTTGCCGAGCGCCTGCGCGAGTACGTCGACGCGCACCCCGAGCAGGAGTCGGCGATCGAGACGCTGGCCACCTGGCTGGCACGTCTCGACGACCCCGACGACTGACGCAGGACGTCGTCGGGACGTCGACGCGACGGAGCCGGCTCACGTCGCGCGGATCCACCGACCGGAGGTCGGGGACGTGGCGCCGCCGCCACGCGGGTCGTCAGTCCCGCTCGTCGGGGGCGTCCGCCGCGTGCTCGGCGGCCCGCCGGGCGGCCTCGCGGATCTCGAACATCTCGGTCGCCAGGCCGCCCACGGCCGAGGCGACGTCACGCACGGCGCCGGTGAGGATGGTCGCGACCTGTCCGACGGTCCCCGCGGTCGCCTCGACCGCGGTCTGCACGGCGTCCTTGCGGATCTCGGACTTGCTGAGCTGCTCGTCCATGGCTCCATCCTCCCAACGCGGGGGGCCCGGCGTCGAGCCGTGCTCGACGCCGGGCCCGCGTGGGCGGTCGCGGGTGCGCTCAGGCGGCGGCCGCGGGGGCGGCGTCCGTCCCGGCGACCGGCGCCGCGGCAGCCGCGGGCGTGCGGTCGGGCAGCGCCATGCGGCAGATCTTGCGCGCCACGCTGAACAGCTGCTTGCCCAGCGGACCGGTGTTGTAGGGCAGCCCGTAGCGCTGGCAGATCTCGCGGACCTCGCGGGCGATCTCCGGGTAGCGGCGCGCCGGGATGTCCGGGAACAGGTGGTGCTCGATCTGGTGCGACAGGTTGCCCGTCATCAGGTGGAACAGCGAGCCGCCGGTGATGTTGGCCGACCCGAGCAGCTGGCGGTAGTACCAGTGGCCGCGGGTCTCGCCCTCGCACTCCTCCTGGGTGAAGGTGGCCACGCCGGTCGGGAAGTGGCCGCAGAAGATGATGTTGAACGCCCACACGTTGCGGACCAGGTTGGCCACCGCGTTGCCCGCGAGGGTCGCCGGGAACAGCGGACCGGTCAGCGCCGGGAAGAGCAGGTAGTCCTTGACCGCCTGCTTCTTGACCTTGCGCATGATGCCGGCGTGGAGGGCCGCGTTCTCCTCGATCCTGCGCTTGCCGGCCACGATGTTCTCGACCTCGAGGTCGTGCAGCGCGACGCCCCACTCGAAGAACACCATCAGCAGGAAGGCGTAGAGCGGGTTCCCGAGGTAGTAGGGGTGCCACTTCTGGTCCTCGTCCATGCGGAGCACGCCGTACCCGATGTCCCGGTCCTTGCCGAGGATGTTGGTGAAGGTGTGGTGGATGTAGTTGTGGGAGTTCTTCCACTGCTCGCTGGGGCAGACGTTGTCCCACTCGTACATGCGGGAGTTCAGGCCCGGGTCACCCATCCAGTCGTACTGGCCGTGCATGACGTTGTGGCCGATCTCCATGTTGTCGAGGATCTTCGACACGCTCAGCGACGCCACGGCCAGGGGCCAGGCCGGGGGCAGGTAGAACAGCGCGCGGCCGGCGACCTCGAAGCCCCGCTGGGCCTTCACCACGGTGCGGATGTAGGTCGCGTCCTCCTCGCCGAGGTCGTCGAGGATGCGGCGGCGGATGGCGTCCATCTCCTCGCCGAAGCTCTCGAGCTGCTCGGGGCTGAGCGCGGGGACGGTCTCCGCGCTGGCCTTGCTCGTGGCCGCGCGGCGCGCGCGCTTCGTCCGCGTCCGCTCCTGCGCCGTCCCGCCGGCCGCGGGGGCCTGCGTGGCGACGTCGGGCTCGATGGTGTCGGTGCTCATGGGGGTGGTCCTTCCGTTCTCGTGGAGTCGGTCGGGCTGGATCGGGTGGGGGTGGCTCAGAGGTCGACCGTGCAGTCGCCCTCGGGGGCGCTCACGCAGATCCGGATCTCCTCGTCGGGCAGCGAGGAGGTCTCGCCGGAGACGACGTTGCGGACGGTGCCGTCGGTCTTGCGGGCCACGCAGGAGAAGCAGATGCCCATGCGGCAGCCGTACTCCGGGGTCAGCCCGAGGGCCTCCGCCTGCTCGAGGAGGGGCGCGCCGGAGTTGGCGCCGCTGACGCCGCTCCGCGTGAACGCGACCTCGCCGCCGGCCTCCCCGCTGGTCCGCGGGGGCTTGAAGTACTCGACGTGCAGCGCCTCGGAGCCGTCGTACGCCGCCCGCACGGCCTCGACCATGGGCGCCGGTCCGCAGGCCCAGGTGGGGACGTCGCGGTAGCCGGGCACGAGACGCTCGAGGTACGCCGGCGACAGGTTCGGGTCGCCCAGCTCGGGGTTCAGCAGGTGCACGTCCACGCCGTAGCCCGTGCGCGCCACCTCGGCGAGCTCCTCGGCGAAGATCTGGTGCTCGGGCGACTGGGCGTAGTGCAGGAAGGTGACCCGACCGCGGTGGGTACGGCGCTGCAGCGAGCGCAGCATCGACATCACCGGTGTGATGCCGGACCCGCCGGAGATCAGCAGGATGTGCTCCGGGACGCGGTCCGGGAGCACGAACTCGCCCTCGGCCTGGCTCAGGTGCAGGATCTCGCCGGGCTGCGCCTCCTCGACGAGGTAGCGGGACACGCCCCGCCCCGCGGGCGCGTCCGGGTTGGCCCGGAGCGTGATGGTGAAGCGGTCGCCACGGCGCGAGTCGGGGCTGGAGATGCTGAACACCCGTGTCGTGCGGCGAGCGCCGCCGATCTCGACGCCGACCTGCAGGTGCTGTCCGGCGCGGTGTCCGGCCCAGGTCGAGGTGGGCTGGAGGGTGAGGGTGGCGACGCGGGGGTGGCCCTCGACGTCGACCTCGACCTCCTTGGTCACCAGCCGGGCGCGGACCTCGGTCGCCGCCCACATCGGGTTGACCAGCTCGAGGTAGCGGTCGACGCCGTGCGGGGAGGTCAGCGCGGCGAGCGCACGGGACCTCAGGATGCTCGTCGCCAGGTTGCTCGGAGCAGACATGTTCTCCTCATCCCTGTCTTCGGTGAACGCTTGTACTCCAGGGTGGTGGCAGTCGAGGCGGGCCGTCAACCCGTACCGGACGTGCTCGTGGCCACACCGCTGCGTGGTGCGCCGGCGCCGCGTGGTACACGCGTGCTCCGAGTGATCAGCGACACGACGATCCGCGTACAGTGGTCCGCATGGTTGCTGCGCCTGGGGAGGGAACGCTCAGCCGGGTGGAGCGCAAGGAGCGCACCCGGCGGGCCATCCTCGACACGGCTCTGGACCTGTCGGCCGACACGAGCCTCGTCGCCGTGTCGCTGCGACAGGTCGCGAAGGACGTCGGCATCGTCCCGACGGCCTTCTACCGCCACTTCGCGTCGATCGAGGCACTCGGCCTGGAGCTCGTGGACGAGTCGTTCGCCTCGCTGCGCGCGGTCCTGCGCGACGTGCGGCGCCCGGACCCCTCGCTGAAGGAGCTGATCGACGGCTCGGTGGACGTGCTCGCCGAGCACGTCGACGCCCGGCGTGCCCACTTCGGCTTCATCGCCCGCGAGCGGGTCGCCGGTCCCCCGGCCGTGCGGGAGGCCGTGCGGCACCAGATCGAGCTCGTGGAGCGCGAGCTGGCCACCGACATCGCGCGCATCCCGGGCACCGAGAACTGGTCGGCCGACGACCTCCGCGTGCTGTCCAAGCTCATGGTGACCTCGATGGTCGCGACCGCGGAGATGCTCATCGTCGCGCCCCGCCCGGAGGCCGAGACCGAGATCAAGGACTCCGCCCGCACCCAGCTGCGGATGGTGCTGGTCGGCGCCGTCAACTGGCGCTCCGAGACCTGACCCCCGCGCCGGCGCCGGCTCGGCACCTGTGTGCGCCGTACCGACGCCGAGTCGGCACCTGTGTGCGCCGTACCGACGCCGAGTCGGCACCTGTGTGCGCCGTACCGACGCCGAGTCGGCACCTGTGTGCGCCGTACCGACGCCGAGTCGGCACCTGTGTGCGCCGCATCGACCGCCCGGCGCACACCACTGCCGACTGGCGCCTCCTCGGCTGCCCACCCCTGCCGGGTCGGGGTCAGGCCGGGGAGACGACGACCTCGGGGATCGTCGCGTCGCGGCCCAGGTCGAGCACGCGCAGCACCTCGGCGGCGACGGTCTCGGGCCGGATCCAGGCGGACGCGTCGTAGTCCTTGCCCTCCGCGGCGTGGACGCGCTCCTGCATGGGGGTGGCGACCCGCCCCGGGAACACGCTGGTGACCCGCACGCCGTGGTCGCCCTCCTCCTGGCGCAGCGCGTCGGCGAAGCCCCGCAGCCCGAACTTCGAGGCGTTGTACGACGCCCAGCCGGCCTTGGCGCGCAGCCCGGAGCCGGAGTTCACGAAGACGTGGGTGCCGCGGGCGGCCCGGACGGCCTCGAGCACCTGCCGGGTCAGCAGCATCGGCGCAAGCAGGTTGACGTCGACGGTGGCCCGCAGGCTCGCGGCCCCGGTGGCGTCCAGCGCCGCGACGTCGACGACGCCGGCGCTGTGCACCACGCCGTCGAGCCGTGCCGGCACGGACAGCCCGGCGAGGGAGTCCGGATCGGCGAGGTCGGCCACGAGCACCGCGGCCCCGTCGTACGCCGCGGCGAGCTCGTCGGCCCGCGTCGCCGAGCGCGCGAGGAGGTGGAGCTCGTCGCCGCGGTCGGCGAGGGCGCGGGCCACCAGCGCCCCGATGCCGGACCCGGCACCGGTGACGAGGTAGGCGCCCATCAGCGGGTGAAGACGATCTTGCCGAACACGTCGCCCCGGTCCATGGCCGCGAACCCGTCGCGGGCCTCCTCGAGCGGCAGCGTGCGGTCGACCAGGGGGCGAGCGCCGGTCGCGTCGAGCATCGTGACCAGGGAGGCCAGCTCGCCGCGCGTGCCCATCGTCGAGCCGACCACCGACAGCTGCAGGAAGAAGATGCGCGTCAGCTCGGCGTCGTCCACCTTCGGGCCCGAGGTGGTGCCGCTGATGACGATCCTGCCGCCGGGGCGCAGGGAGCGCACGGAGTGCGACCACGTCGCGCGACCGACGGTCTCCATCACGGCGTCGACCTTGCCGGGCAGGCGCTCGTTGGACTCGTAGGCCTCGTGCGCCCCGAGCTCGAGGGCCCGCTGCCGCTTGGTCTGGTCCCGGCTCGTCACGAGGACCCGGAGGCCCCCGGCGCGCGCGAGCACGATCAGCGCGGTCGACACGCCGCCACCGGCCCCCTGCACCAGCACGGTGTCGCCCGCCGTGAGGGCGCCCTGGACGAACAGCATCCGGTAGGCGGTCAGCCAGGCGGTGGGCAGGCAGGCGGCCTCCGCGAACGACAGCGACGACGGCTTGGGCACGAGGTTGGCGCGCGGCACGGCGACCCGCTCGGCGAACGTCCCCTGGTGGCGCTCCGAGAGCAGCGAGCGTCGGGGGTCCAGCGTCTCGTCGCCCGTCCACGACGGGTCGGAGATGACGGAGTGGACGACGACCTCGTTGCCGTCCTCGTCGATGCCGGCCGCGTCACAGCCCAGGATCATGGGCAGCGCCTCCTGACGCAGACCCACCCCGCGCAGGGACCACAGGTCGTGGTGGTTCAGCGCCGCGGCCCTGACCTCGACGGTGGTCCACCCGTCGGGCACCTCGGGGTCGGGACGCTCACCCAGCACGAGGCCGGACAGCGGGTCGTCGGAGGAGAAGGACTCGGCGTAGACGGCGAACATGCGTCGAACCTACCGACCGGTCCGGGCCGCGCCTACCGTCGCGCCACGCCGCCGTCCCGCGCGGCCCGGGCGACGGCGGCGGCGACCGCCGGGCCGACCCGGGGGTCGAAGGGCGAGGGGATCACGAGGTCCTCGGCGAGGTCGTCGCCGACGAGGTCGGCCAGCGCCGCGGCCGCGGCGACCTTCATCGTCTCGCTGATCGCGGAGGCGTGGACGTCGAGCGCGCCCCGGAAGATGCCGGGGAACGCGAGCACGTTGTTGATCTGGTTGGGGAAGTCGGAGCGGCCGGTGGCCACGACCCGTGCGTACCGGTGGGCCACGTCGGGGTGGACCTCCGGCGTCGGGTTCGCGAGCGCGAACACGATCGCGTCGGCGGCCATCGTGGCGACGGCGGACTCCGGGACCGCACCCCCGGAGAGACCGACGAACACGTCGGCGCCGTCGAGGACCTCCTCCAGCGACCCGGCGCGGCCGGTGCGGTCCGCGGTGATCGCGGCGACCTGCTCCTTGACCGGCGTCATGGCCTCGCGGCCGGTGCGCAGCGCTCCCCGGCGGTCGGTCACGACCATGTCCTCCACCCCCGCGGCGAGCAGGATCTTGGCGACGGCCACCCCGGCGGCCCCGGCACCGGCGATGACGACGCGGGTCTCGCCGATCGCCCGGCCGGTCAGCCGCAGCGCGTTGACCAGCGCCGCGAGCACGACGACCGCGGTGCCGTGCTGGTCGTCGTGGAACACCGGGATGTCGAGACGCTCGGCGAGGCGGGCCTCGACCTCGAAGCAGCGGGGGGCGGAGATGTCCTCGAGGTTGATCCCACCGAAGCTCGGCGCGAGGCGGGCGACCGTCTCGACGATCTCGTCGACGTCGGTGGTGTCGAGGCAGATCGGGACGGCGTCCACGCCCCCGAACTCCTTGAACAGCACGGCCTTGCCCTCCATCACGGGCATCGCGGCCGCCGGGCCGATGTCACCGAGCCCGAGGACGGCGGTGCCGTCGGTGACGACGGCGACGGTGTTGGGGACCCAGGTGTAGCTGCGGGTCAGCGCGGGGTCGGCCGCGATCGCCTCGCAGACCCGGGCGACGCCGGGCGTGTAGGCCAGGGCCAGGTCGGCGGCGTCGCGCAGCGGGGACGTCGAGACGGTCTGCAGCTTGCCGCCGCGGTGCAGGTCGAAGACGGGGTCGCCGGCGAACGGGTGGGCCCCCTCGACGGGACGCGGGGTCGAGGAGGTCGGGGTGTCTGGCAGGGAGGTCATCGCAACGCTTTCGCTCGTGGACGGAGTCGTGGTCCCTCGGAGCCGTGGCCACCAGGTGCGGGCCTCGGCCTCGGGGGCGAGCGGGGGTCTCCCTAGGCCGGTCAGTGTGGCACGCGGCCCGGGCGGGGCCACAGGCGCAGACGTGCGACGCCGGTCACATCCGCGGCCGGCACGGGGCCGCGGTGGCGGGAGTCGACGCCGCGCTCCGGGTCGTCCGACAGCAGCCACCACCCGGGGCCCCCGGTGCGGGTCGACCGGGCCTCGGCGGCCCGCTTGACCGCGAGGGTGCCGTCCGCGAAGCGGGCCACGACCACCGCGCCGGGCCGGACGGTCCCGCCGTACCGGACCAGGAGGACGTCCCCGGGCCGCAGGGCGGGCCGCATGGAGTCCCCCCGCACCCGGGCGAGACCCCAGGAGGGGGTCGTGGCGTGGTCGGCGGCGGGATCGGGCACGGGAGTAGTGTCCAGAACGACCCAGCCCGTCATCACAGAAGGAGCATCGATGTTCGCTCGGCTTCTCCGTCCCACCGTCGAGGTCTCGGCCCACTGCGACCTCCCCTGCGGCGTCTACGACCCCGCGCAGGCCCGCATCGAGGCCGAGTCCATCAAGGGGATCGTCGCCAAAGTCGCCGACAACGACGACCCCGACTTCCGCACGCGCGCGATCCTGATCAAGGAGCAGCGCGCCGAGCTGGTCAAGCACCACCTCTGGGTGCTGTGGACCGACTACTTCAAGCCCCCGCACTTCGAGAAGTACCCCCAGCTGCACCAGCTGGTGAACGAGGCCACCAAGCTCGCCGGCGCGACGGGCGCCAAGGGTGCGCTCGACGCCGAGGTCGCCGACCAGCTGCTCGCGAAGATCGACGAGATCGCCGAGATCTTCTGGGAGACCAAGAAGGCCTGAGGCCACTCGCCCGCACGACACCGCACGACGCCGGTCCCCTCGGGGCCGGCGTCGCGCTGCGTGCGGGGCTGGCACCATCGGCGGATGGACCCCGACGAGCCGTCGCCCGCTCCCGCCGTCGACCCGACCTCCCCCACGACGACGGCCACGACCACGACCGCGACCACGATGCGGGCCGTCGTGCTCACGGCCCACGGCGGGCCGGAGGTGCTCGAGGTCCGCTCCGTGCCCCGGCCCACGCCGGGTCCCGGTGAGGTCCTCGTCGAGGTCGCGGCGGCCGGCTGCAACAACACCGACCTCTGGACCCGCGAGGGCGCGTACGACACCCCGGCGTCCGGACCCGCGGGCTGGCTCGGCCCGATGGACCTGCCCCGCGTCCAGGGCGCCGACGTCGCCGGCCGGGTGGTCGCGTGCGGGCCGGACGTCGACGAGGCCCTCCTCGACGCCCGGGTCCTCGTCGACCCGGCGGTCTACGGCCCCGGGGGCGACGACGCACTGCCCGTCGACGTCCTCGGCAGCGAGCGCGACGGCGGCTTCGCCGAGTACGTCGTCGTCCCCGCCGCCCGGGCCCACCGCGTGGACGACTCGCCGCTGAGCGACACCGAGCTGGCGTCGCTGCCGATCGCCTACGGGACCGCGCTCGGGATGCTCGAGCGGGCGGCCCTGCCCTCCGGTGCGACCGTCCTCGTCACCGGCGCCTCCGGTGGCGTGGGGCTGGCGGCGGTGCAGCTGGCCGCCGCGCGCGGCCTGCGGGTCGTCGCCGTCTGCAGCGGCGCCAAGGGAGAGGAGGTGCGCCGGGCCGGCGCCGACGCCGTCGTCGACCGGACCCGCGGACGGGTCGCGGCGGACGCGGCCGCCGCCGCGCCCGACGGGTACGACGGGGTCGTCGACGTCGTCGCCGGGCCGCTGCTCGCCGACGGCCTGGGGCTGCTGCGGCCGGGCGGCCGGTGGGTCGTGGCCGGCGCGCTCGACGGCTGGGAGGTGACGCTGGACGTCCGCCGCCTGTACCTGGCCGACCTCGCGCTGGTGGGCTCCACGATGCACACCCCGCGGGTCTTCGACCTGCTGGTCGACCTGGCCCGCCGCGGCGCCGTGCGGCCGGTGGTCGCCGCGACGTTCGGCCTCCCCGAGGTGGGCGCCGCGCAGGAGCGGCTCGCGCGCCGCGAGCACGTCGGCAAGCTGGTCGTCGTGCCCTGAGACCGCCCGGGACGTCTTGAGCATTTCTTGCGTTTCGCCGCGGCCGAGGGGTCCGCGCTCCTACCCTCGAGGTGTCTCGGGTCGGCTCTCCCGCCCGCCTCCTCGCCAGGAGCCCCCTCATGCACCAGACCTCTCTTCCGCGCGCCCTCGTGACGGCCGCCGGCCTCGTCGTGCTCACGCTCGCCGCTGCCGTCCCCGGCGCCACCTCCGCGGCCCCCGCCTCGACCGGCGCGCGGACCGAGGCCGCGACCGTCGACGACCAGCGCGCGCCCGTCACCCGCGGCCCCTACGACGAGCCCGTCCACACCTTCGTGTCGGCTCCGGACCTCTTCAACGCCGACGTCGCCGACGTGCGGGTCGCGGAGTCCTACCGCTCCGGCGCACCGAACTCCTGGAACGCGCACTGGGCGGCCACGGTCGACAACGTCTTCGGCCAGCTCGCGGCGTACGGCGCGGACTCCTACCTCGTGGCCGGCGACCTGGTCAACGGCCGATGGCACCGCGACCGCGGCAACACCGGCACCTTCGGGCCCGGTCGGACCACCGCGGAGAAGCTGGCCCGCATCCGCCGGGCCGGCGCCGTCTACTACGGCGCCTGGCGGCGGTTCTGGACCGACGCCGGGGTGCCGATGTCCCGCGTCCACGCCGCCGTCGGCGACCACGAGGTCGGCGACAACCCGTGGAACGCCGGGGACGACCAGCTCCGTGCGTTCTGGACCTACAAGAAGACCTTCGCCCGCCACTTCACCACCCGCGGCGGCACGGGCCACCGCTATCCGATGCACCCGCGCGGCACCGTCTTCGACGACACCGCGTACGCGACGTACCTGGCGGGCGGCCGCGTGCTGCTCGTGACGGTCGACGTGTTCGACAAGCGCGACGGCGCCATCCGCACCGGCCACGTGGACCGGGCCCAGCTGGCGTGGCTCGACCGCACCCTCGCCGCCGCTCCGGCGAGCACCACGATCCTCGTCCAGGGCCACACCCCCGCGCTGGAGCCCGTGCGGCGCCGCAACGGCGGCGGGCCGAGCACCGCCTACGGCGAGGGCACGGCGTTCTGGCAGACCCTCACCCGCCACGACGTCGACCTCTACCTGGCCGGCGAGGTCCACGACTTCACCGCGGTGCAGCGCGGTGGCGGCCCGGTGCAGCTCACGCACGGCGGGTACGCCGGCGGCGGGCGCACCGACTACGTCGTCGGCGACGTGCTGGACGACGGCAGCATCGAGATCGACGCCCGGAGCATCGACGTGGTGAGCCGGTCGACGGAGAGGATCTGGCAGACCGGCGGCGAGATCACCGCCGCCCTGCGGCTCGCGCCGACCTCGCGGAGCGTCGGCACCCTGGTCATCGACCCGTCGGGCCGCATCACCGAGCGCTCCGGCTGCCTCGCGGCGTGGGACGGGCGCCAGGAGGACGGCTGCACCACGTGGTGAGGACACCAGGCGCGGGGCCCGCGGGCCGTTAGTGTGGTGCCGGCGGACGCGACGAGCGTCCGCGGCGAGGTGGAGGACGGATGACGCACACGGGTTCCCCGCTGCCGGGCACGACCCTCACCGAGGGCGGGCGCCCCGACGTCGAGCTGCGCCTCCCGGCCGACGGCGCCTACGTCTCGGTCCTGCGCACCGCCGCCGCCGGCCTGGCCGCCCGCCTCGACTTCACCATCGACGACATCGAGGACCTGCGCATGGCGGTCAGCGAGGCGTGCGCGCTGCTGCTGCCCTCGGCGCTGCCCGGCTCGGACCTCCACGCCGCCTTCGTCCTGTCGGCCGCCGAGGTCCGCACCAGCATCTCGGTCGACACCGCGCACCCCGAGGCGCCCGACCGCGACGGCTTCGCCTGGCAGGTGCTCAGCGCGCTGGCCACCTCCGCCGACGCCTGGGTCGACCGCGACCGCGTCACCGTCGCCCTCACGATCACCTCGACCGCGACCGGATGAGCGGCGCCGGGGACACCTCGGACGACCCCGGGGGCGCCGCCACCGAGCCCTCGCGCTCGGTGGTCGCCCTGCGCGCGCGCAGCGCCGAGCTGTTCGCCGAGATCGCCGACCCCGAGGCCTCCGAGGCCCGCCGCGCCGCAGCCCGCGGAGCCCTCGTCGAGCTGCACCTGCCCCTCGTGGAGCACTGCGCACGACGCTTCCGCAACCGCGGCGAGCCGTTCGAGGACCTCGTGCAGGTCGGCACCATCGGCCTGATCAAGTCGGTCGACCGCTTCGACACCGACCGCGGCGTCGAGTTCTCGACCTACGCGACGCCGACCGTCATCGGCGAGATCAAGCGGCACTTCCGCGACAAGGGCTGGGCCGTGCGGGTGCCGCGACGCCTCCAGGAGCTGCGGATGCGCATCAGCTCCACCACCGCCGAGCTCACCCAGTCGCTGGGGCGCTCCCCCACCGCGTCGGAGCTGGCGGAGGCCATCGGCTGCAGCGTGGAGGAGGTCGTCGAGGGCCTCGAGTCCTCCCAGGCCTACGCGACCCTCTCGCTGGACGCCTCGGACTCGTCCGAGGACGGCGGCGCGGCCTCGATGCTCGACACCCTCGGCGAGGAGGACGCCGGCATCGAGAACGTCGAGGTGCGCGAGTCGATCAAGCCGCTGCTCGACGCGCTCGGCGAGCGGGAGAAGAAGATCCTGCTGCTGCGCTTCTTCAAGAACATGACGCAGTCGCAGATCGCCGCCGAGATCGGTGTCTCGCAGATGCACGTCTCACGCCTGCTGAGCCGGACGCTGGAGCAGCTGCGGACCTCGCTCGCGGAGTCCTAGGCGCTCCCCCGTCAGTCCCGGCCGCCGACCTGCTCGTCGTCGTCGGCCCCGGGCCCGCCGAGCATGAACTGCAGGCTCGCCGGGTGGAGCATGCCCACCAGCACCACCACGGAGACCAGCACCAGCGCCACGAGCACACCGACGCCGACGACGTCACGGACCGTCCAGGCCAGGCCCAGCTGGATCAGCTGCGCCAGCAGCACCGGACCCCGCGCCCAGCCGACCGGCCGGGTGACCAGCCACGACGCCGCCAGCAGCACCCCGCCGTACAGCAGGAAGAACAGCGTGGTCGTCAGGCCCAGCAGCAGCCGGTCGCCGGAGGTGCTCAGCAGCTCGGCGACGGCGAGACCGAGCAGGACGAGGGCCTCGAGGGCGGCCAGGGAGGCCGCGACCTTGAGGGGGGCGGGGGCCGCCGCGGGGGCCGGGGGTTGCACCCCGCTACCCTACGAACCACCCGTGACCAGGGCGCCGTGTGGTCGTTGTGACGTACGAGACCACGTCGGAATGCCCGATGGGGTTGTCTGCGCTGCCCATCCTTGGGACGCTAGTCGCTGCTCGTCCGCACGTGGGCCCTCGTGTGAGCCCGTGCCGAGCCGACCCGATCTCCTCAGGCGTCCAGCCTGGTGGCCGTACGACGTGAAAGTGGGACCGCCCAGCCATGGATTGGCGCAACCGTTCAGCCTGCCTCGACGAGGACCCCGAGCTGTTCTTCCCGATCGGGAACACCGGCCCGGCGATCCTGCAGATCGAGGAGGCCAAGCAGGTGTGCCGACGCTGCGAGGTCCGCGAGCAGTGCCTGGCCTGGGCCCTCGAGGCCGGTCAGGACCACGGCGTGTGGGGCGGTCTGTCCGAGGACGAGCGTCGCGCGCTCAAGCGCCGCAACGCCCGGGCCCGCATCCGCACCGCCTGAGGACACCAGCCCGGGCACGCTCGGCGAGGGTCGCCTAGGTCAGCGGCACGACCAGCTCGACCCGGGTGCCCGCACCCGACCCCCCGGGGCCGAGGTCCAGGGTGCCGCGCAGCTCGGTCGTGACCAGCGTCCGCACGATCGACAGGCCCAGCGAGCCCTGCGCGGAGGCGTCGAAGCCCGCCGGCAGCCCCCGTCCGTCGTCGACGACGGCGACCCGCAGCGTCGCGTCGGACCGCGTCGTCCCGACGGTGACCCGGCCGCCCCGCCCGTCGGGGTAGCCGTGCTCGACGGCGTTCTGCAGCAGCTCGGTCAGCACCATCGCCAGCGTGGTCGCGGTCTCCGACGGCAGGACGCCGAAGTCCCCGGAGCGGCGGACCTCGACGCGCTCGCCCGCCGCCCCGACGTCGATGACCATCCGCGCCAGCCGGTCGGCGACCTCGTCGAAGTCGACGTCCTCGGTCACCGCACGGCTCAGCGTCTCGTGGACGATCGCGATCGAGCCGACGCGACGGACCGCCTCCTCCAGCGGCTCACGGGCCTCGGGCAGGCGCGCCCGCCGCGCCTGCAGGCGCAGCAGTGCGGCGACGGTCTGCAGGTTGTTCTTCACCCGGTGGTGGATCTCGCGGATGGTGGCGTCCTTGGTCACCAGCTCGCGGTCGCGGCGGCGGAGCTCGGTGACGTCGCGCAGCAGCACCAGCGCCCCGATCCGCTCCCCCGCGGGACGCAGCGGCACGGACCGGACGATGAGGGAGACTGCGTCGGTGCCGACCTCGGTGTCGGCGGGCGCGCGCCCGCCCAGCACGGCCGACAGGATCTCCTCGTCGGGGCGGCGCAGCGCCGGCACCAGGTCGCGCGTCACCTCCGGCAGCACCAGCCCGGCCAGGTCGCCCGACAGGCCCAGACGGCGGTAGACCGAGAGGGCGTTGGGGCTGGCGTAGACCACCCGGCCCGCCGCGTCGACGCGCACGAAGCCGTCGCCCACCCGCGGCGAGTCCGCGTGGTCGCTGCGCTGCCCGCGCGCGGGGAACGACCCCGCGGCGATCATCTGCGTGAGCTCCCCCGCGGTCTGCAGGTAGGTGAGCTCGAGCCGGCTGGGCGTGCGCACCCCCAGCAGGTTGGTGTCGCGGGTCACGACGCCCACGACCCGGCCGCCGCGGCGCACCGGGACCGCCTCGACACGCACCGGCACCTCCTGGCGCCACTCGGGGTCGCCGTCGCGCACGAGCCGCCCGTCGCGCCAGGCCGCGGCCAGCATCGGGTGGTCCGCGAGGGCCACGAAGCTGCCCACCACGTCCTCGACGTACGCCGTGGGGCCGGTCGTGGGCCGCATCTGCCCGGCCGCCCAGAAGCCGGTGCCGGCGCGGTCCGGCAACCACAGGACCAGGTCCGCGAAGGACAGGTCGGCGAGCACCTGCCAGTCGGCGAGGAGCGCGTGGAGGTGGGCCAGGTCGGCCTCGTCCAGGTCGGTGTGGAGGCGCACCAGGTCGGTCAGGACGGGCACCGGGCCAGGGTAGGACGAGCCCGTCGGCGGCTGGCAGGATGACCCCATGCGCTCGGGCTACTGGCAGCAGGTCCTGGCCGGCGGCCTGCGGGTCCCGGGCGACCGCCCCCTCGACGACCTCACGGCGGAGCTGACGTCGATGCTGGGCTCCCCCGACCCCGACGAGCGCGACGCCACGGCGTACCCGGCGCTCGCGACGTGGGTCGGCCGCGGCGTCTACGACGACCTGCTCGCCGGGCTCGGCGACGGGATGGCCGCGGGCCTGCGGGTCGGGATCGGCGGCCGCGACGGCGACACCGTCTTCCGGCGCAGCTTCTCCGCGCTCGTGCTCGCCGAGTGCATCGACCGCGACAACGCCCACCGGCTGCTGCCGGGCTCCCGGGTGCTGGAGTGGGGCGACCGCCTCGCGGGGTGGTTCCTGCGCGAGCAGGACGTGCGCGGCTTCGTGCCCGGCAAGGGGTGGGCGCACGCCGTCGCCCACGGCGCCGACGCCCTCGGCGTGCTGGCCCGCTCCCCCCACCTCGGCACCCCCGAGCTGACCGTGCTCCTCGACGTCATGGCCGACCGGCTGACCGCCCCGGCCTCCGGCGTGCTGATGGCCGGCGAGCCCGACCGGATGGCCGCCGCGACCATGCGGGTGCTGCGCCGCAACCAGGTGCCGATCACCGTCCTCGAGCCCTGGGTACGACGGGTGACCGCGGTCGCCCTCGACACCTCCGGTCCGGGCGACCCCTACCGCCGCACCGCCGACGCCGAGGCCTACCTGCGGGCCCTGCACCTGCAGGTCGCGCTGTCGCCCGACCAGCCCGCCTGCCGCGCCGACCTGCTGCTCGTGCTCGTCGAGGCCCTGCGCCGCACCAACGCCGACCTGCTGCGCGCCGGCGTCTGACCCGACCCGGGATCCGACGACCGGCGCCTACCGACCGGTAACGTCGCCCCCATGAGCGACGACACCCGCACCGACGACCCCGCCCCGACCGACCCCACCGGCGGTGCGGCGGGGTCGGCCGGCACGGGCGAGCTGGCGGGCCACGCCGGCGAGCTCGGGGTGGCGGTGGCCCGCGCACACGGCGTCGAGACCCTCTTCACCCTGTCGGGGGCCCACGTCTTCCCGATGTACGACGGCGCCGTGAAGGCGGACCCGCCGATGCGCCTGCTCGACGTGCGCCACGAGCAGACCGCGGCGTTCGCGGCCGAGGCCACCGGCAAGCTCACCCGCACTCCCGGACTCGCCGTGCTGACCGCGGGACCCGGCGTCACCAACGCCGTCAGCGCGCTCGCGCAGGCCAGCTTCGCGGGCTCCCCGATGGTCGTCGTCGGCGGTCGCGCGCCGCAGAACCGCTGGGGCACCGGCAGCCTCCAGGAGATCGACCAGCCGCCGATCGTGGAGTCGGTCACCAAGCTGGCCCGCACCCTGCCGCGGGCCGACACCGTGCTCGGCGGCTTCGACGAGGCGTTCACGGCGGCCGGGTCCTCCCACCGCGGGCCCGTCTTCGTCGACGTGCCGATGGACGAGTTCTTCGCCTCGGCGTCGGGGCCCGCGCCCGTGCCCCCGGGCCGGGCGCCGCTCGAGCCCGACGCCGAGGCGCTGACCCACGTCGGGACGCTGCTCGCGGAGGCCTCGCGACCGGTGCTGGTCATCGGCACCGACGTGTGGCTCGACGGCGCCGAGGAGTCCGCGCTGCGGCTCGTCGAGCAGCTCGGCGTGCCCGCGATCACCAACGGCATGGGCCGCGGGATCGTGCCCGGCGGCCACCCGCTGCTGGTCACCAAGGCCCGCGGCAAGGCCCTGGGCGGTGCCGACCTGGTCGTCGTGGTCGGCACGCCCCTCGACTTCCGTCTCGGCTACGGCGTCTTCGGCGGCAAGGACGGCGCGACGCCCGCCCGGGTCGTCCACCTCGCCGACTCCCCCGGCCAGGTCGCGGGCCACGCCGACCTCGCCGCCTCGGCGAGCGGCGACCTGACCGCCGTGCTCGACGGCGTGCAGGCCGCGGTCGAGCGCGCGCCCCGCAAGCCCGACTGGTCGGCGTGGGTCCGCGACCTGCAGGACGCGGTGCGGGCGGCCGCCGAGCGCGACCGGGAGCTCCTGACCGCCGAGGCCGACCCCGTCCACCCCGCCCGGATCTACGGCGAGCTCGTGCCGCGCCTGGCCGACGACGCCGTGGTCATCGGCGACGGCGGCGACTTCGTCTCCTTCGCCGGCAAGTACGTCGAGCCGAAGCGGCCCGGCGGCTGGCTCGACCCCGGCCCCTACGGCTGCCTCGGCGCCGGTCTCGGTGCCGCCATCGCGGCCCGCCTGGCGCGCCCCTCGGCCCAGGTCGTGCTGCTGCTCGGCGACGGCGCCGCCGGCTTCTCGCTGATGGACGTCGACACCCTCGTGCGCCACGGCCTGCCCGTGGTGATGGTGATGGGCAACAACTCCGCGTGGGCGCTCGAGAAGGGCCCGATGCAGATGCTCTACGGCTACGACGTGGTCGCCGACCTGGCGCCGCGCACGCCGTACCACCGCGTCGTGGAGGCCCTCGGCGGCGGCGGGGAGGAGGTGACCGACCCGCGCCAGATCGGGCCGGCGCTCGACCGGGCGTTCGCCTCCGGCGTGCCCTACCTGGTCAACGTCATCACCGACGTGCAGGCCGCCTATCCGCGCGCCACCTTCGGGATCTGATCCGGATGATCCGGAACCGACCGGGACCCCGGGCCGTCCCACGGTCATGACTCGCACCCTCGGGACCGCCGCGACCCTCGCCTCCCTCACGCTGCTGGGGGCCCTGACCGCCTGCTCCGGCGGGCAGGACGCCGACACCGGCGCCGACACGGGCCGCGACCCCGCCGCGGACGGCTCCGCCGGCACGGGCGCGCCGACCGGCGACGCCGAGCCGGCGGCGGCCGAGCCCTGCCCCGCCGAGCTCGCCTCGGACGGCACCGTCCCGACCGAGCCGGCCGCGGCCGCGCCCGAGCTGCCCGCGGCCACCACCGCGTACGTGTGCCGCTACCAGCCCTCGGAGGTCGCGGACGGCCCCGTCTGGGAGCGCGACGGCGAGCCCGTCGAGGTCGACCCGGCCGAGCTGTCGGCGCTCGACGAGCTGCGCCCGGCGGCGGCGGACCGCTTCTGCACCGAGGAGCTGGGCCCCCGCTGGCTGGTCGCCCTCGACGACGGCAGCGGCGCGGTCACCGGGGTCGTGGTCGACGACTTCGGCTGCCGCGACGTCACCCTCACCGCCGACCCGGCGGGCACCGCCCCCGGGGCCGCCGGCCAGGACGTCGAGGGCGGGGTCCTCACCGGCCCCGGGTCGCTCGCCGGCGACCTCGCGACGCTGTACGGCGGCTGAGCCGGTGAGCGAGCGCCCCTCCCCCGCCCTGGCCGCCGAGCGCGACTTCACCGTCACCGACGACGACACCGCGGCCGCCGTGGGGTCGGGCTCCCTGCCGGTGCTCGGGACCCCCCGGCTGCTGGCGTGGATGGAGGCCGTGACCTGCGCGGCCCTCGAGCCCGTCCTCGACGCGGCCCGCACGTCGGTCGGCACCCGGATGGAGGTGCAGCACTCCGCGCCGAGCCCGGTCGGGGCCGTCGTGCGCGTGTCCGCCTCCTCGACCTACGTCGACGGGCGGCTGCACCGCTTCACTGTCGCCGCCACCGACACCGCCGGCGGTGCGGTCGTGGCGACCGCCGAGATCACCCGCGTCGTCGTGCAGATCGATCGGTTCCTGTCACGCCTGTGAGCGGGCGCTGCCACACTGGGGAGGTTCACGTCCCCACGGCCCCGCCCGAGCACGGGCGGGCCCACCCCGGCAGGAGAGCTCATCCATGGCTCCTGGGCTCCGACGCCTCGCGGTCGCCCTCACGACCGCGGCGCTGCTGCTGACGGTCGCCGTCAGCGCGGTGCTGGTGCTGCAGTCGTCCGGGCAGACGTCGGCCGTCGGGAGCGACACCCCCGCGGCCACGCCCGGTGACGGCGACTGGACCGCGTCGTGGGGCGCGGCGCTGACCGGCCCGGACACCGAGGGCCGCTCGGTGACCGGCTTCGACGACGTGACCCTGCGCCAGGTCGTCCACCTCTCCCTGGGCGGCGACGTGCTGCGGCTGCGCCTGTCCAACGTGCACGGCGAGCGGCCGCTGAGCGTCGGCGCGGTCACGCTCGCGCCGCACGACGGGCGTCCCGGCACCCCGGAGGTCGACGCCGACCGCCTGGTGCGCGCCACCTTCGCCGGCCGCGCCGGCACCCTCGTGCCCGTCGGCGGGACCCTCGCCTCCGACCCGATCGCCCTCGAGGTGCCCGACGACAGCGACCTCGTCGTCAACGTGCACGTCGCCCGCGCCAGCGGCCCCACCACCTGGCAGGCCTCGGCGCTCGCGACGTCGTACGTCGCGGACGGCGACGCGACGCTCGCCGGCGGCGAGGCGTTCACCGAGCTCGACACGTCGCGCTACTACCTCGCCGGCGTCGACGTGGTCGACGAGGCCAGCGACGGCACCGTGGTCTTCGTCGGCGACTCCCTGACCGCGGGCGCCGACTCCACGCTCGACGCGGACCGCCGGTTCCCCGACCTCGTCGCGGACCGCCTGTTCGCCGCCGCCGGTCGCGGCGGGTCCGCGGCCACCGGACGGTGCGGCGTGGTCAACGCCGGCATCGGCGGCAACCGGCTGCTCAGCGGCTCGGGGATCTCCGGGGACGCCCTGGTGGACCGGTTCGCCCGCGACGTGCTCGACGTGCCGGGGGTGCGGACCGTCGTGGTCCTCGCCGGCATCAACGACATCGGGGCCGCCGGCGACGACCTCGACCCCGCCGCCCTGATGGCGGGCCACCGCGCACTCGTCGACGCCGCCCACGAGGCCGGCGTCCGGGTCGTCGGAGCCACCCTGCTGCCCTACGGCGGCGCCGGCTACGCCACCGTCGGCGGCGAGCGGACCCGGCGCGCGGTCAACCGCTGGCTGATGACCTCCGGCACCCACGACGCCGTGGTCGACCTGGACGCCGCCGTGCGCGACCCGGACCGGCCCTACCGCCTGTGGCCCTCGTACGACTCGGGCGACCACCTGCACCCCGACGACGCCGGGTACGGCGCGATGGCCGACGCCGTCGACCTCACCTCGATCTGCTGAGGACGCCCCGCACGCGCAGG
>NZ_BAAAMY010000014.1:211396-245546 GCF_039529515.1 Nocardioides lentus
GGGCTCCTGCGGTGGTGCCGTGTGCGTCAGCGGGGTGGCTGCGCCTCAGGCGTTGGGACGCTTGCCGTGGTTCGCTGCCTTCTTCTTGCGCGCGCGGCGCTTGCGGCCGGTCTTGCCCATCGGGTCCTCCTCGTGCGACGTCGTGGGTGGGTGCGGTGCTCTCGGTGGGAGCAGTTTCCCACGACCGCTCAGGAGTCGGTGATCTGGACCTGCACCGTGCGGATCTGCGCGAGCACCCGCTCGGCCAGCCCGCTGGGCGCCGCCTCGGTGCAGGAGCGCGCGACGACCGCCTTCACGGTGCGCTCGAGGTCGTACTTGCGCAGGCAGGGCGCACACTCGTCGAGGTGCAGCTTGACCTGGTCGCGGTCGGCCTCCTCGAGCTCGTTGTCGAGGAAGTAGACGATGCGCTCGAGGTACTCGACGCACTCGCCGGCGTCGCCCTGAGCGGCGGCGTCGCCGGCGGCGTTCGCCGCCGTGGCCGCCCGGGGGCTCTCGTCGAGGCTCATCGTGCCTGTCCCTTCGCCACGGCCTTCTCGACCGTCTCCGTGCGCAGCAGGTCGTTGGCCCGCACGTGGTCGCTGAGCATGTCGCGCAGCTGTCGGCGACCCCGGTGCAGCCGCGACATCACAGTCCCGATGGGGGTCTCCATGATCCCGGCGATCTCCTTGTAGGGGAAACCCTCGACGTCCGCGAGGTACACCGCGAGCCGGAACTCCTCGGGGAGACGCTGCAGGGCGTCCTTCACCTGCGAGTCGGGGAGGTGCTCCAGGGCCTCGGTCTCCGCGGACTTCAGGCCCGCCGAGCTGTGGGACTCGGCGCGCGCGAGCTGCCAGTCCTCGACGTCCTCGGACATCGACTGCTGCGGCTGGCGCTGCTTCTTGCGGTACGAGTTGATGAAGGTGTTCGTCAGGATCCGGTACAGCCACGCCTTCAGGTTGGTGCCCGGGCGGAACTGGTGGAACGACGAGTACGCCTTGGCGAACGTCTCCTGCACGAGGTCCTCGGCGTCGGCCGGGTTGCGGGTCATCCGCATCGCGGCGGAGTACAGCTGGTCGAGGAACGGGAGCGCGTCGCGCTCGAAGCGTGCCGTGCGGTCGGCCTGCGACTCGGTCGCGACGTCGATCTCGACGTCGTCGGCGGGAGGCGCGGTCGGGACCGCGGTGGGGGTGGCGGTCGGGGTCTCTGACATCGGGAGCAAGCGTAGCCCCCGGGTGACTGACCCGGTGCCCGTGCCGGGCGTGGAGAGCAGTGCGCGCATGTCGGTCCCAACAGGGGTCCGGTGCCGGTTGTTCCCCGTCCGTTCGGCCGGGGTTCGCCCGGGCCCGGGCCGGGTACCGGCGGGGGTCGCGGCCTCCTCGGCCCGACCGGCGGTCGCCGGCGCTACCGGGGGGTGCCGGGGGTGCCGGGGGTGCCCGCGGCCCCGACGACCCGTCGTACCCAGGACGCGACGTGGGACACCAGCAGGTCGGCGACGCCCTCGGGACCCAGCGGGGAGCGCTTCGGCACGTGCAGCCCGTGGTCGGCGTCGGGCACCACCACCAGCTCGACCCCGGACGGCGGGAGGTCGGGGCGGAGCTCCTCGGGCCGGCCCGAGGCGTCGCGCTCGCCCTGGCACACCAGGGTGGGCACGCCGGCGCCCAGCAGCTCGGTCAGACGGCTGCGCTCGGGGCGCCCGGGCGGGTGCAGCGGGAACGCCAGCGCCAGGCAGCCGGCGGCGCCGAGGTCCCTCGCGCAGCGGGCAGCCGACCGCGCCCCCGCGGAGCGGCCCCCGACCAGTAGCGGACGGCCGGCCAGCAGGGCGGCGGCGGCGCGCAGGCCGTCGTCGAGGGTGGGCGGCGCGGTCGCGAGGCGCCGACCGGCGACGCGCCACGGCTGGTCGAGCAGGGCGACCTCGACGCCCGCCGCGGGCAGCCGCTCGGCGAGCGCGCGCAGGTCGTGCGTGTCGGTGCCCGCCCCGGCGCCGTGGGAGAGCAGCAGGGTCGCCACCCGGGCCGGACCCGCGGCGCCCCCGGTCCGGTCGTCGGCCCGGTCGTCGGTCCTCTCGCCGCCGTCGACGGCCCGGTGGAGGGTGAGGCGGCCCGGGCCGTGCGGGGTGGGGACCTCAAGGGTCTCGGGGCCCGGGACGGGCGTGCTCACCCGCGTCGACCGGGGAGCGCCGAGGCCGCGACCTCGTCGTCGACCTCGGTCAGCGGCAGCGGCTCGACCAGGCTCGGGCCGTTGTTGCGCACGTTGCCGACCGCGGTCGAGACCGGGTGGGCCTCGAGGGCACCGGGCGCGGCGGGCACGAGCAGGACCGCGGGGTCGGCCTCGGCGGTCGGGTCGAGCCAGGTGGCCCAGCGCTCGCGCTCCACCATCATCGGCATCCGGTCGTGGATGCGGCCGAGCGAGTCCTCGGCGCTGGTGGTGATCACGGTGCAGGTCCAGCGGAACCGCTCGGGGTCGTCGTCGGCCCGGTCCGGGTCGCGCCAGATCTCGTAGAGACCGGCCATCGCGAGCACCCCGCCGTCGGCGGGGCGGATGAAGAACGGCTGCTTCACGGGCTTGCCGCCGCGCCCGACCTGCGAGGTCGGGTACCACTCGAAGTAGCCGTCGGCGGGCAGCAGGCACCGGCGCTTCGCGAACGCCTGACGGAAGGCCGGCTTCTCGGCGACGGTCTCGACCCGGGCGTTGATCATGCGGCTGCCGATCGAGGGGTCCTTCGCCCAGAACGGCACCAGGCCCCAGGTCACCGAGCGGAGCTGCCGCACCGGGCCCGACGCGCCCGGCTCGGCCCCGTCCTGGCCGGTCCCGTGGTCACCGTCGTCGTCACGGTCGCGGGGCGGGCGGACCACGACGGCCGGCACGGACTTGGTGGGGGCGACGTTCCAGTCGGGCTCGACGGGCGCGGCGAGCACCTGCTCGACGACCTCGAACTCCTCGGCGAGGTCGTCGGCGCTGCGAGTCGAGGCGTACCGGCCGCACATGGCCCCCACCCTAGGCCGCGACGCCCGGCGGACGCTGCGGCCGATCGGGCATGATCGCCCCCATGACCGCCATCCGAATGATCGCCCGCCCGATGCTGGCCTCCGTGTTCTTCGTCGGTGGGCTCAACGCCCTGCGCAACGCCGAGAGCCTGGCCCCGAAGGCGGCGCCGGTGACCGACCGGATCGTGCCCGCGGCGCAGAAGGCCGCCCCGACCGCGCCCATCCCGGAGGACACCACCACGCTGGTACGGGTCAACGCCGTCGTGCAGCTCGTGGGCGCCGCCGCCCTCGCGACCGGCCGCTTCCCGCGCCTGAGCTCGACGGTCCTGGCCGCCTCGCTGGTGCCGACCACGATCGCCGGCCACCCGTTCTGGGCCGAGAGCGACCCGGCGGCGGCCAGGGCGCAGCGTCTGCAGTTCGTCAAGAACGTCTCGACCCTCGGCGGGCTGCTGCTGGCCGGTGTCGACACCGAGGGCCGCCCCGGCGTCGCGTGGCGCGCCCGCCGTGCCGCGAAGGACGTGCGTCGCGAGGCCAAGCACCTCGGCCACGACGTGCAGAACGCCGCCAGGCTGGCCGCGGCGAAGGCGACCTGAGCGTGGTCCACGCCGCCGACCCGTCCGCCGCCGACTGGCCCGCGCCGGTCGCGGAGGGCCCGGTCGACGCGGCGGTGCGCCTGCCCGGCAGCAAGTCCCTGACCAACCGGGCGCTGCTGCTGGCCGGCGTCGCCGACGGACCGAGCGTGGTGCGGCGCGCCCTGCGCTCGCGCGACACGGAGCTGATGGCCGCCGCGCTGCGCGCCCTGGGCCACGACGTCGACTCCGCCGGCGACGACTGGGTGGTGCGGCCGGCGGGAGCCGGCGCCGCGCCCGCCCGCGACGCCGTGGACTGCGGCCTGGCGGGCACCGTCATGCGCTTCGTGCCGCCGGTGGCGGCGCTCGCGAGCGGTCGGGTCGGGTTCGACGGCGACCCCCACATGCGGACCCGACCCATCGGGACCCTGCTCGACGCGCTGCGCGACCTCGGCGTCGCGCTCGAGGGCGGGCCGACGCTCCCCTTCGTCGTCGCCGGACGCGGCTCGGTGCCGGGCGGTCGGGTCGTGCTCGACGCGTCGGCGTCGTCGCAGTTCGTCTCGGCGCTGCTGCTGGCGGGCGCGACGTACGACGCGGGGGTCGACGTGGTCCACGAGGGCCCGCCGGTGCCCTCGCTGCCGCACCTCGAGATGACGGTCGCGATGCTCCGTGAGCACGGCGTCGACGTCGCCGACCCCGCCACCTCGGGCGAGCCGGACCGCTGGCGGGTCGCGCCGGGCCCGGTGCGGGCGCTGGACCGTGCGATCGAGCCGGACCTGTCCAACGCCGCGCCGTTCCTCGCCCTCGCCGCCGCCACCGGCGGGCGGGTCCTGGTGCGGGACTGGCCCCGCACCACCACCCAGCCCGGGGACCGGCTGCGCGAGATCCTGCCGCTCATGGGGGCGGGCTGCGAGCTGACCGACGAGGGTCTCGTGGTCACCGGCCCCGACGAGCTCGTCGGCCTCGACGTCGACCTGCGCGACGTCGGCGAGCTGACCCCGGTGGTGGCCGCGCTGTGCGCGCTGGCCTCGTCGCCGTCGGTGCTGCGCGGGGTGGCCCACATCCGCGGCCACGAGACCGACCGGATCACCGCGCTGGCCACCGAGCTCGGCGGGCTGGGCGCCGACGTCACCGAGCGCGAGGACGGCCTCGAGCTGCGCCCGGCCCCCCTGCACGGCGGGCGTTTCCGCACCTACGCCGACCACCGCATGGCCCACGCCGCGGTCGTGGTCGGCGCCGTCGTGCCGGGGGTCGAGGTCGAGGACGTCGCGACGACCGCGAAGACCTTCCCGGGGTTCGCCGACGTGTGGTCCGGCCTGTGGTGAGGGCGGGCGGTCCGCGGTGAGCAAGGCCGCGCGCCGCTACGGCGAGCAGGACCAGGAGCACTACGACCGGCCGCGACGCCGCACCCGACCGCGCACCAAGGACCGACCGTCCTACGACGACGCCGTCGACGGGACGGTGCTGCGCGTCGACCGCGGCCGGCTGCGGGTGCGCCTCGACGACCGCGCCGGCTCCCCCGCCCCGGTCACCGCGATGAAGGCACGGCCCCTGGGCCGCAAGGCCGTCGTGGTCGGCGACCGGGTGCGGCTGGTCGGCGACACCTCCGGCGACGAGGGCAGCCTCGCCCGGATCGTCGAGATCCGCGAGCGGAGCACGACCCTGCGGCGCACCGCCGACGACGAGGACCCGATCGAGCGGATCGTCGTCGCCAACGCCGACCAGCTCGTCGTCGTCGCCTCGCTCGCCGACCCCGAGCCGCGGGCCCGCCTCATCGACCGCGCCGTCGTCGCCGCGTACGTCGCGGGCATGGAGCCGCTGCTGTGTCTGACGAAGGCCGACCTGGCCTCCCCCGACGCGCTCGTCGACACCTACCGCGCCCTCGGCGTGCCGTGGGTGGTCGCGCGCCGCGACCGCGACCCGGCGGAGGTGCGCGAGCGCCTCGCCGGGCGCGTCTCGGTGCTCGTGGGCCCGAGCGGGGTCGGCAAGTCGACGCTGGTCAACGCGCTGGTGCCGGGCGCGGACCGCGAGACCGGCGGCGTCAACACCGTGACCGGCCGCGGGCGCCACACCTCCACGCAGGTGCTGATGCTCCCCCTGCCGCCCGAGGCCAGCGGCGACGCCGAGGGCGCGGCCGGCTGGATCGTCGACACCCCCGGCATCCGCTCCTTCGGCCTGGCGCACGTCGGGCCCGACGACCTGCTGGCCGCCTTCACCGACCTCGACGAGGCCGCGTCGGACTGCCCCCGCGGCTGCGACCACGCCGCCGAGACCCCGGAGTGCGCGCTCGACACCGCGGTCGCCGAGGGCCGCGTGGAGGCCGAGCGCGTCGACTCGTTCCGCCGGCTGCTCGCCGCCCGACCGCGCGCCGCCGGCGACTGAGCGCGGCCGGGTGGGGGCCAGGCCCTAGCCTGAGCGCATGCCGCTGCTGGGAGCCACCGACTTCACGGACGACCTGCGACTCGCCCACCTGCTGGCCGACGACGCGGACTCGCTGACCCTCGCGCGGTTCAAGGCGATGGACCTGCACGTGATGACCAAGCCCGACCTGACCCCGGTCACGGACGCCGACCGGGCCGTCGAGGAGGGCCTGCGGAGGACGCTGTCGCGCGTGCGCAGCCGTGACGCCGTCACCGGCGAGGAGTTCGGCGAGGACGACGGCGACGCCGAGCGGCGCTGGATCGTCGACCCGATCGACGGCACCAAGAACTTCGTGCGCGGCGTGCCCGTGTGGGCGACGCTGATCGCGCTCGCGGTGGACGGCGAGGTCGTCTGCGGCGTGGTCTCGGCCCCGCAGCTCGCCCGCCGCTGGTGGGCCGCGAAGGGCAACGGCGCCTGGACCGGGCGCTCGCTGGTCCGCGCCACCCGCATCCAGACCTCCGACGTGCGGCGGATGGAGGACGCCTCGTTCTCCTACTCCTCGCTGGACGGCTGGGACGAGCGCGGCCGTCTCGACGACCTGGTCTCGCTGACCCGACGCTGCTGGCGCTCGCGGGCCTACGGCGACTTCTGGTCCTACATGCTGCTCGCGGAGGGCGCCGTCGACCTGGCGGCCGAGCCCGAGCTGGCGCTCTACGACATGGCCGCCCTCGACGTCATCGTCCGCGAGGCGGGCGGCCGCTTCACCTCGCTCGCCGGCGTCGACGGCCCGTGGGGCACCAGCGCGCTGGCCTCCAACGGTCACCTCCACGACGTGGCCCTGTCGTTCCTGGGCTCCGCGCCGGCCGACCACGGCGACCCCGACACCCGCGCCTTCGGCCCGGGCTCCGTGCACCTCCTGAGCGACCGCCGCCGCGCCCGCGACGAGGAGTAGGCGCCGAGTCGGCCCGGATGCGCACCCGGACGCCGCCGAGTCGGCCCGGATGCGCACCCGGACGCCGCCGAGTCGGCCCTCGTGCGCACCGCGCGGAGGTCTGGTCGGCCGGCCCCGCGGGGGCTACGGTGAGCGGACCCAGCCCCGGGAGGCAGCCGTGCGCATCAGCGAGGTCCTCGACGCCCAGCGGGCGGGCGCGCCACGCGCGGTGGCCACGATCCCGGCGGACGCCGGGGTCCGCGAGCTCCTGACCCGGCTGGCCCGGCACGACGTCGGCGCCCTGGTCGTCCGCGCCGAGCAGGGCGGTGAGATCGAGGGGATCGTCAGCGAGCGCGACGTGGTGCGGGCGCTGCAGCGCGACGAGGGCCTCCTCGACGGCCCGGTCGCGGCGATCATGACCGCCACCGTCCACACCTGCGCCCCCACCGACTCCGTCGACGACCTCATGGCCACCATGACCGAGCGGCGCGTCCGGCACGTCCCGGTCCTCGACGCCGACGGCGGCCTGGTGGGGATCGTCAGCATCGGCGACGTGGTCAAGAGCCGGATCGGTCAGCTCGAGTTCGAGCGCGACCAGCTCGACAGCTACGTGCACCAGTCCTGACGGCGCGCCCGCGGCGCCCGGTCGCTAGGGTCGTGGTCATGGCTGAGCGTCCCGAGATCGACTTCCCCGACTTCGACCCGCCGAGCGAGCTCCAGGTCACCGACCTGGTCGTCGGCGACGGCCCGGAGGCCACCTCCGGCGCGCAGGTGTCGATGCACTACGTGGGCGTCGCCCACTCGACCGGCGAGCAGTTCGACGCCTCCTGGGACCGCGGCACCCCGCTGGACGTCCGGATCGGCGTCGGCCAGGTCATCGCCGGCTGGGACCAGGGCGTGCCCGGCATGAAGGTCGGCGGGCGCCGCCAGCTCGTGATCCCCCCGCACCTGGGGTACGGCGACCGTGGCGCCGGCGGCGTCATCAAGCCCGGCGAGACGCTGATCTTCGTCGTCGACCTGGTCGCGGTCTCCTGACCGGTCCGGGCGGCACCGACGGCGCCGTCGCGGTCCCCGTCAGCGGGGGCATCCGCCTCGGCCAGTTCCTCAAGCTGGCCGACCTCGTCGACTCCGGTGCGGACGCCAAGACCGCGATCGCCGACGGCGACGTGGTGGTCAACGGCGAGGTCGAGACCCGCCGCGGCCGCCAGCTCGCGGTCGGCGACGTGGTCCGCCACGGAGAGCGCGCGGCCCGCGTCGCCGAGGCGACCGACCAGCCCGGCTGACGTCCGCCCGCAGGGCGCGGCGCCTCAGCCCGCCAGCACGGCGACGGTGTGGATGAGCAGGCCCACGAGGCCGCCGACCACGGTGCCGTTGATGCGGATGAACTGCAGGTCGCGACCGACGTGCAGCTCGATGCGGGAGGCGGCCTCCTTGCCGTCCCAGCGCTGGATGGTGCGGCTGATGACCGCGGTGAGCTCGGCGCCGTAGCGGGAGACCGCGAACACGACCGCGTCCGCCGCGGTGCGGTCGAGCCGCTCGCGCAGGTCCGCGTCCGCCACGAGGCGGTCGGCGAACGCCGAGACCTCGCGCGACACGCGGCGGCGCAGCTCGCCCTCGGGGTCGCGCAGGGAGGACAGCAGGGCGCGACGGAACGCCTGCCACAGCGACACCGCGGTGGCGAGGACCTGCGGGTGGTCCAGCACCCGCTCCTTGAGGCGCTCGGCGCGCTCCTGGGTGGCCGGGTCGAACTGGAGGTCGTGGGCCAGCTGCGACAGCATCGAGTCCAGCGCCTCGCGGGCCTGGTGGCGGGGGTCGTCGCGGATGTCCGCGACCCAGCGCATCGCCTCGCCGTGGAGCCGACCCGTGACGGCCTCGTTGAGGGACTGCGGCGCCCACCAGGGGGCGCGGGCGCCGAGCACCTCCGAGAAGGTGTCGGGGTTCTGCTCGAGCCAGCGGTGCAGCTCGCCGAGCACGAGGTCCACGAGCCCGTGGTGCACGTCGTCGCGCACGACCTCGGCCAGCAGGCTGCCGGCGAGCGGTGCCACCGGCTCCTCGCGGAAGCGCGGCAGCACGGCGCCCGCGACGACGTCGGCGACCTGGTCGTCGCGGACCTTGGTGAGCCCGATCGCGGCCAGGTCCGCCGCCTCGTCCACGACCCGACGTACGTGGGCGGGGTCGGAGAGCCAGACCCCCACCCGCTGCGAGAGGTGGGCCCCCAGCACCTGCTCGCGCACCACCTGCTCGGCGAGGAAGTTCTCCCCCACGAAGTCCTGGAGGCCCCGGCCGAGCTCGTCCTTGCGCCGCGGGATCAGCGCGGTGTGCGGGATCGGCAGGCCCAGGGGGTGGCGGAAGAGGGCGGTCACCGCGAACCAGTCGGCGATCGCGCCCACCATCGAGGCCTCCGCGGCCGCGTTGACGAAGCCCCAGGCGCCGTCCTCGCCGAGGGTCAGGGCGTAGACGACGGCCGCCACCACCAGCAGCGACGACGCGACGAGACGCATCCGGCGCAGCCCTCGCCGCCGCAGCTCGTCGGCGGCGGGGTCGGCCTGCAGCACGGGGCTCAGCGTGTCGGTGCTCATCGCCGACGATCCTGTCACCCGCGTGGTCTGGAAGGATCCCGGCCATGTCGCGCACGGTGATCACCTTCGGGACCTTCGACGTGTTCCACGTCGGCCACCTCCGGGTGATCACGCGCGCGGCCGAGCTGGGCGACCGGCTGGTGGTCGGGGTGTCGGCCGACGCCCTCAACGTGCGCAAGAAGGGTCGTGCCCCGGTCTTCAGCCAGCAGGAGCGCCTCGAGATCGTCGCCGCCCTCAAGCCGGTCTCGGCGGTGTTCGTCGAGGAGAGCCTGGAGCAGAAGCGCGACTACATCCTCGAGCACGGCGCCGACGTGCTGGTGATGGGCGACGACTGGGAGGGCCGCTTCGACGAGTTCCGCGACGTGTGCGAGGTGGTCTACCTCCCGCGCACGCCGGCGATCTCGACGACCGCGCTCATCGAGAAGATCTCGGGCACCCCCTGACCCGGCGCGTCACACCCGCCACACCCGTCACACCGGCCTAGTCTCGCCCCGGGCCCGGGCCGCGGCCCGCCCACGTCCCCTCCCCGACGAGAGCGAGCACCGTGCGACGTCCGTGTGCCCCGAGGGGTGCCGCCGCACCGGCGCTCCGCGCGCTCCTGGCCGGCCTCGTCGGCGTGCTGCTGCTCGGGCTGCTGAGCGCCCCGGGACCCGCCACCAGCGCCCCGGCGAGCCCGGCGGTCCCGGCGGCCCCGCCGGCCGCGGGCGGCCCGGGGGTCGGCCCCGGGCTGCGGCTGGGACTGCTGCAGGGACTGCGCGACCTCGCGGCCGCGGCCGCCGACGACACGGCGGACGCCGACCTGCTGCGCCGTGCCCGGGTGACCGTCGAGGGGCGCACCGAGCGGGACCGCGAGGGACGGGCGGTCGCCCCGACGCTCACGCTCGCCGACGTCTTCGCGGCCTACCCCCGCCTCACCACCGAGCAGCGCCGGCTCGCCGACGCCCTGCTCGCCCGCCCCACCGACGGCGCCCGCGACACCTACGGCGACGGCTACGACTCCCCCGAGGCCACGCCGCTGTGCGGTCCGCGGGTCTGCGTGCACCACGTCGCGCCCGGCTCCGGGGACGCCGACGCGCCCCCGGACCGGGCCTGGGTGCGTCGCACCCTGCGGGTGATGGAGAAGGTCTGGACCCACCACGTCGACGAGATGGGCTTCCGCGCGCCCGCCTCCGACCTCGGTCGCGGCGGCGACGAGCGCTTCGACGTCTACCTCGCGGACGTCGGGGACGCCGGCTACTACGGCTACTGCACCCCCGAGCGCCCCCGGCCCGGCGAGGAGCGCCGCTCGTCGGGCTACTGCGTCCTCGACAACGACTTCGCCGAGTTCGACGGACCGCCGCTGCGCAACCTCAAGGTGACCGCGGCCCACGAGTTCTTCCACGCCGTCCAGTTCGACTACGACGTCGGTGAGGACCGCTGGTTCATGGAGGCCACGGCGGTCTGGATGGAGGCCCGCTTCGCGCCGCGCGCCCGGGACAACGAGCAGTACCTGCGCTTCGGCCAGCTCGGTCGCCCGGCCGTCCCGCTCGACGCCTACGAGACCACCGGCCTGGCCCACTACGGCAACTGGGTGTTCTTCCAGCGCCTGACCGAGCGGTACGGCGTCGACGCCGTGCGCCGGCTCTGGGACCGGGTCGCGGCCGGACGGGGCGACCCCGACGAGTACTCGGTCCAGGCCGTCTCCCGCTTCCTGCGGGCCCGCGGCAGCTCGCTGCGGGCCTTCCTGGCCGTGTTCGCGGGAGGCAACCTGACCCCGCGGCGCGCCTACGCCGACGGCGCGTCGTACGACCCGGCGCCGCTGGCGGTCACCCGCGAGCTGCGGGCGGGGGCCGCCACCCGCTTCCGGGCGCGCCTGCCCCACCTCGCGTCCCGTTCCTTCGCCGTCGAGCCGGGCGGCACCGCGGGCCGTCGTGACCGGGCCCGCCGGGGCGACCGGGCTGACTCCGCCGGCCGGGCGGACCGGGCGGGGCGGTCGGCGCGCGCCGAGGGGCGCCGCGACACCCGGCCGCGGCTGCTGCGCATCGCCGTGCGCGGGCCGGCCGCCCCCGTCCGGACCGCCGCGCGCGTCCTGGTGCACCTGCGCGACGGCCGCGTCCGGGCCCGCCCCGTGCGCCTGGGCCGTGACGGCCGCGACGCCGTGCAGGTGCCGTTCGCCGCGGCCCGCGTGCGACGGGTCACCGTGACCCTGGTCAACGCGTCGGCCCGCTACCGCTGCTGGGAGGGCCGGGAGTACTCCTGCGCCGGGGAGCCCCGCGACGACGGCCAGGTCCTCTCCGCGCGGGTCCGCGCCGTACGCTGAGGCCGGCCCACGACCTCGTGGGCCGTCCTCGTCGTCGTCCTCGGGAGTCCCTCCGTGCGCCGTGCACTGATCACCGCCACCGCCCTCGCCGCCGTCCTCGCGACGGCCGCCCCGGCGTCCGCGGACCCCTCGGACCCCTCGGGCACGACCGACCCGGGCACCGGCGCCACCGGGGGCGCCCCGGCCGCGCCGGCCCTGCCCGACCTGCCCGAGACGCCGGAGGAGGCCCTCGACGTCGCCGTCGACGCCCTCGCCGGGCAGCCGGGCGACGCCGAGCCGGAGGAGGTCGAGGCCAGCCTCGCGCTGCGCGACCTCTGGCTGCTGTCCGACGGCCTCGAGGGACGCGACGCGGACCGCGCCGACAGCCTGCTCGCCCGGCCGAGCGACCGGCGCCGCGACCAGTACGGCGACGGCTACGCCGCCGGGACGCCCGTGGTGCGCCGGTGCGCCGAGGACGTCTGCGTCCACCACGTCGCGACCACCGAGGACGCCGCGAGCCCGGCGTACGCGGAGCGGGCGCTCGCGGTGATGCAGGACGTGCACGCCCACCACGTCGACGAGCTCGGCTGGCGCCCGCCGGTCTCCGACGGCGAGCGCGGTGGCGACGGCAGGTTCGACGTCTACCTCGCCAACCTCGGTGACCAGGGCCTCTACGGCTACTGCTCGCCCGACGACGGCACCGCCCGCGGCCAGCGGGTCACCGACGGCTACTGCGTCCTCGACAACGACTTCGCCGAGCCGGTGTTCTCCGCGAACTCCCCCGACGACAACCTGCGCGTGACGGCGGCCCACGAGTACCTCCACGCGATCCAGTACGCCTACGACGCCCGCGAGGACACCTGGCTGTTCGAGGCGACGGCGACGTGGATGGAGGAGCAGTACGCCGACGACGTCGACGACAACCGCCAGTACCTCGGCGCCGGCCAGCTGCGTCGCCCCGACCAGCCGCTCGACCGCTCGGTGCCGGGCAGCCGGGCGCTCTACGGCAACTGGATCTTCTTCGAGCACCTCGCCAACCGCTTCGACCCCGCGATCGTGCGCGAGGTCTGGGAGGCCGCCGCACCCTCGGGCCCCGCGGCCTCGACGCCCGCGGCCACCTCGGTGCCCGCGGTCGCGACCGCGCTCGCCGGACGCGGCACGACGCTGCGCCGGGCGTTCGCCGCGTACGCCGGCGACAACACGGTGCCGGCGCGCAGCAGCGCCTACCCCGAGGGGGCCGCCTGGGGGCGCAGGGCCCCGGTCGCCCGGACCGTCGACCTGGACCGCGACCGCCGGTCGAGCGGCGCCGTCGTCCAGCGCGTCGACCACCTCGCCTCGCGCACCGTGGCGCTGACGTCCCGCGGGTTCGCCGACGGCGTGCGACTGCGGGTCCGCGTGGACGGTCCCCCCGGGGCCGCGAGCCCCGCGGTCCAGGTCGTGGTGCACCGCCGCTCCGGCAGCGTCGGACGCCGCTTCGTGCCGCTCAACGGCCCCTCCGGCGCCCGCACCGTCAGCCTCGACTTCGCCTCCGCCCGCGTCAGCGAGGTCACGCTGACGCTCGTCAACGCCTCGCGCCGCTACCGCTGCTTCACCGGCAGCACCTTCAGCTGCCAGGGCACCCCCCGCGACGACGGCTCCGCCTTCACCCTCACCGCCACCGCCGTGCGCTGACCCCCGCACCCCGTACCGTCCGGCGTACACCCGCCGTACGCCCGGCTGACCGGGGATTCCGGCCCGGAACGGCGTACGTAGACCCGCCGATTGCCCACAAACGGCGCAAAACCTCTACCTCTGCCTGCTGCTTTCCGACACTCGACGCCGGTCGCGCCGAGTGTCGGCGAACGGCAGTCCGAACGCCCTCAGATGCGCCGATTGCCCACAAACGGCGCAAAACCTCGACCTCCGGCTGCTGCTCGCCGAGACTCGACGCGACGACGGCCCCGGTCCCGGGTGGACCGGGGCCGAGGCCGTCGTGCGGGTGGTGCGGTCCGGCTCAGGCGTCGTCCGCGATGGTGTGGACGGCGGCCTCCTCGGCGCTGGCGCCGGCGCCGTCGATGCCCTCGTCCTCGGCGGCCATGCTGCCGTCGACGAGGTCCTCGCCGAGGCGGCCGGTGCGCTCCTCGCCGACCTCGCCGGCGACGTCGCCGTCGACGACGCCGGAGGAGTCGGCGGCGTCGCGCTCGGCCTCGACGCCGGAGGCCTCCCAGACCTCGGGCTCCTCCTGGCCGAGCCGGTCGTCGATGGTCTCGCCCTCGATCTGCTCGGCGGTCGTGGTGCCCTTGGCGGTGACGCCCCGGTAGGCCTCCGGCGGGGAAATGCCCTCGTCGAGGACGTCGTCGACCCCCCGGTCGTCCAGGGTGTCCTCGGGCTGCAGCTGGTCTTCACTCATGCGTCCACCGTAGTGGGCGCACCCCGATCGGCCGGCTGCGCGGGCAGCCCCACGGAGACGGTCGTGTCGCCGGGTGCGCTGCGCAGGGAGACCGTCCCGCCGTGCGCCTCGGCGATGGCCTTGACCAGCGCCAGGCCCAGCCCCGCACCGCCCGCGCGCTGGCGGGCGGGGTCGCCGCGGGTGAAGCGCTCGAAGGCGTGGGAGGCGGCGTCGTCGTCGAAGCCGGGGCCGTCGTCGTGGACCTCGACGACCGCGCGTCCCTCGAGGACGTGGGCCCGGGCGGTGACGGTGCTGCCGGCGGGGGTGTACTTCCGGGCGTTGGTCAGCAGGTTGGTCACCACCTCGTGCAGCCGCTGCTCGTCGCCGGTCACCTCGACCGCCCCGTCCGGCACGTCGACGTGCCAGCGGTGGTCGGGGGCCACGACGCGGGCGTCGGTCACCGCCTCGAGCAGCAGCCGCGTGACGTCGACGCTCTCGCGGGCCAGCGGACGGCCGGCGTCGAGGCGCGCGAGGAGCAGCAGGTCCTCCACGAGGCCGGTCATCCGGCCCGCCTCCTCCTCGACCTTCGCCAGCGCCGTCCGGGTGGCGTCGGTGTCGTCGGGACGACGTCGCGCCAGCTCGACGTAGCCGGCGATCGTGGTCAGGGGCGTGCGCAGCTCGTGGGAGGCGTCCGCGACGAAGCGTCGGACCTGCTCCTCGCTGCGCCGGCGGGCCTCCAACGACGTGCCGACGTGGGTGAGCAGCCCCGCGAGGGCGTCGCCCACCTGACCGACCTCGGTCCGCTCGTCGCGCAGGTGCGCCGGCACGCGGTCGCGCAGGTCGACCTGGTCGGTGGCCAGCGGCAGACCGGCGACGACGTGCGCGGTCGCGGCGACCTCGTTGAGCGGGCGCATCTGCCGGCGCACCAGCACCGTGCCCGCGACGACGCTGCCGAGCCCGCTGAGCAGGAGCAGGCCGATCTCCCAGGTGACGAGCGTGTCGAAGACGGCCTCGACCTCGCTGGTGGGCAGGCCGGTCGCGAACTCGCCGTCCGGGGTCTCGATGACGGCCACCCGGAAGTGCCCGGCGTCGGGCAGCGACACGTCGCGCGGCTGCCCGTCCGTGGGCAGCTCCCGGATCGCGTCCAGGTCGGCGCCCGACAGCGGCTCGCGCTCCGCCGGCGGGGTGCCGCGCTGCACCAGCACGTCCCCGCGGGTCGGCTCCGTGTCGCCGGGGCTGGGCAGGAACGCGGTGAGCGTCCCCACCGCCTGCCCGGGGGCCGGGAAGTCGTCGCGGTCGCCGTCGACGAAGTCGTCGCGGAACAGCCGCGCCCGCCCGAGCGCCGCGAGCACCTCGTCGTCGAGGCGCTCGGTGAGGTAGCGGTTGACCGCGAAGCTGGTCACCGCGCCGGTCGCGAAGGTCACCCCGATGACCAGCAGCACGACGGTGAGGACCAGCCGCGAGGTCAGCGAGACCGGACGACGGCCGAGCAGCACGGGCGCCTCAGCCGGCCGGGCGCAGCACGTACCCGGCGCCGCGCATCGTGTGGATCATCGGGCGACGGCCCGCGTCGACCTTCTTGCGCAGGTAGGAGATGTAGAGCTCGACGACGTTGACCTGGCCACCGAAGTCGTAGTTCCAGACGCGGTCGAGGATCTGGGCCTTGCTCAGCACGCGGCGCGGGTTGCGCATCAGGAAGCGCAGCAGCTCGAACTCGGTGGCGGTCAGGCGGATCTCGGTGCCGTCGCGGGTGACCTCGCGGCTGTCCTCGTCGAGGACGAGGTCGCCGACCGTGAGCACGGAGCGGGCGTCGGAGCGACGGGCCCCGGCGCGGCGCACCAGCGCCCGCAGGCGGGCGACGACCTCCTCCAGCGAGAACGGCTTGGTGACGTAGTCGTCGCCGCCCACCGTCAGCCCGGCGATGCGGTCCTCGACGGCGTCGCGCGCGGTGAGGAACAGCACCGGCACGTCCTCGGCCTCCGCCCGCATCCGCTTCAGGACGTCGGGACCGGGCAGGTCGGGCAGCATCCAGTCGAGCACGACCACGTCGGGCTGCACCTCCCGGACCTTGGTGAGGGCCTCGTTGCCGGTGTGGGCGACGGTGACCATCCAGCCCTCGTAGCGCAGCGCCATCTTCAGCAGCTCGGCGATGTTGGCCTCGTCGTCGACGACGAGGACCCGCAGCGGGGACCCGTCCGCGCGGACGAGGTCGGGCTCCTGCGTGGCCGTCTGGGTGCTGGTGTCGGGCATGTCGCGCATTGTGCACGCCCGTCCTGTGCTGGACCTGTGAGTTCGGTGAACCCTCTCCCTGAGGTCCCGGTCAGTCGGCGACCCTCACCACGAGCTTGCCGTGGTTCTCGCCCCGCAGCATGCCGACGAAGGCGGCCGGCGCCTGCTCGAGGCCCTCGACGACGTCCTCGTGGTAGCGCACCGACCCGTCCGCGACCCAGCCGCCCATCTCGCGCAGGAAGTCGTCGTGGTGGGTGGGCACGAACTCGGTCTGGATGAAGCCGCGCAGCGTGAGGCTCTTGGTCAGCACCGACGACATCAGCGCGGGCACGCGGTCCGGGCCCTCCGGCAGCGACGTCGCGTTGTAGCCCGACACCAGGCCGCAGACCGGGACCCGGGCGTAGAGGTTCAGGTGGCGCCAGACCTCGCGGGTCACCCGGCCGCCGACGTTCTCGAAGTAGACGTCGACCCCGTCGGGCACGGCGGCGGCGAGGTCCTCGGCGAACGTGTCGCTGCGGTGGTCGACGACGGCGTCGAAGCCGAGCTCGCGGAGCATCTCCAGCTTGCGGGGCCCGCCGGCGATGCCGACCGCCCGGGCGCCGCGCTGCCGGGCGATCTGGCCGACGGCGGAGCCCACCGGCCCCGCGGCGGCCGCGGTCACCACCGTCTCGCCCGGCTGCGGGCGGCCGATCGCGGCCAGCCCGGCGTACGCCGTGAAGCCGGGCATGCCCAGCACGCCCAGCGCGGTGGAGACCGGCGCGGTGGCCGGGTCGACCTTCCGCACGTGCGCGGCCGGGACCACCGCGTGGCTCTGCCAGCCGCCGTACGCCAGCACGACGTCGCCGGGGGCGAAGCCGTCGGCGCGCGAGACGACGACCTCGCCGACCGTGCCGGCGGGCATCACGCCGTCCACCGGGGTGGGCGCGGCGTAGGACTCGGCGTCGCTCATCCGGCCGCGCATGTAGGGGTCCAGCGACAGGTACTGCGTGCGCACCAGCAGCTCGCCCTCGCCCGGGGCGGCCGTGGCCACGGTCTCGGTGCGGAAGTTCTCCGCCGTCGGCTCCCCGTGGGGGCGCGAGGCGAGGACGATGCGGGTCGTGTCGGGGAGGGTCTCGGTGCTCATGTCCTCGACGGTAGGCCCGCGTCCCGCACCGGGCCGCGGGGCCCCACCCGGTGGCTGAGCGGGAACACCTCGATCGGCGCGACCCGGGTGAGCAGGCCCCACAGCCCGCGCGGCGCGACGAGGACGACGACGACCGCCACCAGCCCCAGGACCACGAGGTACCACGCCCCGAGGTCGGCGAGCCGGTCCTCGAGCAGGAAGTAGACGACTGCCCCGAGGATCGGGCCCTCGATGGTGCCGATCCCGCCGATCAGGACCACGAAGATCATCGCGGCGGTGAACTGGACCGAGAAGACCGACTCCGGGGTGACCCGCAGGGTGGTCAGGGCGGTCAGCGCCCCGGCGAGACCGACCGCGGCGGACGAGCCGACGTAGACCACCCGCTTGGCGCGGGTCACCGGCACCCCCAGCCCCGCCGCGGCCGTCGGGTCGTCGCGCAGCGCGGTGAGGCCCAGCCCGGTGCGCGAGCGCATCAGCAGGTACGCCGCCAGGACGACGAGCACGGCCAGCGCGAGGCCGAGCCAGTAGACGGTCGCGACCCGGGTGACGCGGTCGGTGCCCCGGAACGCGAGCAGCGACAGACCCGACCCGCCGCCGAGCGCGTCGACCTGGCCGGTGACGAGCTTGAGCACCTCGGCCACCACCCAGGTGCCGATCGCGAAGTAGCCGCCGGCCAGCCGGAAGACCAGGAACGACGTCGCCCACGCCACCAGCCCGCTGAGGACCGCGGCCGCCCCGACCGCCGCGAGCAGGGGCAGGCCCACGGCGTCGCTGAGGTGGATCACCCCGTAGCCGCCGATCCCGATGAACGCCTGCTGCCCGATCGAGACCATGCCGGCGTAGCCGGCCATCAGGTTCCACGTCGTGCCGAGGATCACGAGCACGAACAGGCCGACGAGGTTGGACAGGGTGCCCAGCGAGACCTGGTAGGGCACGACGACCGCCAGGAGGACCACCACGACGCCGAGCGCGCCCAGCGCGACCCACGAGGCGCGGCCGCCCCGACGGACCTCCACCGCCTCCGCGCTCACGCCGTCACCGTCCGCGGCATCAGGCCGCTGGGCCGCACCAGCAGCACCAGGAGGAAGACGACGTGGCCCGCGAGAACGCCGTACGCCGGGTCGAGCTGGGAGCCGACCGTCTGTGCGACACCCAGCACCAGCCCACCCCACAGGGTGCCCCACAGCGACCCGAGCCCGCCGATGATGACGGCCTCGAAGGCGAAGATCAGGACCAGGTCGCCGTAGGTCGGCGAGAACTGCGTGCTCATCCCGACGAACGCGCCCGCCAGCGCGACCGTGCCGACGGCGATCGCGGTGGCGAGGCCGTAGAGGTGGCGCTGGTCGATGCCCATCAGCTGGGCCGTCTCGGGGTCGTCGCTCGTGGCGCGCATCGCCCGGCCGGTGCGGGTGCGCGCGAGGAAGAGCTGCACCGCCGCGATCACGCCGACGCCGGCGGCGCAGGTCACCAGCGCGAACACGCCGACGGTCAGCGGCCCCACGGAGACCCCGGCCGTCCCGAGGTCCCCGATGGCGATCGAGCGGGTGTCGGCGCTGAATGTCTCCTGCAGCAGGTTGGTCAGCACCACCCCGATGCCGAAGGACACCAGCAGCGGCGACAGCTCGCCCTGCCGCAGCGCGCGGTTCAGCAGCCCGCGCTGCAGGGCGTAGCCGAGCGCGGCGAACAGCGGCACCACGACGACCACGCCGAGCAGCAGCGGCAGGGAGACCTCGACGGTCAGCCACAGCACGACGTACGCCGCGGCCACGGCGAGCACCCCGTGCGCGAGGTTGACGATCCGCATCACGCCGAACACCAGCGAGAGCCCGCAGGCGAGCAGCGCGTACTGCCCGCCCAGCAGGATCCCCTGCACCACCGCGCCGACCCAGTCCACGTCCGTCTCCTCAGATCCCGAAGTAGGCCGCGGTCACGTCGTCGCGGCTCAGCGAGCCCGCCGGTCCCTCGAGCACCGTGCGACCCTCCAGCAGGCACTGCACCCGGTCCGCGCACCCCAGTGCCTGGTCGAGGTCCTGCTCGACGACCAGCACGGTCGTGCCGCGCTCGACGATCCGCGGCAGCGCCGCGTAGATCTCGCCGACGACGACCGGCGCGAGCCCGAGCGAGACCTCGTCGAGCAGCAGCAGGCGGGGGTTCGACATCAGCGCCCGCCCGATGGCCACGGCCTGCTGCTCGCCACCGGACAGGTGCGCGCCGGAGCGGGCACGGCGGTCCGAGACCAGCGGGAACAGGTCGTAGACCGAGGCGAGGTCCCACGGACCGCGACGGGCCCGGTAGGCACCGACCAGGAGGTTCTCCTCCACGTCGAGGGAGGGGAAGATCCGCCGTCCCTCCGGGGTGAGCGCGATCCCGAGCGCCACCCGCTGGTGGGCGGGCAGGTGCTCCACGGGCTCCCCGTCGAGCACGACCCGGCCGGCGCTCACCGGCAGGCTGCCCGCGACCGCGCGGAGCAGGGTGGTCTTCCCCGCGCCGTTGGCCCCGATGACGGCGAGGGTCTCGCCGGCGGACACCGACAGCTCGAGGCCGTGCAGGGCCTGCAGGTCGCCGTGGTGCACGTCGAGCCCGGCGACCTCCAGCAGCGCGCTCACGCGCCCACCTCGTCGGCGGGGCCCGAGCCCAGGTAGACCTCGACCACCCGGGGGTCGCGCATCACCGCGTGCGGGTCGCCGATGGCGACCACGTCGCCCAGCGCGAGGCACATCAGGCGGTCGACCACCTGGAGCAGGGCGTGGACGATGTGCTCGATCCACACCACCGCGAGCCCCGAGCTGCGCAGGTCGGCGACGAGCGCGACGAGCTCGGGCAGCTCGGCGTCGGTCAGCCCGCCCGCGATCTCGTCGAGCAGCACCAGCCGGGGCCCGGTCGCGAGAGCCCGGGCGAGCTCGAGGCGCTTGCGGTCGAGGAGCCGCAGGCTCCCGGCGGGCGTGTCGGCCAGCCGGGTCATCCCGCACCGCTCCAGCGCCCCGGCCGCCTGCCGGTGGGCCTCGCGCCCGCGCCGCGCCCCGCCGTACGCCGCACCGACGAGCACGTTCTCGAACACGCTCATCTGCCCGAACGGCCGTGGCACCTGGTAGCTGCGACCGACGCCGAGGGCGCTGCGCCGGGCGGCGGACGCACGGGTCACGTCGACGCCGTCGAGTCTCACGCGTCCGCCGTCGGCGGGCGTGGTGCCGGTGACCAGGCTCAGCAGCGTCGACTTGCCGGCCCCGTTGGGGCCGACCACGCCCAGGACCTCGCCGGCCGCCACGTCGAAGGAGACGTCGCGGGCGGTGACGACCCTGCCGTAGGCCTTCGCCAGGTGCTCGACGCGCAGCACGGGGGTGGACACGGCCACGCGCTCAGCCCAGCGGCTCGACGGAGCCGCCCGTGGGGATCTCGGGCTGCAGCGTGTTGGAGACGACGACCAGCTCGAAGCTCTCGCCGTCGTCGGTGCGCCACTGGCCGCCGGTGACCGGCGTCTTGGCGACGTACGGCGGGACGTTCTCGTCGGCGCCCCAGGCCAGGTCGCCGACCACGGTGCTCACCTGCAGCGACGACAGCGCCTCGGTGACGGCCTCGGGCTCGGTCGAGCCGGCCTCCTCGACGGCCGCGACCGCGACCTCGAACAGGGCGTGGGAGAAGCCGAGCGGCTGGGTCCACTGCCCGCCGGTCTCCTCCTCGTAGGCGTCGGCCAGCTCCTGGGAGCTCTGGTCGGTCAGCGAGCTGGCGAACGGGGCGGTCGGGTGCCACCAGACCTCGGTGCCGAGGTTGTCGCCGATCTCGCCCAGGGCCTCCACCGAGGAGGGGAAGAGCAGCGCCTTGCCGATGGTCGCGATCCGCGGCTGGTACCCCTGCTGCTGGGCCTGGCGCCAGAAGGTCGTGAAGTCGGGCGGGATGGGCACCCCGAGGAGGATGTCCTTGCCCTGGAAGTCGGAGACCTGGGAGGAGAAGTCCTGGGTGCCGTTGGGGTAGAGGCCCGGGTCGTCGATGGTGACCCCGGAGTCCTCGGTGAGGGCCGGGAAGTTGGCGCTCCAGGCCTCCCCGTCGGGGTCGTTGGGGAACAGGCCGCCCGCCTCGCCGTTGGTGTCGACCTGCTGCCACATGTCGGCGTAGACCGCGGCGACGTCCTCGAGGCCCCAGAAGAAGTGGTAGCTGTAGGACAGGTCCGCGGGCTCCGCGCCGTCACGGATCGCGAACGGCTGCCAGGGCGCCACCGTGGTGATGCACGGGACCGCGTTGGCCTCGCACTGCTCGGAGACGGGGTTGACGATGTCGGGGGTCGAGGAGGCGAGCACGAGGTCCACGCCGTCGTCGTTGATCAGCTCGGCCGCGACCTCGCCCGCCCGGTTGGAGTCGCTCTGGGCGTCGCGGACCACGATCTCGACGTCGACCTCCTCGCCGCCCACCTCGACGGGGTTGTCGGCGAAGTAGGCCTCCATCTGCTCCACGACGAAGCTGTCGGCCTCGCCGAAGGCGGCCAGCGGCCCGGTCTGCGGCGAGACGTAGCCGAGCGTGAGGGTGCCGGCGCCGGCCTCGTCGCCGTCCTCGCCGCCCCCGCCGACGGTGCCGCCGCAGCCGGCGAGGGTGAGGGTGGTCAGCGCGCCGAGGACGAGCGCCCGACCGGTGGTGCTGCTGCGCAGGGACTTCATGGGTGGCTCCTGTGGTCGTGGTGGACCCGAGACGGAGGGGCGGGGGGTCAGCGGTCGAGCACGCGGCGCAGGACGCGCTCGAGCTCGCTGGCGGGGTCGTCGACCGGCCCGGCGGAGCGCCAGGCGACGTGGTTGTCGGGACGCACCAGGACGCAGCCGTCCTCGGCGACCTCGCGCAGGCGCGACCAGTCCTCGTAGAGGTCGGTGACGTCGGCGCCCGGTCCGACCACGACGCCGTGCAGCTCGACGCCCAGGACGGCCGCGACCTTGGCCGCCGCGTCGGCCCACGGGCGCCCGGTGATGCCGGTCAGCAGCGTGAAGCGGCCGTGGCCGGCGACGTCGTGGGTGCTGACGCGGCGCCCGTCGCGACCCAGCCAGCAGTGCGGCAGTCGGGCTCCGGGCCAGGTCGTCGGGTGGTAGTACAGCTCCGGGTCGCGGGTGTACGCCGGCTCCTCGGTGCCGTCGGCGACCACCGCGCCCGAGCGGTAGCGCTGGCCGAGCTCGACGCCGTGGGCGTTGAACTCGTAGTCCTTGAGCTCGAGCGCCGCGCGGATCCGCCGCCGCTTCTCGGCGCCGTCGGCGCTGTCGTCGGCGCGGCCGTCGATCCCGGCCTGCATCGCCTCGACGTCGTCGGTGCCGGTGACCTCGAGCGCCTCGAGCAGCGCGCCGAACTCCTCGATGCTCTTGTTGGCGCGGAGCACGATCTGCTCCCCCACCGGCGCCCGCTCGGCGTCGAAGGAGTCGAGCAGGCCCGGGCCGGCGGTCCCCCGCAGCACGTGGGCGAGCTTCCAGGCGAGGTTGTAGGAGTCGCCGATCGAGGTGTTGGAGCCCAGCCCGTTGGACGGCGGGTGGCGGTGCACGGCGTCGCCGACGGCGAACACGCGACCCTGGGCGTACCGCTCGGCGTACATCTTGTTGTTGCCCCACAGCGACAGCGACCGGATGGTCACCGGCACGGAGTCGTCGCCGACGAGGTTGTGGACGATCTCGACCGCCATCTCGTCGGTCAGGTCGGGCGGCGGCTGGGAGATGTCGTAGCCCCAGGTGATCAGCCACTCGTTCCACGGCCGCACCATCCGCACCAGGCCCAGCCCGATGCCGCCGATCGTGGCGCCGGGCTGGAGCACCCAGTACAGGACGCTCGGGCGGTGCGCGACGTAGGCGGACAGGTCGGCGTGGAAGACGATGTTCATCGACCCCGCGATGTCCATCTCCCCGGCCATCGGCAGGGCCAGGTCGGACACGACCTTGCTCCGCCCGCCGTCGGCCGCGACGACGTACTTCGCGCGGATGGCGTACTGGTGGCCCCAGAGCCGGTCGAGGACCTGCACGGTGACGCCGTCGGCGTCCTGGGTCATCGACAGGTACTCGGTGTCGAAGCGCACCCGGCTGCCCCGCGACGCCGCGTGCGAGATCATGATCGGCTCGAAGATGGTCTGCGGGAGGTCGCAGTTCATCGACGGGGACGCCAGTCGGTAGTCCGCCTCCCGCTCGGGGTGCGTGCCCCAGGTGCGGATCCGGCCGATCTCCTCCCCCGCCAGGCTGGAGCAGAAGACGGTGTCGCCCATCAGGTCGTGGGGCGTGGCCTCGGCGAGGACCTCGTCCTCGATGCCCATGTCGCGCATGATCTCGACGGTCCGCTGGTTGGTGATGTGGGCCCGCGGGGTGTTGGCGGTCCAGCGGTACTTGGTGATGACGATGTGCTGCACGCCGTACGTCGCGAGGAACAGCGCGGCGCTGGCGCCCGCGGGTCCGCTCCCGATGACCAGGACGTCGGTCGTCAGGTCGTCGGGGTCCGCGCCGTGGCCGGCGAAGGAGCCGGCGGACGCCGCCTCGGGGGCGGGCTCGATGACGGGGTCGGTGCTCATGCGGTCTCCTCGGGGGCCAGGACGATGTCGAAGTCGGCTGAGGTCCAGGCGACGTCGGGGGTGCGCCCGTCGGGGGCGGCGGTGCCGGCGGAGTGCTCGGTGAAGTCGACGACCAGCGACTCCTTGACCCCGAACACGGCGTCGGAGTCCTGGTAGGTGTCGCCGCGCACGAAGATGTGGGTGACCAGGCGGTGCAGCCCGGGCGCGGTCACCATGAAGTGCAGGTGCGAGGCCCGCATCGGGCCGCGGGCGGCGGCGGTGAGCAGGTCGCCGACCGGGCCGTCGTGCGGGATCGGGTACGGGGTGGGCGTGACGCACCAGAACGCGTAGCGGCCGGCGTCGTCCGTGCGCAGCCGCGCGCGGCCCGAGACGCGGCCGTCACCGTGCTGCACGTCGTAGAGGCCCTCCTCGTCGGCCTCCCACACGTCGAGCACCGCTCCCGCCACCGGGGTGCCCGCGACGTCGCGGACGGTGCCGGAGACCCAGCAGGGCTGGCCGGGCGCACCCTGCGCCGCGTCGCCGCCGAGCTCGATCTCGGGGGCGCCCTCGGCGAAGAACGGCCCGAAGACCGTCTGCTCGGTGGCGCGCGGGTCGTCGGGCTCGTTGACGGTGATCGTCTGCATCGACAGCCCGAGCACGTCGGAGAGCAGGATGAACTCCTGGCGCCGGTCGTCGGTGATGTGGCCGCAGCGGGTGAGGAACCCGACGGCGGCCTCCCACTCGGCCTCGGTGAGCCGGGTCTCGCGGACGAACGCGTGGGCGTGGCGCACGAGCGCGGTGAACAGCTCGCGGTGCCGGGCGTCGGGGGTGTCGGCGAACGAGGCGAGGACCTTGTCGGTCACCGCCTGCTCGCGCGTGTCGCGCTCGTGGGGGGCGCTCATCTCTCGCCGTCTCCTCGGGGGTCGGTGCCGGCCCACGCGGCGCGGAGCAGCTGCTCGGCGTCGGCGGGCGCGACGGGGCGGGGGTTGGAGGGCGGTGCGGCCTCGGCGACCAGCGCCGCGTCGGGGGCGAGGTCGGCCTCGCGCATCCGCGTGCCGTCGGGGCCGCGCAGGTCGCGCAGCGCGGTCGGGGCGCCGAGGTCGCGGGCGAGGGCCACCAGGCCGGCGACGGCGTCGCGGTCGCCGAGGGCCTCGGCCACGCGTCGCGCCGCCTCGGGGGCCGCGGGCGCGTTGAACGCGAGGACGTGCGGCAGCACGACGGCGTGGGTGTCGGCGTGGGGCAGGTCGTGCGCCCCGCCGAGCACGTGGCAGACCTTGTGGTGCAGGCCCGAGCCCGCGGAGGCGAAGACCACCGCGGACAGGTGGGCGCCGTACAGGCAGCGGTCGCGGGCCGCCGGCGCCCCGGGGCCGTCGGGGTCGGCGACGAGGGCGCGCAGGCCCTCGGCGAGCACCCGCACCGTCTCCCCGGCCAGCACCGTGTCGACGGGGTCGACCCGCGGCGCCCAGAGGGCGTCGACCGCGTGGGCGAGGGCGTTGAGCCCGCTCGCGGCGGCCAGGCCGACCGGCAGGGTCGCGGTGAGGTCGGCGTCGTACAGCACCGTGCGCGGCAGGACGACGGGGTCGACGCCGGTCCGCTTGCGGCCGTGCTCGGTCAGGCCCCACACCGGCGTCGCCTCGGACCCGGCGTACGTCGTGGGGACGGCGAGGACCGGCAGCCCGGTGGTCAGCGCCACCGCCTTGGCGGTGCCGGTCGTGGACCCGCCACCGACGCTGAGGAGGACCTCGGCCCCGGTCTCGGCCGCCGTCGCCCGCGCGGCCTCGGCGACCGCGACCGGGACGTGGGGCCGCACGGCGTCGAACACCCCGACGACCACGGGCCCCGCCCCGGCGCCCGGGCGGGTGGCGAGGTCGGCGGTCAGGCGGTCGGCCAGCTCGGCCTCGGCGCTGCCGGCGACCAGCAGGACCCGCGTCCCGCCGAGCCGTCGCAGCTCGTCGGCGAGCCGCGACGCGGCCGCGCCCGGGGCGAAGACCACTCGCTGGGCGAGGGTCTCCCGGTCGAAGCCGAGCCGTGTGTCGTGCGTCACGCCCCCATCCTGTGACCCGGGCTCGTATAGGTCCAATATGTATCGGGCCCACGAGTGATACTTTTCGCGGATGGATCTGCGCCAGCTGCGCTACCTGACCGCCGTCGTCCACGAGCGGTCCTTCACCCGGGCCGCAGCGCACCTGCACATGACCCAGCCGCCGCTGTCGGCCGCGATCGCGCAGCTCGAGCGCGAGCTGGGGGTCTCGCTGCTCGAGCGCCACGGCCGCGGCGTCGAGCCCACCGCCGCCGGGGAGCACCTCGTGGCCCGCGCGGCGCTGCTGCTGGCCGACCTCGACGCGACCGCCGCGAGCGTGCGGGCGGTGGGCACGGGACTGCTGGGGCGGCTGTCGGTCGCGATCGGGCCCGGCCTGTCCTCCGAGCTGCTCCCCCACCTGCTGGAGAGCTTCGACGCGCTGGCCCCCGACGTCGACGTCGAGGTGCTCGACGTCGCCGAGCCCGACGCGGTCGACCTCGTCCGCGACCGGGCGTGCGAGGTCGCCGTCGTCTACTGCTCGCGCGCCGCCGACCTCGAGCGGTTCCACGGCCGGGAGCTCGAGGTCGCGATGGTGCGCCGCGAGCCGGTGGTCGCGCTGGTGCCGGGTGCGGACGACCCCCGCACCTCCTCCCTGGGCGACACCGCGACGCTCCCGCAGCTCGCGGCGGCGCCGGGGCTGCGCTGGCTGGCGCCGGTGCCGCACGTCGGCTTCCCCGGGCTCGCCGAGCGATTGCGGGAGGCGTGGGCCGCCAGCGGCGGACCCCCCGTCGTCCGACGGCGGCTGTCGGGCACCGACACGGCCGTGCGGCTGGTGGCGGCCGGGGGCGGGTTCGCCCTCGTGCCGTCGTCGGTCGCGCGGGCCGCGGCCGGGCCGGCCCACGGCACGCGGGTGGTGGCGCTCGCGACCCCGGTCGCCCCGGTCGAGGCCGTCGTCGCGTGGCGCCAGGGCGAGCGACCCTCCCCGGTGCTCACCCGGTTCCTGCGGGCCGCGCTGTCGACGCCGGAGCCGGACCGGCTCGGCCCCGCGCACGAGCGCGAGACCGAGCCGGGGGTGCTCAGGCGATCCGACGCAGCCTGGTGATCGTCAGGCCGTTGTCGTCGAGCAGCTCGGGGATCCGGCCGGCGAAGTCGACGAGGTGCGGGGTGGCCAGGTGGGCGTCGAGGTGCTCCGGGGTCTCCCAGTTCTCGTAGAAGAAGAAGACCCCCGGCTCCTCCACGCTCTCGTGCAGGTCGTAGTTGACGTACCCGTCCTCGGCCGCGGTCGGCTCGATGAGCGACCTCAGCCCCTCCCGCAGCTCGTCCTCCTTGCCCGGCGCCGCCTTCATGTAGGCGATCACGGTGAGCAGGTCGCGGTTGGTGTCGGTGGGGGTGGACATGGGTCTCCTCCTGGGTCGGGACGGTGGCGCCGGACGTGGGGCCCGACGTGGTGGACGCCACATGTGACCACACGCCGTTGGGCCGCGGTGGTTGCGCGGTGTATTAATTTGCGACCCGTGAGCACCCCCACCGAGATCGCCTCCGCCATGGCGGACGCCGCGACGACCTGGCTCGACCTCCTCGACGAGGGGCAGCGGCCCGACGCCACGGGGGACGCGCCCGCCGACGACGGCAGCGACGCCGAGCGTCGGCGCTGGTTCTACACGCCGACCGACCACGGCGGGCTCGACCTGCACCGCCAGTCGCCCACCCAGCAGCGCGCCGCGATGCGCCTGGTGGCCACCGGCCTGTCCGAGGCCGGCTACGTCACGGTCGCGACCACGATGGGCCTCGAGAACGTGCTCGACCGCGTCGAGGGGTTCGTGACGCGGTTCGACCGCGAGCGCGGCCGCGACCCGGGCCTGTACTACCTGCGGGTGTTCGGCGAGCCCGGCGGCGAGGCTCCCTGGGGCTGGCGCTTCGGCGGCCACCACGTCTCGCTCAACAACCTGGTCGTCGGGGGCGAGCTGGTCGCCGTCACCCCCTGCTTCATGGGCGCCGACCCTGCCTCCTCACCGCTGCTGGGCGGCGCTCCCCACCGTCCGCTGGCGCGCGTCGAGGACCTCGCCCGCGAGCTCGTCGCCTCCCTGCCGACGCCGTTGCGCGACCGCGCGGTGCTCAACCGGAAGGCGCCCTCCGACTTCGTCACGGCCAACCGGACCGTGGTGTCCGAGGGCGACCGCGTGATCCCCCTCGCCGGCATCTGGCGCGACGAGCGCTTCGCCGACGACGAGGAGCAGGCCAAGCTGCAGACCCTCAGCGACGCGATCGACGAGGCCGCCGACTACGACGAGGCCGACCACGCCTCGGTCGAGCTCACCCGCAGCCCGCGCGGCGTGCCCGCCGCCGAGATGGACGAGCGCCAGCGCCAGCTCCTGCGCGCGCTGCTCGGGACCTACCTCGGGCGGGTGCCCGAGGCGGTGTCGCCGCTGGCCGACTACGACGACGAGGCCGCGCTCGACGCGGTCCACGTGGCCTGGGCCGGCTCGCTGCAGGAGGGCGAGCCGCACTACTACCGGCTGCAGGGACCGCGGCTGCTCGTCGAGTGGGACAACACCCAGCGCGGCGCCAACCACGCCCACTCGGTGTGGCGCGACCCGGAGGCGGACTTCGGCATGGACGTGCTGGCCTCCCACCACGCGGACCACCCCCACTGAGGGGGCGGGCTGACGTGACAGGGTGACCGCCGTCACGTCATCACCTGTCACCTCTCGGGAGGTCCGATGAGCGCCGAGGTCGTCTCGATCGTCGTGCTGCTGGTCCTGTTCGTCGTCGGCACCGCACGCTCGGTGAACCTCGGCATCCTCGGCTTCGCCGCGGCGTACGGCGTGGGGATCCTGGCGGTGGGGATGAGCGCCGAGGACATCGTCGCGCTGTTCCCGGGCGACCTGTTCCTCGTGCTGGTCTCGCTGACGCTGCTGTTCGGCTTCGCCGCCCACAACGGCAGCATCGAGCTCCTCGTCACCTGGGTGATGCGCGCGTGCCGGGGGCGGGTGGCCCTCGCGCCGTGGGTGTTCTTCACGCTGACGGCGCTGCTGATCTCGCTGGGGGCGCTGTTCGCCGTCGCGATCGTGGCGCCGCTGGCGATGCCGTTCGCCCGGCGCTACCGGCTCGACCCGCTGATGATGGGGATGATGGTCGTGCACGGCGCGCTGGCCGGCGCCTTCAGCCCGATCAGCGTCTACGGGGTCTTCATCAACTCCTACCTCGACGACCAGGGCCTGCCCGTGAGCCCCCTGGTGCTGTTCGTGGTGCCGATCGTGTTCAACGTCCTCGTCGCCGCCGTGCTGTACGTCGTGCGCGGCGGTTGGCGCGCCGGCGGCCGCATCGAGGCCGAGGAGGCCGAGGAGACCGACGGGGCCGACGGGGCCGGCCGGACCGCGACCCCCGCGGGCGGCGGCACCGCGACCGTCACCGCGGCCCCCACCACGGCCCGCCCGACCACCTACCAGGCGGTCACGCTGCTGGCTCTCGCGGTGCTCGCCGTCGGGACGACCGCGTTCGGCGCCGACATCACGGCGCTGGCCATGCTGCTCGCGACCGTGCTCGCGGTGGCCAACCCGGCGGCGGCGAAGGAGTCGCTCGGCACCGTCAGCTGGTCAGTGGTCGTCCTGGTGACCGGGATGGTGACCTACATCGAGGTGCTGCAGCAGGCCGGCACGGTCACGTTCGTCTCCGACGGCATCATCGCCGTCGGCGCGCCGCTGCTCGCGGCCCTGCTGCTGTACTACCTCGCCGGCGTCACGTCGGCCATGGCCTCCTCGGTCGGCATCATCAGCGTCGCCATCGCGCTCGCCGTGCCGTTCCTGGAGGCGGGGTCGGTCGACCCGATCCTGTTCGTGGTCGGCCTCGCGATCGCCTCGACGATCGTCGACGTGAGCCCGTTCTCGACCAACGGCGCCCTCGTGCTCGCCAACGTGGCCGACGAGGACCGCGACCGGTTCTACCGGCAGCTGCTCGTGTACGCCGGCATCGTCGTCGCCGTCGGCCCCGGCCTCGCCTGGCTCACCGTGCTCGCGCCCAGCGGGCTCTGAGCGCGCCGGGCCGGGACCGCCCGGGTCAGGACCGCCCGGGTCAGGACCGCCCGGGTCAGGACTGCTCGGTCGCGGCGAGGCGCGCCAGCACCCCGGCGTACACCTCGCCGAGGACGCGCACCTCGTCGGGCGTGAGGTGGTCGAAGACGAGCCGCCGCACCGTGCAGGCGTGACCCGGGGCGGCCTGCTCGATCGCCTCGCGGCCCGCCGGGGTGATCGCGACGAACGCGCCCCGGGCGTCGTCCGGGCACTGCTCGCGCCCGACGAGACCGCGCTTCTCCATCCGGGTGAGGTGGTGGGAGGTGCGGCTCTTCTCCCACGTCAGCATCTGGCCCAGCTCGGAGACCCGGACCCGGCCGGCTTCGCTCTCGGAGAGCTGCACCAGCACGGCGAAGTCCGGCAGCGAGAGCCCGGAGTCGGCCTGGAGCTGGCGTCCGAGCGCGGCCGGCAGGAGCGTGTCGAGGGTCGTCCACTGACGCCACACGCACTGCTCGGCGTCACCCAGCCAGGGTCCCTCGTCGCTCATGGGGACCATCCTACGGTCTTTGTTGACACGTCACCATTCGTCGTGGCACTGTTGTTGACACATCAACCCGACGCTTCGAGGAGACACCATGAGCACCCTGTCCGACCTGACCGGCAGCTACACCATCGACCCGACCCACACCCGCATCGGCTTCGTCGCCCGTCACGCGATGATCACGAAGGTGCGCGGCAACTTCAACGAGTTCGAGGGCACCGCGACCGTCGGCTCCGACCTCGCCGACTCGAAGGTCGACCTCACCATCCAGGCGACCAGCATCGACACCCGCAACGAGCAGCGCGACGGCCACCTGCGCAGCAACGACTTCCTCGCGATGGACGAGTTCCCGACCATCACCTTCACCTCGACCTCCGTGAAGGCGACCGGCGACTCCAGCCTCGAGATCACGGGCGACCTCACGATCAAGGGCACGACGAAGCCCGTCACGGTCCCCTTCGAGTTCGAGGGCGGCGCCACCGACCCGTTCGGCTACGAGCGGGTCGGCTTCGAGGGGTCCGTCGTCATCAACCGCAGCGACTTCGGCGTCACCTGGAACGCCGCGCTCGAGACCGGCGGCGTGCTCGTCAGCGAGAAGATCACCCTCGAGTTCGAGGTCTCCGCGGTCAAGAACGCCTGACCTCGCCCGGCCCCACGGCCCGTCGTCCCCCCCGGGGGCGGCGGGCCGTCGTGCGTGGGACCGTCCGACCTGCCCGAGCGGGTCGTTGCCCCCTCGTGCCGGGTCGGGGAGGGTGGTCCCCACACAGGTCGGTGGTGGAGGTCACATGAACGCCCAGGGTCACGCGGAGTCCTACGACGTCGGGACGACGGACGTCCCCCTGCTCGAGGAGACGATCGGGGAGCGCTTCGCGCGCACCGTCGCCGAGCACCCGGACGCCGAGGCCCTCGTCGAGGCCGCCACGGACCGCCGCTGGACGTGGTCGGAGCTCGCCGCGGACGTCGAGGCCGCCGCCCGGGGTCTGCTCGCCGAGGGCGTCCGGACCGGGGACCGCGTCGGCGTCTGGGCGCCCAACTGCGCCGAGTGGACGATCACCCAGCTCGCCACCGCCCGCATCGGCGCGATCCTGGTGACCATCAACCCGGCGTACCGGACCCACGAGCTGTCCTACGCCGTCAACCAGAGCGGGCTCAGCCTGCTCGTCGCCGCGTCGACGTTCAGGACCAGCGACTACGCGGCCATGATCGCCGAGGTGCGGGGCCAGTGCCCGACCCTGCGGACCGTGGTCCTGCTGGACACCGACGACTGGGGCGCGCTGCTCGAGTCGGGCGCCGGGCTGCCGTCGGACGCCGTCGCGGCGGTCGGTCGCGACCTGCGGGCCGACGACCCGATCAACATCCAGTACACGAGCGGCACCACCGGCTACCCCAAGGGCGCCACGCTGTCGCACCGCAACATCCTCAACAACGGCCACCTCGTGACCGGGACGATCGAGCTCACCGCCGCGGACCGGCTCTGCATCCCGGTGCCCTTCTACCACTGCTTCGGCATGGTGATGGCCGTGCTCGGCTGCGTCAGCCACGGCACGACGATGGTCGTCCCGGGGCCGGCGTTCGACCCGGCCGCGGTGCTGGGCGTGGTCGAGCGCGAGCGCTGCACCGCGCTGTACGGCGTGCCGACGATGTTCATCGCGATGCAGAACCTCCCCGACTTCGCGTCGTACGACCTCTCGAGCCTGCGCACCGGGATCATGGCCGGCTCCATCTGCCCGGTCGAGGTGATGCGGCGCTGCATCGACGACATGCACATGGCGCAGGTCTCGATCGCCTACGGGATGACCGAGACCTCGCCGGTGTCGTGCCAGACGCTGACGACCGACGACCTCGACCGCCGCACGTCGACGATCGGGCGGGTGCACCCGCACCTGGAGATCAAGGTCGTCGACCCGGCCACGGGCGCGACGGTGCCGCGCGGGGAGACCGGTGAGTACTGCACCAGGGGCTACAGCGTGATGCTCGGCTACTGGGACGACCCGGACAAGACCGCCGAGGCGATCGACGCCGACGGCTGGATGCACACCGGCGACCTCGCCGTGATGCGCGAGGACGGCTACTGCAACATCGTGGGCCGCATCAAGGACCTCGTCATCCGCGGCGGGGAGAACATCTACCCCCGGGAGATCGAGGAGTTCCTCTACGCCCACCCCGACGTCGAGGACGTGCAGGTGGTCGGCATCCCCGACGAGCGGTGGGGCGAGGAGCTGTGCGCCTGGATCCGCATGCGGTCCGGCGCGGAGCCCCTGGACGCGGCGGCGGTGCGGGCGTTCTGCGAGGGTCGGCTGGCCCACTTCAAGATCCCGCGCCACGTGCTCGTGGTCGACGAGTTCCCGATGACCGTGACCGGCAAGATCCGCAAGGTCGAGATGCGCGAGCGCAGCCCGGAGCTGCTCGGTCTCGCCTGAGACCCCCGCTCCGGCGGGCCACGGCTAACCTCGCCCGCGTGGAGGGTCCCGAGCAGCCGCTGACGCGTGCGGGCGCCCGCGCCTGGGCGGTCGCCCAGGTGGCGGCGCGCGGGGACGACCCGGCGCGGCTCGTCGAGGTCGAGCACGACGCGCTGAGCGACTCCGAGCACAGCGGTGGCTACGCCCACCGGCACGGCCGGGTGCTCTACGTCGCGCTGCGCGACGGGTCCTTCGGCACCCACCTCGACCCGGGCGACGAGCCGGGACGGGCCGCGCTGCTGGACCGGGTGCTGGAGCGGGCCCGGCTGCGCAACCGCACCCTGCGCCCGACCGAGCTCGGGGTGCACCAGCAGGCCGTGCTCGCCGCGCTGCGCGGCGGCGTACGACGGGTGGCGGCGCTGCCGGAGCGCGAGCGACCCGGCGTGGGCCCCGTGGAGCTCCCGGGGGCGGAGTGGCTGCTGATGACCCTGCGTCGCGCCTCCCCCACCGGTGCCCCCACGGCCCAGGAGGCGCTGCGGACGCTCGCCGGCTCCGACGAGCTGCTCGCCCCGCCCGACCCCGGCGCCGTGCGGGCGCACCCGTGCCCGCTGTGCCGGGGCCTGGCGCCGTGGACGGAGCGCTACCCGGCCGCGGTCTGCGCCGACTGCGGCGCGACCACGCGCTGCCGTCACCACCGGCTCGTCGCCGGGCGCAACACCTCGTGGAACGGCGGGTTCGAGGCCGTCCACCGCGACGACGGCAGCGTCTGCGACGACGCCACCGCCGGCGGCGGGGTCACCGTCGCCGGGCTGCCGTGCCGGATGGGCGAGGCGCGCTTCGGCGGGGTGGTCGTCGAGGCCGTCGCGCAGCTGCCGGACCCGCGCGACGACCTGGCGGTCCTCGGGGCGGCCCGCACCCGCGCGGACCTGGTCGCGGAGGTCACCGGCCTGCCCGCTCCCCCGCTGCCGTCGTGGGCCGGCGGCCCGGTCGCCGACGGCGACGTCGCCGCGCACCTCGCCCACCTCACCGACCACCTCCTGGCCGCGGCGGCCTCCGCCTGGTGCCGCGACCACCCGGGCCCCGGCCAGCTCGGGGACCTCCCCCGGGAGCCCGCCGTCCGACGCGGCCTGGCGCTCCTGGTCGACCCCGCCCTCGCCCCCTAGGCGCGAGTCGGCACGAGCGTGCGGTCCGGGACCGCCGAGTCGGCGCGTGCGTGCAGTCCGGGACCGCCGAGTCGGCGCGTGCGTGCAGTCAGGGCGCGGGACGCGGGCGACGTCGTACGGCGG
>NZ_BAAAMY010000014.1:245600-268150 GCF_039529515.1 Nocardioides lentus
CACACGCGCCGACTCGGCGCCCTCCGCGCGCACACACGCGCCGACTCGGCGCCCTCTGCGCGCACACACGCGCCGGCTCGGGGGCGCACCCGCCGGCCGGGTCAGGCGGGGAGCACGCGGTCGAGCCAGGCGACGAGACCGTCGAGGACCTCGGCCCGGGTGGTCTCGTTGAGGACCTCGTGGCGGGCACCGGGGTGGGCCACGAGGGTCACGTCGGACAGACCCGCGGCCTCCAGGCGCTCGACGACCGGGGTGACGAGGGCGAGTCCGGCGTTGAGCGGGTCGGCGTCGCCGACCACGACGTAGACCGGCAGGTCGTCGCGGACCTCCGCGACCCGGGCCGGGTCGGCGAGCGCGCGACCGGCCTCGAAGCAGGCCCGGACCGCCGCCGCGTCGATGCTGAACCCGCACCACGGGTCCGCGACGTACGCGTCCACGACGGCCTCGTCGCGGGTGAGCCAGTCGAACTCCGTGCGGGCCGGCTCGAAGGGACCGTTGAACGCCGACAGGTCCATCTCGGCGTCGAGGTCGACGGCCGGCTCGAGCAGGTCGACGGCCGCGGTGCCGGACAGCACGGCCGCGTCGACGTCCACGCTCGCCCCGAGCAGCCACTGCTGGGTCGCGAAGCTGCCCAGGCTGTGACCGACCACGGCCAGCGGCAGGCCGGGGTGGGCCTCGCGGGCCGCGGAGCCGACGCGGCCGATGTCCGCGACGAACTCGCCCCACCCCTCGGCCCCGACCCGGCCGAGCGCCTGCTCCCCGCCCCGCTCGACCGCGGTCCGCCCGTGTCCGCGGGTGTCGTGCGCCCAGACCGCGAAGCCCTCGGCGACGAGCCGCTCCGCGACCCGGGCGTACCGTCCGGCGTGCTCGCCCATCCCGTGCACCAGCTGCACCACCGCCCGCGGGTCGCCCTCGGGCTCCCAGTGGTACGTCGCCAGGCGGACGCCGCCGGCGCTCTCGACGTCGGTGCGGGCGGGGGTCGGACCGGGGTGGGGGAACGGCTCGCTCATGGCCCCATCCGAGCACCCCGCCGGCCCCGGGGGAAGGGCTGGGACACTGGGCCGGTGAGCACGACCGGCCCGACCTCCCGCCGCGGGCGACCCGGGTACGACGCGGCGACCGTGCTGGCGCGCTCGGTCGAGCTGTTCAACACCCACGGCTACGACGCCACGTCGATGTCGGACCTCGCCGCCCACCTCGGGCTCACCAAGTCCGCGATCTACCACCACGTCCCGAGCAAGGAGGCGCTGCTGCGGGCGGCGCTCGACGAGGCCCTGGACGGCCTGGGCTCCGCGATCGACGAGGTCGCCGGCCCGGACCGGTCCGCCGAGCAGCGCCTGCGCGCCGCCGTCGAGGCCTCGGTGCGGGTGCTCGTCGCGCGACAGCCGGCCGTCACGCTGCTGCTGCGCGTCCGCGGCAACAGCCCCGTCGAGCAGGCCGCGCTGGCCCGGCGCCGCGAGCTGGACCAGCGGCTGACCGCTCTGGTCCGCGAGGCCGTCGAGGAGGGGGCGCTGCGCGACGACCTCGAGCCGGAGCTGGTGAGCCGGCTGCTGTTCGGCACGGTCAACTCGCTCGTCGAGTGGTACCGGCCCGGCGGCCCGGTGAGCCCCGACGACCTCGCGGCCGCGCTGACGACCCTGGTCTTCGACGGCCTGGTCCGCCGCTGACGACCCGGGCCCGAGGCGGTCCCGGACCCGGCCCGGACCCGGCGCGCGGGCGCCGCGCCCTCAGGCCGCCGGGTTCGGCCGACCGGTGGCGCGGCTGCGGCCGCGGAACTCGGCCAGCACCGCCTCGTCCGCGGACCGGGTGACCGTGACGTCGTAGATCCCCGAGCGACCGCGTCGGGCGACCTCGCGGGCGTCCGCGACGAGACGGTCGCCGAGCCGGCCGGACTCCAGGAAGGAGACGTCGAACCCGGCCGCGACGGTGACCTCGCCGTGGGTGTTGCAGGCGACCGCGAACGCGCTGTCGGCGAGCGTCGAGACCAGACCGCCCTGGCACAAGCCCCAGCCGTTGACCATGTCGCCGCGCACCGTCATCGCCAGGCGGGCCCGACCCGGGCTGACCAGGAGCAGCTCGATGTCGAGCAGCCGCCGGGACGCGTCGCCGCTCAGCATCTCGTGGGTGCAGCGCTCGGCCAGCGCCTGCGCGTCGCCCGCCCCGGCCGGTGCCTCAGGCATCGAAGTCCACGGTCACGTCGTCGCTCACGGGCACCGTCTGGCAGGTCAGGACGAACCCGGCCGCGACCTCGGCGTCGTCGAGCGCGTAGTTGCGGCGCATGTCGACCTCCCCGGCGGTGACGCGGGCCCGGCAGGTCCCGCAGACGCCGCCCTTGCACGCGAACGGCAGGTCGGGGCGGGTCGCCGCGGCGCCGTCGAGGATCGCCCGGCCCCGGGCCATCGCCGTCGTCGTGGTGCGGCCGTCGAGGACGACGGTCACCTCGCTGACGTCGCCCTCCACGACCGGCGCGGCGCGGGTCAGCTCGGGTGGCGGCTCGTCGACGTAGAACAGCTCGAAGTGCACCCGGTCGGGGTCGACCCCGAGCTCGCCGAGCACGGCGCGGGCGTCGGAGATCAGCCCGAACGGCCCGCACAGCCACACGTGGTCGAGACCGTCGAGCGGCACCAGCGCGGTGAGGATCGCGCGCAGCCGGTCCGCGTCGAGGCGCCCCGAGAAGAGCTCGACGTCCCGCGGCTCGCGGGAGAGCACGTGGACCAGGTCGAGACGGTGGCCGGCGCGGTCCTTGAGGTCCGCGAGCTCCTCGGCGAACATCACCGAGGCGGTGGTGCGGTTGCCGTAGAGCAGGGTCACCCGCGCGTCGGGGTGGCTGAGCGCGGTCGCGGCCACCGACAGCATCGGCGTGATCCCGGAGCCGGCCGCGATGCACAGGTGCCGCCCGCCGCGGTCGGCCTCGGCCAGGCCGAAGGAGCCGGTCGGCGTCTGCACCTCGACCACGTCGCCCGCGCGGACCTCGCGGACCAGCCAGCGGGAGAACATCCCGTCGGGGATCTCCCGCACCCCGACCCGTGGCCGGCTGCCGGCCGGCGAGGAGATCGAGTAGCTGCGCCGGTGCTCGGCGCCGTCGACCCACCGCCGCAGCGTCAGGGACTGGCCAGGGACGAAGTCGTACGCCGCGCGGAGCCCGGCCGGCACGTCGAAGGTGACCGCGACCGCGTCGTCGCACAGCTGCTCGACGGCGGCGACGCGCAGCTCGTGGAACTCCGCGCGGGCGCGCGTCCGCGCACCGGCGACCTCGGTGGTCATCAGATCTCCTTCACGTGGTCGAACACCTCGAGGCACCCCTCGCAGGCGTAGACCGCCTTGCAGGCCGTCGCGCCGTACTCCGACACCAGCCGGACGTCGGGCGCGTCGCACCGCGGGCACCTCACCGCCCGGCGCGTCGGCAGCAGGGACAGCGCCACCGGGCCGTCGTGGCGGGGGGCCGCGCCGGGCGCGGAGATCCCGTGGGCGACCAGCGCGCGTCGGCCCCGCTCGCTGATCCAGTCGCTCGACCAGGCCGGGGAGAGGCTGACGCGCACCTCGACGTCGGCGTAGCCGGCGTCGCGGAGCCGGTGCACGAGGTCGTCGCGCATGGTCGCCATCGCCGGGCACCCCGAGTAGGTCGGCGTGATCGTGACGACCACGCGCTCGGCGGTCTCCTCGACGTCCCGCAGGACGCCGAGGTCCGCGAGCGTGAGCATCGGCATCTCGGGGTCGGTGACTCTCGCGGCGACCGAGCGGGCGAGGTCGCGGCCACGGTCGTCGACGCGGGCGGTCACCACAGGCCCCGCGGGTGCGCGCGGGCCACGGACTGCATCTCGGCGAGCAGGCGCGACAGGAGCTCGGTGTGGCGGCCGTCGCGTCCCATGCCGTGGCCGCCGCCGGGCATCGGCCCGGCGGCCGGGACGTCGGGCCGTTCGAGGCCGGCGACCGCGAGCACCTGGTCGAGCACGGCGCCGACCTCGCCCTCGACGGTCGCCGGGTCGACGCCGACGCCGGACGCGGCCGCGGCGACCTCGACGGGGTGCGAGCGGAACAGCTCGGCGTGGTGGCGCCAGACCCGCGGCAGCGCGGTGACGACGCGGCGCCGCGACTCCGCGGTGCCCTGCGCCAGGGTGACGACCCACCGGCCGGCGTAGTCGCGGTGGTAGGTCACCTCCTTGACCCCCTTGACCGCGATCGCGGACAGCACCGGGTCGCGGCTCGTCGCGAGCCGCTGCAGCAGCGCGAGCCGGTGGGCGGCCCCGACCAGGAGACGCAGCGTGGTCTCGGCGAAGTCGCCGTTCTCGGGCTCGAGGAAGCGCAGGTTGCGGAAGTCCGCGGTGTCGCGGAAGAACGCCAGGGCGTCCTCGGGCGGCACCGGCGAGCCCTCCGGCAGCACCGGGACGACCGCCGGGTCGGCCGCCGCGGCCCGGGCGAGCAGCAGCCGGGCCTGGCCCAGCAGGTCGAGGGCGATGTTGGCCAGCGCGATGTCGTCCTCGAGGTCCGGGGCGCGCGAGGTCCACTGGGACAGGCGGTGGGAGTGGACGAGGGCGTCGTCGCCCAGCATCAGGCAGTACGTCGCGAGGACGGCCGGGTCGACGCCGTCGGGGATGGTGGTGTCGACGCCGGCGAGCGGGTCCTCGAAGTCGGTGCCGAAGGCCCACTGCGAGTCGTCGCCCGGCGCGTCGTGGCCGCTGAGCCCGTCGTAGACGCTGTCGTGCTCGCTCATCGGGGCCTCACATGTGGGGGACGTCGTCGGGGATGTCGTAGAACGTGGGGTGGCGGTAGACCTTGTCCCCCGCGGGCGCGAACAGCGGGTCCTTCTCGTCGGGGCTCGACGCGGTCACGGCGTCGGCGCGCACCACCCAGATGGAGACGCCCTCGTTGCGACGCGTGTAGACGTCGCGGGCGTGGCGCACGGCCATCCGGTCGTCGGCGGCGTGCAGCGAGCCCACGTGCACGTGGTTGAGGCCGCGCTTGCCGCGCACGAAGACCTCGTAGAGCGGCCACTCCCCCGACGGCGCCCGGCCGAGACCGGTCTCGACGCCCTCGAGCGGGACCGCGCCGTGACCACCGTCGGCGGCGAAGTCGCTCGCGCTGCGGTCGGCGTCAGCCACGGGAGACCTCCCGGGCCGCCGCGTCCTGCCGACGGGCGAACGCGCTCGCCGCCTCCCGGACCCAGGCGCCGTCCTCGTGGGCGGCGCGGCGGTGGGCGATCCGCTCGGCGTTGCAGGGCCCGCCGCCCTTGACGACCTCCAGGAACTCCTCCCAGTCGGGCTGGGTGAAGTCGTGGTGGCCGCGCTCGGCGTCCCACACCAGGCCCGGGTCGGGCAGCGTCACCCCGAGCCGCTCGGCCTGCGGGACGGTCATGTCGACGAACTTCTGGCGCAGCTCGTCGTTGGTGTCGCGCTTGATGCCCCAGGCCATCGACTGCGCGGTGTTGGGCGAGTCGGCGTCGGGCGGGCCGAACATCATCAGCGCCGGCCACCAGAACCGGTCGACCGACTCCTGCACCATCGCGCGCTGCTCGTCGGTGCCGCGCATCATCGTCATCAGCAGCTCGTAGCCCTGCCGCTGGTGGAAGGACTCCTCCTTGCAGACGCGGATCATCGCCCGGCCGTAGGGCCCGTACGACGTGCGGCACAGCGGCACCTGGTTGCAGATCGCCGCACCGTCGACCAGCCAGCCGATGGTCCCGACGTCCGCGTACGACAGGGTCGGGTAGTTGAAGATCGAGGAGTACTTCTGCGCGCCCGAGACCAGCTTCTCGGTCAGCTCGGTGCGGGACGCGCCGAGCGTCTCGCAGGCCGAGTAGAGGTAGAGACCGTGGCCGGCCTCGTCCTGCACCTTGGCCAGCAGGATCGCCTTGCGCCGCAGGCTCGGCGCGCGGGTGATCCAGTTGCCCTCGGGCTGCATGCCGATGATCTCGGAGTGAGCGTGCTGGGCGATCTGGCGCACCAGGGTCGCCCGGTACCTCTCGGGCATCCAGTCGCGCGGCTCGACCCGGTCGTGGCGGGCGATCACGGCGTCGAACCGCGCCTGCAGCTCGGCCTCGTCCACGGGCTCGTCCACGGGCTCGTCCACGGGCTGGTCGACGGGGTGGTCGACGGCATCCTCGACAGTCATCCGGACCTCTTTCCTGACCGATCGGTCTGTAATAGTCTGCCACGCATGACGGCCGCCCGGAAGCCCCCGCTGCTCGAGCACTTCGCCGCCGGGGGGTGGGTGGCCCCCGACGACGAGGGACACCCCCTGCTCGACGCCGCCACGGGCGAGGAGGTCGCCCGGTTCTCCGACACCTCCCCCGACGTCGCGGCGATGGCCCACCACGCCCGGGCGGTGGGCGGTCCCGCCCTGCGCGCCCTCACGTTCCCCGAGCGCGCCGGCCTGCTGAAGGCGCTCGGGGCGCACCTGACCGCCCACGCCGAGGAGCTGCACGAGCTGTCCCTGCGCACGGGCGCGACCCGGGCCGACGGCACCGGCGACATCGAGGGCGGCATCGGCACGCTGTTCGCCGCCGGCTCGGTCGGCACGCGTGAGCTGCCGGACGACACCGTCGTGCTCGACGGCCCCCCGGTGCCGCTCGGACGGGGCGGCACGTTCCTCGGCCAGCACCTGTTCGCCTCGCGGACCGGGGTGATGGTGCAGGTCAACGCCTTCAACTTCCCGGTCTGGGGCGTCCTGGAGAAGCTCGGTCCCGGGCTGCTCGCGGGCCTGCCGCAGATCGTGAAGCCGGCCCCGCAGACGGCGTACGTGACGGAGCGCCTGGTGAGGCTGGTGCTCGCGTCGGGGATCCTCCCCGAGGGCGCCCTGCAGCTGCACGTCGGCAGTCCGGCGGGCCTGCTCGACGCGCTGGACGTCGGCGACCACGTCGCCTTCACCGGCTCCTCGCGGACCGGCGCGCTGCTGCGCACCCACGACGCCGTGGTCCGTCGCGGGGTCACCCTCGGCGTGGAGGCCGACTCGCTGAACTGCTCGGTCCTCGGGCCCGACGTCGCCCCCGGCGACCCGGAGTGGGACCTGTTCGTGCGGGGCGTCGCGGCCGAGATGACCGGCAAGGCCGGCCAGAAGTGCACCGCCATCCGTCGCGCGATCGTGCCCGCCCGCCGCGCCGACGAGGTCGTGGAGGCGATCTCCGCGCGGCTGTCCCGGGCCACCGTCGGCCACCCCGCCGCCGAGGGCGTGCGGATGGGGGCGCTGGTGAGCCTCGCGCAGCGGGAGGCGGTCCGCGAGGCCGTCGCGCGACTGCGCACGCACGCCGACCTGGCGTACGGCGACCCGTCGTCCGTCGAGGTCACCGGCGCGGACGCCGAGCGCGGTGCCTTCATGTCGCCGGTGCTGCTGCGCGCCCACGACGACGCCTCCGAGCCCCACGACGTGGAGCCGTTCGGCCCGGTCAGCACGGTGATGACCTACTCCTCGGTCGAGGAGGCCGTCGCGCTGGCCGCCCGCGGTCGCGGCAGCCTCGCCGCCTCCGTCGTCACCCACGACGAGGTCGTCGCCCGGGACCTGGTGCGCGGTCTCGCACCCCTCCACGGACGCGTGCTCGTGCTCGACCGTGACGACGCCGGCGAGTCGACGGGCCACGGCGCGCCGCTGCCGACGCTCGTCCACGGCGGCCCCGGGCGCGCCGGCGGCGGCGAGGAGATGGGCGGCGTGCGCGGCGTGCTGCACCTGATGCAGCGCACCGCCGTGCAGGGCTCCCCCGACGTGCTGACCGCGGTGACGGGCCGGTGGACGCCGGGCTCGCGGCGTCGTACGGACGACGTGCACCCGTTCCGCAAGCCCCTGGCCCGGCTGCGCGTCGGCGACACGATCGCGTCCGCGTCGCGGACCGTCACGCCCGAGGACATCGCCCACTTCGCGGACTTCACCGGCGACACCTTCTACGCGCACACCGACGCCGCCGCCGCGGCGGCGAACCCGCTGTTCGGTGGGATCGTCGCCCACGGCTACCTGGTCGTGTCGCTCGCGGCGGGCCTCTTCGTCGACCCCGACCCGGGCCCGGTGCTCGCGAACTTCGGCGTCGACCACCTGCGCTTCCTGACCCCGGTGAGGGCCGGCGACGCGATCGCGGTGACGCTCACCGTCAAGCAGGTCACGCCCCGCCCCCGGGCGGACTACGGCGAGGTCCGCTGGGACGCCGTCGTCACCAACAGCGCCGGCGAGCCGGTCGCGACGTACGACGTGCTCACCCTCGTCGCGAAGGACTGGCCGCCCGCCGACCGGTGACCGGTCGGACGTGATCGGGCGCGCCGATGTCGTGAAAGGTCGTGTTTATCGCTAGCCTTTGGCACCTCGCTAGAACTAGGTGACCCGGAGGTCCTCCTGTGTGGCTCGTACTCGCCTTCGCCGTGGCCGGCGGACTCGCTCAGCTCGTCGACGGCACCCTCGGGATGGGCTTCGGCGTCACCTCGGCGACCGTGCTGCTCGCGCTGGGGGTCGCCCCGGCGACGGCCAGCGCCGCGACGCACGCGGCCAAGCTGCCGACGACCCTGATCTCCGGGCTGTCCCACTGGCGTGAGGGCAACATCGACGTCAGGATCCTGCTCCGCGTCGCGCTGCCCGGCATGGTCGGCGGCTTCCTCGGCGCCGTCGTGCTCACCTCCATCAGCCTGGAGGCCGCCAAGGGCTGGATGGCGGGGCTGCTGCTGTTCTTCGGGTTCGTGATCCTGCTGCGCTTCGGCTTCGGCTTCCGCCTGATCCCGGTGCCGAAGAACGGCGAGCGCACCCGGTGGCTCGCGCCCATCGGCGTGCTCGGCGGCTTCGTCGACGCGACCGGCGGCGGCGGCTGGGGCCCGGTCGTGACCCCCAGCCTGATGACCGTCACCCGCCACGAGCCCCGCAAGGTCGTCGGCACCGTCAACGCGGCCGAGTTCGCCGTCGCCGTGTCGGTCTCGACCGGATTCGTCACGGGCGCCGCCCACCAGGACATCCCCTGGCTGCCCGTGCTCGGCCTCGTGCTCGGCGGCGTGTGCATCGCCCCGATCGCGGCCCGCCTCGCCGGACGCCTCCCCCACGCCCCGATGGGCACCATGGTCGGCGGCCTGGTCATCCTCGTGAACCTGGTGACCGTCGTGTCGCTGCTCGGCGGGCTCCCGGGCTGGCTCGACGCGATCCTCATCGTGGCCTGGCTCGCCCTCGTCGGTCGCCTCGCCTGGCGCGCCTGGGAGAAGGAGAAGGCCGGCCGCCTCGCCGTCGTCGGCAACCCCGGCGTCAACGCCTGAGTCGTCCCGGCGCACGGCGGACCGTGCGCCGTATCCCGGGGCCGAGCGCCTAGAGCCGCGGGTCGACCGGCTCGGACTCCAGCGCGAGCACGGCGAACACCGACTGGTGGACGCGCCACAGCGGCTCGGCGGCCACGAGGTCGGCGAGCGCGGACAAGCCGAGCCCGTGCTCGCGCAGCGCGAGCCGGCGCTTGTGACCGGTGTCGCGACCGCGCAGCTCCTCGAGGCTGTCGGGGTAGTCGGGGCCGTAGACGATGCGGAGGTACTCCCGCCCGCGGACCTTCAGCCCCGGCTGCACCCGCCGGTCGACGCCGCTCGCCCGGTCGGTCCGGTGGGCCGGCTTGACCACCATCCCCTCGCCGCCGTCCGCGGTCAGCGCCAGCCACCAGTCGGTGGCCGCGGCCCGCGACGCGGGCGAGTCGAGGTCCACCTCGACGTGCCGGGTGGGGGTCAGGAACGGGTCCTCGAGCGCACCGAGGCGCGCGAGGTGCCACGGGTGCGGCTCGTCCAGCGTGAGCACGCGGCCCTCCGCGGCCAGCACGGCGAACGGCGCCACCGTGACGCCGTCCAGCCCCGAGGTCGGCCGCACGTACGACGTGTAGACGTCGCGGAAGGCGGCCGCGTGGTCGCGGCGCCGCCGCAGGTCGTCGGCGAGGTCGGCGACGTCGAGGCCCCGCGCCGCGGCGCGCTCCAGCACGGCCAGCCCCGCGGGCAGCGCCTCGCGGGCGGCCGCGCCCACCGCGGCGTACTGCTCGCGCACGAGGCCCTCGGCCTTCAGCGACCAGGGCAGCAGCTCGCAGTCCAGCACCAGCCAGTCGGTCGCCAGCTCGTCGAACAGCGGCGCCACCGCGGAGGTGAGCCGCGCGACCAGCCCGAGGGAGTCGTCGAGGAAGGCACGGCCGGTGCGGGTGTGGACCACCCCGGTCGACCCGTCGGCCACGCCGAACCGGCGCCGCGCCGCGTCCTGGTCGCGGGCCAGGGTCGCGATCGCCCGCGAGCCCATGTGCTTCTCCTCGCAGACCACCCGGCGGACGCCCCAGCCGGCGTACTCGTCGAAGGCCTCCTCGGGGTGCTCGAGGTAGCCCTCGCGTCGTGAGGCCCGCGCGGGCGACATCGTCGGCGGCAGGTGGACCAGCCAGCGCGGGTCGACCGCGAACCGGCTCATCACCTCCAGCGCGGCGGCCGCGTTCTCCCCGGGCACCTTGACCCGTCCGGCGTGCGTCGTCTCCAGCCACCGGGTCCCGCCCACGTCGTCGTGGCGCAGCACGGCCGGGTCCCGCTCGGCGGCGGCGGGCACCAGCGGGCGGACCGGCGCGTAGTGCTCTCGCTCCGCGGGGACGGCGTGCAGCGTGCGCTCCGGCCAGCGCAGCGCCGTCAGCGCCCCGCCGAACACGACACCGGTGTCGAGGCAGATCGTGTTGTTGGTCCAGGTCGCGACCGGCACCGGGGTGTGGCCGTACACCACGGCCGCCGCGCCCCGGTACTCCTGCGCCCAGGGGTGCCGCACGGGCAGCCCGTACTCGTCGGTCTCCCCCGTCGTGTCGCCGTAGAGCGCGAACGCGCGGACCTGACGCGACGCCCGCCCGTGGTAGGCCTCCTTCAGCCCGGCGTGGGCGACGACGAGCCGGCCCCCGTCGAGGACGTAGTGGCTGACCAGCCCGTCCATGAACGCCAGCATCCGCGCCCGCACCTCGTCGGGCTCGGCCGCCAGCTGCTCCAGTGACTCCGCCAGCCCGTGGGCGACGGTGACCGACGAGCCCTTCAGGGCCCGCACGAGCTTGGCCTCGTGGTTGCCGGCGACGCACAGGGCCGCGCCCGCCTCGACCATGCCGGCCACCAGCCGCAGCACCCCGGGGGTGTCGGGGCCGCGGTCGACGAGGTCGCCGACGAAGACCGCGGTCCGACCCTCCGGGTGGTGCGCCCCGACCGCCCGGCCCGCCCCGTCCTCCTGCACCGTCCAGCCCAGCTCGAGGAGCAGCGTCCGCAGCTCGGAGGCGCAGCCGTGCACGTCGCCGACGACGTCGAACGGGCCCCTCAGCTCGCGGCGGTCGTTCCAGGACCGCTCGCGAACGATCGTCACGCCCGCCGCGAGCTCCGCCGGGCCGAGCACGTGGACGCGGCGGAAGCCCTCCTTGCGCAGTCCCCGCCGCGACCGGTCGAGGTCGCGCTGCTGGCGTCGGACGACGTGTGCGCCGAAGTCGCGCTCGGGCCGCGCCTCGTTGCGCGCGGCGGCCGTGCTCTCCCCGACGTCCAGCACGAGGGCGTCGACGAGGACGTGGTGCCGCTTCGCGAGCGCGACCAGCGAGGCCCGCGCCCGCTGCTGCACGTTGGTCGCGTCGACCACCGTGAGCAGCCCGCGGCGCAGACGGATCCCGACCCAGTGCTCGAGGAGGTCGAAGGCGTCGGCCGTCGCGTCCTGGTCCCCTTCGTCGCCGGAGACCATCGCCCGGCAGGCGTCGGACGAGACGACCTCGGTGGGGTGGAAGTGCTCGCGCGCGAACGTCGACTTGCCGCTGCCGGAGACCCCGACCAGCAGCACCAGCCCGGTCGCGGGCACGGTGACGGTGGTGGGCTCGCTCATGAGGCCTCCTGGGGGTCACGGGTGAACACGGCCATCTGCGTGGGCGTGCCGCGCTCGGGGTCGACCTCGCCCACCCCGCGACGCTCGACGCGGTAGCCGTACGCCGCGGCGACCCGGTCCGACCATGCCGCGAACCCGGCCCGGTCCCACTCGAAGCGGTGGTCGGGGTGGCGCACCGCGCCCGGGGCGAGGTCCGGGTAGCGGTCGTTGAACTCCCGGTTGGGGGTCGTCACCACGAGCGCGCCGGGCCGGGCGCGGCCGAGGACGACGTGCTCCAGCGCGGGCAGGCGTCCGGGGTCGACGTGCTCGACGACCTCCATCAGCACCGCCGCGTCCCAGCCGGCGAAGCGGTCGTCCTCGTAGGTCAGCGCCCCCTGGAAGATCGTGAGCCGCTCGGCCTGGCGCTCTGACATGTCATCGGTGCGCAGGCGCCGGGCGGCGGCACGCAGCGACGCGGCGGACACGTCGCAGCCGCCGACCCGCTCGACGCCGGGCGTCGCGAGCAGCCGGGCGACCAGCTGGCCCTGGCCGCAACCCAGGTCGAGGACCGAGCGTGCGCCCAGCTCGCGCACGACGCCGGCGACGGCGTCCTGGCGCAGCAGCGCCAGCGGTCGGCGGGCACGCTCCTCCTCCGCCACGGCGGCGTCGACCCCGTCGTGCGGGGCCGGTGCCGTGCCGTCGAGCTCGGCGAGACGGCCGAGCGCCTCCCGGGCCAGGCCAGGCGCGCGACCCAGGTAGCGGCGGGTGATCAGCTCGCGGTCCGGGTGGCCGGCGAGCCAGCCCGACCCGGAGCGCAGCAGCTTGTCGACCTCGTCGGAGCCCTGCCAGTAGTGCGTGGACTCGTCGAGCACCGGCAGCAGGACGTACAGCTGGCTCAGCGCGTCCGAGAGGCGGACCTCGCCGGTCAGCCGCAGTCGGACGTAGCGGCTCGGCCCCCACTCCGGGTGTCCCTCGTCGAGCGCCACCGGGGTCGCCTCGACCTCCCAGCCGAGCGGCGCGAAGACCCGCTCGGCGACGGCGGGGCCGCCGCGGCACGGCAGCACCGGGACCTCCACCTCGAGCGGGATCGGCGTCGCGGCCAGCTCGGGGTGCGAGCGGCTCCGCCCGGCCCGGGCGGTGGAGAAGACGCTGCCCAGTGCGACCGCCAGCAGCGACGAGGCGGCGTACGAGCGGTCGTTGACGTACTGCCCGAGGCTGAAGTCCGGCAGCCCCTTCGCGCGCGAGCGCGCGAGGCGGACCGGGTCCACCTGCAGCAGCAGCGCGACCGTGCAGCGCTGCTCGTCGGCCTCCGGGTAGAGCACCACCGCGGTCCCGAAGGACTGCTCGAAGCGCTGCACCCGGTCGGGGTGCTTGTGCAGCAGGTGGCCCAGGTCGGTCGCGGGTGAGTGGGTGGTGGAGACGGTGAGCAGCACGGCCCCATCCTCCCGGCGCCCGCCAGCGGTTTTCCCTCAGGCGGCGACCGGGCTCCGGGCGGGGGCGTAGTCGGCCTCGGTGAAGCGGGCCGTGCGGCGGTACTCGACCCCGAGCCCGGGCCAGTTGGTGGTGATCCGGCCGCCCGCGGTGCGGTACCAGGACGAGCAGCGGGTCCACACGCTGCGCCGGAGCCGTCGCTGCACCCGCTCGTCGGAGGCCCGCTCGACCTCGGCGCGCACGTCGAGCGGCGCGCCGGCGCGACGGCGGGCCTCGACGTAGTCGCCGAGGTACCGCGCCTGGGTCTCGAGGAAGTGCACGATCGAACCGCCGCCGGTGTTGGTGTTGGGCCCGTACATCAGCAGCAGTCCGGGGAAGCCCGGCACCGTCAGGCCGTGGTGCGCGTGCGCGCCGTCGCGCCAGACCTCGTGCAGGTCGCGGCCCCCGGCGCCGGTCACCCGCAGCGAGGACAGGAAGTCGGCCGCGGCGAACCCGGTGCCCCACACGATCACGTCCACCGGGTGCCGGGTGCCGTCGTCGAGGACCAGCCCGTCGGGCTCGACGCGGTCGACCCCGCCGGTGACGAGGGTGACGTCGGGGCGGGCGAGCGCCGGCAGGTAGTCGTCCGAGAACAGCAGCCGCTTGCAGCCGATCGCGTAGCGGGGCCAGACCTTCTCGAACAGGCCGGGCTCGGCCGCCGTGGCCCGCCGCATCGAGAGCCGCGACCAGGCCCGCAGCAGCGCGGCCAGGGGCCGGGCGTAGGCCCAGGCGACGCTCAGTGCCTCGACCGCGAGGTACCAGAACAGCCGCTCCGCGGCCAGCACCGGCGGGACCGCCGCGAACACCCGGTGGTGGCGCGGGCCCCACGCGCGGTCCGGGCGCGGGAGCAGGTACGGCGGGGTGCGCTGCACGACGGTCAGGTGCGCGGCGGTGCCCGCGATCTCCGGCACGGCCTGCACGGCGCTGGCGCCCGTGCCGACGACCGCCACGCGGCGTCCCGTCAGGTCGACGTCGTGGCGCCAGCGGGCGGTGTGGAAGGCGACGCCGGCGAAGTCCTCCCGCCCGGGCAGATCGGGCACGGCGGGCTCCGAGAGCTGACCGACCGCCGAGACCAGCACGTCGCAGACCAGCTCGGAGCCGTCGTCGAGGGCGACGGTCCAGCGCCCGGTCCGGTCGTCGTACGACGCGGCGAGGACGGCGGTCGAGAACCGCACCAGCCGGCGCACGTCGTGCTCCTCGGCCACCCGGCGCAGGTAGTCGAGGATGGCCGGCTGGCGGGAGAAGCGACGCGGCCACCGCGCGTGGGGTGCGTAGGAGAACGAGTAGAACGGCGAGGGCACGTCGCACGCGGCGCCCGGGTAGGTGTTCTCCCGCCACACGCCGCCGACGTCGTCGCCGCGCTCGACGACGACCACGTCGGCCACGCCGCGGCGCCGCAGCTCGATCGCGGCGGCGAGGCCGCCGAAGCCGGCGCCCACGACCACCGCCGACAGGGGTGGGGACGGCTCGACCGACGGCTCCCGGGGCGACATGGCCCTAGTCTCGGGCACGACCGCCGCAGCCGGCGACCGCTCCCGACCCCTGCCGAGGTGGACCCCGTGACCGAGACCGACGCCGCCGCGCTGGGCCGGGGCACGACGACCGCCGACGCCCTGCGCGTCTACGACGACCTGCCCGCCGTGGCCCTCGACGAGCTGCTGGGCTCCTGGCGCGGCAGCGGGGTCCCGACCGGGCACCCGATGGACGGCCTGCTGGAGGCGTACGGCTGGCACGGCAAGCGCTTCGAGGGCGCCGAGGACGGCCACCCGCTGGTGTTCCGCGGCCCCCGGGGCCTGTTCAGCGCCAACCCCGCCCTCGTGCCGATGGGCCTCGTCCTGCGGCTGGGGCCGCGGCTGCGGCCGGCCCCGGTCGCCGCGGTCGGCCGCCGCGCCGTGGCCCTGGCACGCACGCGCGCGCCGCACTCGCGGCTGCGGGCCGTCGAGCACCGCGGGGTGGTGACCGCGACGATGGTCTACGACGACCTGCCGATCGCCGACCACTTCCGACGCCTCGACGAGGCCACCCTGCTCGGGGTCATGGACCTGCGGGGCATGACGCAGCCCTTCGTCTTCCTGCTGCACCGCGAGACGTGACGACCCGCGGGCCCGCCGGTCCCGCGGGACCAACCGGACCCGCGGGCCCAGGTGGTCGAGCGCTCAGGCGCGAGCGGTCTCGACCTCGGCGTCCTCCTCGACCGGGTGCGGGAACAACCGGGTCAGGACGTCGCTGAGCGTGATCACGCCGGTGCCCTCCGCGGTCGAGACGAGCACCAGGTGGGCCCGCGCCTCGCGCATCTGGCGGACCGCCTCGTAGACCGGGGTGTCGCCCGCCAGCGTGGGCAGCGGGCGCAGCATGGTGTCGGCGCGCCGCTCGTCCGGCTCGGGCAGGGTGTCGCGCACGTGCACGAACCCGGCGTAGCGGCCCGCGCCGCCGGCGGGGTCGGCCACCAGCACCCGCAGGTGCCCCGAGTCGCGGGCCACCCGCCGCACGTCGGCGACCGTCGCATCGGCGGCGACCGCCGTGGCGACCCGGCGGACGTCCACGAGCTCGCCGAGGGTGAGGTTCTGCAGGTCGAGGGTCTCGGTCAGGTGCGCCGAGAACGCCGGGTCGAGCGCGCCGACGTTGGCGGAGTGCTCGATCAGCTGACGCAGGTCGGAGGGGTCCTGGCCCGACGAGACGCTCTCCTGCGGAGTCACCCCGACCCGGCGCAGCAGCCAGTTGGCGGCCTCGTTGAGGAACACCAGCACCGGGCGGAAGACCCACATGAAGCCCCGCATCGGGATCGCGAGCATCGTCGCGGCCGTCTCGGGGTGGGCGATCGCCCACGACTTCGGGGCCATCTCGCCGATCACGAGGTGCAGGAAGGTCACGACGACCAGCGCGATCGCGAACGCCGCGGCGGTGGCGAGCCAGCCCGGGGCCCCGATGTCGGCCAGCAGCGGCCGCAGGGCGTAGTCGAGCGCGGGCTTGGTCACGGCACCGAGGCCCAGCGCGCAGGCGGTGATGCCGAGCTGGGAGCCGGCGAGCAGCACGGTGAGCTCGCCGTGGCTGCGCAGCGCCGCGCGGGCGGCGCGGCTGGTGGGGGCCAGCTCCTCGAGCCGGTGGCGACGGGCGCCCAGCAGGGCGAACTCGACGGCCACGAAGAAGGCGCTCAGCACGATCAGGACGACCGTGACGGCGACGACCATCAGCGGGTTCGAGGTCATCGGACCTCCTCCTCGGTGGTGGTCGGGACGGTCGCCGCGGTGGCCCGCTCCTCGGTGGCGCGCTCCTCGGCGGCCAGCTCCTCGGCGGCCGCCAGCTCCTCGGCGTCGACGAGGGTGACGTGGACGAGGCTGGGGACGTGGCGCTCGAGCTCGAGCACCTCCAGGCGCATCCGGTCGGGCGGGACGTCGGTCTCCAGCAGGTCCTCGGCGGTGGGGACGAGGTCGACCTCGACGACGTCGCCGACCTCGGCGAAGGCGCCGTTGACCTCGACCAGCAGGCCTCCGAGGGTCTCGCTCTCGAGCTCGGGCAGGTCGCGGCCGACCGCGCGCTCCAGCTCGTCGTAGGGCAGCGAGCCGGGCAGCGTCCACTCGGTGGACGGCTCGTCGCCGTCGTCGCTGTGGTCCAGCTGGTCCAGGCCGGGGGCCAGGTCCGGGTCGTGCTCGTCGTCGATCTCGCCCACCAGCTCCTCGGCGAGGTCCTCGAGCGTGATCACGCCGGTCAGTCCGCCGTGCTCGTCGAGCACGCACGCCAGCTGCTGCTTGCTGCGGGCCAGCTCGGTCAGCGCGTCCGGCAGCGACATCACCGCGGGCACGAGCACGGGCTCGCGCATCACGCTGGCCACGTCACGCCCCGTGCGGTCGGGGACCGCGAGGACGTCCTGCAGGTGCACGACGCCGACGACGTCCTCGATCCCCTGCTCGGAGCCGAGCACCGGGTAGCGGGAGTGGCCGGTGGCCATGGTGGTCCACAGCTCCTCGAGGGAGTCGTCGGCGCGGACCGTGCCCAGGCGGGCGCGCGGCACCATCGCGTGCTCGACGTCCTCGTCGGGGAAGTCGACGATCCGGTCGATGAGCAGGGCCAGGTCGCTCGGGAGGTCGCCGGTCTCGCGGGAGTCCGCCACGATGTGGGCGAGGTCGGCGCGGCTGGCGGAGGACTCCACGTCGTGCACCGGCTCCATGCCCGCGAGCTTGAGCAGACGGTTGGAGGCCGCGTCGAAGATCGCGATCAGCCAGCCGAAGGCCGCCAGGTAGATCGTCGTCGACCGGGCCAGCCAGAGCGCGACCGGCTCGGGCTTGGCGATGGACAGGTTCTTGGGGAACAGCTCGCCGAACAGCATCTGCACGAACGTCGAGAAGATCAGCGCGAACGCCGTGCCGACGCCGATGCCGACGCCGGTCGGCACCCCGACGCCGCCCAGCGCGACGCCGAGCGCCTCGCCGATCAGCGGCTCGGCGACGTAGCCGACGAGCAGCGCGGTCACGGTGATGCCGAGCTGGGCGCCGGAGAGCATGAACGACGTGCGGCGGGTCACGCCGAGCGCGCGGGTGGCGGCCGCGTCGCCCTGGGCCTCACGGGCCTTCAGGCGGTTGCGGTCCACCGTCATGTAGGCGAACTCCTGCGCCACGAAGTAGCCGGTGGCCGCGGTGATCAGCAGCACGACCAGCAGGCCGAGCAGCAGGCTCAGGACCCACATGACGTCACCCCCCGGGAGGGGCGGGGCGCCGACTCAGCGGCGCGGAGCGGACGGAGGGGGCAGGTGGGAGCCGGTTGTCGGCTCGGACTGTCGCAGTCCATCGGTGTTTCGGGTCTCCTGGAGACAAGGGAACGGGTCGCACCAGTGTGCCAGACGCTCCCCCGTGGTGTCCGCTCCGCGACGCCGACCCCGTGGACGCGCCCGACGGGCCCGGGCGCGGACGGCCGGGTCAGTCCGCGGGACCCGCCACGGGACGCCTCGTGCTGGCCCGCGACCGGTCGGCGACGGCGATGCGGGTGCTGCGGGGCCCCTGCGCCGCGCCCGCGACCCGCACCTCCACGAGCCCGTCCGCGAACTCCGCGCTCAGGTCCTCGGGCTGCGTGCCGTCCGGGAGCGTGATCGAGCGGCGGAACTCCCCGACGTACCGCTCGCGGACGAAGTACGGCGGCTCGACCGGTCCGTCGTCGCCGGGGACCGCGACGGCCTCCCGCGAGCCCGACACGGTCAGCACCCCGTGGTGCAGGCGCAGGTCGACGTCGTCGGCGGCGACGCCGGGCAGCTCGAGCTGGATCACGAGGTCGTCGCCGACGGCGAGGATGTCGGTCGCGGGGACCCAGGCCGACGCGTGCGTGCGCTGGCCGCCCTCCCCAGCGCGCTCGGCGGACGGGAGGGTCCCGTGGGTGCCGAGCGTCCGCATCCGCGCCAGCTCGCTGAAGTAGTCGGTGACCCCGTCGAAGGGGTTGCGGCGGTCGTCGCTCACGGTCGTCTCCTGGGGTGGGGTCGGGCTCAGCCGAGGTCGAGCGGGGTGGTGAGGCCGACGTCGTCGAGGAACTCCCGGGCCACCTCGTCCGGTGCCCGGCCGTCGGTGACGGAGGCGTTCATGGCGACCATCGCCTCCTCGGTCAGCTCGGCGTTGACAGCGTCGACGACGGTGAGGAAGGCCTCGCCGTCGATCCGCTCCAGCTTGTCCTCCCCCACGACCATGACGACGTTCTGGGAGCCGAACAGCAGCTCGGGGTCCTCGAGCAGCGTGTAGTCGCCGCCGTCGAGCTGCGGGTCGGTGGTGAACGCGTCGACCGCGTCGACCTCCCCGTCGTCGAGCGCGTCGTACTGGGTGCCGAGCTCGAGCGGCGCGAACGCGACGTCGGTGAGCCCGTAGACCTCGGCCAGGCCGACCAGGCCGAGGTCGAGGTCGCGGAACTCCTCGCGGCCCCCGAAGCGCACCGGCCCGCCGTCCGCGCCCCCCGCCCGGGCGAGGTCGGCGATGGTGGTCAGCCCGTTCTCCCGGGCGTACGTCGTGGTCGTGGCGACGGCGTCCTTGTTCTGGAACGGCGTCATCGCGCTCATGACCATGTCCTGGCCGGCGTAGAAGTCGGCGGCCCGCTCGTACGTCGCCTGCGGGTCGAGGCCGGTCACCTCCTCGTCGGCGACGACCGAGAGCACGGTGCCGGTGTAGGCCACGTAGCCGTCGACGTCACCGGCCTGGAGCGCCGTGTCGAGGTCCTCGGCGGGCCCGACGCCGGTGCGCAGGTCCACGGCGTACCCGTTGACGGCGAGCGCCTGTCGCCACAGCTCCCCGATCACCCGGGCCTCGGGGAACTCCTGGGTGCCCAGGCGCACCCGCACGGCCGCGCCCTGGGGCTGGGAGGAGGCGTCCTGCTCGGTGGAGGTGCCGCAGGCCGCCAGCGTCCCCGCGGCGAGCAGTCCCGCGAGCAGGGTCGCGAGCCACGCGCGGGGGCCTCTCACGGGGTGCTCCCGGCCTCGGGCAGCACCGTGTCGGCGTCGGCGGTCGTGCGCCCCGGCTCGCGGCGCGCCTCCAGCTCGGCCTCCCGCTGCTCGCGGGTCTCCTCGCGCAGCGCCTTCACCCAGCACCACGCGACGCCGATGATGACGAAGGTGAACGGCACCGAGCCGAGGACGGCCGCCTGCTGGAGCGCCACCAGACCGCCGACGAGCAGCATCGCGCAGGCGATGCCGCCCATGAGCAGGCCCAGGACGACGACGACGGGGCGACCGGGCGTCAGCGAGCCCCGGGAGGCCATGGTCGCCATGACGACGCTGGCCGCGTCGGCCCCGGAGATGAAGAACAGCGCGATGAGCACCACGCAGACCGCCGAGACGATCGCCGGGAACGGCAGCGCGTCGAGGGCCTGGAACAGCGACAGCTCGGGTGTGGCCAGGGTGCCGAGGATGTCCGCCTGGCCGGTCCGCTGCAGCTCGATGCCGGTCCCGCCGACGACCGCGAACCACACGAACCCGAAGCCGGTGGGCGCCGCGACCACGCCGAGCACGAACTCGCGGATGGTGCGGCCGCGCGAGATCCGCGCCACGAACATGCCGACGAAGGGGGCCCACGAGATCCACCACGACCAGTAGAAGATCGTCCAGCTGGCCATCCACGGCTCGTCGCCCACCCCGGTCTCCAGCGACATCGGGATCACCTGGATGACGTAGTCGCCGATGGACTGGATGCCGTTGGAGATCACGAGCACGGTCGAGCCGCCGACGACGAGGAAGAAGACGAACAGCACAATCGTGGCGACCGCACCGAGGTTGGCGAGGAAGTTGATGCCCTTCTCGACGCCCGAGGTCGCGGAGACCAGGAAGAGCCCGGTGACGACGACGATGATCGTGACCGCGACGGCGTTCGACTTGGGCACCCCGAAGAGGTAGTCGAGCCCGCTGTTGAGCTGCAGGCCGTTGAGTCCGAGCGCGGTGGCGGTGCCGAAGATCGTGGCCACGATCGCCAGGGCGTCCACCAGGCGGCCCAGGGGCTTGGTCGTGGCGTCGGGGCCGAGGATCGGGGTGAACGTCGCGCTGACCAGCGTCGGCAGGCCCTTGCGGTAGCTGAAGTAGGCCATCGCGCCCCCGAGGATCGCGTACATCGCCCAGCCGTTGAAGCCCCAGTGGAAGTAGGTGTAGCGGAGCGCGGTGAGGGTCGCCTCCTGGCTCTGCGGCTCGGCGAGGCCGTGGGGCGGGGCCGACCAGTGGGTGACCGGCTCCGCGACGCCGTAGAACAGCAGGCCGGCGCCGAGGCCCGCGGCGAACATCATCGAGACCCAGGAGAAGGTCTTGAAGTCGGGGCGGGAGTCGTCGGGGCCGAGGCGGATCCGTCCCCACGGGTGGACGACGAGCACCAGGCAGAAGATCAGGCCGGCGAAGGCGATGAGGATGAACGCCCACCCGAAGTTGCCGACCACCCAGGCCAGCGCAGCGGCCATCGTGCCGCCGAGGCTGGCGGGCGCGACGAGGCCCCAGACGACGAAGACCGCGATCAGGGACGCCGAGCCCCAGAACACGGCCGGATCGGTCCCGCGGGTCAGGCGGTTCACGCGCACCTCCGGTGGAGCGGTCGGTCGACGGGCGCAGCCCGGTCCGACCCCCGAGGCCGGTCGGACCAGACAACCGGAGGGGCGGGGGGTATGTCTACCGCGGCACCCGTGTTTCGCACGCCCGGCGGACCGCGCGGAGCGGTGGGGCCGCGAGGTGGCAGGCTCCGGGTCCATGACCAGCTCCCCGCACTCCGCGCTGCCCCCGGCCGTCCCCGCCGGGTCCCCCCACGACCGGGGGCGGCTGATGATCCAGTGCCAGGACCAGCCCGGCATCGTCGCGGCGGTCAGCACCTTCCTCACCGGCGCGGGCGCCAACATCGTCTCGCTCGACCAGTTCTCCACGGCGGCCGAGGGCGGCCGCTTCGTGCAGCGCACCGAGTTCCACCTGCCCGGGCTCAACGCCGCCTGGGAGGAGCTCCAGGAGCGCTTCGTCGCCGAGGTCGGGCAGCGTTTCGGCATCGAGCACCGCTTCTCGGAGGCCGCGCGCCCCAAGCGGGTGGCGATCATGGCGTCCAAGACCGACCACTGCCTGCTGGACCTGCTGTGGCGCAACCGCCGCGGCGAGCTCGACATGACGGTCGCGATGGTGATCTCCAACCACCCGGACCTGGCCGACGAGGTGCGGCCCTTCGGCGTGCCGTACTTCCACGTGCCGGCCACGCGGGACAACCGCGCCGAGGCCGAGGCCCGGATCCTCGAGCTGCTGCGGGGCAACGTCGACCTGGTCGTGCTGGCCCGCTACATGCAGATCATCACGCCGGAGTTCCTCGACGCCGCGGGCGTGCCGCTGATCAACATCCACCACTCGTTCCTGCCGGCGTTCATCGGCGCCGGGCCCTACCAGAAGGCGAAGGAGCGCGGGGTCAAGCTGATCGGCGCGACCGCCCACTACGTGACCCCGGACCTCGACGAGGGCCCGATCATCGAGCAGGACGTGGTCCGGGTGGACCACCGCCACTCCACCACCGACCTGGTCCGTCTGGGCGCCGACGTCGAGCGCGCCGTGCTGTCCCGCGCGGTGCGCTGGCACCTCGAGGACCGCGTCGCCCGCGACGGGAACTCGACGATCGTCTTCTGAAGCCCGCAGGTCGAGCCACCAGCCGCCCCCGGAGGTCGAGGTGCGAGCTGCCGAGGCACGAGGCGGCGAGCCACGAGACCCGACGAGCCCGCCGCCGACCCCACCGCCGACCCCGCCGCCGGCCTCGCCGCCGGTGCCGGCCACCGACCGGCCCGCTGCTACCGCCTCGCCCGGCGCCCGCGCTGCGGCGTGCGGGCGACGGCGTCGGCGCCCGCCGTCC
>NZ_BAAAMY010000014.1:268182-273297 GCF_039529515.1 Nocardioides lentus
CGGCCGCCGCGGCGGGGAGCGCGGTGGCGAGCGGCACGGCGGCGACCAGGCCGAGGGTGGCCACGATGCTGCGCACGACCTCCTGGGCGACGAGCTGGGTCGACACGACTCCGACGAACGAGTCGTTGTCCGCGGCGATGAGCAGGAGCAGCGGCAGCGACGACCCGGCGTACGCCAGCACGATCGTGTTGACGACCGAGGCGATGTGGGCGCGGCCCACGCGCGAGGCGGAGCGGTAGAGCCGCCCGAAGCCCGAGGACGGGTCGGCGGCCGCGAGCTCGGCGACGGTCTCCGCCTGGGTCACGGTGACGTCGTCGAGCACGCCGAGCGAGCCGATGATGATGCTGGCCACCAGCAGCCCGGCCATGTCGACGTCGTAGGTCATGTCGACGGAGCCGGAGATGTCGTCGGTGACGCCGGTCAGGTGCAGGGCGGCGGTGACCCCGGCCGCGAGGGCGCCGGTGAGCGCGAGGCTGACCAGGGTGCCCAGCAGCGCGACGGTGGTGGTCAGCGTGAACCCGTGGGTCAGGTAGAGCACGGACAGCGCGATCGCCGCGGCGCCGACGACGGCGACCAGCAGCGGCGGGGAGCCGGTCAGGATCGCCGGCACCACGAACAGCAGCAGCACCCCGAACGTGACCACCAGGCCCACCAGCGCCGCTAGGCCGCGCCAGCGCCCGAACGCGACCATGGCGAGGGCGAAGGCGACCGCCACCACGAGCAGCCCGGTCGAGCGCTGGTGGTCCACGACCGAGTACGCCGGGCCGTCGGGGGTGTCGGCGACGGTCACGACGACCGCGTCGCCCTCGTCGAGCTCCGGGGCGCCGGAGCCGTTGGGCAGCGGCACCTCGACCTCCCGCTCGCCCTGGGCCGGCTGCTCCGCGAGCTCGATCGTCGCCGTGCCGCAGCCGTTGACGTCGTCGTCGAGCTCGGCGGGGCATGCCTCGCGGGCGATCGCGGTCACCGTCGCGTCCAGCTCCTGCGCCGCCTGGCCGCCGCTGTCCGGGACCGCGTCGCGCGGCCACAGCACCGCGAGCGCGACGAGGGTGAGGACGGCGAGCGGCACCACGACCAGCAGGGCGAGCCGGCGGGTGCGGCGCGACTCCGGCGCGCGGGTGCCGTCGGTGCCGTGGGCGTGCCCGTGGCTGCCTCCCATCGCGGGCCTCAGCCGGCCGTCGGGGCGAGGGCGGCCCGGAGCGCCGCGACGTCCTCGGGGCCGACGCGGCAGCAGCCGCCGACCAGCCGGGCGCCGGCGTCGACCCAGCCGCGGACGTCCTCGGGGGCGAACGCGGAGGTCCCCGTCCACGCGCGGGCCGCGGCGTCCCAGGTCTGACCGCTGTTGGGGTAGACGACCGCCGGGCGCTGCGCGGCCGCGAGCGGCACGGCGGCGGCGACGTCGCCGGGGGCGGTGCAGTTGACCCCGACCGCGACGACCTCGGCGACGTCGGCGGCCATCGCGAAGGCCTCGGCGAGCGGCTCGCCGGCCCGGGTCCGGTCGCCGTCCGCGCTCAGCGAGAGCCAGGCCGGGTGGCCGAGCCCGTCGAGCTCGGCGAGCACCGCCTCGACCTCGGCCAGGCACGGCACGGTCTCGACCGCCAGCACGTCGGCGCCGGCGGCGGCCAGCACCTCGAGCCGGGGCCGGTGGAAGGCGCGGAGCCCGGCGACGTCGAGGTCGTAGTCGCCGCGGTACTCCGAGCCGTCGGCCAGGACGGCGCCGTACGGCCCGACCGAGGCGGCGACCCAGCCGTCGGGCGCGACGGCGTCGCGTGCGGCCACCGCGACCTCGACGCTGCGCCGCATCAGCGACGCCGCGGCGTCGGCGTCGAGCCCGAGCGCGGCGAACCCCTCGAAGGAGGCCTGGTACGACGCGGTGATGGCGACCTCGGCGCCCGCGGCGAAGAACTCCGCGTGCGCGGCCTCGAGAGCCCCCGGGTCGTCCCGCAGCAGCCGCGCGGACCACAGCGCGGAGGCGAGGTCGTGGCCGCGGCGCTCGAGCAGCGTCGCGAGGCCCCCGTCCAGCACGACGGGACGGGCGGTGAGGACGTCGGCGAGAGGCGGTGGCACCCGCCCATCCTGCCCGCCCGTCCTGCCCGGACGCCTCCCGCCGTGGGGTCCCGCGCCGCGGTAGCGTCCGACGATGGACGTCATCGAGTACGTGCCCACCCGCGACCAGTACACCTACACCTTCGGCGGCGCGGCCCCGATGATGCGGGTGCGCCCCGGGTCGGTGCTGAGGATCTGGTCCGACGACGCCTTCGGCGGGGCGCTGCGCACCGTCGACGACCTGTCGAGCGCGAAGGTCGACCTGCGCTTCGTCAACCCGCAGTCGGGCCCCTTCTACGTCGAGGGCGCCGAGCCCGGCGACACCCTCGTGCTGCACCTGGTGGCGCTCGAGCCGGCCCGCGACTGGGGCGCCTCGGCGGCCATCCCCTTCTTCGGCGGGATGACCGGCACCGACCGGACCGTCACCCTCCAGGAGCCGCTGCCCGACACCACCTGGATCTACGAGCTGGAGCGCGAGCGCGGCACCGTCACCTTCGCCGCCCGTCACTCCGAGCACCGCGTCGAGCTGCCGGTCGACCCGATGCTCGGCACGGTCGGCGTCGCCCCCGCCGGCGGCGAGGTGCGCTCCTCGCTGGTGCCCGAGCGCTTCGGCGGCAACACCGACACCCCCGAGATGCGGGCCGGGGCGACGGCGTTCCTCGGCGTCAACGTCGAGGGGGCGATGTTCTCGATCGGCGACGGGCACTACCGGCAGGGCGAGGGCGAGGCCTGCGGCACCGCGGTCGAGGGCGCGATGACGACCACCCTGATCGTGGAGCTCGTCAAGGGGGGCGCGCCCGCCTGGCCCCGCATCGAGGACGACACCCACCTGATGAGCATCGGCTCCAGCCGGCCGATGGAGGACTCCTGGCGGATCGCGAACGCCGACCTGGTCGGCTGGGTGGCCGACCTCTCCGGCCTGCACGTCATGGACGCCTACCAGCTGCTCTCCCAGGTGACGCTGGCCCCGATCGCCAACGTCGTCGACGCCAACTACAGCGTGGTCGTCAAGGCCGCGACCGCCCTGCTGCCCACCGTGGCGCCGTACGACGGGATCCACGCGGAGCTCCGCGCCCGCGCCCGCAGCCTCGGTTCCCTCTGAGCCACCCCGCCCGTCCTCCCGGCACCCTCGGCCGGGCCCCCGCCCGGCACCCTCCCCCACGAAAGGCTCCCCATGGACCTCCAGCTCAGCGGCACCCGCGTCCTCGTCACCGGCGGCACCCGCGGCATCGGCCGCGCGATCGTCGAGGCGTTCCTCGACGAGGGCGCCCACGTCGGCTTCTGCGCCCGCGACGCCGCCGAGGTGCGGTCGGTCGAGGAGGCGCTCGCCGCCCGCGGCACCGTGCGCGGCACGAGCGTCGACGTGGGCGACGCCGCGGCCCTCGCGGCCTGGGTCGAGCGGAGCGCCGCGGACCTCGGCGGGCTCGACACCGTGGTCGCCAACGTCAGTGCGCTCGCCATCCCCGACACCGAGGAGAGCTGGCAGGCGAGCCTCAACGTCGACGTCATGCACACCGTGCGCCTGGTGCGGGCCGCGATGCCCCACCTCGAGGCCAGCGCGTCCGCGTCGATCATCGCGGTCTCGAGCGTGTCGGGCCGGGAGTCCGACTTCGCCTCGGGCCCCTACGGCACCGCGAAGACCGCGATCATCGGCTACGTCCACGGCCTCGCGCTCCAGCTGGCCGAGAAGGGCATCCGCGCCAACACGGTCTCCCCCGGCAACACCTACTTCGAGGGCGGCGTCTGGGCCGGCATCGAGTCCGGCGACCCCGACCTCTACTCCTCGGCGCTGGGCCTCAACCCCACCGGCCAGATGGGCACCCCCGAGGAGGTCGCGGCGCCCGTGGTGTTCCTCGCCAGCCGCGCGGCGCGCCGCATCAGCGGCACCAACCTCGTCGTCGACGGCGCCCTGACCCGGGGCATCCAGCTCTGAGGGCCGGAGGGCCCGGAGACTGAAGAAGGACCTCGGCCCGGGGGCCGAGGTCCTTCTCCGAGTGGTAGCGGGGGCAGGATTTGAACCTGCGACCTCTGGGTTATGAGCCCAGCGAGCTACCGAGCTGCTCCACCCCGCGTCGGTGAACAGAACATTACGGCACCTCTCCCGCCGGACTCAAATCGGGTCCCTCCCGGCCCTCCCGACGCCGTGCGTGGGCCGTCGGTGTCGCCCGGTGGCACCGGCGTGGACTCGGAGGTCGAGGCGCGACGTGCCGAGGAACGAGGCGCGGAGCCACGAGACCCGTGACCCAGGAGCTCGACCTGCGGGGGTCTCGTGGCTCGTCGCCAGGGCTCCTCGCACCTCGACCTCCGGTGGGTGGACCCGGGGCTTCTCGCACCTCGACCTCCGGTGGGTGGACCCGGGCCTTCCTCACACCTCGACCTCCGCTCGATGGTCCCGGAGGTCGAGGCGCGACGTGCCGAGGAACGAGGCGCGGAGCCACGAGACCCCGTGACTTCAGCGCTCGGGCCGCGCGGTCTCGTGGCTCGTCGCCAGGGCTCCTCGCACCTCGACCTCCGGTGGGTGGACCCGGGGCTTCTCGCACCTCGACCTCCGGTGGGTGGACCCGGGCCTTCTCGCACCTCGACCTCCGGTGGGTGGACCCGGGCCTTCCTCACACCTCGACCTCCGCTCGTGGTCCCGGAGGTCGAGGCGCGACGTGCCGAGGAACGAGGCGCGGAGCCACGAGACCCGGACGCTCGGCCTGCGCGGTCTCGTGGCTCGTCGCCAGGGCTCCTCACACCTCGACCTCCGGTGGGTGGACCCGGAGGTCGAGGCGCGACGTGCCGAGGAACGAGGCGCGGAGCCACGAGACCCCGTGACCCGGGAGCCCGACCTGCGGGGGGTCTCGTGGCTCGTCGCCAAGGCTCCTCGCACCTCGACCTCCGGTGGGTGTGCCCGGGGCTCCTCACACCTCGACCTCCGGTGCGGGTCTCGTGGCTCCCGCGCCTCGACCTCCGGTGGGGCCTGTGGCTCCTCGCACCTTGACCTCCGGTGTTCCGTCCTGGACCGGGCGGTCTGGAGGACGGGCTCGCGGGTTGCTCGACCGCCGGAACGACGACGACGCCGCACGACGC
>NZ_BAAAMY010000014.1:273330-283397 GCF_039529515.1 Nocardioides lentus
GCGTCGTGCGGCGTCGGGCCGTGCCGTGCGGGTCAGTTGTCGCCGGCGGGGGCGTCCTCCTGCTGGGACTCCGCCAGGGTGACCGCCTGGCTGATGAGCCGCTGGGCAGCGGCGGTGTTCTCCTGGTAGCCGGCGAGGTCACCGTCCGCCAGCGCCTCGTCGGCGTCGGCGAAGCGCTGGTCGGCCCGCTCGAGGAGGTCGAGGACCCGCTCGTTGAACGAGCCGGACACCCCGGCCCCGCCGTTGCCGCCCGCGTTGCCCCCGGCGTTGCCACCGGCGTTCCCGTCGGTGCCGCCGTCCGCGGGCTCGGTCGGCTCCTCGCCGCCGAGGTCGGACGGGGTCCCCTCGAGCCCGAGGACGTCGAAGACGGCCTCGCCCAGGGTCTGCCCGATCCCGACGTTGTCGTCGCCGAAGGACACCGCGACGAACCGCAGCACCGGGAAGTTGCCGTCACCCGTGGTCCGCACCGAGTACAGCGGCTGCACGTAGAGCAGGCCGCCGCCGATCGGCACGGTCAGCAGGTTGCCCTGCACGACGTCGACGTTGCTGTCGCGCGTGAACGGCAGCAGCGCCTGCGTGACCTGCGAGTCCGACTGGATCGCGTTCGCGATCTGGCCGGGACCGAAGACCTGGCTGGTCGAGCTGAGCCGGCGGATCCGGATCGTGCCGTAGCCCTCCTCGTCCGCGGCGTCGGCGTCGACCGACACGAACGCGGTCAGGTTCTCCCGGTTGACCGGCGTGTAGACCGAGGTCAGCGAGTAGGTGTCCGTCCCCGGGCTGGCCTCCTCGTCGGTCGGCACCGTCAGGCGGTACGGCGGCTGCAGGCTGTTCTGGTCGTTGGGGTCGGCCGGCACCTGCCAGCGGTCGTTGGCCTCGTAGAAGTCGCTGGCGTCGGTCACGTGGTACGGCGCGAGCTGGTAACGCTGGACCTTGAACAGGTCCTCCGGGTAGCGCATGTGCTCGAGGAGCTCGTCGGGGATCGCCGAGCGCGGCTCCACCGTGTCGGGGAAGGCCCCCATCCACGCCTGGAGCATCGGGTCCTCCTCGTCCCAGGCGTACAGGGTGACCGTGCCGTCGTAGGCGTCGACCGTGGCCTTGACCGCGTTGCGGATGTAGTTGATCTCGTCGGTCGGCAGCGTCTGGAACTGGTTGTCGTTGGCCAGGCTGTCGTCCGTCATCTCCGCGAACGACTCCTTCTCCGCCTGCGGGTAGCGGTCGGAGAGCGTGTAGCCGTCGATGATCCACTGCACGCGACCGTCGACCACCGCGGGGAACGGGTCGGAGTCGACCGTGAGCCACGGGGCGACCTTCTCGACCCGGGCCGCGGGGTCGCGGTCGTAGAGGATCTTGGAGTTCTCGTTGACGCGGCCCGAGAGCACGATGTTGGGCTCGCCGAACTTCACGGCGTACAGGATCTTGTTGAACAGCCCGCCGACCTCGACGCCGTCGGCGCCGTCGTAGGTCGTCGTCGCATCGGAGCCGTCGGAGCCCTCGGTGCCGCCGGGCAGGTCGAGCTCGACGCCCGCGGAGTCGGGGTCGTCGCTGCCGACGATGGAGTACAGCGGCGAGTTCTCGCCGAAGTAGATCCGGCCCTCGTAGCCGTCGGGGCTCTGGTCGGTCAGCTCGCCGCGCGGCGGGAGGTCGACCTCGGCGAACGCGAGCCCGTCGCCGGACGTCGTGGTGCCGCTCGCCTCCTCGCCCTCCTCGATCGTGCCCTCGTCGGTGTCGTCGGCGGTGACCTGCTCGTCGTTGCTGGCGTCGCGCTGGTTGCCGAAGGCGGCGATCATGCCGTAGCCGTGGGTGTAGACGGTGTGGAGGTTGGCCCAGTTCTGGGAGCCCTCGCTGATGCCCGCCTGGTTGAGCTCGCGCACGCCGAGCACCATGTCGCGCTCGATGCCGTTGACCGGGTAGCGGTCGACGTCGAGGACCTCGGGCACGGTGTAGTAGCCGCGCACCTGCTGACGCTGCTCGAAGGTCGCGGGCACCACCGAGGGGTCGACGAGGCGGATGCCGGGGGCGTCGATCGCGGCCTGCGCGAGCTCGCCGTCGGGCAGGTCGGACTCCGAGGTGTAGGACTGGATCTCCGCGTCCTCGATGTCGTACGCCGCCCGCGTGGCCTCGATGTTGCGCTCGATGTAGGGCTCCTCCTGGTCCGCCTCGGTCGGCGTGACCTGGAAGCGCTGGACCAGGCCGGGCCACAGCAGCCCGAGCAGCACCGCGGAGAGCACGAGCAGGCCGAGGCCGACGCTCGGGAGCGTCCAGGTGCGGCGCCACACGTTGACGAAGAACAGCACCGCGCAGATCAGCGCGATCGCGGCGAGGATCTCCTTGGCCGGCAGCTCGGCGTTCTCGGCGGTGTAGGTCATGCCCGTGATCAGGCCGGAGGAGTCGGTGAGCAGGTCGTAGCGGTCGAGCCAGTAGTCGACGGCCTTGGCCAGCACGAACACCCCGACCAGGACCGACAGCTGCACCTGCGCGGCACCCGAGAGCCGGTCGCTGGCCGCCTGCAGGCGGATCCCGCCGTACAGGTAGTGCACGACGGCCGCGGCCATCAGACCGACGATCGCGGCGGCCATGACGAAGTCGGTGGCGTAGTGGTAGACGGGCAGGTCGAAGACGAAGAACCCGACGTCGCGGTTGAAGTAGGGGTCGTCGGTGCCGAACTCGCCGCCGTTGCGCCACAGCAGGTAGGCCCGCCACTGGCCCGCGGCGGAGGTGCCCGCGAACGCGCCCATCAGCAGCGCGATCCCCAGCAGCAGCCAGCGCCGCATCGGGTTGACCGCCTCGCGGTAGCGGTCGAGGCTCGTCTGCTCCGGCGAGGCGGGCCGGAAGGTCGGTCGGTAGCGGTACGCCAGCCACATGTTGACGCCCACCACCAGCGCCATCAGCAGGCCGAAGACCACGAACAGCACGACCCGGGTGACGAGCATCGTGGTGAACACGGAGCCGTAGTTGACCGAGTTGAACCACAGACGCTCGGTCCAGAACGACGAGAGGCCGGTGAGGAGCAGGAAGCCGGCGACCAGCACGGCCCCGGTGATGATCAGCGCCTTCGAGCGACCGCTCGGTCCCCCGGAGGACGTGACGGCGCCACCCCGTCGGGGGCGGTTGGGCTCGTCGTCGAACATGTCGCTCACGGCAGGGGCTCCTCGGTGTCGCTTCGGTGACCGCTCGGGTCGTCCAGGGTGGTCTGCAGCAGCTCGAGGAGCCCGGGCACCAGCTCGGGCCCGGTCACCACCGACTGCTCCTCGTCGTGGGCGCGCAGTCGCAGCGCGCAGTAGGCCGCACCGGCCCGCGTGACGCCCGCGACGATGCGGACCTCCTGGCGGTCGGGGTGGGCGGCGGCGAACGCCTCGGCCTCGGCGGCGTCGGCGGGGATCTGCTCGTCGGCGGTCGGCGGGAGCACCCAGCGCTCGACCACCGCGGCGCAGCCCGCGACCTCGTCGGGCCACGCGATCTCGGCGAGCATCTCCTCCAGCGCCCGCTCCCGCGGCAGCTGGTCCTGCTCGACGGGGGTCAGCGACCCGGCCGCGCTGGCGTCGTCGAGACCGGCGTCCGCGGCCAGGGACGGCTCGCGGGCCACCAGCCGGGCCGTGTCGACCAGCGCGTAGAGGCGGCCGGGCTGGTCCCAGCCGGCGGACGCGACGTGGCCCTCGATCTCGAGCACCGCGGCCGCGAGGGCAGGGTCGGTGTCCAGGTCGTCGGTCGCCAGGGCGCCGCCGGTGGGGTCACCGGGCAGGTCAGCGGGGAGGTCGGGGTCGCTCACGAGGCGGCTCCTTCGCACGAGGGCAGGTCGGCGTCGGGGTCGTCGACCCACGTCTCGATCGCGTCGCGCGCGTCGGAGAGGGTGTCGGCCCGCACCAGGCGGATGTCGTCGGCGTCGGCGCCGAGGGCGTCCGCGCAGTTGTCGGGGGGCACCAGGAACAGCTCCGAGCCGGCGTCCTCGGCCGCGACGATCTTCTGCTGGATGCCGCCGATCGGGCCCACGGCGCCGTCGGCGGTGATCGTGCCGGTCCCGGCGATGCTCTCGCCGCCGGTCAGGGAGCCCTCGGTGAGGGTGTCGAGGATGCCCAGGGAGAAGATGAGCCCGGCGCTGGGCCCGCCGATGCCCTCGGCGAGGTTGATGTCGACCTCGAACGGGAACTCGTAGCCGACGCCGGGCACGATGCCGACGCGCGGGTCGCCGTCGACGTCGCGCGGGGTGATCTCGACCGTGCGGCGCTCGCCCTGGCGGCGGACCACGAACTCCACCGGGTCGCCGGGTCCGGCGGCCCCGACCGCGTCGACGACGTCCTGCGGCGTCGAGACCCGCGTGCCGTCGATCGAGACGATCTGGTCCTCGACCGCCAGCCGGCCGTCGGCGGGCTCGTCGGGGGTCACGGCCAGGACCTCCACGTCGGTGGTCACGTCGTAGCCGAGCTCGGTCAGCGCGGCCGCGATCGCGGTGTCCTGCGAGGACACCATCTGCACCGCCGACTCCGACTCGGACTCCTCCCGGGTCTCGTCGGGGTCGTAGACCGAGTCGTAGGGCAGCACCGCGTCGCTCGGGCTGAACCAGGCGGCCATCGCGCTGAACAGGTTGATCCGCGCGCCGGGCTGGGTGACGTAGACCGTGGTCAGGCGCAGGGTGCCGTCGTCGCGGTAGGTCTTCTCCCCCTGCACCTGGATCACCTCCTCCCCGTCGTCGGCCGCGGCGAGGACGTCGACGGTGATCCCGGGACGGTTGGTGACGACCGGCACCGGCAGGACCAGCGCGAGGACCCACAGCACGATGAGCAGCGGCACCGCGACGATGCCCGCGAGGGTCCGCTGACTCATGCCGTCACCCTCTCAAACGCCTGCAACCGCGGGCGGTGCGGGCGGTCGACCGTGACCGGGCCGTGACCGGCGGCCCTCAGCGACCGGAGGTGGAGCGCGACGGGCGCACGGCGATGCCCCGGCTGCGGTCGCGCGCCGGGGCGGGGCGCGCGGCGTACCGGGCGGGGCTCTCGCGGCGCAGGGCCTGCGCCATCCGGGCGACGGCGACCTCGCGGTCCACCTCGCCGCGGCCCTCGCGCCCCCACCAGCCGACCCACAGCATGGCGAGGCCGGTCACGACGGCCGACGGCACGAGCCACAGCAGGATCTCCACCCGCCGAGCCTAGGGACGCGACGGCCCGTGACCGGTCCGGCGCGCCGGGCGCGGCCCTCCCCGGTCGGGCTCAGTCCACGCCGACCCAGCCGGTGTCGCCCGAGGCGTAGGTCTGGTGCTTCCAGATCGGGACCTCGGCCTTGAGGGTGTCGATGAGGTCCTCGGTGGCGCGGAAGGACTCCCAGCGGTGGGCCGCGGAGGCGACCCCGACGACGGCGGCCTCCCCGATCGGGATGTCCCCGGTCCGGTGGACGACCGCGATCCCGCGGACGTCGTGGGCCGCGGCCACCCGCTCGCAGACCTCCCGCATCCGGGCCAGCGCGGTGGGGTGCGCCTCGTAGGACAGGCCGGTGACGTCGTGGCCCTCGTCGTGGTCGCGCACCCGCCCGACGAAGACGCACACGGCCCCGGCGGCCAGGTCGTCCAGCGACGCGGTCACCTGCTCGACGTCGATGGCGTGCTCGACGACGTCGACCAGGCGGACGACGTCGCCGACGGGACGCGGCGGGTCCGGCACGCGGTCCGGTCGGGCCGGCACGGCGTCCGCGGTCTCGGCGGCCGGGGTCTCGGGGCACATGCGCCCGAGGGTAGTGCCCGCCGCCCGCGGCCCGTGGGCTCCGCTCTCGGCGAACACCGACCACGGAGCGTGATCGCGCCTTCCGGACCCGCGTAGATTCGACGCATGGCGAACCCTCCGGACGACGGCACCGACGACCCCCGCGGCAACGGCGGCGACGGCGACTCCTCGGGCGGGCAGAACCCGTTCAAGGGCACGCCGTTCGAGCACCTCTTCGGCGCCATGGGCGGCCTCGGCGGTGCGGGCGGGGCCGGAGGTCCCGGGGGCATGCCCGACCTGTCCGCCCTCTTCGGCGGGGGGCAGATGCCCGACCTCAGCCAGATCATGGCCCAGGTCCAGGCCCTCATGCAGCCGTACGACGGGCCGGTCAACTGGGACGTCGTGCTCGACGCGGCCCGCAAGCAGGTGGCCGCCCAGCCCGACCCGACGCCGACCCCGCGTCAGAAGGAGGCCGTCGCCGACGCGCTGCGGCTCGCCGACCTCTGGCTCGACGAGACCACCGACTTCGCCTCCGGCGTCACCGCGACCGCGGCGTGGAGCCGCGCCGAGTGGCTCGTCGGCACCCTCGACGTGTGGAAGCACCTGGTGGAGCCGATCGCGGCGTCCGCCAACGGCGCGCTCGGCAAGGCCCTGCCCGCCGAGGCGGCGCAGATGGCCGGCCCGCTGATCGGGATGCTCGGCAAGGTGACCGGCGCCATGGTCGGCGGCCAGGTGGCCGGCGGCCTGGGCGCGCTCGCGACGGAGGTGCTCACCGCCTCCGACATCGGCCTGCCGCTCGGGCCGGCGGGCACCGCCGCGATCCTCCCGACGAACGTGTCGGGCCTGGCCGAGGGCCTCGACGTCTCCGACGACGACGTCCTGCTCTACCTCGCCCTGCGTGAAGCCGCCCACCAGCGCCTGTTCGCCCACGTCCCGTGGCTGCGGGAGCACCTGCTCGGCGCGGTGCGCGACTACGGGCAGGGCCTCGAGATCAACACCGAGCAGATCCAGTCCACGATGGAGGAGCGGCTGCGCGGGATCGACCCCACCAACCCCGCCACGATGCAGGAGATGCTCGAGGGCGGCCTGTTCGACCTCGAGCAGTCCCCCGCCCAGCAGGCCGCGCTCGAGCGGCTCGAGGTGACCCTCGCGCTGGTGGAGGGCTGGGTCGACGAGGTCGTCGGCCAGGCCACCGGGGCCCGCATGCCGGCCGCCGCCAAGCTGCAGGAGGCCGTGCGCCGTCGCCGCGCCGCGGGCGGGCCGGCCGAGCAGACCTTCGCCTCCCTGGTCGGTCTCGAGCTGCGCCCCCGCCGCCTGCGCGACGCCTCCACGCTGTGGGGCTCGCTCCGGACCCGCCAGGGCACCGAGGCCCGCGACGGCGTGTGGATGCACCCCGACCTGCTGCCGACGGCCGCCGACCTCGACGACCCGCTGGGGTTCCGCGAGGACGCCACCGCGCCGGAGTCGCTCAGCGCCGAGGAGTTCGACGCCGAGCTGCAGGCGCTGCTCGACGGCCCCACCGACGACCCGACCGGGCAGGGCCCCACCGACGGCCCCACCGACGACCCCACCGACGACGGCCCCACCGACGAGGGCCCCACCGGGGACCACCCCGCCGGGTGACGCTCCACGCCGACGCGCTGGCGGTGCTCACGGCCTGGGCCGCGCCCGACGCGGCCCAGGAGGTGCTGCGCCGCCGCTACGTCGACCACCTGCGGCTCCACGAGGACGGCCTGACGCGGGGCTGCCGTCCCTCGCACCTCACCGCGTCGGTCCTGGTGCTGGACGCGCCCGCCGAGCGCGTGCTGCTCACCCTCCACGCCCGGGCGGGGCGCTGGTTCCAGCTCGGCGGGCACTGCGAGCCCGAGGACGCGACCCTCGCGGACGCCGCCGCGCGGGAGGCCCGCGAGGAGTCCGGGATCGCCGACCTCGACCTCGACGCGGTCCCGGTGCAGCTCAGCGAGCACGCCGTCCCGTTCTGCGGCCCGGCCCCGACGTCGGGGACGACGCCGGCCACCACCACCCACCACCTCGACGTCCGCTACCTCGCCGTCGCCCCGCCCGGAGCGCGGCCCGTCGTCAGCGACGAGTCCACCGACCTGGCCTGGTGGCCGGCCGACGCGCTGCCGGAGCCCGACGCGGACCTGGTCGAGCTCGTCGCCCGGGCCCGCGAGCGGCTCGTGCCCCGGCGCACGCCCTCGGCGCGGCAGCCCTAGCCGGCGGAACGCGGCACCCCGGCCGGCGGAGCGCGGCAGCACCGGCCGGCGGAGCGCGCGCTAGCCCGCCGGGTCGGGGCGCCGCGGGGGTCCTGCGGCCTGCGAGGGGTCGTCGGCCGGGTCCGGCTCGCCCGCCGGCGGGTCCATCTCGCTCGCCGCCGACCACCCCAGCAGGTAGCCCTGCGCCTTCGCGGTCAGCGGGTAGTGCTCCACCCACCCCCAGAACCGCTCGTCGTGGCCGGGCTCCAGCAGGTGGGCCAGCTCGTGCACCAGCACGTAGTCGACGACCCACCGCGGCATGGACCGCAGCCGGCCCGACAGCCGGATCGTGCCCTCCCCCGGCGTGCAGGACCCCCACCGCGAGGTCTGGTTCTCCACCCACCGCACCGACGCCGGTTGCGCCAGCCCGCCGAGGTAGCGGTCGCTCAGCCAGCGGGCGCGGGCCTCGAGGTCGGCGTCCGTCGACGGCGTGCGGCGACGCTCCTCGGCCCGCATCACCCGCGCCACCATCCGCGGCACCCACACCGCCTCCTGCTCCGCGGTCATCGCGGCCGGCACGAGCACCAGGATCTTCTCGCCCTCCCGGCGCGCCGCGACGGTGCGCCGGCGCCGCCGCGAGCGGCGCACCTCGACCTCCGGCTCCCCCGACGCCCCCGTCGTCCCGCTCATGGCCGCGCCCACTCCAGGAGCTCGTCGCGGGGCCAGGTGTTGACGATCCGTGACGGGTCGATGCCCGCCGCCTCCGCCCGCTCGCAGCCGTAGTCGAGCATGTCGAGCTGCCCCGGGGCGTGGGAGTCGGAGTCGATGCTGAACAGGCAGCCGACGTCGCGGGCGAGCTCGAGCAGCGCCGTCGGCGGATCGCGACGCTCCGGGCGGGAGTTGATCTCAACCGCCGTGCCGTGCTCCACGCAGGCCTCGAACACCGCACGCGCGTCGAACTCCGACGGCGGACGCGTGCCGCGGTTCCCGGTGACCATGCGACCCGTGCAGTGCCCCAGCACGTTGGTGAACGGGTTGGCGACCGCCGCGAGCATCCGCCGCGTCATCGGGGCCGCGTCCATGCGGAGCTTGGAGTGCACGCTGGCCACGCGCACGTCGAGACGGGCGAGCATCTCGTCGCTCTGGTCGAGCGAGCCGTCGTCGAGGATGTCGACCTCGATCCCCGTCAGCAGGGTGAACCCCGCACCCCCGGTCGCGTCCCCGACGCCCGCACCGGTCCCGGCCCCGGCCGCGAGGTGGGCGTTGACGGCCGCGACGACGTCGAGCTGGCGGGCCAGGCGCCCGGCGCTCAGGCCGTTCGCGACCCGCAGCCGCGGGGAGTGGTCGGTCAGGACGAGGTACTCGTGGCCGAGCTCGAGCGCGGTGAACGCCATCTCCTCGATCGGCGAGCCGCCGTCGGACCAGTCCGAGTGCGAGTGCAGGTCTCCGCGCAGCGCGGCCCGCAGGGCGCGGCCCCCCGCCGCGAGGGGACCCTCCTGCTCGGCCTCCAGGCGGGCCAGCCGGGCCGGCACCTGGCCGCGCACGGCCTCCGTGACGACCGTGGCGGTGCTGCGCCCGATGCCCGGGAGGTCGGTCAGGGTGCCCTGCGCGACGTGACGGGCGACCTCCGCCTCGTCGAGCGGCAGCAGGGTCGCGGCTGCGGCGCGGTAGGCCTTCACCTTGTAGGTGTCCTCGCGGGCCCGCTCGAGCAGGAAGGCGATCCGGCGCAGCGCCGCGACGGGCCCCCCGTCGTACCCCTGCTGCTCCTCGCCGTCCGGCACCGGCCTCCCCCTCGCTCGCTCCGCGCCGTCCCGGAATCGTGTCTCCACAGGCCCGGCGGCCCCATCATCGCGCCCCGGGCGGCGTTCTCGGCGGCGCCCGGCGTGTCGTCCCCAGGGCCGTCCCCCGCTCGCGGCCCTCCGTCCACCGTCCCGCGCCTTTGTCCACACACCTGTCCCCAGGCCCGTCCACAGGGTGGGTACGACCGGCGTTGACCGACCGAGGAGGACCTCCTAGCGTGGGACCAGGACGAGGCCCCCGGCCTGGTCGCGGCCGGTTCGCAAGGGGAAGGCGAGCCGGTGGCGGTCGTCGGGGGCCTCTCCTGCGTCCCGGGCCCCGGGCCTGTGGAGGACGCCGGGCACCGGCGCCGCGGCTCTGGCAGCGTCCCCGCCATGAGCACCGCGCC
>NZ_BAAAMY010000014.1:283435-301055 GCF_039529515.1 Nocardioides lentus
TGGTCACGCCCGAGCGGCGCTCGGCCCTCGTCGTGCTGCGGCCCGGGGTCCGGGTCGTGCGTCGGGACCGTCGACGGCAGCAGGTCGGGCTCGACGACCTCGCCGTGGTGGTCGTCGACGACCCCGCGACGGACCGCACGCTCGTCGACCTCGCCGCGGGCCGGGCCGTCGTCCGACACGCCGTCGACCCCGGCCTGCTCGCCCGGCTCGAGGAGCGCGGCCTGCTCGTCGACCCGCAGCTCCTCGCGCCGAGCGGGTCCGGCGAGGTGGAGGCGTCGCGGTCCGTGGCGGCGGCCTACGCCGCGCACGGGCCCGAGGCGGCACGACTGCTGGGGCTGCGACGCTCCCGCGCGGTGGTCGTCCACGGGCCCGCGGCCTGGGCCGAGCAGACCCGCCGGCTGGTGGCCCTCTCGGGGATCCAGGCCCGCGCGGGCGTGGCGGCCACGCGTCGGCCCACCCACGACGGCGGGCCGTACGCCCCCGGACCGGGCCGGGGCCGCGCACGGTCCGTCGGTGACGGGCGCACGGCGACCACCGCCGTGCTGCTGCTGTCGGCCGGTGAGCCGCGGCGCGCGGACCTCGATCCGCTGATGCAGGACGGGCGACCCCACCTCGTCGTGGCGACCGTGCAGGGTCGGGTGCGGGTCGGCCCGTTCGTGGTGCCGGGCGTGACCGCCTGCCTGCGCTGCGTCGACGCCCACGCCTCCGAGCAGGACCCCCGTCGTCCCCTGGTGCTGGAGCAGCAGGCGGCGGCCGGGTCGCCGGACCCGGTGGACCCGGTCCTCGGGGCGCTGGCCTCGGCGACGGCCGTGCGGGACCTCGTCGCCTGGGCGCAGGGCGGCCGGCCGGCGTCGTGGTCGGCGACGGCCTGGCTGGGCGACGGCGGGGCGACGGCGGAGCGGGCCTGGTCGCCGCACCCGTGCTGCGGCTGCGGCTGGGGCAACCACCTGCCGCTGTGAGTCCGGGCTCAGAAGTGCTCGGCGTCCAGCTTGCCCTCGAGGGAGCGCAGGTGCTCGCGGGAGCAGACGTCGCAGTAGGCGCGTCGTCGACCGCGCTCGACGGAGGTGGTCCACGTCAGCGCCGCCGCGGCGTCGGCGGCGGTCCGGCCGCACAGGTCGCAGGTCCTCACACCGACGACGGTACGACGCACGACGCCGGCCCGTCGTCGACGGCGACGGGCCGGCGTGGCGTGCTGGTGCTGCTACAGGCTCCGGGCGAGGGCGAGCCTGGCGCGGGCGGCGGCCTCCTCGGCCCGACGCGCGGCGCGCCGGGCACGGAGGTAGCGGACGGCCCGCTGCTGGTCGTGCGCCTCTCCCAGGCGCGCGGACATCTGTGCGCGTGCCAGTTCCTCGTGCATGAGTTGCATGGTGCTGCTCCTGACGGTGGTGACGGTGGTCGCGGTCGACCCCGGGGTCCGGGGGGTCTCGGCGTGGGACGGGACGGTCGGCGTGGTCATGGGTGGTCGGTCTCTCTCACAGGTCGCGGACGACGGCCTCGCGGGCCCGTCGCGCCACCTCGGCGGCACGGCGGTCGTCGCGGCGACGGCGGGTGAGGTCCCGGCTGCGTCGCGACTGCTGGGCGTCGTGGAGCAGGGCCGTGCGGTGCGCACGGGCCAGCGCCTCGGGCTGGTACGTCATGTCGGTCTCGTCTCGGTGCGTGGATGGGTGAGGGGGTCGCCTCGGGGGTGTCTCATCGGGTGCCGGTCAGCTCCTCGGGTCGTCGGGCTAGGCAGCGTCCTTGCGGGGCCGCCCGCGGGGGCGCTTGCGGGGGATCACCGCGCCCTGGAGGAACAGCTCGCCGCCCCAGACGCCCCAGGGCTCGCGGCGCTCCTTCGCCGCCGTCAGGCACAGCTGCTGCACCGGGCAGTCCCGGCACAGGGCCTTCGCGTGCTCGACGTCGGCGGGCAGCTCCGCGAACCACAGCTCGGGGTCCCCGCTGCGGCAGGGCAGCAGCGCCTCGTCGACGTGCTCGGCCGCGTCGTGCAGGTGGCTCAGGCTCACCCCGGTCCCGCCGGGGGGAGCCACGAGTGCGCTCGTCATCTCCGTCACCTCCTCTCCGTGTCTCGTCGGTGGTCGTCTCTCGGGTGGTACGGGCCGGGGAACGACGAAGGCCGCGGATCCCGGTGTTCGGGTTCCGCGGCCTGGAGGCGCCGGTGCTGGGTGTCAGCGATCCGGTGGACTCCAGGCAGGGGTCCCCATCGAGCGGTCGTTCTTGGCGAAGCCGAGGCCGAAGCCGCGGTCGGAGCCGTGGCCGGCGACGGTCGCGGAGGCGACGGACGGGCCGGCCTCGCGGATGCGGGCCTGCGGGCACACGTCACCCTCGGGACGGAGCGGGGTCACGGGCGCGATGGCGCGCTCGGCGTGGGCGAGGACGCGCGGGATGATCGTCGTCGTCGTGCTCATGAGCGGCCACCTCCTCGGGGACCTCGGGCGCCGCCCCCTGGCGGGGGGCGCGATGCGCTGCTGTTCGGGCCCGAGCACGGTACCACCGGGCACAACCGGCGGCGCAAGCGAATTAACGGCCCCGATCCCGCAGCGGTGCGGCGGGCCTCAGCCGACGAGCGCGAGGACCTCGTCGCCGTAGCGCTCGAGCTTGGTGCGACCGACCCCGGTGATGCGCAGCAGCGCCTCGGGCGAGTCGGGCCGGTGCTCGGCGATCAGCTGCAGGGTGGCGTCGGTGAAGACCACGTAGGCGGGCACCTTCTCCTCGCCGGCGCGCTCGACGCGCCAGGCCCGCAGACGCTCGAACAGCGCCTCGTCGTACGACGCGGGGCAGTCCTCGCAGCGCCCGGTCTTGCGGGCGGTCGGCGTGGTCAGCGGCACCCCGCACTCACGGCAGTGCTGGGGCTTGCGGCTGCGGGGACGGCCCCCGGGAGCCGTCCCCGCACCGCCCACGCCCGGGGCGTCCGCGGGCCGCAGACCGTCGAGGAAGCGGGACGGACGACGACTGGTGCGGCCGCCGGGCTGTCGGGCCGCGGCCCAGCTGACCGCGAGGCGGACGCGGGCGCGGGTGATCCCGACGTAGAGCAGACGGCGCTCCTCCTCGATCGCCGCCGGCCCCTCGGCGTAGGTGATCGGCAGCGTGCCGTCCTGGACGCCGCACAGGAACACGGCGTCCCACTCGAGGCCCTTGGCGGCGTGGAGGGTGGCGAGGGTGACGCCCTCGGCCACGGGCGCGTGCTGCTCGGAGGCCCGGCGGTCGAGCTCGTCGACGAAGTCGCCGAGCGTGGCGTCGGGGTGGGCCTCGCGGTGCTCGACGGCCTGGTCGACCAGCGCCTGCAGCGACTCCCAGCGGTCACGCACCTGGCCGCGGGCGGTCGGGGCCTCGGGCGACCAGCCCATGCCGGCGAGGGTGGCGCGCGTGTCGTCGACCAGGTCGTCGCCGACGGCGCCGGAGCGGGCGGTGCCGCGCAGCAGGGTCACGGCCTGGCGGACCTCGCCGCGGTCGAAGAAGCGGGCGGCGCCCCGCACGACGTAGGCCAGCCCGCGCGCCGAGAGCGCCTCCTCGAAGGTCTCCGACTGGGCGTTGATGCGGAACAGGACGGCGATCTCGCGCAGCGGCGTGCCGGCGGCGTGCACGCGGGCGACCTCCTCGGCGACCGCGGCGGCCTCGGCGACCTCGTCGGCGTGGCCGGTCCACGTGACCTCGGGCCCCTCCGGGCGCTGGGCGCGCAGCTCGACGCCGCGGCTCGACGTGCCGGACAGCAGCGTGTTGGCGGCCCCCACCACCTGGGGGGTCGAGCGGTAGTTGCGGACCAGCTCGACGGTGGTGGCGTCGGGGTGCTCGCGGGTGAAGCCGCGCAGGAAGTCGGCGTCGGCGCCCGCGAAGGAGTAGATCGTCTGCGCGGGGTCGCCGACGACGCACAGCTCGTGACGGCCCCCCAGCCACAGCCGCAGCAGCGCGGCCTGCAGCGGGGAGACGTCCTGGTACTCGTCCACGACGAACCACTTGTACTGCGCCCGGACCTGGGCGGCGACCCGCTCGTCGGTGTCGAGCACCGCGGCGGTGAAGAGCAGCACGTCCTCCATGTCCATGCGGGACTGGTCGCGCTTGACCTCCTCGTAGGCGCCGAAGACCCGCGCGACCGTCGCGGCGTCGTGGCCCGACACCGAGCGGCCGCGGGCGCCGGCGACCCGCTCGTAGTCGTCGGGGGCGACGTTGCTGACCTTCGACCACTCGATCTCCGAGGCCAGGTCGCGCAGGCCGGCCTGGTCGAGGCGCAGCCGGCAGCGCCGCGCGGCCAGCGCGAGCATCGCCAGCTTGGACTCGGTCAGCGCGGGCAGCTCGGAGCCGTGGACCCGGGGCCAGAAGTAGCGCAGCTGGCGCAGCGCGGCGGAGTGGAACGTCCGCGCCTGCACCCCCGGGGCACCGAGGGCGCGCAACCGGGTGCGCATCTCGCCGGCGGCGCGGGTGGTGAAGGTGACCGCCAGGACCTCGGTCGGCGCGTACACGCCGGTCGCGACGCCGTGGGCGATCCGGTGGGTGATCGCCCGGGTCTTGCCGGTGCCCGCGCCCGCCAGCACGCGGACGGGACCGCGGAGCGCCTCGGCGACGCGCCGCTGCTCGGGGTCCAGGCCGGCGAGGAGGTCGGACGGCACGCTCACGGGGCGGAACAACTCCTCTGCTGGCACGGTTGTGGCTCTGGACAGCGACACTAGACGGCGAAGGGGACACTCCGAGATGGCCGGTTCGTTCACGATGTACAGCACCCCGTGGTGCGGCTACTGCCACCGGTTGAAGAGCCAGCTCGACCGTGAGGGCATCGGCTTCGACATGGTCGACATCGAGCAGCAGCCCGAGGCGGTGTCGATCGTCGAGGAGGCCAACAACGGCAACCAGACGGTCCCCACGCTGGTCTACTCGGACGGCACCTCGCAGACCAACCCGTCCCTGGCCCAGGTCAAGGAGAAGCTGGCCTCGCTGGCCTGAGCGCCACCGCCCGTCCCGCTGCCCGGCCCGTCACCACGAGCCGGGCAGCGGTGCGCCGTACCAGTGCTCGACCAGCGAGCGGCTGATGGAGATGCCGCCGGGCAGCACCAGCTCGCCCGACGCCGCCTGCTCGGCCATCTCGGCCCGGGTGAACCAGCGGGCGTCCTCGAGCTCGTCGTCCACCCGCACGATCTCGGTCGTCACCGCCTCCGCGAGCATGCCGATCATCAGGCTCGCCGGCAGCGGCCACGGCTGGTTGCCGAAGTACTCCACCTGGCCCACGCGGACGCCGGTCTCCTCCGCCACCTCGCGGCGGACCGTGTCCTCGAGGGTCTCGCCCGGCTCGTAGAAGCCGGCCAGGGTCGAGAACCGGCCCTCGGGCCACGCCGCCTGCCGGCCCAGCAGGCACCGCTCCTCGGCCGAGCCCGGCTCGCCGTGGCGCACGAGCATGATCACGGCGGCGTCGGTGCGCGGGAACTGCCGGCGCCCGCAGCGCGGGCAGGCGAGCTCGTGGCCGGCGGCCTCGAGCTCCAGGCCGGCCCCGCAGCGCGGGCAGAACCGGGTGACGGCGACCCACTCGGCGATCCCCACCGCGTGCAGCACGAGCGGGGCGTCGGGGTGGCCCTCCACCGCGGGGAGCAGCTCGCGCAGCGACGCCCAGGAGCGGTCGTCCTCGGCGACGGCCGAGGGGTCGAGGAGCACGGCGGCGTACGTCGTGCCGTCCCGCTCCCCCAGCAGCACGCGGTGGCCGTCGGGCGCCTCGCCGGGCGCGACCCAGGCGGGCCCGCCGCCCTCGTCCCGACCGGTGCGGCGGGCGCGGCCGCCGGCCACGGCGAGCACGCGGGTGGCGGGGTCCTCCCACCGGGCGTCGAGCCAGGCGCGGTCGCGGCGGTGGACGCCCTGGCGGTCGTGGGGGTCGAGGCTGATGCTCTCGTGCGGGTGGGCCACGTCGGGGGAATCTACGCCCGCTCCGCCGACGACCCGGCGGCGACCAGTCGCTCGAGCTCCGCGCGGCCGGGCAGGTCGGTCGGCTCGAGCAGCCGGCCGGTCCGCACGAAGGCGAACGCGGCGCGCACCCGCTCCGGTGGCACCCCCGCCAGCTCGGCCCAGGCCTCGCGGTAGACCGCGAGCTGCAGCGGGTCGGCGTGCTCGGCGTGACCGGTCTTCCAGTCGACGACCAGGTAGCCGCCGTCGGGCTCGGCGTAGACGGCGTCGATGCGCCCGCGCACGACCTGCCCGCCCAGCACCAGGGCGAAGCCCGCCTCCACCCGGTACGGCGCGCGGTCGGCGAAGGGCCCCGCCTCGAACGCGGCCTGCAGCTCCGCGAGGTCGGCCTCCCCCTCGACCTCGACCAGGTCGCTGTCCGCGCGTCCCGCGAGGTCGTCGGGTCCGAGGAGCTGCTGCTGGCCGACGCGGGCCTCGACCCACGCGTGGAAGCGGGTGCCGAAGCGGGCGGCGCTGGAGGGCCGGCGCGGCATCGGGCGCGCCAGCTCGCGGGCGTACGCCGCCGGGTCCCGGAGGCGGCCCAGCGCGGTCGCGGCGACGCTGCTCGGCAGCGGCACGGCGACCTCGCCCCCGACCTCCCGGGCGGCCTCCCGCACCAGCCGCTCGATCTCGTCGTCCCAGGTGGCGACCTGCTCGGCGTGCAGGACGTCCTCCAGGCCGTCGTCGGCGGTCGGGTCCGCCTCCCGCACCCGACGCGCGGCGTCGCGGCGCCGCTCGACCTCGCCGGTCGTGTGGTGGCCGATCGGCCAGGCCTGGTCGGGGGCCTGGGCGACGGGGTTGGTCTCGCCCCTCTCCGGGCGCTCCTGCCACCGCTCCGGCTGCTCCCCCCAGCCGGCCAGGACCTCCCGGGTCGCCGCCAGGTACGGCGACGGGCCCAGCGGCCCGGCCCGGCCCCCGGTCCAGCAGTGGCCCGAGACGGTGAGCCGGTGCCGCGGGCGCGTCCACGCGACGTAGGCGAGCCGCAGCTCCTCGACGAGGGCCTGCTCCTTGACCGCGGCCAGGAGGGTGGCGATGTCGGCGGGCGCGTGCCCGGCGAGCGACGGCAGGTCGACGGCGTCGCCGCGCAGCGGCAGCGGCAGCGCCTGCGGCACGGTCAGCCAGGTGGACCGGGCGCGCGGGTTGGGGAACTTGTCCTGGCACACCCCGACGAGGAACACCGCGTCCCACTCCAGGCCCTTCGCGCGGTGGACCGTGAGCAGCTTGACCGAGTCGGCCTCGGTGGGCACGGCCACGTCAAGGCCCTGCCCGAAGTCGTCCTCGGCCTCCAGCCAGGCCAGGAGGGCCGGCAGCCCCACGTGGCCGTCGACCGACTGGAAGTCGGCGACGGCCTGCACGAACAGGTCGAGGTTGTCGCGCCGGGCCGCCGCGGCCGGGCTGAGCGAGGAGTCCAGCTCCACGTCGAGGCCGCAGGTGTCGAGGATCCGGCGCAGCAGGTCCATCACCGGCTCCGAGGCCGCCGCCCGGAGGCGTCGGAGCTCGGCCGCCAGCAGGGCGAACCGCTCGCGCGCCTGCGCGCTGTAGTCGAGGTCGCCCGGGTCCTCGAGGGCGTCGCTGAGCGCGGGCAGCTCCGTCGGGTCGGCGCTCGCGACGGCGTCCAGCAGCTCCTCGCGCAGGTCGGCCCGCTGCTCGCCGGGCGCGGTCCGGCCGCCCCCGCGCGCGCCCGCGGGACCCCCGAGCTCGCGGGCCCGGCGCCCGAGCAGCGCCAGGTCCCGAGGGCCGACCGCCCAGCGGGGTCCGCCGAGCAGGGTCAGCAGCGCCGCGTTGGCGGTGACGTCGCCGACCAGGCTCAGGCACGCCACCACCTCGGCGACCTCCGGCAGCCGGAGCAGGCCCTTGAGGCCGACGATCTCGACCGGCACCTCGGCGGCCGAGAGCACGTCGAAGACCGCGGCCGCGGTGGCGTTGTCGCGGGTGAGCACCGCGATCTCGCGCCACGGGGTCGGCTCCCCGTCGGGCCGCCGGGTCGCCCGGGCGGCGTGGACGCGGTCCGCGAGCCACGCCAGCTCGTCGCCGGAGGTCTCGTGCACGGCCAGCCGGACCTCGCCGGGCGCGGCGCCCGGGGCGGGCTCGAGCGGCGCGAGGTCGTTGCGGCCGGCGTACAGGTCGGCGGCCAGGTGGGTGGCGAGCTCGAGGATGCGCGCGTCGGAGCGGCGGTTGACGGTGAGCGGGAATCGGCGCGGCTCGCCGGTCACGGGCGGGAAGTCCCGGGCGAACTCGAGGATGTTCGACACCGAGGCGCCGCGCCAGCCGTAGATCGCCTGGTGGGGGTCGCCGACCGCGGTGACCGGGTGGCCCCGGCCCGCGGCGGCGTCGGGCCCGGAGAACAGCCGCCCGAGCATCCGGGCCTGGGCGACGGAGGTGTCCTGGTACTCGTCGAGCAGGACGACCCGGAAGCGGGACCGCTCCCCGGCCCCGACCTCGGGGCACTCCTCCGCGAGCCGGGCCACGAGCGCGATCTGGTCGGAGAAGTCCATGAGGCCGAGACGTCGCTTGCGCTCGCGGTAGGCCTCGACCAGGTCGAGCAGCTCGGCCCGGCGGTCGACGGCGTGGATCGCGGCGTCGCTCCTGTCGAGGTAGGTCTTGCGGTGCTCGGCGCCCTTGCCCTCCTCCCACCGGACACGCTCGGCGGCGTCCCAGGTGCGCAGGGACGACGGGTCGACGAGGTGCTCGCTCAGCTCGGCGTCGAGGGCCAGCAGGTTCGTCACGACCGTGGCCGGGTGGTCGCTGAGGTGCTCGACGACGCCGGTGTGGTCGGCGACGACGCGCGCGGCCAGCTGGTAGCGCCCGGCGTCGGCGACCAGGCGGGTGTCGGGCTCGTGGCCCACGCGCAGCCCGTGCTCGGTCAGCAGCGCCGAGGCGTAGGCGTGGTAGGTCGAGACGGTCGGCTCCTCCGGCTCGTCCTCCTCGCCCTCCTCCCCCGCGGCACCGGGTGGCCGGGGCGGCGGCACCTCGCCCGCGCGCGGCGCGAGCCCGGCGGCCTGCAGGCTGTCGCGGATCCGCCCGGCCAGCTCGGCGGTCGCCTTCGTCGTGAAGGTGAGCCCGAGGACCTCGCCGGGGCGGACGCGGCCGGTGGCCACCAGCCAGACCACGCGCGCGGCCATGACCGCGGTCTTGCCGGACCCGGCGCCGGCGATGACGACACCGGGCTCGAGGGGGGCGGTGACGGCGGCGAACTGCTGGGCGCTGAAGGTCCAGTCGACGCCGAGCAGGTCGCGCAGCTGCTCGGGGGTGTCCACGACGGCGGCGCCGCCCGTCGGGGCGCCGGCGGGCCCGGGGTGGTCGGTGAGGGTCACGACAGCACGCTCCCGGAGGTCTTGTCGGGGCAGGTCGCCCAGAAGGCGCAGCGGTCGCAGTGCTTGCCGGGCCGGGCGGGGAAGTCCTCGGTGCGCAGGGCGCGCACGGCGAGGGCGAGCTGGTCGTGCACAGGACGGGGGCCGTCGCCGGTCGGGGCGGCCTGCGCCTGCACCTTCGGCAGCTCCCCGCCCTTGCGCAGCTGCACGAGCTCCGCGCCGCCGGGCTCGCCGGGTCGCCCCAGCGCCTCGTCGGCGGCGCCGTGCTCGACCGCGAGCTGGTAGAGCCCCAGCTGGGGGTTCTCGGGCAGGCTCTTGTCGGTCGGCGGGTACTTCCCGGTCTTGAGGTCCACCACCACCACGCGGCCGGCCTCGTCGACCTCGAGGCGGTCGGCGTAGCCGTGCAGGCGGACCGCGGACCCGTCGGGAAGCTCGACGACCACCGACAGCCGCGGCTCGGTGGCGAGCACCCGCCGGGCCCCGGGCGTGCGCGCCCAGGTCACGAACCGCTCGAGGGCTGAGCGAACCTCGGCACGCTCCCGGCCCCCCGACCAGGGCGTGCGGAACTGCATCCGCGACCAGACCTCGTCGACCAGCGGCATGAGGTCGCGCTCGACGTCGACGTGGGCGACGTCGAGGTCCGCGTCGGGGCCGGCCAGCCGCTCGGCGATGCCGTGCACGACCTGGCCGAAGCCCTGGCTCGCGGTGCTGACCTCCTCGCCGCCCGCCTCTCGGGCCTGGAACCACTGCGCCGGGCAGGTCAGCAGGCCCTCGAGGGTGCTCGCCGAGACCACGACGGGCTCGTCGGCGGGTCGCACCGGCACGTCGGAGCGCGACGGCTCCCGCAGCCCCCACCAGGTGGCCGGGTCGGCCGCCGGGGCGACCGGCCGGCCGGCGACGTCGGTGGCGGCCAGACGCGCGAGGCGCCGGGCCGCGGCGTCCCGCAGCGGCTCGGGCGCGTCGGGGTCCGCGACCGTGCGGCGCAGCTCGGCCACCAGGCCGGGCAGCGACAGCGGGCGGCGGGGGCGACCGACCCGGTGCTCGGGGGTCGCGCCGAGCTCGCCGGTGAACCGCGACGGCTGCTCGCCGTCCTCGTCGGGCGAGGCGACCGCGGTCACGACCAGACGCTGCCGGGCACGCGTCACCGCGACGTAGAACAGCCGCCGCTCCTCGGCGAGCACGGCCCCACGGGTGCGGGGCGGCACGAGGCCCGCGCCCGGGGCCCCGAGGCGGTCGGCGTGCAGCAGGGTGTCGCGGCGCCGCAGGTCGGGCCAGGCGCCCTCCTGCACGTGGGCCACGACGACGAGGCGCCACTCCAGGCCCTTGGACCGGTGCGCGGTCAGCAGCCGGACGGCGTCGCCCCGGACGCCGCGCTCGGCCAGCGTGTCCGCGGGGATGCGCTGGGCGCGCAGGGTCGCGACGAAGTCGGGCACGCCCGCGTGCCCGCCGCCCTGCTCCTCGGCGCGGGCCGCGGCCTCGAACAGCGCGCAGATCGCGTCGAGGTCGCGGTGGGCGCGACGGGCACCGGCACCCCCGGACTCGGTCGCCCGGCGCAGCCGGCGCCCCCAGTCCGAGCCGTCCCACAGCGCCCAGAGGGTCTCCTCGGCACTCGCGCCGCCCTCCAGGTCGGCGCGGGCCCCCGCGAGCAGCCGGGAGAGCCGGCCCGCGCGACGGGCGGGCTCACCGGCCACGCCGTCGAGGACGCCCGGCTCGGCGACGACGGCCCGCACGAGGGCGGCGCCGGGCTCCCCCTCGCCGTGGCCGGCGGCGCGCAGGGCCCGCACCAGGGCGCGGAGGTCGGTCGCGTCCAGCCCTCCGAGGGGGGAGGTGAGCAGGTCCTCCGCCAGGCGGCGCCCCTCCTCGCCGGCCTCGGGCCCCACCAGCGCGGGGTCGGCGACCACCGAGAGGGCGGTCAGCAGCGGGGCGACCGCCGGCTCGGCGACCAGCGGCGTCTCGTCGGAGGCCACCTCGACGGGGACCCCGGCCGCCGTCAGGGACCGGCGCAGCCCCGGGATGCTGGCGCGGCCCGAGCGCACCAGGACCGCCATCTGCGACCAGGGCACGTCGTCCTCGAGGTGCGCGCGCCGCAGCAGGTCGGCGAGGTGCTCGGCCTCGGCGCGCGCGGTGTCGAAGGTCCGGACCTCGACCCGGCCCGGGCCCAGGTCGTGCGCGACCGACTCGGGGTGGCGGAAGGCCTCCCGCGCCCCCGCCGGGATCGCCCCGGCGATGCCGATGCGGTCGGCGACGCCGCGCGAGGCCCGGAGCAGCCGCGACCCGAAGCGTCGCGTGGTGCCGAGCGCGACGACGTCGGCCCGCTCCCCCGCACGGGTGCGGAAGGCGTCGGGGAACTCGAGGATCCCGCGCACCTCGGCCCCCCGGAAGCCGTAGATCGACTGGTCCGGGTCGCCGACGACGACGAGGTCACGGCCGTCGCCCGCGATCGCGCGCAGCAGCGAGACCTGGGCGGGGTCGGTGTCCTGGTACTCGTCGACGAAGACGTGGCGCAGGCTCGCGCGCAGCTCGTCGCGGTGCTCCTCGGCCACCGCGACCGCCTGGCGGACGATCTCCGCGTGGTCCAGCACGCCCCGCAGGGCCAGCACGTCGAGGTACTGCTGCATGAACAGCCCGGCGGCCTCGAGGGCGGGGAGCTGCTCGCGGCGGCCGAGGTCGAGGAGGTCGGCGGGGTCGAGCTCGCGCTCGCGGGCCCGCCCCAGCACCGCCTGCAGCTCGCGGGCGAAACCGCGCGTGGCGAGGGCGGGGCGCAGGTGGGACGGCCACCGCACCGACTCGGGATGGTCGGCCAGCAGGTCGGCCAGCACGGCGTCCTGCTCGGGGGCGGACAGCAGCCGCAGGGGCTCGGCGTACAGCTCGGCGGGCTGGAAGCGCCGCACCAGCCCGTAGGCGAAGGAGTGGAAGGTGCTCGCGAGCGGTGTCGCCGTCGTCCCGCCGAGCCGGGCCTGGACCCGGTCGCGCAGCTGCTGGGCGGCGACCCGGGAGAAGGTCAGGGCCAGCACCTCCTCGGGCCGGGCGCCGCGCCCACGGACCCGCTCGACGACGGCCTCGACCATCGTCGTCGTCTTGCCCGTGCCCGGCCCGGCGAGCACGAGCAGCGGACCGCCCGGGTGCTCGACGACCCGGCGCTGGGCGGCGTCGAGCGCCGGCACCGCCGGCGCGGCCGGCGGCGCCTCGAGGCGGTACGCCGGGGCGGCGTCGTGGGCCGTCGGCGGGGCGGTGGACGAGGACACGGCTCCACCCAACCAGCCCCCACCGACACCGGTGCCGACCCCGGTGCGCGGCTCCGCCCGGGGCCTACCCTCGGGGTGTGGACCCGACCGGCCCGTCCCGCCCCGGGCACCCGTACGACGAGGGGCGGGCCCCGCGCCGCGCGTGGCCGCGCCGGGTCCGGCTCCTCACGACCGCGGTCGTCGTCGTCGGTCTGCTGGCGACCGCCTGGGGCGCCCTGTACTGGCGCAACCTCTCCCTCGCGGACGTCCCCGGCGAGCCGCGGCGCTGGGCGGACCGGACCACGCTGACGGTGACCCGCGTCGACGGGGGGTGCGACCACCTCCGCGGCCGCTACCGGCAGCCGGAGGACCGCTGCCCCGCGACCTGGGAGGCGACCGACGGCACCCGCGTCGACGGGCTGGTGAGCGACGGCTTCGGCAGCACGATGCCGGCCGTCGGCGAGACCGTCGTCGCCCGCCCGACCACCACCGACGGCGACACCCTGGTCGTGTCGACGCGCTTCGGCGGACCCCTCGCCGCCCGTCACGCCTCCCCCGCGCAGTCCGCGAGCGACCCCCTGATCGGGCTCGGTGTCGGGTTCGTGCTGATGTCCCCGGTCCTCGGCGGTCTGCTGTGGTGGAACCGCCGGCTGCGACGCCGGGCGGTCAGCGCCCCCCGGCCACCCGCAACGTCGTCCCGGTGACGTAGCCCGCGTCGTCGCTCATCAGCCACGCCACCGCGGCCGCGACCTCCTCGGGCTCGCCCGCGCGGCCCAGCGCGACGGCGTCCCCGATCCGGTCCAGCCGACCCGGGTCGCCGGCGTCGGCGTGGATCCGGGTGCGGATGGCGCCGGGCGCGACCCCGACGACCCGGACGCCCTGCGGGCCCACCTCCTGGGCGAGACCCAGCGTCAGGGCGTCGACCCCCGCCTTGGCCGCCGCGTAGTGCACGTAGTCGCCCGGCGAGCCGAGGGTGGCGGCCCCCGAGCCGATGGTGACCAGCACCCCGCCGGACCCGCCGTACGCGGTCGACATGGTGCGCACGGCCGCGCGCGCCACGAGGATCGCGGCGGTGAGGTTGACGTCGACGACCCGCCGCACGACGTCGGGGTCGACCTCGGCCAGCGGGCCGACCGGACCGGTGAGGCCGGCGTTGCTGACGACCCCGGTGGGCACGCCGGGCAGCGCGGCGAAGAGCGCCTCGACCGCACCCGGGTCGGTCAGGTCCCCACGCCACAGGTGGCAGGCGTGGCCCCGGGCCTCGACCCGGGTCCGCAGCGCTGCGGCGGCCCCGTCGTCGGCGCGGTGCGCCAGCACCAGGTCGTGGCCCTCCTCCGCCAGCCGCAGCGCGACGGCGGCCCCGATCCCGCGGGTCCCGCCCGTGACGAGCGTCAGCATCAGGCGTGGACGGGGCGCTCGTTGTAGACGCCGGCCGGCTCCTGGCCGGTCAGGTCGCCGACGGCGGTCATCACGCGGTCGGTGACCTCGCGCCGGGCGCGACCGAGAGGCACCCCGTCGTAGCGGCCGGCCACGTGGATCGGCGGCCCGAAGCGGACCGTCACGTCGACGAGCCGCGGCAGCCGCGCCCCGACGGGCTGCAGCCGCTCCGTGCCGGCGAGGCCGACGGGGACGATCGGCACGCCCGCGGTCAGCGCGAGGTGCGCGACCCCGGTGCGCCCGCGGTAGAGCCGTCCGTCACGCGACCGGGTGCCCTCGGGGTAGATGCCGAAGGCCTCCCCGCGCCCGAGCACCTCCAGGGCCACCTGGAGGCTGTCGAGCGCGGCCCGGGAGTCGTCGCGGTCGACGGGCAGCATCCCGAGGCCGGTGAACCAGGCACGCGACAGCGCGCCGCGCATCCCCGTGCCGGTGAAGTAGTCGGACTTCGCGAGGAACACGACCTTGCGCGGCACCACGATGGGGATGACGAGGCTGTCGGCGAAGCTGAGGTGGTTGCTGGCCAGGAGGACGCCGCCGGTCGCCGGCACGTGCTCGAGACCCGTCACCTCCGGGCGCCAGACGGCCTTGGCGACCGGGGGCACCACGGCGTGCAGCGCTCGGTACATCACGCCCCGCAGTATGGCCCACGCCACGCCCGCCCCGACCCGGTCCGTCCCGCGTCGGACACGTGCGGCGGGACGCGCTCAGGTCGGGTCGTCGGGGTCCCAGAAGGCCTCGGGCAGGTCCACGCGACCCGACGGCCGCAGCGGGGTGCCCTCCTCGCGGTACGACGCGAGCGCCTCGCCGGTGTGGCTGGGCGGCAGCGACCCGTCGGCGCGGACCACGCGCCACCACGGCACCGGTCCGCCCCACGCGGACAGCACGTTGCCGACGCGGCGGGGACCGTGGGAGCCGAGGTGGGCGGCGATCGCGCCGTACGTCGTGACCCGGCCGGCCGGGACCCGCTCGACGCACGCCAGCACCAGCTCGACGTACTCCTCGGTGTCGGGGCGGTCCACCCGCCCGATGCTAGGAGGCCCGGTGGCCGCCCCGACCGGGCGGCCCGGACCGGACGGGCCGTGACCGGGCTCAGCCCAGCGGCGTGGCGCGGAAGGGCTCCGTGCCCGGCACCAGCCGCAGCCCGGGGATCCGGGAGGTGCGCTGCGCGAAGTCGAGCTCGCGGGCGAGCGAGCCGACGCCGTTGGAGGCGGGCAGCGGGGCGAGGGCCACGGTCGACAGGGTGCCGACGGCCCGGCCGCGACCGTCCATCAGCCCGCTGCCGGAGTCGCCCGGGATGCCCGGGGTCAGCGTGTAGGCGTCGAAGCCCCAGCCGCCGTGGGTCGACCCGAGCGAGGCCCCGACCTTGGGCGAGAGCACCGCCGACGGCCGGGCCGACGACGAGCCGTAGCTGACGAGCGTCGCGCCGGCGGCCGGCACGCCCCCGCGCCCGACCGGGCCGCCGAAGAACGGCACGGACGGGTTGACCTTCCGCTCGTGTGCGGTGCCGACCCGCACGAGCGCGAAGTCGTTGGCGGCGCACGGGTTGGCGGCGGTGGTGCCGCGCTCGCCCATGGTCAGCCACGAGCTGTACGCCAGGCGGCCTCGGCCCAGGGTCTCGCCGGCACCGGCGAGCGTGCCGCCGCGCGCGAAGCGCACCGGCGTGCCCAGGGGCAGCGACCCGGCCTCGCAGCCGTTCGTGTCGGTCGCCTCGCCGAGGCCGGCGCAGTGGGCGGCGTAGCCGACGTACACGCGGTCCCGGGCGTCGGTGAACACGAAGTTGGCCGTGCACTGGGCGCCCGCCGTGTACATCTGGACGCCGGGAGTGATCGTCGCCCGGCCGACCGGGGCCCAGCGCCCGGCCTCGGCGGAGGCCGCGCCGGTGGCGGCCTCGCCGGGCGCCGGGGCCACCAGCGCCGCGACGACCGCGGCGAGGACGACGAGGCCGGACAGGGTGGCGGCGGCGACCGCGTCGCGCACGATGCTCATGTGGGGCGAACGATCCACCCCGTCCGGGGTCACGCGGGTCAGAGCACCGGCGAGAACGGCTCGGTGCCCTCGACCAGCCTCAGGCCGCCGATGCCCGAGCTCGCCTGGGCGTAGGCGAGCTCGCGGCCGAGGTCGCCGATGTTGTTCGACGCGGGCAGCGGGGCCAGGCCGAGGGTCGACAGCGTCCCGATCGCGCGGCCGTCCGCGTCGACGAAGGCGCTGCCGGAGTCACCGGGGACGCCGGGGGTCACGGTGTAGAGCGGGTGGGTCCAGCCGTCGGCGTCCGCCGGGTCGCCCAGCGCGAGACCGGTCTTGGGCGAGAGCACCTCGAGGCCCGCGCGGAGGCTCGAGTTGCCGTAGCTGTAGACCCGCTCGCCGGCCGCGACGCCGTCGCCGTCCACGCCCGTCGGGCCGCCCCAGAACGGGATGGAGGGGTTGACCTTCCCGGCGTCGGCGGGGTCGACCCGCACGAGCGCGAAGTCGTTGTAGGCGCACGCGTTGGCATCGGTCTCACCGGCGCGATCCATGGCCTGCCAGCTGCTGTAGACCAGCTCGCCGCCCCCGACGCGGGTGCCCTCGGAGACCAGGGAGCCGCCCTCCGTGAAGTCGACCCGGGTGCCGAGGGGCAGCGACGCCGCCTCGCAGCCGTCGGTGTCGGTGGCCGCCCCGGTGCCCGCGCAGTGCGCGGCGTAGCCCACGTAGGTGGCGCCCGCGTCGTCGGTGAACACGAAGTTGCCGGTGCACTGGGCGCCCTCGGTGTACATCTGCACGCCGGGGTGGATCGCGGCGTCGGCGGCGGGCGCCCACTCGCTGCGGGGGGCCGCCTGCGCCGGGGCGGCGGCGGCGAGCGCGGCGGCGGGGCCGAGCGCCAGGACGGCGGTGGCGGCGGCGACGGACGACGAGGTGCGGCGGACGGTCATGCGGGTTCCCTCCCGGGGTCGGGCCCGGGTGGCCCCCGGGCTCGCAGGGATGAACGAGCGGACGTGGCCCGGGTCACGCCCGGGCCACGTCCGGGCCCGTCGCCGGGCCGTGGCCCGGGCGTCGGCGCCGCGGCGCGCCCCGGACCTCAGCAGCTCCCGCCGGAGCGTGACGACAGGGCGCCGCCGCCGGTGACCTTCCGGCCGCCGTCGAGCGGGAAGCCGCGCTGCCAGTCCGAGACCATCAGCGTCTGGTCCATCTGCTGCTCCGAGCTCCCGATCATCCGGAAGCGCAGGGTGCGCGGGACGTCGGAGATGGCGCGTCGGTCGCGCACGGTGCCGATCGGCCGGCCGGCGAGGAACCAGGTGATGTGGCTCGGTGTGACCTCGACCGCGAACGCCGGGGCCGTGTACTGGGTGTTGCCGACGGGGTTCGTGCCGCTCCAGCGACGGTCCGCGGTGCTGACCCCGAAGCCGAGCCGGCGCGTGCTCGTCGAGATGGAGGCGATGGTGATGACGTCGTCGGTGCAGGTCCCGGGAGCGGCGGACGCGGGCACCAGCTCCGCCACGATCCGGTAGGCCCCGCGGCCGGACTCCGAGGAGCGGGCCCGCATGCGGGCCTCCCACCGGCCGTAGGTGCGGGCGTTGCCGCGCAGTGTCGCGGCCGTCGAGCCGCGGTCGTCGCCACCGGGGCCGCGGACGCGGCCGCTCTCGAGGGCGAGCGCACCGTTCAGGGTGGAGACCCGGCCGGTGCCGCTGCTCCAGTCCTCCCAGCGACCCTGACGACGCGCCCCCTTCGGGGGCGGCGTGCCCAGCGACTGCCCCTCCTCCC
>NZ_BAAAMY010000015.1:0-81099 GCF_039529515.1 Nocardioides lentus
GAAGGCATACAAACTAATTCCATCGACATAAAGACACACTGTTGAGTTCTCAAGCAACACACCCGTACCGCAGTCAGCCGCGGGGACTGACACCCTCGGAAGGGCCTCCGTTAAGTTACCGGTCACCGCCTCGGCGGTCAAACCCGGACTTCCCGGAGAAGTTGGCCGGCCTTCGGTCCCGACCAGGAGGCTGACTTGCTTCCTCCCGGCGGGCCGCTCGGCGCGACATGTAGAAACTTAGCAGGGTCTGCCCGAGGTGCCAAACCGGGGGGTCCCCCGGCCCCCTCAGCGGGCTCTGCGGGGCGCTGCAGGGCGGTACTGCGAGACGGACGGCTCGTCGTGGAGCCAAAAACGCCACGGGCGCTCGGGGGCCCCCCGGAGCCCGACCCGGGGTCCGGTCCGCACCCGCGAGGGGTCCGGCGGCGCCGCCAGCTCGAGGTGCGGACCAGCCGTGGAGGCCAGCTCGGCCCCGTCGTGGCGCCGGTCCAGGTCGAGCGCGCGGCACAGGCGCGCCGGCCCGCGGGCGAGGTCCCGGTCGGTGCTCCGCGGCCGTCGGTCCCGGGCCGCCGCGGTCCCGGCCACCACCTCGCCGGCCCGGACCAGGACCGCCGCCGCCGTGCCCTCCGGACCCACGCAGACGTTCGCGCAGTGGTGCATCCCGTAGGTGAAGTACACGTAGAGGCGTCCGGCGGGGCCGAACATCGTGGCGTTGCGGGCGGTGCGACCGCGGTAGGCGTGGGAGCCCGGGTCGTCCGGGCCGGCGTACGCCTCGACCTCGGTCAGCCGCACCGTCACCCCGGCGTGGGTCAGCCGCGCCCCGAGCAGCAGCGGCGCGACCTCGAGCACGGGGCCGTCGAGGACGGAGAGGTCAGGCACCCTCGCCCGCGGCCGCGCCGCCGGTCGGGGTGTCGCGGCCCCCGTCCGCCAGGGCGGCACGCAGCGCGAGCGCCGCGGACCGTGCCTCGTCGAGCTGCTCGGCCACGCGGTCGGGCGCCGTCCCTCCCCGCGCGGAGCGGGACGCGACCGACCCCTCCACGGTGAGCACGTCGCGGACCGCCGGCGTCAGCCGCTCGTCGATGCCAGCGAGCTCGGCGTCGTCGAGGTCCGCCAGCTCGCAGCCCAGCTCCTCGCAGCGACGGACGCAGGCCCCCGCCACCTCGTGCGCCACGCGGAAAGGCACGCCCTCCCGCACCAGCCACTCCGCGACGTCGGTCGCGAGCGAGAACCCCTGCGGGGCCAGCTCGGCCATCCGGTCGACGTCGAACACGAGCGTCGCGACCATCCCGGTGACCGCCGGCAGCAGCACCTCGAGGGTGTCCACGGAATCGAAGACCGGCTCCTTGTCCTCCTGCAGGTCGCGGTTGTAGGCGAGCGGCAGCGCCTTGAGGGTGGCGAGCAGCCCGGTGAGGTTGCCCACGAGGCGCCCGGCCTTGCCGCGGGCGAGCTCGGCGATGTCGGGGTTCTTCTTCTGCGGCATGATCGACGAGCCCGTCGACCAGCTGTCGTGGAGACGGACGAAGCCGAACTCCTTGGTGGCCCAGAGGATGACCTCCTCGGCCAGCCGGCTGACGTCCACCCCGGTCATCGCGGCCACGAACGCGAACTCGGCGACGAAGTCGCGGGCCGCGGTGCCGTCGATCGAGTTCGCCGTCGACCCCGTGAACCCGAGGTCGCGGGCGACGGCCTCCGGGTCCAGCCCGAGCGTCGACCCGGCGAGTGCGCCCGACCCGTACGGCGATCCCGCGGCCGTGCGGTCGTCCCAGTCGCGCAGCCGCTCGACGTCGCGCAGCAGCGGCCAGACGTGGGCCAGCAGGTGATGGCTCAGCAGCACCGGCTGGGCGTGCTGGAGATGGGTCCGTCCCGGCATGACGGCGCCGAGGTGGTCGGCCGCCTGCCCGACGAGGGCGTCGACCAGGTCGAGCACCGCTCCCCCGACCACCCGCGCGTGGTCGCGCAGGAAGGCCCGGAAGAGGGTGGCGACCTGGTCGTTGCGGGAGCGTCCGGCCCGGAGCCGGCCGCCGACCTCCTCGCCGACCTCGAGCAGCAGCAGCCGTTCGAGGGCGCCGTGGACGTCCTCGTCGGCGGGGTCCGGGTGGAGGTCGCCGGCCTCGAAGCGCTCGCCGAGCGCGGCGATCCCGGCGAGCAGGGCGTCCCGGTCGGCGTCGCCGAGCAGGCCGGCGCCGTGGAGGACCCGGGCGTGGGCGGCCGACCCGGCGAGGTCGTAGGGCACGAGGCGCCAGTCGAAGTGGGTGGAGCGCGACAGCGCCTCCAGCTCCGGCGAGGGGCCGCCCGCGAACCGGGCGCCCCAGAGCTTGCCGGTGCCGGTGCCGCCGCTCATCGACCCGCCCCCGACGGGCCGCCGGCGACCGTGGCGACCGCGGCGCGCATGGCCGTCGTCAGGCCCTCGGCGTGGGCGGTGCCCGCCGCGTCGAGGTCGTCGGCGTACCACCACGCCGCTCCGCGACAGTTGCCGATCTCCGGGCCCTGCAGTCCCTCCAGGCTGATCACGACCACATCCTCCTCGACGGCGTCGGCCGGCGCGTCGAGGGCCACCGCCACGTAGGTCTCGTGGCTGAGGAAGTCGAGCCCGCCGAACGAGAACGGCTCGTCGGCGGTGTGGACCGGACCGGTCACCGCCGTCGGGTCGACGACCAGCCCGGTCTCCTCGAACGTCTCGCGCACCGCCGCCTCGACCGCGCTCTCCCCGGCCTCGACCGCCCCGCCCGGGGGGATCCAGTGCCAGTCGTCGGGGCGCGCCGGGTCGTGCCACTCGGTGAGCAGCACGCGTCCCGACGGGCCCACCACGAGCAGGCGCGCGGCGTCGCGGTCGATGCGGGCCATCAGTCGGTCCCGGACTCCATCGCGGCGGCGTCCAGCGCCTCGTCGTCGATCTCGGCCGCGCGGGGGTTGCGCGTGATCCGGTCGGCGCCACCGGGCAGCAGCTCGCCGTACAGGGTGCCGTTCTCGACCAGGACGTGGCCCTGGTCGTCGGGCTGCTCGGCGTACATCTCGAGCTTGGCGCGTGAGTCGGCGATGTCGAGGTTGCGCATCGTCAGCTGCCCGATGCGGTCGTCGGGACCGAACGCGGCGTTCTCGGTGCGCTCCATCGACAGCTTGTCGGGGTGGTAGGAGAAGTTGTCGCCGCGGGTGTCGAGGACCGTGTAGTCCTCGCCGCGCCGCAGCCGGAGCGTCACCTCGCCGGTGACGAGCGAGGCGATCCAGCGCTGGGTGGCCTCGCGGATCATGAGCGCCTGGGGGTCCAGCCACCGGCCCTCGTAGAGCAGCCGGCCCAGCTTGCGGCCCTCCGAGTGGTACTGGGCGATCGTGTCCTCGTTGTGCACGGCGTTGACCAGCCGCTCGTACGTCGCCCACAGCAGCGCCATGCCCGGCGCCTCGTAGACGCCGCGGGACTTGGCCTCGATGATGCGGTTCTCGATCTGGTCGCTCATGCCCAGCCCGTGGCGCCCGCCGATCCGGTTCGCCTCGTCGACCAGCGCGACCGGGTCGTCGTAGCGGGTGCCGTCGATCGCCACCGGCCGGCCCTGCTCGAAGCGGACCGTGACGTCCTCGGTCTCGATCGCCACCGCCGGGTCCCAGAACTTCACGCCCATGATCGGCTCGACGGTCTCCAGCGACACGTCGAGGTGCTCCAGGGTCTTCGCCTCGTGCGTCGCGCCCCAGATGTTGGCGTCGGTCGAGTACGCCTTCTCCTGGCTGTCGCGGTAGGGCAGGTCGCGCTGCGTGAGCCACTGGCTCATCTCGGTGCGCCCGCCGAGCTCGTGGACGAACTTGGCGTCGAGCCAGGGCTTGTAGATCTGCAGCGACGGGTTGGCCATCAGCCCGTAGCGGTAGAACCGCTCGATGTCGTTGCCCTTGTAGGTGGAGCCGTCGCCCCAGATGTCCACGCCGTCCTCGGCCATCGCGCGCACCAGCATCGTGCCGGTGACCGCGCGACCGATCGGGGTGGTGTTGAAGTAGGTACGGCCGCCGGAGCGGATGTGGAAGGCGCCGCAGGCGATCGCGGCGAACCCCTCCTCGACCAGCGGACGGCGGATGTCGACGGCGCGGGCGATCTCGGCGCCGTACGCCGTGGCGCGGGCGGGGACGCCGGAGATGTCGGACTCGTCGTACTGGCCGATGTCGGCGGTGTAGCAGCAGGGCACGGCGCCGTTCTCGCGCATCCAGGCGACGGCGACGGAGGTGTCGAGGCCTCCGGAGAACGCGATGCCGACCTTCTCGCCGACGGGCAGGGAGCTGAGGACCTTGCTCACGCGGGTCCCTCCTTCGGGGTCTGGTGGTGCTCGGGGGAAGTGTGCTCGGGGGATGTCTGCTCGGGGTGCTGGGCGCCCGCACGGTTGGCGAGCGCCAGGAATCGTCGGGCCAGCGCGGGCCCGCCGTCGGCCTCGCGGCTGATGACGAGCAGGGTGTCGTCGCCCGCGACGGTGCCGAGGACCTCCGGCACGTCGGCGCGGTCGAAGGCGCTGGCGAGGTACTGCGCGGCCCCGGGCGGGGTGCGCAGGATCGCGAGGTTGCCGCTGGCGTCGGCGCTCACGAGGAGCTCGGCGCACAGCCGCGTCAGCCGGCTGCCCGCCCCGGCCCCGGCGGCCGCGCCGGCCGACGGCGTCCGGTCCCCGCCCTCGGCCGGCACGGCGTAGACCAGCGCGCCGTCGCTGGTGCGGATCTTGACGGCGTCGAGGTCAAGTAGGTCGCGGCTGAGCGTGGCCTGCGTGACGATGACGCCCCGGGCCGCCAGCAGGTCGGCGAGCTCGGTCTGGCTGCGCACGTCGTGGAGCGCCAGCAGGTCGACCACGAGCTGCTGCCGGGCGCTCTTGGTCATGGGGGTCAGGGCGCCGTCGTTCACGGCGTCCCCGCCCCGGCGGCCTGCTCGAGCAGCCACACGAGGACCGCCTTCTGGGCGTGGCGGCGGTTCTCGGCCTCGTCCCAGACCACGCTGCGCGGGCCCTCGAGCACGTCGTCGTCGATCTCCTGGCCCCGGTGCGCGGGCAGGCAGTGGAGGACCAGCGCGTCCTCGGCGGCGTGCGTGAGCAGCTCGGCGGTCAGCGACCAGGGGGCCAGAGCGCGGGCGCGGGCCCGCTCCTCCAGCTCCTTGCCCATCGAGACCCAGGTGTCGGTGACGACCACGTCGGCACCGGTGACGGCCTCGACGGGGTCGGCGACGCAGGTCGCCGAGCCACCGGTCACCGAGGCGATCTCCGCGCCGCGGGCCAGCACCTCGTCGGTGGGCCGGTAGCCGTCGGGCGCCGAGACCACGACGTGCATCCCGGCGGTCGCCCCGGCCAGCAGCCACGAGTTGGCCATGTTGCAGGCACCGTCGCCCACGAACGCCACCCGCTTGCCCGCCAGCGCGTGGTCGGCGGCGTGCTCGCGGATCGTCAGCAGGTCGGCGATCAGCTGGCAGGGGTGGAAGTCGTCGGTCAGCGCGTTGACGACCGGCACACCGGCCCAGGCGGCCATCGTGTCGAGGTCGGCCTGGAAGAAGGTCCGCCACACGACCACCGCGACCTGGCGGCCCAGCACGCGGGCGACGTCCTCGACCGACTCGCGCACGCCGATGCCCGCGAGGCGGCCCTCGACGAGCATCGGGTTGCCCCCGAGCTCGGCGATGCCGGCGCCGAACGACGTCTGGGTGCGCAGGGTCGGCTTGTCGAAGATCATCGCGACCGAGCGCGGACCGGCCAGCGGCTTCGCGTCGTACGGCGCGGCCTTGAGCTCGGCGGCGAGGTCCAGGACCCGCGCCTGCTCGGCGGGGCTGAGGTCGTCGTCGCGCAGCAGGTGCCTCACGGCTGCTCCCCCGGGTGCGCGACGCCGGCGGCGTCGAGGATGCCGGGCCACGCGGCGAGCAGGCCGGCGACGTCGTCGTCGGTGACCACCAGCGGCGGTGCGAGCCGGATCCGCTCGGGCGAGGTCGCGTTGACGATCCACCCGGCGTCCTGCGCCGCGGCCACGACGTCGGGGCCCTTGGCTTCGGCGAGCGTCAGGCCCACGAGCACGCCGACACCCCGGGTCTCGACGACCCGGTCGTCGGCGCCGAGGCCGGCACGGAGCCGGTCGCCGACGACGGCCGCCCGCCCGAGCAGGCCCTCGTCCTCGATGGTGCGCAGCACCGCCAGCGCGGTCGCGCAGGACAGCGGGTTGCCGCCGAAGGTGGTGCCGTGCTGGCCGGGGTCGAACATCGTCGCCGCGCGGCCGAGGCCGACCAGCGCCCCGATCGGCATGCCGCCACCGAGCCCCTTGGCGAGGGTGACGAGGTCCGGGACGACCCCGGAGGGGTGGCTGGCGAGCCACGAGCCGGTGCGGCCCATGCCGGACTGGACCTCGTCGAACCACAGCAGCGCCCCCGCCGAGGCGGTGATCTCGCGCGCCGCTCGCAGGTAGTCGGTCGGGGCGACGTTGACGCCCGCCTCCCCCTGCAGCGGCTCGAGCACGACCGCGGCGGTCTCGTGGTCGACGGCCGCGCGCAGCGCGTCGACGTCGCCGAACGGCACCCAGGTCACGTGGCCCGGCAGGGGCTCGAACGGCTCCCGGTAGGCGGCCTTCGCGGTGAGCGAGAGCGAGCCCATGGTGCGGCCGTGGAACGCGTCCTCCATCGCGACGACGCGGGTGCGCCCGGTCAGGCGCGAGAGCTTGAGCGCGGCCTCGTTGGCCTCCGCGCCGGTCGAGCAGAAGAAGACCCGGGCCCCCTCACGGGCCTCCGCGTCCGGCACCAGCAGCTCGCGCAGCCGCTCGGCGAGCTCGACCTGGGCGGGCGTGGTGAAGAAGTTCGAGACGTGGCCGAGGGTCGCGACCTGGCCCGAGAGGGCCTCGACCAGCGCCGGGTGGGCGTGGCCGAGCGTGTTGACGGCGATGCCGCCGAGGAAGTCGACGTACTCCCGTCCGTCGGCGTCCCACACGTGGGCGCCCTCGCCCCGCACCAGCGCGAGCTTGGGCGGGCCGAACGTGTTCATCAGCGACGCGGCGTACCGCTCGGTCCAGCTGCTCATGCGCCCTCCCCCGCGGCGTCGTCGGCCGGGGCGGCGGACTTGTCGAACGGCTTCTCCTTGGCCTTGCGCGTGCGGGTCGCGACCCCGGGCAGCACCTGGGTGCCGATCCCCTCGTCGGTGAACAGCTCGAGCAGCACGGCGTGGGGCTCGCGGCCGTCGACCACGGTGGCCTTGGGGACGCCGTCGCGCACCGCGCGCATGCAGGCCGTCATCTTCGGGACCATGCCGCTGGCCAGGTCCGGCAGCATCCGGGCGAGCGCGTCGGGGTTGATCTCGCCGATCACGTCGTCGCTGGCGGGCCAGTCTCGGTAGAGACCCTCGACGTCGGTGAGGACCAGCAGCTTGGCGGCGTCGAGGGCGACGGCCAGGGCGGCCGCGGCGGTGTCGGCGTTGACGTTGTGGACCTGGCCGTCGGCGTCGGGGGCCACGCTCGAGATCACGGGCACGCGGCCGGCCTCGAGCAGGTCGAGGACCGCCTCGGGCCGCACCTGGGCGACCTCGCCGACGAGGCCGAGGCTGACCTCCTCGCCGTCGACGACGGTGTTGGTGGCCTCGGCGGTGAACAGGCCGGCGTCCTCGCCGGACAGGCCGACGGCGAGCGGGCCGTGCTCGTTGACCAGGCCGACGAGCTCGCGCTGCACCTGCCCGACCAGCACCATGCGCACGACGTCCATGGCCTCGGGGGTGGTGACGCGCAGGCCGCCGCGGAACTCCGACTCGATGCCGAGCCGGTCGAGCATCGTGGAGATCTGCGGGCCGCCGCCGTGGACGACGACCGGCTTGAAGCCGGCGAAGCGGAGGAAGGCGATGTCCTCGGCGAACGCCCGCTTGAGGACGTCGTCGGTCATCGCGTTGCCGCCGTACTTGATGACGACGACCTTGCCGTTGTAGGCCTTCAGCCAGGGCAGCGCCCCGGCGAGCGTGGCGGCCTTGACGGGCTCGGGGGTGTCCATCGCGGTGGTCTCCTCGCTCATGAGCTGTAGGCGCTGTTCTCGTGGACGTAGGCGTGGGTCAGGTCGTTGGTCCAGACGGTGGCGCGCTCGCCGCCGGCCTTGAGGTCGACGGTGACCGTGACCTCGCGCCCCGACAGGTCGACCTCGGCCGGGTCGGTGTGCGGCGTCGACTCCCGGCACACCCACACGCCGTTCATCGCGACGTCGAGGTCGGCGGGGTCGAAGGCCGCGGCGGTGGTGCCGACCGAGGCGAGCACCCGGCCCCAGTTGGGGTCGCGGCCGAACACGGCGGCCTTGAACAGGTTGCTGCGGGCGATGCTGCGGCCCACCTCGACCGCGTCGTCGGTGCTCGCGGCCCCGACGACGGTGATCGCGATCTCGTGCTCGGAGCCCTCGGCGTCGGCGAGCAGCTGCATGGCGAGGTCGGTGCAGGCCTGCGTGAGCGCGGCGGTGAAGTCGTCCGCGCTGGGGGTGATGCCGCTGGCGCCGCTGGCCATCACGGTCACGGTGTCGTTGGTCGACATGCAGCCGTCGGAGTCGAGCCGGTCGAAGCTGACCCGGGTCGAGGCCCGCAGCGCGGCGTCGAGCTCGGCGGCCGGCACGACGGCGTCGGTGGTCAGCACCACGAGCATCGTCGCCAGCTGCGGGGCGAGCATGCCCGCGCCCTTCGCCATCCCGCCGATGCTCCAGCCGGCGCCCTCGACGACGACCTGCTTGGCGACGGAGTCGGTGGTCATGATCGCGTGGGCCGCGTCGTCGCCGCCGTCGGCCGACAGGGCCGCGTGGGCGGCGTCGACGCCGGCCAGCACCGTGCCGCGGTCGTTGGTCAGGCCGATCAGGCCGGTCGAGCACACGACCACGTCGAGGGCGCCGATGCCGACGTGCTCGGCGACCCGCTCCGCGACGGCGTGGGTGGTCTGGAAGCCCTCGGGCCCGGTGTAGCAGTTGGCGCCGCCGGAGTTGAGGACGACGGCCCGGACGGTGCCGTCCTGCACGACCCTCTCGCTCCACAGGACGGGGTTGGCCTTGCAGCGGTTGGCGGTGAAGACGCTCGCCGAGTCGTACGACGGGCCGTGGTTGACGACGAGCGCGACGTCCTTCGCGCCCTCGGTGGCCTTGAGGCCGGCGGCGACGCCGGCGGCGCTGAAGCCGGCGGGTGCGGTGATGCTCATGGGTGGTCCTTCTCGGGGTGCGGGGGTCAGGCGGGACGGGCGTCGGTGACGGTGTGGCCGGATCGTCGCCAGGCCTCGGCCGCACGCTCCACGTCGTCGCCCTCCACCAGCAGCCAGTCGGTGTCGTAGGTCGAGATGGTGAGGACCCCGATGCCCTCCTCGGCGAGGGGGCCGAGGAGAGCCAGCAGCACGCCGGTCGCGGCGGGGTCGAGCGGGCCCTGGACCGCGAAGGCCCGGCGCCCGCGGTGGGCCGGGATCTTGCGCGGCACGTCGCGTCCCGCGCACACCACGGAGGTCTCCGTGGCCGTGGCGGTCACCGAGAGGATGGAGGAGGCCTCCGCCCACGGGGGCACCTCGGCTCCCGGTCCCAGGCGCACGACCGCGAGGGTCTCGGGGTAGGCCAGCAGGGTGAGGGTCGGCTGCTCGGCGCTCACGGGGCCAGCCCCACGGCGGTCAGGCCGAGGCCCTCGTCGAGCCCGAGCGCGAGGTTGAGGCACTGGACGGCCGCGCCGCCGGTGCCCTTGGCGAGGTTGTCGACCACGCCGACGGCGACCAGCCGGCCGGCGGTCTCGTCGAGGGCCACCTGGAGGTGGACGGCGTTGGAGCCCAGCACCGACTGGGTCGCGGGCCACTGGCCCTCGGCGAGCAGGTGCACGAACGGCTCCTCGCCGTAGGCCTCCGCGTAGGCCGCGCGCGCGTCGGCCGCGGTGACGCCGTCGCGCGCGGGGGCCGAGACGGTGGCGAGGATGCCGCGCGACATCGGCACGAGGGTGGGCGTGAAGCTGACCCGGACGGGCTCGTCGGTGACGGCCCGCAGGTTCTGGGTGATCTCCGGGGTGTGGCGGTGCACCCCGCCCACGCCGTACGCCGAGGCGCTGCCCATGACCTCGCTGCCCAGCAGGTGGGGCGCCGGCTTCTTGCCGGCGCCGGAGGTGCCGGAGGCTGCGACGACCACGACGTCGGGCGTCACCAGGCCGGCGGCGACGGCCGGGACGGCCAGCAGGCTGGAGATCGTCGGGTAGCAGCCGGGCACCGCGATCCGCGTCGCGCCGCGGAGCCGGTCACGCTGGCCGGGGAGCTCGGGGAGGCCGTAGGGCCAGGTCCCGGCGTGCTCACCGCCGTAGAAGCGCTCCCACTCCCCCGCGTCGGCGAGCCGGTAGTCGGCGCCGCAGTCGATGACGACGACGTCGTCGGGGAGCGCGGCCGCGATCGGGCCCGACTGGCCGTGCGGGAGGCCGAGCACGACGACGTCGTGGCCGGCGAGGGTGTCGGTGGAGGTCTCCTCCAGCACCCGGTCGGCCAGCGGCGTCAGGTGGGGCTGCAGGGAGCCCAGCGACTGCCCGGCGTTGGACCCGCCGGTGACGGCCCCGATCTCGACCTCCGGGTGGCCGAGCAGGAGCCGCAGCACCTCACCCCCGGCGTACCCGCTGGCGCCTGCGACGGCGACTCTCACACTCATGCCGCATGACTATACACAAGCCTGCATGTCGATGCTGAGGGGGTCGTGGTGCCGGCCGGGCTCAGCCGGCGGTGCCGGCCGATGTCGCGCGCAGCGTCGCGACGACGCCGGTGCCCTCGTCGCGCCCGCGGGCTCGCGCCACGAGGTCACGCGCGGCGTCCGGCCAGGTCGGGTGGGAGAACCGGAAGCCGGAGAGCACCAGGCGCGTCGGCAGCACCCGGCGGCTCGTGAGCAGGAGCTCGGGGTCGCTGCCCAGCACCCGGGCGCCGACTCCCGCCACGGCGCGGGTCGCGGGCGGGCCGAGGCGCGTGCCCCACGCGTGGCGGAGGTCGCGCATCAGCGCGCGCTGGGTGACCGACCTCGCCCGCCCGGTCGCCACCGCTCCGGGCGTCCCACGCGACCGCGCGAGCCCCCGGCTCGGCGGGCGGGCGTCCCCGGCCGAGCACCACGACGTCGTGCCCCTGCGCCACCCACGTGCGCTGCAGCAGCCGCCCCAGCTGACCGGTGCCCCCCGGCACCACGATCCGCACGGGCGGACGCCACCTCCCCCTCAGCGCTGGGTGGCCCCGCACCGCTCGACCGCCGCGGCGACCGCGGCGTCGCGGGCCGCGGCGACCTCCTCGTCGGTCAGCGTGCGGTCGGGCGCGCGGAAGCGCAGCGCGAACGCGAGCGAGACCCTGCCCTCCTCGATCGGCGCGCCGACGTAGCGGTCGAACAGCCGTACCGACTCCAGCAGGTCGCCCGCCCCCTCGCGCAGCGCGGTCTCGACCCGGGCGGCGGGGAGGTCGGCGTCGACGACGAGGGCGACGTCCTCCTTGGCCACCGGGAAGCTCGAGACCGTCGGGCCCCGGACGGCGATCGGCGCCGCCGCGAAGAGCGCGTCGAGGTCGATCTCGGCGGCCGCGCTGCGCGGAGCCAGGCCGAACGCCGCCGCGACCCGGGGGTGGAGCTCGCCGGCGAAGCCGACGACCGGACCGCCGTCGACCGCGACCTCGGCGCAGCGGCCGGGGTGCCAGGGCGCGCGGGTGGCCGCCCGGGTCACCAGGCGCACGCCGACCTCGTCGCCCAGGCGCCGCACGAGCGCCAGCGCGTCGGACCAGCCGGCCGTCGTCCCGGGACCCCACCAGCCGGCGCGCTCGCGCTCCCCGGTCAGGACCAGGCCGAGGTGCTGGGGCTGGTCGGGCACGGCCGCGAACAGCTCCTTCAGCTCGACCTCGCCCGGCGCGTGGTCGACGCCGTAGATCGGGGCGGGCGAGGAGCCGCCCCGCACCACCGTGGCGACCTCGAAGAGCGAGACGCCCGGCGCCCCGCGCCCGAGGTTGCGGGCCGCGGCACGCAGCAGCCCCGGCAGCAGCGTCGTGGTGTACGCCGGGTCCTCCGCGGAGAGCGGGTTCGCGAGGCGCACGGTGCGTCGGCGCTCGTCGTCCGCCTCCAGGCCGAGCAGGTCCAGGGTCGCGTCGCCGACGAAGGGGAAGCTCACGACCTCCACGCACCCGGCGCCGGCGAGGCTCCGGCCCACCCGGCGGCGCAGCCGCTGCACGCGGGTCAGCCCGCGCCCGCCGACGGGGGTCGGCAGGACCGCGGGGACGCGGTCGTAGCCGACCACGCGGACCACCTCCTCGACGAGGTCGAAGGGGTCGGTCACGTCGGGCCGCCACGGCGGCGGGACGACCGTGAGCGGCCGGTCGCCGTCGACGCGGCAGCCGACCGCCCGCAGCACCTCCACGGTCCGCGCGGCCGGGATCTCGATGCCGCTGACCCGGGCCGGGAGGTCGGGGTCGAGGGTGATCGCCTCGCGTGCCGGGGCGGTGCCGACGACGGTGGCGCCGGGCTCGGCGGACCCTCCCCCGTGGGTGACGAGCAGCTCGACGACGCGGTCGGCGGCGGCCTCGCAGATCGTGGGGTCGACGCCGCGCTCGTTGCGCTTGCCGGCCTCGGAGGTGATCCGCTGGCGACGGCCGGTGCGGAACATCGAGCGCGCGTCCCAGTGGGCCGACTCCACGAGCACCCGGGTCGTGCTCGCCGAGATCTCGGTGGCCTGCCCGCCCATGACGCCGCCGAGCCCGATGACCCCGGAGTCGTCGACGACGACGAGGTCCTCCGGGTCGAGGGCCCGGTCGGTGCCGTCGAGGGTGGTCAGGCGCTCGCCCGGTGCGGCCCGCCGGACGCCGACGGTGCCGGTGAGGGTGTCGGCGTCGTAGCCGTGGATCGGCCGGCCGAGCTCGAGCATCACGTAGTTGGTGACGTCGACCGCGAGGCTGATCGGGCGCATCCCCGCCTGCGTGACGCGGCGGGCGATGAAGTCCGGCGTGGGCGCGGTCGGGTCGAAGCCGGACACGAGCCGGGTCACGAAGACCGGGCAGCCCTCGGGGTCCTCGACGCGTACCGGCCAGCCGGCGTCGTCGGCGGTCGGCGCGTCGCGCTCGGCCGGGTCGCGCAGGGGGACGTCGTAGGCCAGCGCGGCCTCGCGGGCGACGCCGCGCAGGCTCAGCGCGTAGGCGCGGTCGGGGTTGATCTCGAACTCGATGACGTCGTCGTCGAGGCCGAGCACCCCCATCGCCTCGTCGCCGGGACGACCGGCGTCGGCGGGCAGGACGATGATCCCGTCGGCCTCCGAGGACAGCCCGAGCTCGGCGGCGGAGCAGATCATGCCGGCGCTGACGTGGCCGTAGGTCTTGCGCGCGGAGATCGGGAAGGGCCCGGGCAGCACACCACCGGGCAGCACCACGACGACGAGGTCGCCGACGTCGAAGTTGTGCGCCCCGCAGACGATCCCCTGCGGCTCACCCGTGCCGTTGGCGTCGCCCACGTCGACGGTGCACCAGTTGATGGTCTTGCCGTTCTTCTGCGGCTCGGGCTCGCGGGTGAGCACACGGCCCACGACCAGCGGGCCGGTGATCTGCTCCGCGGGGCTCTCGACGGCCTCGAGCTTGAGGCCCAGCGCGGTCAGGCGCGCGGCGAGGTCGGCGGTCGTCGTGCCCGTGGGCAGGTCGACGAGCTCGCGGATCCAGCTGACGGGTGCCTTCACAGCTCGCTCCCGAAGGTCGTGGTGAAGCGGACGTCGCCCTCGAAGAGGTCGCGGAGGTCCTCGATGCCGTGGCGGAACATCAGGGACCGGTCGATGCCCATGCCGAACGCGAAGCCGGTGAACTCCTCGTCGTCGACGCCACACGCGCGCAGCACGCGGGGGTTGACCACGCCGCAGCCGCCCCACTCGATCCAGCCCTCGCCCCGGCAGGTGCGGCACGGCCGGGCCCCGTCGGAGTCGGGGTCGGTGCCGGCGCCGCGGCACACGAAGCAGACGAGGTCGACCTCGGCGGAGGGCTCGGTGAAGGGGAAGTACGACGGCCGGAAGCGGGTGGTGATCCCCTCGCCGAACATGGCGGTGGCGAAGTGGTCGAGCGTGCCCTTGAGGTGGGCCATCGAGATGCCGCGGTCGACGGCGAGACCTTCCACCTGGTGGAACATCGGCGAGTGCGTCGCGTCGTACTCGTCGGTGCGGAAGACCCGGCCCGGGCTGACGACGTAGATCGGGGGCCTGCGGGTGAGCATCGTGCGCGCCTGCACCGGCGAGGTCTGGGTGCGCAGCACGAGGTGGTGCTCGGCCGGCTCGGTCCAGAAGGTGTCCTGCATCGTGCGGGCCGGGTGGTCGGGGCCCAGGTTGAGGGCGTCGAAGTTGAGCCACTCCGCCTCCACGACCGGGCCCTCGGCGACCTCCCAGCCCATCGCCACGAAGATGTCCGCGACGAGCTCGGCGCCGGTGGTGACGGGGTGGCGGGCGCCGGCGGGGAGCCGGTCGGTGGGGAGCGTGACGTCGACGGTCTCCGTCGCGAGCATCCGCTCCTCGTGCTCGGCCTCCAGCACCTCCGTGCGCCGGGCCAGCGCCTGGGCGACCGCGCCACGCGCCCGGCCGACCCGCTGGCCGGCCTCCTTGCGGGCCTGCGGCGGCAGCGCGCCGATCTCGCGGTTGGCCAGGGCGAGGGGCGAGCGGTCGCCGGTGTGCGCGAGCCGGACCGCCTTGAGCTCCTCGAGGTCGGCGGCACCGTCGATGGCGGCGAGCGCGTCGTCGCGGGCGGCGTCGAGCGCCTCCGCGGACAGCGTCGCGACCTCGACCGGGTCGTACTCGGTGTTGGGTCCGGACATGGGCCCGAGTCTAGGAAGCGACGTGGGAGCCCCTCGACCGGGTTTCGTCCGGGCCCACCACGGTGTGCCCGAGCCGGTCGCGGTGGCCGGGGGCCGCGCGGCGCCGTGCCCGCGTCGACGGGTGGGTGGAGCGGAGGGGACCACCACACGGCGGCCACCGGGCCGACGCCCGGCGGGAGCGGCGGCGGCTCCCCGGGCGGGTCAGCGGCGCGCGCGGGCGGAGGCGTAGAGGCACACGGCGGCGGCGGTCGCGAGGTTGAGGCTCTCCGCGTGGCCCGCGAGGGGGATCGACACCCGGTGGTCCGCGAGGGCGGCGAGGTCCGCGGGCAGGCCGGAGGCCTCGTTGCCGAACAGCCAGGCCACGCCGCCGGCGAGCACGTCGTCGGCGGCGAAGAGGTCGAGCTCCCCGTCGGCGGCGGTCGCCAGCACCGTCAGGCCGGCGTCGGCGAGCCGTCGTACGGCGGCCGCGGGATCGCGCTCGACCACGACGGGGAGGCTGAAGACGCTGCCCGCGCTGGCGCGGACGGTCTTGGCGTTGTGGAGGTCGACGGCGTCGCCCGCGAGCACGACCGCGTCGGCGCCGGCGGCGTCGGCCGTGCGGACCACGGTGCCGGCGTTGCCGGGATCACGGACGTCGGCGCACACCGCGACGAGGCGCGGCGAGGCCGCGACGACGTCGTCCCAGCCGGCGTCGAGCAGGTGGCAGACGGCCACCAGCCCGGGGGCCGTGACCGCGTCGGACAGGGCGGCGGCGGCGCGGTCGTCGACGAGGACGACCTCGACGTCGTCAGGGGCGGCCGCCAGCAGGTCGGCGTGGCGCCCGGCGGCCGCCGGCGTCACGAAGAGCTCCACCACGCAGCCCGGGCGGGCCAGCGCGGCCGCGACGGCGTTGGGGCCCTCGGCGAGGAACAGCCGCCGCTCCGTTCTCACGGAGCGGCGGCTGAGCCGTCGTGCGTCCTTGACGCGGGCGTTGCCCGCGGCCAGGGGCATGCCGGTGGGAGGCGTGCCGGTCAGGCGGACGCCTCGGCGCGCGGCGCGTTGACGTCGCTGGGCAGCGCGGCCTTCGCGGTCGCCACGAGGGCGGAGAACGCGGCGGGGTCGTTGACGGCGAGGTCGGCGAGGATCTTGCGGTCGACCTCGACCTCGGCGAGCCGGAGGCCCTGGATGAGGCGGTTGTAGGTCATGCCCTCGGCGCGGGCGGCCGCGTTGATGCGCTGGATCCAGAGCTTGCGGAACTCGCCCTTCTTGGCGCGGCGGTCACGGTAGCTGTAGACCAGCGAGTGGGTGACCTGCTCCTTGGCCTTGCGGTACAGCCGCGAGCGCTGGCCGCGGTAGCCGCTGGCCCGCTCGAGGGTGACGCGACGCTTCTTCTGGGCGTTTACTGCGCGCTTGACGCGTGCCATGGGGTTCTACTCCTGACGATGACGGGGAAAACGGGTCGTGCCGGTGCTCAGGGACGCCTCAGCGACCGAGCAGCTTCTTCGCCTGGCGCACGTCGGCCTCGGCGACCTCCGTGGTGCCGGACATGCGGCGCGTGACCTTGGAGGACTTCTTCTCCAGGTTGTGGCGCAGGCCCGTCTTCTGACGGCGGATCTTGCCGGTGCCGGTGATCCGGAAGCGCTTCTTGGCTCCGGAGTGGGTCTTGTTCTTCGGCATCGTGTGCTCTCTCTCCTCCACAGGGGGCCCGGTCGGGGTGCCGACCGGGACGGGCGCTCTCAGGCCTCGATCTCGGGGTCGAGGTTCTCCGACCTGCCCCGCTCCTTCTTGGCGCCGACGGGGCCGCTGTGGGCCGCGGCGCGCTCGGCGCGCTCGTCGGCCTCGGCCTGCAGCCGCGCGGCGGCCTGGTTCTCCTTCTCGGCCTTCATCTCGACCTTCGCCTCCGCCTTCTTGCGGTGCGGGCCGAGGACCATCGTCATGTTGCGCCCGTCCTGCTTGGGCGCCGACTCGACGAAGCCGAGGTCGACCACGTCCTCCGCGAGACGCTGCAGCAGGCGGAAGCCCAGCTCGGGCCGGTGCTGCTCGCGGCCGCGGAACATGATGGTGATCTTGACCTTGTCCCCGGCGGTCAGGAACCGCACGACGTGACCCTTCTTGGTGTCGTAGTCGTGCGAGTCGATCTTGGGCCGGAGCTTCATCTCCTTGATGACCACGTTGGTCTGGTTCCGCCGCGCCTCACGGGCCTTCTGGGCGTTCTCGTACTTGAACTTCCCGTAGTCCATGAGCTTGCAGACGGGCGGGCGCGCCGTGGGGGCGACCTCGACCAGGTCGAGGTCGGCCTCCTGCGCCAGACGCAGGGCGTCGCCGGTCGGCACGATGCCGACCGTCTCGCCGTTGGGGCCAACGAGCCGGACCTCGGAGACGCGGATCCGGTCGTTGATGCGGAGCTCGGTGCTGATGTGTCCTCCAGGTGTCAGACGTTCGTGGGAGGCACACCGGTGCTGCCCGCGGCCGGGTGCGGCTGCGGTGCGGCGGGCGGTCTCCCGTCGGTGCGAGCGGGAGTCCGGACGAGACGCCCCGTCGAGGCGGGGTCGTGCTCGCGGCGCCTGCGTGGAGCGGAGGGCAGGTGCCGTGACCGGGACCCGACGGCCTGTGGATCCGGTGGAGATGGGGCGGCCGGTGCGGGTGAGGAGCGACGCGTGCGTGCTCCCGCTTGCGGATCTGCCACCCCTGGGCAGGGATGACTGATCGGTCAACGCCAGATGTTAGCGGCTCATTCCGCCGGCGGGCGAATCCAGCCCACGCCGTCGCCCACGCGCGCGAGGGTCCACCCCTCGGCGAGGGCGGTGAGGTCGTCGCCCTGCACCACGTACGGCGCCGGCCCGGCGACGTCGACGACCATCGCCTCGGCGCCGTCCTGGCGGGCCGCGGCGGCCGCCGTCCGGGTGGTGACGGGCACCGGTCGCGAGCCGGCGTCCCAGGCCGTCATGGCCTCGTGACCGCTGAACGCCAGGAGCGCGAGGCGGCCGTCACGGCCGCGCATGAGGACCACCGCCATGTCGCTGTCCTTCTCCCGCGCCAGGCCGTCGGGGCCGGTCTCGACCTCGCCGGCGACCGCGGTCACGGGCACCAGCAGCCGGGCCCGGCCGAGGGCCGCGAGGGCCTCGGGGGCGCGGGCCGGGTCCTGCCGGGCCGTCGCCAGCGCCGCCAGCAGCGCGGGGTCGGCACTGCCGTCGTCGCCCGCGAATCCGGGGTCCGGGATGTCTCGCACGCGGCCATCCTCCCAGGTGGGCCCGGGCGCCCACCGGGCCGCCGGTGCGACAGGTCCCGGGTGGGGCCGGGGCAGCCAATCCGGATCACATCACCTAAGTCGAGTGTCTAACTTGCTTTACCGGCGTTCCTTGGTGAGCATGGCTGCCCATGACGACCCCCTTCGCCGGGAGCGCCGCTCCCCCGTCGACGTCTCTACCCACGACCGTCGCCCCCGCCGTCGCCGACCCCGGCGCGGACACCGGCTCCAGCCGGCGACGCGACGCCCGTCCGCGCCGCGGTCTGCCGCGGCTGCGTGCCGGCTCGTTCCGCCGCTGGGTCTCGCCGGTCGCGATCATCGCGCTGTGGCAGCTCGCGAGCAGCACGGGCCTGCTCGACGAGCGGGACCTCGCCTCGCCCGCGCAGATCGCGGTCTCGGCGGCCGACCTGGTCGCCGACGGGACGCTGCTGTCGGCCATCGGCGTCTCGGTGCAGCGCGTCGCGCTGGGCTTCGCGATCGGCGCGATCGCCGGGCTGGTGCTCGCGGTGCTCGCGGGCCTCAGCCGGCTCGGCGAGGACGCTATCGACCCACCCATGCAGATGCTCCGCACGCTGCCGCACTTCGGCCTGATCCCGCTGTTCATCATCTGGCTGGGCATCGACGAGGCACCCAAGGTGGCCCTGATCGCGCTCGGTGTGGCCTTCCCGCTCTACCTCAACACCTTCGCCGGGATCCGCGGGATCGACCGCCGCGTCGTCGAGGCCGCCCGCTCGATGCACCTCACGCGCCTGCAGCGGATCCGCCACGTGATCCTGCCCGGCGCCCTGCCGCAGACCCTCGTGGGCCTGCGCCAGAGCCTGGGCATCGCCTGGCTGTCCCTGATCGTCGCGGAGACCATCGCCTCCGACGCCGGGCTCGGCTACATGATCAACCGCGCCCGCGACTTCCTGCAGACCGACGTCATCGTCGTCGGTCTCGCCACCTACAGCCTGCTCGGTCTGCTGACCGACGCGGTCGTCCGCCACCTCGAGAGGAAGGCGCTGGTATGGCGCACCTGACCGACCCCCACCCGGCCAACGGTGCGGACCGCGCCGCCGGCCACGTCGCCCGCGTGCGCGGGCACCACCGTTCCTTCGGCGACGTCCACGTGCTGCGCGCCATCGACCTCGACATCGCCCCGGGCGAGTTCGTCGCCCTGCTCGGTCGCAGCGGCTGCGGCAAGTCGACGCTCCTGCGCAGCCTCGCCGCGCTCGACCCCTCCCCCGACGAGGAGGTCGACGTGCGGGGGCGCTCCGCCGTCGCCTTCCAGGAGCCGCGGCTGCTGCCGTGGCGCTCGGTGCACGACAACGTCGCGCTCGCCCTGCTCAACACCCCCGAGCGCAAGCAGCGGGCCCGCCTGGCGCGCGAGCGGCTCGAGGAGGTCGGCCTCGGCGAGAAGCTCGACGCCTGGCCGCTCCAGCTCTCCGGCGGACAGGCACAGCGGGTCTCGCTGGCCCGGGCCCTCGTGCCCGACCCCAGCCTGCTGCTGCTCGACGAGCCGTTCAGCGCGCTCGACGCCCTGACCCGCATCGAGATGCACCAGCTCGTCATCGAGCTGTGGCGCCGTCGGCAGATGGCGGTCCTGCTCGTGACCCACGACGTCGACGAGGCGCTCCTGCTCGCCGACCGGCTGCACGTGATGGACGGCGGCCGGATGGCCCGCACGTGGGAGATCGAGCTCCCCCGCTCCGAGCGCAACCCCGCCCACCCCGACATCGCCGGGGTCCGCGCCGAGATCCTCGAGGTCCTCGGCGTCCGTCCCACTCCCCCCAACCCGAACCGCGCCACCGACCGCGCCACCGAGCGCGCCACCGACTCCCGAGGAGCCGCATGACCCGCCGTACCGCCCTGCCCGCGTCGCCCCGCCGCGCGTCCCGCACGATCCGGGGGCGGCTGGCGATGGCCGCCGTCCCCGCACTCCTCGCGGGCCTGCTCGCCGGCTGCGGCGGTGAGGAGACCGGCAACGAGGCCGCCGTCAACGACGACGGCTCGGTCGACCTCGAGCAGGTCACGCTGATCGCGGGCGACCAGAAGTCCTCCAGCCAGATGGCGATGCTCGAGGCCGCCGGCGAGGACGACACGCCGTACGAGATCGAGTGGAAGGAGTTCACCTCGGGCCCGCCGATGCTCGAGGCGCTCGGCACCGGCGCGATCCACGTCGGCTACGTCGGCAACACCCCGCCGATCATGGCCGCGGCCAGCGGCTCGGAGTTCCGCATCGTCCAGGCCACGACGTACGGCGGCACGGGCGACGCCATCCTGGTGCCGGAGGGCTCCGACCTGCAGTCCGTGGAGGACCTCGAGGGCGCCACGGTCGCCGTCGCCGAGGGCAGCTCGGCGAACTACAACCTGCTGGCGCAGCTCAGCCGCGCCGGGGTCGACATCGACGACGTCGACGTGAAGCCCCTGCAGCCGCAGGACGCGCTCGCCGCCTTCTCCAACGGCGGTGTCGACGCGTGGGCGACCTGGGAGCCCTACACCTCGCAGGCCGAGATCGACGAGGGCGCCCGGGTGCTCGCCGACGGCGACGGGCTGGTCAACGGCATGAACTTCCAGGTCGCCGCCGACGCGGCGCTGGAGGACCCCGCCACCGAGGCCGCGCTGGAGGACTACGTCGCCCGGATCACGCGCGCCCAGGTCTGGGCGAGCGAGAACCGCGAGGAGTGGGCCGAGGTGTGGGCCTCCCAGACCGGCCTCGACCCGGAGATCACCCTCGCGGCGGCCGAGAAGCGACCCCTGACCGTGCTCCCGGTCGACGAGGAGGTCGTCGCCTCCGAGCAGGAGATCGCCGACGCGTTCTCGGAGGCCGAGCTGATCCCCGAGGCGATCCAGGTCGACGACTACTTCGACGGCCGCTACGACGAGGCGCTCGCGCCCCTGGTGGAGCAGACCGCGTCCGGGACCACGCGATGACGGTGGTGCTGCACTGGTTCCTGCCCACCTCGGGGGACTCCACCGGGCTCGTCGGCGCCGGGCAGGGGGCGGCCCACGACCAGGGCCGCGGCCTGCCCGCCACGACGCCCGGCGTCGTCCGACCCCCCGACGTCGACTACCTGGCGCAGGTGGCGCGGGCCGCCGAGGAGTCCGGCTTCGCCGGCATGCTCACGCCGACCGGCACCTGGTGCGAGGACGCGTGGCTCACGACCGCGGCGCTGCTGCGGGAGACCTCGCGCATCAAGTTCCTCGTCGCCTTCCGCCCCGGCGTGGTCAACCCCGTGCTGGCGGCCCAGATGGCCGCCACCTACCAGCGCCTGTCCGGCGGACGGCTCATGCTCAACGTCGTCACCGGCGGCGAGCCGGTGGAGCAGGCGCGGTTCGGCGACGGCCTCGGCAAGGACGAGCGCTACGCCCGCACCGACGAGTTCCTGGCCGTGATCCGCGGCACCTGGAGCGAGGCGCCGTTCGACTTCGCCGGCACGCACTACGCCGCCACCGGCGCCCTGGTGCGCGACGGCATCTCTCCCGTGCCGCCGATCTACTTCGGGGGCTCCTCCCCCGCGGCCGGTCGCGTGGCGGCCCGTCACGCCGACGTGTACCTGACCTGGGGCGAGCCCCCGGAGCAGGTCGCGGAGAAGGTCGCCTGGGTGCGGGGGCTCGCCGCCGAGGAGGGGCGGTCGATGCGGTTCGGGCTGCGCGTGCACGTGATCGCCCGGGACACCCACGAGGAGGCCTGGGCCCACGCCCAGCAGCTGCTCGACGGGATCGACCCCGAGGTCGCCCGCCGGGCGCAGCAGGCGATGGCGGCGAGCGAGTCGACCGGCCAGCAGCGCATGACGGCGCTGCGCGGCGGGGGCTCGTCGTACACCGACGCGCGGGAGCTCGAGGTCTCCCCGGGCCTGTGGGCCGGGGTCGGCCTGGTCCGCGGCGGCGCCGGGACCGCCCTGGTCGGCAGCCACGAGGAGGTCGCGGAGCTGATGGGCACCTACGCGGAGGCCGGCATCGACGAGTTCGTGCTGTCGGGCTACCCCCACGACGAGGAGGCCCGCACGGTCGCCGCGGGCGTCGTGCCCGCGCTGCGCCGCCGGGGCCTGCTGCCGGCCGACGACGACGCGCTGGTGGGCCTGCGCTGAGACCCCGCTGTGGGAGGCTGGTCGGGTGACCGACGCGACCTGGCTCGCCCTGACCGTGGTGCTCACCGTGGTGGGCGCCGCGGTGACCTGGCTCGTGCTGAAGCGGCGGGGCTCGGCGCCGGCGCTGCGCTGGGCGGGGATCACCCTGCTGGTGCCCGCGCTGTACCTGACCGACGCCCTGCCGCTGCTCGTGAGGATCGGCAGCGAGATCGGCACCTGGGCGACGCGGCTCGTCCTCTCGCCGGTCGTGTGGTCCGGCGTCGCCCTCGGCGGCGTCGGTGTGCTCCTGATCCTCGCCGGCGGTTCGCTGATGGCCCGCGGTCGCGGGCTCAGGGCCGCCCGGCCCGTCGACGCTGTCGAGGGCGGCTCGGGCGGTTCGGCGCGGCAGGTCGGTGCGGCCGACCCCGGGCGGGGCGCTCGCCGGCCCGGCGGTCGCGGCGCTCCGGCATCCCCGGCCGACCGCGGGTCGGGTCGCGGCTCCACGGGCGGCTCCGCTGGCGGCTCCGCTGGCGGTGACGGCGGTCTCGACGACGACATCGAGGCCATCCTGCGCAAGCGCGGCATCACCTGAGCCGGGCCGCCGTGTCCGGGCAGGGCTCCTGGTCCCGCGGCGTCGCGGGCGTCCCGGGCGGGGCGCCCGCGGACCGCGACGCGCTGGCCGCCCGGCTCGACCGTGCGCTCACGTCGTACGGCGCGGGCGGGCGGGCACGGCCCGTCGTGGTGGTGGACCTCGACGCGTTCGAGGCCAACGCCGCCGACCTCGTGCGTCGTGCGGGCGGCACCCCCGTACGGGTGGCGTCGAAGTCGGTGCGCGTGCCCGGGCTGCTGCGGCGCGCCCTCGCCGTGCCGGGCTGTCGCGGTGTCCTGGCCTACACGGTGCGCGAGGCGCTGTGGCTGGTGCACGAGGGGGTCACCGACGACGTGCTGGTCGCCTACCCCAGCACCGACGTCGACGCCCTCGCGGACCTGGCGGGCGACGCCGACGCCGCGGCGGCCGTCACCGTCATGGTCGACGACCCCGCCCACCTCGCGATGCTCGACGAGGCGCGCTCCGGCCACGACGCCCCGGCCGTCCTCCGGGTGGCCCTCGACCTCGACGCCGGGCTGCTGGCCCCCGGGTGGCGGCTGGGCCCGCGCCGCTCCCCGCTGCGCTCCACCGCCGACGCCCTGTCGCTGGGCCGCGCGGTGCTCGGGCGGCCCGGCCTGCGGCTGGTCGGCGCGATGACCTACGAGGGCCTCGTCGCCGGGCTCGGTGACGACGTGGCCGGCAACCCGCCGCGCACCGCGCTGCTGCGGGGCCTGCAGGCCGCGAACGTGCGGCAGCTGGGTCGCCGCCGGCGTCGTGTGGCCGTCGCCCTGGCGCGGGCCGGGGCCCGGCTGGAGCTGTGGAACGCCGGCGGCACCGGCTCGCTGGAGACCTCGGCCGCCGATCCCGTGGTCACCGAGGTCGCGGCCGGCTCGGGACTGCTCGCGCCGGCGCTGTTCGACCACTACCGGGCGTTCGCGCCCCGACCCGCGGCCTTCCTCGGCCTGCCGGTCACCCGACGCCCGGACGGGTCCACCGCCACCGTCCACGGCGGCGGCTACGTCGCCTCGGGCGCGGCCGGGCGCGACCGGCTGCCCGTCCCGTGGGCGCCCGCCGGCCTGGCGCTGACCGCCTCGGAGGGCGCCGGTGAGGTGCAGACGCCCCTCACCGGACCCGGCGCCGCCGACCTCGCCGTCGGCGACACCGTCTGGTTCCGGCACGCCAAGGCCGGCGAGCTGGTCGAGCACGTCGGCGAGGTGCTGCTCGTGCGCGGCGACGTCGTGGTGGGCGCCGAGCCCACCTACCGCGGACGCGGGCTGGTGTTCTGAGCGGTGGCCGACGCCGACCCCGCCGCCCAGGTGCTGGCCCTCGCGCTGTCGCGGCCCGCCACCCTCGGCCAGGGCCGCCTGGTCTGCCTCGACGGACCGGCCGGGGCCGGCAAGACCACCCTGGCACGGCGCCTCGCCGGCCGTGCGGCCCGGCACGGGAGCACGCGGGTGGTCGGGATGGACGACCTGTACGCCGGGTGGGGCGGCCTCGCCGCCGTGGGCGCCCAGCTGGACTCCCTGCTGGTCCCGCTGGCCTCGGGGTCCGCCGGCCGCTACCGGCGCTGGGACTGGCACGCCTCGTCGTACGTGGAGGAGGTGGTGGTCGAGCCCGCCGACCTGCTGGTGCTGGAGGGGGTCGGCTCCTTCGCCGCGGCGCACGCCGCGCTGGTCACCGCGCTCGCCTGGGTCACGGCGCCGCGCGAGGTGCGGACCGCCCGCGTGCTCGCCCGCGACGGCGAGCTCGTCACGCCGTACCTCCCCGCCTGGCAGCGCGACGAGGACCGCCACCACGCCGCCCAGGGCACCCGCGCCCGCGCCGACCTGGTCGTCGAGTCGGCCCGGATGCGCACGGACTAGACCCCGAGTCGGCCCGGATGCGCACGCCTCAGACGCCGAGTCGGCCCGCATGCGCACCCCGCAGACGTCGAGCCGGCCCGGATGCGCGGACGAGCGGCTCGGCCGCGCCGACCACGACGATCACGGCCGTGTCGGTGGCGGGAGGGGCGCCCGGCCAGGGCCGGGGATGGGGCACGGGACGGACCCGGGACGACCACCGGCCGAGGATCCGCCGCAGGCGGACCGCCGACCCTCGACCGCTGCGCATCCGGGCCGACTCGACGCCGCAATCGTGCGCACCCGGGCCGACTCGACGCCGCGACCATGCGCATCCGGGCCGACTCGACGCCGCAATCGTGCGCATCCGGGCCGACTCGACGCCGCAATCGTGCGCACCCGGGCCGACTCGACGCCGCGACCATGCGCATCCGGGCCGACTCGACGCCGCAATCGTGCGTACCCGGGCCGACTCGACCCCGATCCGGTGCGTACCCGGGCCGACTCGTCAGGTGCGGTCGAGGATGGCGCGCAGCTCGCGGATCTGGCCACGGGCGCGGTCACCGTCGGAGGCCTGGATGCCGAGGGCCGTGACCGTGGTGCCGTCGGCCAGGTCCAGGGTCGCCCACGGCGCGCCGGACGGCAGCCGGACGGCCACGACCTGCGCCCAGTCGTAGCGGTGCTTGCGGTAGCCGTTGACCACCTCGAGGCCGTCGTCGCGGGCGGTGACGCGACAGCGGATCAGCCCGACGTAGACCGCGAAGATCAGCAGCCCGAGGAAGACCAGCGTGCCGATCTGGAACGGCGTGAAGCGCTCCCGGATGTCGCTGGCCAGCAGGAACCACGACGCGAGCGAGATGGCGAGCAGCGCACCGCCGAAGACGGTCGCGGCGGCGGTCGTGGCGCGGGGGCGGAACGTCCGCGGCAGCGCCCGGCCGCCCTCAGATCCGGCAGGCATGGATGTCCGTGAGCAGGATCCCGCGGGCTCCCAGGCCGTAGAGCTCGTCCATCAGCCGCTGCGCGCCGTCGCGCGGCACCATCGCACGCACGGCGACCCAGCCCTCGCGCTGCAGCGGCGAGATCGTGGGGCCCTCGATACCGGGGGTGAGGGCGCTCGCGCCCTCCAGGTGCTCGACGTCGATGTCGTAGTCCATCATCACGTAGCTGCGGGCGACGAGCACGCCCTCGAGCCGCCGACGGAAGACCTCCCAGCCGGCCGGCAGGTCACCGCCGGACCGCGCCACGAGGACGGCCTCGGAGGTCATCACCGCCTCGCCGAAGACCTCCAGCCCGGCCGCGCGCAGCGTGCTGCCGGTCTCCACGACGTCGGCGATCGCGTCGGCGACGCCGAGCTGGATGCTGGTCTCGACCGCCCCGTCCAGGCGGGTGACCGTCGCGTCGATGCCCTCGCGGGCCAGGAACGACTCCACGATCCCCACGTACGACGTGGCGATGCGCGCGCCGGCGAGGTCGCCCCAGCCGGTCCGGTCACCCGGGCGCCCGGCGAAGTGGAAGCGGGCGCGGCCGAAGCCGAGGCTCAGGACCTCGTCGGCCTCCGCGCCGGAGTCCAGCAGCAGGTCGCGCCCGGTGATCCCGATGTCGAGCGTGCCCTCCCCGACGTACAGCGCGATGTCGCGCGGGCGCAGGTAGAAGAACTCCACGCCGTTCTCGTGGTCGGTGAGCGCCAGCTCCTTGGTGTCGCGGCGCTGGCGGTAGCCGCACTCGCGCAGGATCCCCGAGGCCGCCTCGGACAGCGCGCCCTTGTTGGGTACGGCGATCCGCAGCGGCGCGTCCGCACGGCCGCTCACAGGTGCGCGTACACGTCGTCGAGACCGATGCCGCGGGCCAGCATGAGGCACTGGGCGTGGTAGATCAGCTGGCTGATCTCCTCCGCGGCGCGCTCGGCCGACTCGTGCTCGGCGGCCATCCAGGACTCGGCGGCCTCCTCGACCAGCTTCTTGCCGATCGTGTGCACGCCCGCGTCGAGCGCGGCCACCGTGCCCGACCCCTCCGGCCGCTCCACGGCCTTGGTGGACAGCTCCGTCCACAGCTCCTCGAAGGTCTTCACGAGGCACCAGCCTAGGCGGGCCGGGGCTGGCGGGCGCGCCCGGTCCTCGGCGACGATGCCCCGATGGACCTCGACGGGCTGGACGCGCTGGCCACCGGCCTCGACGGGGTCCGTCGCACGACCCGGGACGGCCTCGCCCGCTGGCAGTACGACGGGCGACTGGTCGTGCGCGAGGTCGACGCCCGGACGATCGTCGTCCGGGTCCCCTTCGACGTGCGGGCCCTGCTGCTCGCGGCGCACCCGGCGGTGTTCGCCGTGCCGCAGCGCTACGCCCGCCACATGATGGTCGTCGCCTACCTCGACGCCCCCGACCCCGCGACCGACGACGCGGTCGAGGACGCCGTCGTGGCGGCGTGGCGGCTGCAGCGGGCCCAGGGGCGCGGCGAGTCGGGGCTCACATGAGGGACGAGGCGAGGCGGCAGACGTTGTCGACGTAGCGGGCCCGCAGCGGCTGGCGGCGCCACTCCTCCGGGCTCAGCTCGCGCGAGACGGCCAGGTACTCGGCGTCGGAGGCGAGCAGCCGCTGCACCAGGCCCCCGCCGAAGCCGAGCAGCATCACCTCGTAGTTCAGCGTGTAGGAGCGGTAGTCCATGTTGGACGAGCCGAGCACGCCGACCGTGCCGTCGACGGTGAGGTACTTCGCGTGCAGCACCGCCGGCGCGGGGTAGAGGTGGATCCGCACCCCGGCCTCGAGGAGCGCGGAGTAGTAGGAGCGCTGGGCGTGGCCGACGACGAACTGGTCGGCCTCCTCGCCCACGAACAGGTCCACCCGCACGCCGCGGTAGGCCGCGGACGTGATCGCGGCGAGCAGCGACTCGTCGGGCACGAAGTAGGGGCTGGTGATGGACACGGCGCGCGTCGCGGCGTGCACGAGCGCGGTGAACAGCCGCAGGTTGGGTCCGCTGGGGAAGCCCGGGCCCGACGGCACGAGCTGCATCGCGTTGGTGCCCGGGGTCGCGGTGCCGGACCGGGCGAGCCCGAACTCGTCGGGGTCGAGCCGCTCGCCGGTCTCGAGGTACCAGTCGGTGGCGAAGACCGCCTCCACCCCGACGACCGCCTCGCCGGACAGCTCGAGCGTCAGGTCCTTCCACCGCCGGCCCACCCGGGCGTTGCGCTCGCTGCCGTACGACGGGCCGATCAGGTTGTGGGACCCCACGAAGGCGCGGCGGCCGTCCACGACGAGCAGCTTGCGGTGGTTGCGCAGGTCCGGGCGGCGCCACTGCCCGCGCAGCGGCCGGATCGGCATCATCAGGTGGCAGGCGATGCCGGCCTGGGCGAGCCGGCGCTGCAGGGAGCGGAAGCCGTCGTACTTCCGCGAGCCGAGGTGGTCGAGGAGGAAACGGACCTGGACCCCGCGCCGGCCGGCGGCGACCAGCGCGCTGAAGACCGGGTCGGTGGCGTCGTCCCAGCTGGCGATGTAGAACTCGACGTGCACGTAGTGCTCGGCGGCCCCGACGGCGCGGGCCATGGCCGCGAAGGCCGCGTCGGTCTCGGTGTGGACCGCCTCGTCGGTGCCGGTGACGCAGGGCAGGCCGGTGAGGTGGCGGCTCATGCGCACCACGGACTCGAGACCCGGCCCCGGCGCGAACCCGTCCGGCACGGTCGGCAGGGCCCGGGTGTGCTCGACGAGCAGCTGGTTGGCCTCGGCCTGCACGCGGTGGCGTCGACCCCGGACGTAGGGGCTGCCGATCAGCCAGTACAGCGGCAGCCCGAGCACCGGGATGAAGAAGATCGCGAGCAGCCAGGCCGACGACGAGCCGGGGTTGCGGCCCTCCGGCACCGTGCCGAGGGCGCCGATCTTCACGACGTACTCGCCGATGAGCAGCGCGGCGCCGACCAGCTGCAGGATGTCCACGCCGCGAGGCTAGGCCGTCACGCGGCGGTGTCGGGGGATCCCGTCGGCCAGCACCTCGAGGTTCGTGGACAGGTGGGCGTCGCTGACGCCGAGGGTGTCGCGCACGACCCCGACCTCGAGCCCGGCGACCCTCCGCAGCGGGCCACGGATCCGCAGGCGCACGGCGGGGTGGACGACCTCGTCGGGTCGCGGGGCGGGCGGGGCGGTCATGCGTCGCCCGCGGCCAGCAGCGCGACGAGGAGCCCGCCGAGGAGGGCCCGGGGCAGGCGCCGGCTGCCCGAGCCGACGGGCTCGGTCACCGAGGCCCTGTGGCGACGGCGGTGGGACGCCTCAGCGCGGGGGCAGCTCGCGGAGCACGCGGGCCGTGGCGAGGGCGGCCGTGGTGGCCTCGTGCCCCTTGTCCTCGCTGCTGCCGGGGAGGCCGGCGCGGTCGAGGGCCTGGGCGTCGGTGTCGCAGGTCAGCACCCCGAACCCGACGGGGACGCTGTGGTCGAGTGCGACCCGGGTCAGCCCGTCGGTGGCGGCCGAGCAGACGTAGTCGAAGTGGGGCGTGCCGCCGCGCACGACCACGCCGAGGGCGACGACGGCGTCGTACCCGCGGTGGGCCAGCACGCCGGCGACGACCGGCAGCTCGAAGGTGCCGGGCACCCGGACCACCGTCGCGCCCTGGACGCCGTGCTCGGCGAGCGCCCGGTGGGCGCCGGCGAGGAGCCCGTCCATGACCTCGGTGTGCCAGCTCGCGGCGACGACCGCGACCCGCAGGTCGGAGGCGTCGAAGGTCTCGGGGGCGGGGGCGCCGTGGCCGCTCATCGTGCTGACTCCTGGGGGGCGAGGTCGGGGTGGTCGGAGGGGTCGCTCTGCTCGGGGAGGTTGCCGATCTGGTGGCCCATGCGGTCGCGCTTGGTGAGCAGGTAGGCCAGGTTGTGGTCGTTGGGGCGGGGCGTGAGCGGCACCCGCTCCGCGACCGCGACGCCGTAGTCGGCGAGGTCGGCGGTCTTCTCGGGGTTGTTGGTCATCAGCCGCACCGAGGTGACGCCGAGGTCCTTGAGGACCTGGGTGGCGGTGCCGTAGTGACGCGCGTCCGCGGGCAGGCCCAGGTCGAGGTTGGCGTCGACGGTGTCGCGACCGCCGTCCTGCAGCTGGTAGGCCTGCAGCTTGGCGACCAGGCCGATGCCGCGACCCTCGTGGCCGCGCAGGTAGACCACGACGCCCGTGCCCTCGGCGACGATCCGCTCCATGGCCTCGTCGAGCTGGGGACCGCAGTCGCAGCGGTCGGAGCCGAACACGTCGCCGGTCAGGCACTCGGAGTGCACGCGGGTCAGCACCGGCTCCCCCGCCGCGATCGCGGCGTCGAGGTCGCCGTGGACGAGCGCGACGTGCTCGGAGCCGTCGAGGGTGACCCGGTAGCCGTGCGCGGTGAAGTCGCCGTACCGCGTCGGCAGGCGGGTGGTCGCGACGCGCTGCGCGTGGGCCTCGGTCCGCCGCCGGTGCCGCACCAGGGCCTCGATCGAGATCATGGCCAGGCCGTGGGTGTCGGCGAACTCGCGCAGCTCGGGGCCGCGCTTCATCGTGCCGTCGTCGTTGACGACCTCGACCAGCACGCCGGCCGGGGTGAGCCCGGCGAGGCGGGCGAGGTCGACGGCCGCCTCGGTGTGACCACGCCGCACCAGCACACCGCCCTCGCGGTAGCGCAGGGGGAACACGTGCCCGGGGCGGGTGAGCTCCCAGGACTCGGTGGCGGAGTCGGCGAGCACGCGTGCGGTGTGCGCGCGGTCCGCGGCCGAGATGCCGGTGGTGGTGCCGTCGCGGGCGTCGACCGAGATCGTGTAGGCCGTGCGCAGCGGGTCCCGGTTGTGGGGCGTCATCAGGGGGATCTCGAGCCGCTCGAGGGTCGTGGCCTCCATCGGCACGCAGATCACCCCCGAGGAGTGCCGGATCGTGAACGCCATCAGCTCCGGCGTCGCCCTCGACGCGGCGAAGATGATGTCGCCCTCGTTCTCCCGGTCCTCGTCGTCGACGACGACGACCGCCTTCCCGGCGGCGATGTCGGCGATCGCGCGCTCGACGCTGTCGAGGCGGACCCCCTCGGGTCCGCTCGTGGGGCCGCTCATCGCAGCACCTCCTCCTTCGTGGTGGCGGCCACCTCGACGACGCGCCGCGAGGCGCGCCACCAGGTGAGGAGGCCGACGACGCAGAACGCGCCGTAGAACAGGTACATCGCCGCGGTGGGGTAGTAGCCGGCCTGCACCAGCGTGGTCACCCCGACGACGTCGACGGCGATCCAGACCAGCCAGAACTCGACGTAGCCGCGGGCCATCCCCCAGGTCGCGAGCAGCGAGCCGGCGAGGATCCAGGCCTCGGTGGCGGGCCCCCAGGAGCCGATCGCGCTGAGCAGGGCGTACGCCGCGGCGTACCCGAGGACGGCGAGGCCGAGCAGCTGCAGCCGCTCGGTCGCGCCGGCCCACCTCGGGGCGACCGCGCCGCCGTCGTCACCGGCCCGGCTCCGGCCGGCCGCGGACCAGCGCCACCAGCCGTAGAGGCCGACCGCGACGAACATCAGCTGGCGACCGGCCTGGCCCCACAGCGGCTCGCCGCCGGTCGACCCGCCGAGCTCGCCGGTGACGAACACGGTGAACAGCAGGGTGTTGCCGACCAGCCCGACGGGCCAGGCCCACACGACTCGGCGCATCCCGAGCAGCGCGGAGGCGAGACCGAACGCGTTGCCGACGACTTCGCGGACGGCGAGCTGGCCGCCGGCGACCGCGATGGTGCCGTGCAGCAGCCACTGGAGCGCCTGGTCGGTCACGCCGTCCCCCCGCGGTGGGCCAGCAGCTTCTCGACGTGCTTGGCGAGCACGTCGACCTCGAGGTTGACCCGCTCGCCGACGGCGCGGGCGCCCAGCGTGGTGCGGGCGAGGGTCTCGGGGATCAGGCTCACCGCGAACCCGGTCGGGGTGGTGCGCAGCACCGTCAGGCTCACGCCGTCGACGGTCACCGAGCCCTGGTCGACGAGGTAGCGGCCGAGCGCGGGGTCGGGCAGGTCGATCGACACGACCTCCCAGTGCTCGCCGGGCTCGCGGGCCACGACGGTGCCGACGCCGTCGACGTGGCCCTGCACGAGGTGGCCGCCGAGCCGCGTCTGCAGCGTGGCGGCCCGCTCGAGGTTGACCGGGGCGCCCGCGGCGACGTCGGCCAGCGAGGTGCGCTCGAGGGTGGCGAGCATGACGTCGGCGGTGAACTCGCCGTCGCCGAGCGCCGCGACCGTCAGGCAGCAGCCGTTGACGGCGATCGAGTCGCCGAGCGCGGCGTCCGTGGTGACGGTGCCGGCGGCGACGGTCAGTCGTGCGGCGTCCTGGTCGGCCCCGACGCGCTCGACGGCGCGGACGGTGCCGAGCTCCTCGACGATCCCGGTGAACATCTGGCTGTGCCTCTCGGTGGTCCGTGAGGCCCCGGGGAGGGTGGGCGCAGGTGGTGCGGTCCGACGGCGGGGCCGGTGGCCACGTCGTCTCGCCTGCGTGCGCTTCCCTTCCGGACTCTCACCGTCGGTCCAGGAGTTGCACCTGGTCAACCGGCCACTGGCGGTGGCCGGGTCGCGGACTTTCACCGCCGGCTCGGATTTCCACCGACCCCAGAGCACGCGAGCGTGTCGCTCGTCTTCGGGCTCAATATGCCAGAGGTGGCGTTTGTTCCCGGTGTGCGTCTGCTCACCCGTTGGTGCGGGCCCCCTCGGCGAGACCTCGCAGCTCGGCGATCATCGCGTCGGGGTCGTCGGCGGAGTAGACGGCGCTGCCCGCGACGAACGTGTCGGCGCCGGCCTCGGCGCAGCGCTCGATGGTCTCGGGCGACACGCCGCCGTCGACCTGGAGGCGGCACTCGACGCCGTGGGCGTCGAGCAGTGCCCGGGTCCGGCGGATCTTGGGCACGACGAGGTCGAGGAAGGACTGGCCCCCGAAGCCGGGCTCGACGGTCATCAGCAGCACCATGTCGAGCTCGCCGAGCAGGTCGCCGTACGGCTCGATCGGGGTCGCGGGCCTCAGCGCCATGCTGGCGCGGGCGCCGGCGGCGCGGATCTCGCGAGCCAGCCGGACCGGTGCGGCGGCAGCCTCGACGTGGAAGGTGACCGACGCGCACCCGGCCTCGACGTACGTCGGGGCGTGGCGGTCGACGTCGGTGATCATGAGGTGCGCGTCGAGCGGGGTGTCCGTGCTGCGCGCCAGGGCCTCGACCATCGTCGGGCCGAAGGTCAGGTTGGGCACGAAGTGGTTGTCCATCACGTCGACGTGCACGAGGTCGGCCGAGCCGATCCGGGCCACCTCCTCGCCCAGGCGGGCGAAGTCGGCGTTGAGGATGCTCGGCGTGATCTGGATGCCCACCCGCGCCAACCTAGGCCACGGCGCGGCCGCCCCGGCGCCCGGTCCGGCCCGTTCAGCGGGCGGTGAGCAGCTCGTGCTCCTGGGCCAGGCGGACGTCGAGGGTGCGGTAGCCGGCGTCGTCGAAGAGGACCGTGACGGTGTCGGCCTCGGCGTCGGTGACGGTGCCGTCGCCGAACTCGGGGTGGCGCACCGCGGTCGAGGGCGCGAACGGGTGGTCGGCCCGCTCGACCTCGGCGTGCGCGTCGGCGGCGGTGCCCGCGCGGCAGGCGTCGCAGTGCCCGCAGGGCTCGTGCTGCTCGCCGAAGTAGGCCAGCAGGAACTCGACGCGGCAGCGGTGGGTCTCGGCGTACGTGCGGACCATCTCGACGCGGCTGCGCTCGAGACGCTGCTGGGCCTCCGCGACCTCGAGGGCGGAGTCGACGACGGCGCGCGGCTCGGGGTCGCCGTCGTCGAGCCGGACCCGGCCCAGCTCGAGCAGCGTCAGCAGGCGTCCGGCCTTCCGGCGTCCGAACGGGAGCTCGTCGGCCACCGCGGCCGGGTCGACGGCGGCGAGGTCGACGGCGGCGAGGCTGTCGGCGCGCGTGAGGCCGCCGACCACGTCGAGCGTGCGGCGCAGCTCGGTGCGCGAGGGGACGCCGCCGACGAAGTAGCGGCCCAGCGCGAGGTCCTCGGGTCGGTACATCATTACCGCGGTGGCGGCCTCGCCGTCGCGGCCGGCGCGGCCGACCTCCTGGTAGTAGGTGTCGGGCGACCCCGGGACCTGGGCGTGCACGACGAAGCGGACGTCGGGCTTGTCGACGCCCATCCCGAACGCCGAGGTCGCGACGACCACGTCGAGGCGCCCGGCCATGAAGTCGTCCTGGACCTGCTCGCGTCGGCGCCGCGCCATGCCGCCGTGGTACGCCGCGACGTGCTCGCCGCCGAGGTCCTCGGCGAGCAGCGCGGCGAGCTCCTCGACCGCCGGGCGGGTGCGCGCGTAGACGAGGCCGGCGTGGCCGGCGGCGTGCTGCTCGGCCACCAGCGCGCGGGTCGCCGACGTCTGCGCGTCGGCGTCACGGCAGCGCCGGACCACGAGCTCGATCTCGGGACGGTCGAACCCGGTGACCACCACCCGCGGCTCACGCATCCGCAGCCGCTCGACGATCTCGTCGCGCACCGGGGCGGCCGCGGTGGCCGTCATGGCCAGCACCGGCGGCGACCCCAGGTCGGCGACGAGCGCGCCGAGGCGCTGGTAGTCGGGGCGGAAGGAGTGCCCCCACGCGGAGACGCAGTGCGCCTCGTCGACGGTGACCAGCACCGGGGCGAGCGCCCCCAGGGCGGCCCGGACGTCGGCGTCGGCGAGCAGCTCGGGCGAGCAGAAGAGGTAGCCGACCTCGCCGGCGGCGGCGCGCGCCAGGGCCTCCTCGCGCTGCGCGGGCGTCTCCACCGAGCTCAGCCGGGCCGCGGCGACCTCGGTGGGCGCGCGGGTCACGGCGTCGACCTGGTCCTGCTCGAGGGCGAGCAGCGGCGAGACGACGAGCACCGGGCCGTCGAGCAGCCGGCCCGCGACGAGGTAGGTCAAGGACTTCCCGGCGCCGGTCGGCGCCACGAGGAGCACGTCGCTCCCCTCCGCCAGGGCCTCGACGACGTCGGCCTGCCCGGGGAGCAGGTGGTCGTGGCCGAAGTGGTCACGGGCGAGGTCACGGGCGAGGTCGCGGGCGCTGTGGGTGGTTCGGTCGGGCACCCGCGACCGGTTCCCCGTGCACGATCGTGCACACGGGGTCTCAGGGCTCGGGTTCCTCGCGGGTCCGCTCGACCTCGAGGCCGGCCACCTCGCAGCCCATCGTCTGCAGGGCGCGGACGAGCGAGCGGGCGAGCCGCGGTGCCGCCTGGAGCGGCGCCTCGCGCCACAGCGCGGTGGAGTCCGTCGACCAGGGCTTCTCCCAGCCCTGGCGCAGCAGCGCGTCGACGACGTCGGGGGCCAGGTCCCACCCGCCGCCCCACGACCGCGCGCCGACGCACTCGCCGACCAGCACGCTCTGGGCGGCCGTCACCTGCACCCAGCGTCGGGGCACGTCGGGCCGGCGGGCCGGGCCGAGCCCCAGGAAGGAGCGGCGGGCGGGGGGCCGGGTGTCGCCGACGACCACCGCGTCGTACACGTCGAGGGAGAGGGCCGCACCGGTGAGGCGGCGGGCCAGGTCGTCCCAGTCACCCCTCACGACGGGTCCTCCGGCTCGGGCGGGGCGGCCGCGCCGTCCCGCTCGTCGCGGTCGGCCCACTCCAGGAGCGGCGCGAGGTCGAAGGGGTGCTCGTCGATCCGCGCGTGCAGGTCGCCGAGCTCGGCGTAGCGGGCGGGGACGGTGGCGAGGGTGAAGTCGTCGGGCTCGCAGTCGTCGACCTCGTCCCAGCGCACCGGGGTGGAGACCGTCCCGCGCGGCGTGCCGCGCACCGAGTACGCCGCGGCGATGGTGTGGTCGCGGCTGTTCTGGTTGTAGTCGACGAACAGGTCCGCGGGGTCGCGGTCCTTGCGCCACCAGGCGGTGGTGACGTCGTCCGCGCGCCGCTCCACCTCGCGGGCGAACGCCAGTGCGGCCCGCCGGACCTCGGCGAACGGGCGCGGCGTCGTGCGGACGTAGACGTGCAGCCCCCGCCCGCCGCTGGTCTTGGGGTGTCCGACCGCCCCGAGCTCGTCGAGCACCTCGTGGACCACGCCCGTCGTCCGCTGGACCGTGGACCAGTCGCAGTCGGGTCCCGGGTCGAGGTCGATGCGCCACTCGTCGGGCTCCTCGACGTGACCGCGGCGGCTGTTCCACGGGTGGAACTCGACCGTCGACATCTGCACGGCCCAGATCACGCTGCCCAGCTCGGTGACGCACAGCTCGTCGGCGGTGCGGTTCCAGCGCGGGAACGTCAGTCGCACGGTCTCGACCCACGCGGGCGCGCCCTTCGGCAGCCGCTTCTGGTGGACCTTCTCCCCCGCCAGCCCCGTGGGGAAGCGGTGCAGCATGCAGGGTCGCTCCCACAGCGCGTTGACGATGCCGTCGCCCACCGCGAGGTAGTAGTCGACCAGGTCCCGCTTGGTGGCCCCGGTCTCGGGGAAGTAGACGCGGTCGGGGTTGGAGACGCGGACCACACGGCCGTCGACCTCGACCTCGATCGCGGGGGAAGGGCTGGCCACGTCCGCCAACCTAGCCCGCCGGGCCGGCCGGGACGCGCACGACGGCCCGCGTCAGGGCGTCGTGCGGCGGAGCCGGCGGGCGGTGCGGTGGAAGCCCCGGCGGCTGCGGGGAGGCCGCGGCAGGGCGCCGGCGGTGGCGTCGGCGAGCAGGGTGCGGACGGTCTCGGCGGCGTCGGCGCGGTTGTCGCCGATGCCCCCGGAGCTGCCGCGCTTGATCCACCCGGTCACGTAGGTGCCCGGGCGCCCGACGACGCGACCGGCCTCGTGCGGCACGGTGCCGGTGGCCTCGTCGAACGGCAGGCCCGGCACCGGGGCGCCGCGGTGGCCGACGGCGCTGACCAGGAGGCCCGCGGTCACCCGGGCGCCGTCGTCGAGCACGACCTCCTCGACGCGGCGGTTCCCGCGGAGCTCGGCGACCCGGGCGTCGAAGCGCAGGACGACCCGGCGGCCCGGCTCCGGCGGGCCGGCCAGGTCGACGCGACGGCGCGGCAGGTCCGCCAGGAGCGAGGCCGACGAGCCCGGACCCGCGAGGTCCCCGGCGTCGGTGGGCCCGGTCTCGTCGAGCACGACCTCGACGCCACCGACCTCCGCCGCGCGGGCGACGAGGGCGCGCAGCTCGGGGGCGGTCCAGGCGGCGTGCTCGGGTCCGCGCCGCCCGAGCAGGACCACCTCGCGCAGGGAGCCGCTGGCGATCGCGTCGACGGCGTGGCGGGCCGCGTCCGTGGCGCGGAGGCCGTCGGGGTCACCGGTGAGCACGCGCGCGACGTCCAGGGCGACGTTGCCGGTGCCGACGACGACGGCGCGGGGGTGGTCGGTCGGCACGGCGTCGGCGGGGACGTCGGGGTGGCCGGTGTACCAGCCGACCGCCCGCGGACCCGGCACGCTGCCGGGCAGGTCCTCGCCGGGGACGCCGAGCCCGCGGCCCACGGACGCGCCCACGGCGTACACGACGGCGCCGAAGTGCTCGGCGACCTGGTCGGTGCTCACGTCGCGGCCGACCTCGACCCCGAGGCAGACCTCGACGCGGGGGTGGTCGCGCAGTCGGGCGAAGGTGGCGTCGATGCGGCGGGTCGCGGGGTGGTCGGGCGCCACGCCGTACCGGACCAGCCCGCCGGCTACCTCGAGCCGGTCCACCAGGGTGATCCGGGCGTCGGTGTGGCGCAGCAGGTGGTCGACGGCGTACATGCCGGCCGGCCCGGTGCCGACCACGGCCACGTCGGGGGCGCGGAAGTCGCCCGGGAGCGCCCAGTCGAAGCTCGGCGGCTCCCAGGCCCGGAACAGCGGCGAGCCCTCCGGACGCTGCGCCACCGGCCGGCGGTCGGCGTAGAAGTCACGGTTGACGTCGGCGTAGACGACCTCGGCCGGCGCGAGCGAGTCCGCCGGCACCACGGCGTCGATCGGGCAGGCGTCGACGCAGGCCCCGCAGTCGATGCACGCGTCGGCGTCGATGTAGAGCATCGGCGCCTCGTGGTGGCCGGCCTCGGTGGGGCCGGGGTGGATGCAGTTGACGGGGCAGACGGACACGCAGGTGGCGTCCTTGCAGCAGTTCTGCGTGATGACGTGGGCCATGGCGGTCTCGGCTCGGCTGGTCGTGGGGTCGTCGACGGCGGTCGGGTCGTGGGTCGCGTCGTGGGTCGCTCGTCCTCAGAGGAGGTGCGCGCGCCCGTAGATGCGGCGCGCAGCCCGGGTGAGCAGGCCCGCCTCGCCGAGGAAGTCCATCAGGCCGGCGCAGCTGGAGCGCATCATGGCGTGGTGGTGGGCGTTGCCGGCGGCCGCCTCCACGGCGCGGTCGACGTCCAGCCCGGCCTCGGCGTACACGCGCGATGTGACCATGCTGGTGACGATGAAGTAGGCGGCGGAGGCCACCAGGAGCGCGCTGGCCTCGCGGCGCAGTCGGCCGGCGCCCTTCATGCGCTCGATCACCTCGTCGCGGGCGAACTTCATGTGCCGCGACTCCTCGACCACGTGGATGTTGTTGATGGTGCGCACGAACGGCACCACGCGCTCGTCGCGCATCCAGTCGCGCTGCATGACGTCGAGCACCTCCTCGGCGACGAGGATCGCGGCGTAGGCGGCCTCGCCCGTGGCGACGGTCTTGAAGAACCGGCCGAGCTCGAGGACGTGGCGCTTCGGCAGGTACGCCGGGGCGTTCAGCTTCTCGGCGCCGCGCGCGAACATGATCGAGTGCCGGCACTCGTCGGCGATCTCGGTGAGTGCCCACTGGAACTCCGCGGACGTGCGGTCCGTGGTGTACATGTCGCGGATCATCATCTGCTGCAGGATCAGCTCGAACCAGATGCCGGTGCTCGCGACGCAGGCCGACTCCTGGCGGGTCAGCTCGCGGCGCTGCTCCTCGCTGAGCTCGTCCCAGTACGACGTGCCGTAGAGCGTCGACCACTCCGGGCTGGCCCCGTGCAGGCTCTCGTCGAGGGGGGTCTCCCAGTCGACCTCGACGGTGGGGTCGTAGGACAGCTCCCGGCTGGAGTCCAGCAGCCGCTGCGCGACGCTGCGGTCCTCGGCGGGTCGCGGCTCGCCGCGCCCGTCGGTGGCGGCGGTCTCGGGGTGCAGGGTGCTGGTCACGTCGACTCCTCCGATGGTGTGTGCGACATGGTGTCTGCGACACAGTGTCACGTATCCGCGACGCCGTGTCACGCTTCTCCGGCCGAGAGCGAGCGAGATCACACCCGAGCCGACGTCGGCGCCGGGCCGTAGCGTGAGGCGCGTGGACGTCGACGGCCCGCCCGTGGTGCGAGCGTGGGTGGAGGACGAGAGCCGGCTGCCCACCGGCGCGTGGCCGCGCACGGTGCCCGCGGTCGAGCAGGTGGTGCGGGAGGGGTTCCGCCCGGCCCGCGGCGTGACCCTCCTCGTCGGGGAGAACGGCTCGGGCAAGTCGACGATCGTGGAGGCGCTGGCCGAGGCGTACGGGCTCTCCCCCGAGGGCGGGACCCCGTGGGGGCGCCACACCACCCGGGCCACCGAGTCACCGCTGGGCGGCGCCCTCCGGCTCCGGCGGGGGCTCGCCACCGGGCGCTACGGCTTCTTCCTGCGTGCGGAGACGATGCACAGCTGGTACACGTTCCTCGAGGACCACCCCGCCGGCCACGACCGGGAGCCCGTCTTCCACGAGATGAGCCACGGGGAGTCCTTCTTGGAGGTGCTGCGCACCCGGTTCGACGGTCCCGGCTTCTACTGCCTCGACGAGCCGGAGGCGGCGCTCTCGTTCTCCGCCACCCTCGCGCTGATCGGCACCCTCGCCGACGTCGCGAGGCTGGGCGGCCAGGTCGTCTGCGCCACCCACTCCCCCGTCCTGGCCGCCCTGCCCGGCGCGCGCCTGCTGGAGGTCGGCGACTGGGGCCTGCGCGAGACCGCCTGGGAGGACCTCGAGCTCGTCACCCACTGGCGCTCCTACCTCGAGGCCCCCGGCCGCTACCTGCGCCACGTCCTCGACTAGCCGGGTCGGCAGCTCCGTGCGCCGCCGCGACGCCGAGTCGTCAGTTCCGTGCACCGCCGGGACGGCCCGACCCGACCGGCTGCCCACAAGTGCCGACTCAGCGCTCCCCGGCCGCACACACCTGCCGACTCAGCGCTCCGGAGCCGCACACACCTGCCGACTCGACGTCAGGTACGGCGGAGCAGCGCGGCGAACATCGCGTCCGTGCCGTGGCGGTGGGGCCACAGCTGGGTCGTGCCCGGCAGCGGACCGGGGGCGTCGACGGGCATCGGGCAGGGCTCCAGCGTCACGTCGTCACGCGCGGCGACCGGCGCCACGACGTCGCGGGTCTCGGCCAGCAGCGGCGAGCACGTCGCGTAGAGGACGACGCCACCGGGGCGGACCAGCCGCAGCGCGGAGTCGAGCAGCGCGCGCTGGAGGGGGACGAGGTCGTCCACGTCCGCGGCCGTACGACGCCACCGCGCCTCGGGCCGCCGGCGCAGCGCCCCGAGCCCCGAGCAGGGCGCGTCGACGAGCACCCGGTCGAAGGACCCCGCCTCCAGGCCGGGGTCGGTGCCGTCGGCGGTGAGCACTTCCGCGACCCCCTCCGCGCCGCGGAGGGCCCGTCGTACCAGGTCGGCGCGGTGGGGCTGCTTCTCGACGGCCGTCAGGAGCGCACCGCGCTGGGCCCCGAGCCCCGCGAGAAGCGCGGCCTTGCCGCCCGGACCGGCGGTGAGGTCGAGCCAACGCGCGTCCGAGCCGGTCAGCGGCGCCCTCGCGAGGGCCAGCGCCACCAGCTGGGAGCCCTCGTCCTGCACACCAGCGTCGCCGGCCGCCACGGCCGGCACGGCACCCGGGTCGCCCCCGGTCATCGTGACGCCGCGCTTCGACAGGGCGGTCGGCGTCCCGCCCCCGCCGACGCCCACCTGGTCGAGCAGCGCGTCCCGGCTGATGCGGCCGGGGCGCGCGACGAGGGTCACGGCCGGGGCCGCGTTGTCGGCGGCGAGGAGCGCCGCGAGCTCGTCGTCGGCGCCGTCGAGCGCCTCGCGGAGCGCCGCGACCACCCACGCGGGGTGGCTGTGCCGCACGGCGAGGTCGGCGTCGGAGCCGCTCGGCGCCAGCTCGTCGAGCCACGCGTCGAGGTCGCGACCGCCGACCCGCCGCAGCACGGCGTTCGCGAAGCCCGAGGCCCCCTTCCCCGCGCGGTCCCGCACCAGGTCGACCGTCGTGGAGATGGCCGCGTGCGGCGGCACCCGCATCGCCAGCAGCTGGTGGGCGCCGAGCCGCAGCGCGTCGACGACCTTCGCCGCCGTCGTGGCCAGCGGTCGGTCGGTGCAGGCGTCGAGGATCGCGTCGTAGGTGCCGCGCCGGCGCAGCGTGCCCGAGGCCAGCTCGGTGGCGAAGGCGGCGTCGCGGCCGGTGAGGCCGTGCTCGCGCAGCAGCCGGGGCAGCACCAGGTTGGCGTAGGCGTCCTCGACGCGGACGGCGCGGAGCACCTCGTAGGCCGCCATCCGCGCGGGGTCCGGCCGGCTCACCGCCCGCCCCCGAGCAGCTCGCCGTCGGCGAGCCGCGCGCCGCGGGCCCAGTCGGCGGCGGGCATCTGCCTCTTGCCGAACGGCTTCACCTCGCCCAGGCGCACCGGTGTCGTCGCGGTGCCGACGTAGACGGCGTCCTTGCGCACCACCAGCGCGCCGGGAGCGACGCCGGCCGCGCTCACGTCGTCGGGCACGTCGAGGCCGACCGGGCCCACCTTGACCCGCTCGCCGTCGTGGGTCGACCACGCGCCGGGCGCCGGGGTGCAGGCCCGCACGCGCCGGTCGACGGCGAGAGCCGGCTCGGTCCACACCACCCGGGCGTGCTCGACCTCGATCTTGGGCGCGAGGGAGACGCCCTCGTCGGGCTGCTCCCGGGCCACCAGCGATCCGTCCTCGATGCCGTCGAGCGTCGCCACCAGCAGGCCGGCGCCGCCCGTGGCCAGGCGCCCGAGGAGGTCGCCCGCGGTGTCGTCCGGACGCACGACCTCCGTCATCACGCCGTACGTCGGGCCCGCGTCCATCGCCCTGACGATCCGGAAGGTGGTGGCCCCGGTGATCTCGTCGCCCGCCCACAGCGCGTGCTGCACCGGCGCGGCCCCGCGCCAGGCCGGGAGCAGCGAGAAGTGCAGGTTGACCCATCCGTGGGCCGGGATCCCCAGCGCGGAGGTCGGCAGGAGCGCGCCGTAGGCGACGACCGGGCAGCAGTCCGGCGCCAGGGAGCCCAGCTCCTCCTGGAACGCGGGGTCACGGGGGTGGTCGGGCTTCAGCAGGGGGACGCCGAGCTCCTCGGCCGCCCGGGCGACCGGGCTGGCGACCAGCCGCCGGCCGCGCCCGGTGGGCGCGTCGGGGCGGGTGACGACGCCGACGAGCTCGTGGCCCGAGGCGGCCACGGCGGCCAGGGCCGGGAGCGCGACCTCGGGCGTGCCCGCGAAGACGACCCTCACGCGGCGCTCACAGGCCGAGGCCCCCGGTGACGTGGGGCGAGACCTTGACCCGCGGCTTCTCCGCGGCGAACCACTCGGCCGCCCGGACCTCGCGCATCACGGCCTTGCGGGCCTCGGCGTCGAGGCGGTCGATGAACAGCACGCCGTCGAGGTGGTCGGTCTCGTGCTGGATCGCCCGCGCGAGCAGCTCGGAGCCGTGGACCGTGACCGGCTCGCCGTGGACGTCGAAGCCCTTCGCGACGACCGACATCGCCCGACGGCACTCGGCGGTCAGCTCGGGCAGCGACAGGCACCCCTCGAGCCCCACCTGCTCCTCCTCGGACAGCTCGAGCGTCGGGTTCACCAGGTGGCCGACCTCGCCGTCGACGTTCCAGGTGAAGACCCGCACCCCGACCCCGATCTGGGGCGCGGCCAGACCGGCTCCGGGCGCCTCCAGCATGGTGTCGGTCAGGTCCTCGACCAACCGGCGCAGCTCGGCGTCGAAGTCGGTGACCTCGCTCGCGCGACGGCGCAGCACGGGGTCCCCGAAGAGGCGGACGGGCCGGACGGCCACGGGGCGGCTCCTGGTGGTGGAGGGTGGGACGGGTCGACCTCGCAGTCTAGGGCGCCACCGGGGACGCACCCCGACCCCGACCCGGTCGCAGGTGGGCGGCCGCGTCACAGGCTCGGCGGGTCGACCTGCACCCGGACGACGGGCTGCTTGCGGGCCGAGCGGCGCCGCAGCAGGTCCGCCAGCGCGCGTGACAGGCCCGGGCCCGCCACCCGTGGCACCTTCAGCACGACCCGCTCGAGGTCGTCCTCGGCGAGAGCGGACGGGCCGGTGGGCAGCACCGGCACCGGGCCCAGGACGTCGACCCCCTCGGGCACGCCGAGCTGCTCGAGGGCCTCGGCGAGCACCTCGGCCGGTGCCGTCAGCGAGGCCAGGCGGCTCGCGGGCGGCAGCCCCGCCTCGGCCCGCGACACGGTCTCGCGCTCCGCGAACCCGGCCGGGTCCCACCTCACCAGCGCCTGCACGGCCGGGTGCCCGGGGTCACCGACGACCACGACGCGACCACCGGGCCGCACCAGGCCGGCGGCGCCCAGCCAGCGCCGCAGGGCCTCCTCGTCGCTGCGCAGGTCGACCCGCCCCAGGGTCAGCCAGGTGTCGAGCAGGACCACGGCGTCGTAGCCCGCGCCGCCCTCCCCCGACCCGGCCCCCGACCCGGCCCCCGACCCGGTGCCCGGCTCGACGACCGGCTCGGCCCCGGGCGTGGCCACGACGACGGCCGGCTCGTCGGGCACGGACGCCAGCACGCCGTCGCCGGCCGAGGAGCGCAGGCGCGCGCCCGGTAGCGCGCGGCCGAGCTCCTCGGTGGTGCGGTCGCTGCCCCGGACCGGCGCGCGCAGGCGGGTGTCGCCGCACTCGGAGCAGGCGTGGCCGGGGTCGGCGGTGCCGCACCAGCGGCAGGTGGGCGGGGCGTCAGGACCGTCGACGGCGAGCGGCCCGTGGCAGCGCGGGCAGCGGGCCGGGGTGCGGCAGCGCGCGCACGCCAGGCTGGGCGCGTAGCCGCCGCGCGGCACCTGCACCAGCACCGGCCCGCGCGTCAGGGCGTCGCGGACCACGTCGCGGGCGACGGTCGGGAACCGCGCGGCGCGCCCGGCCGGGTCCCGCTCGACCTCCCGGTCGTCGGCCCCGGCCACGGTGACCGTCACCCGCGACCGCACCACCTCGCGAGGCGGCGCCACCGCGTGCGCCCAGCCCGAGCGCACCAGCTGGGCCGCCTCGACGGTGCGGGCGAACCCGCCCACCAGCGCGGCCGTGCCCTGCTCCTCCGCGCGCAGCAGCAGCGTCTCGCGGGTGTGGGGGTACGGCGCCCTCGGCTCGGCGTGCAGGTCGTCGCCGTCGTCCCAGATCGCCACCAGCCCCAGGTCGGCGACGGGCGCGAGCGCGGCCGCGCGGGTGCCGACCACGACCCGGCGCGCGCCGCGGGACACGGCGAGGAAGTCGCGGTAGCGGGCGGCCGGCCCCACGTCGGCGCGCAGCGCCACGTGGTGGCCCTCCCCCAGCACCGCCGTCAGCGCGGCGGACACCCGGTCGACGTCACGACCGTCGGGCACGCAGAGCAGGGCCCCGCGCCCCCCGGCGTACGCCGTCGCGGCGGCGTGGGCGAGCAGCAGCGGCCAGTCCGCCCCCGGGGCGGCGGTCCACACCGCGCGGGGCGACCCGCCCTCCGCGAGGTGCGCCAGGAACGCCCCGGCCGGCTCGTGACCGGTCCACGCGGCGACGGCGGCGTCGCGCGTGGGGCCGGGCGCCGGCGGCGCCGGGGCCGGCGGGGACGCCTTCTTCTCCGTGGTGGCGTGGCGCGGCGGCACGGCGAGACGGAGCACGTCGCCGCGCGTCCCGGCGTACCGCTCGGCGAGGCGGGCCGCGACGGCGGCCACCTCCGGGCGCAGCACCGGCTCGCCGCTGACCACGCGGCGCAGGGGGCGCAGGGAGCCGCCGTGCTCGCTCGCCGCCGCGCGGTCGACGACGTAGCCGTCGACGTCCTGGCCGGCGAAGCGGACCTTGACCCGCACCCCGGCCGTCACGGTGTCCGCCATGGCCCGCGGCACCAGGTAGTCGAAGGTGCGGTCGAGGTGGGCCAGGGGCACGTCGACGAGCACCGAGGCGACAGGGTCGACCTCGGCGGGCTCGGCGGCGGGCGTGGCCGCCGCCGCCTCGGCGCGGCGTCGTGAGGTGCGCGCCGACGCCCGGACGACCTCGGGGAGCAGCGCGGGCTGCTCGGCGAGGTCGTCGGGGTCGGCGTGGCTCATGCTCCGATCCTGGCAGCCGGGACCGACACCCCGACGGACACCGTCGCCGGGCCTGTGCACGGAGCCGGCGGCGGTGACGGACAGCGGGCCGGGCCCGCCCTCGCGGGACCCGGCGCCCGGTCGGGCCCGCCGCGCCGGGAGCTGCTGCCGGGTCGGCTAGATCCCGGCGGCGGCCTTGAGCGCGTCGACGCGGTCGGTGCGCTCCCAGGTGAAGTCGGGCAGCTCACGACCGAAGTGCCCGTACGCCGCGGTGGCGGCGTAGATCGGGCGCAGCAGGTCGAGGTCGCGGATGATCGCGGCCGGGCGGAGGTCGAAGACCTCGAGCACGGCGCGCTGGATCGTCTCGTCGTCGACGACGCCGGTGCCGAAGGTCTCGATGAAGACACCCACGGGCGCCGCCTTGCCGATCGCGTAGGCGACCTGCGCCTCGCAGCGCTTCGCGAGGCCGGCGGCGACGACGTTCTTGGCCACCCAGCGCATCGCGTACGCCGCGGAGCGGTCGACCTTCGACGGGTCCTTGCCGGAGAAGGCGCCGCCGCCGTGGCGCGCCATGCCGCCGTAGGTGTCGATGATGATCTTGCGGCCGGTCAGGCCGGCGTCGCCCATCGGGCCGCCGACGACGAAGCGACCGGTCGGGTTGACCAGCAGCCGGTAGTCGGTGGACGGGATGTCGAACGACGCGAGCACCGGGTCGATGACGTGGGTCTTCACGTCCTTCTCGAGGGTGTCGAGCTCGACCTCCTCGGCGTGCTGGGTCGACAGCACCACGGTGTCGACGCGCACGGGGCGGCCGTCGGCGTCGTACTCGATGGTGACCTGGGTCTTGCCGTCCGGGCGCAGGTAGGCCAGCGTGCCGTCCTTGCGGACCTCGGTGAGGCGCTGGGCGAGCCGCTGCGCGAGCGTGATCGGCAGCGGCATCAGCTCGGGGGTGTCGTCGCAGGCGTAGCCGAACATCAGGCCCTGGTCGCCGGCGCCCTGCTTGTCGAGCGCGTCGACCGAGCCGGTGCGGGACTCGTGGCCGGTGTCGACGCCCTGGGCGATGTCGGCGGACTGCCCGCCGATCGCGACCTGGACGCCGCAGCTGGCGCCGTCGAAGCCCTTGTCGGAGGAGTCGTAGCCGATCTCGAGGATCTTCTTGCGCACCAGCTCCGCCACCGGCGCGTAGGCCGTGGTGCCGACCTCGCCGGCCACGACGACGAGGCCGGTGGTCAGCAGCGTCTCCACGGCGACCCGGCTGGTCGGGTCGTGCGCGAGGAGGTAGTCCAGCACGGTGTCGCTGATCTGGTCCGCGATCTTGTCGGGGTGACCCTCGGTCACGGACTCGGACGTGAAGAGGCGTCCTGGCACTGGCTGGCTCCTGGTGATCGGTGGGGGCGAGGGCCCCGGAAGGTCTGAGGGAGCGCCCGGAGGCGCGGTGCGGTCACCCTAACCACGGGGTGCCGCCAGGGTGGAAACGGCTCGGAGGGCGGTCGCCCACCCCTCAGCCGAGTCGCGCGGCGACGGCGTCCCAGACCGCGTGCGCGACGAGGCCCTTCGGCCCGGCCGGGACGGGGCGGGGCGGGGCGTCGACCGCGAGCACCACGGCCTCGGTGTCGGCGGAGCCGAACACCGCGCCGCCGCCGACGTCGTTGAGGACGAGCAGGTCGCAGCCCTTGCGGCGCAGCTTGTCCTGGGCCAGCTCGAGCACCGAGCGGCCGTCGCCGCCGGTCTCGGCGGCGAAGCCGACGACCACCTGCCCGGCGCGGGCGCGGTGCGCCGCCAGCTCGGCGAGGACGTCGGTCGTGGGCACCAGGTCCAGCACCGGGGCGGGCTGCTCGGGGGTCTTCTTGATCTTGCTCGCGGACGCCTCGGCGGGCCGGAAGTCGGCGGGCGCCGCGGCCATCACCACGGCGTCGGCGCCGCCGTCGGCCGCGGCGGCCGCGACGACGGCGTCGCGCAGCTCACCGGTGCTGCCGACCTCGACGACGTCCACGCCGGCGGGAGCGGGCAGGTCGACGTGGGCGCGCACGAGGGTGACCCGCGCCCCGCGGGAGAGCGCGGCGACCGCGAGCGCCTGGCCCTGGCGGCCCGAGGAGTGGTTGCCGAGGTAGCGGACCGGGTCCAGCGCCTCGCGGGTGCCGCCCGCCGACACGACCACGTGACGGCCCTGCAGGTCGCGACCGCGCTCGCCGCGCAGCAGCAGGTCGCGGGCGGCCTCGAGGATCGCGTCGGGGTGCGGCAGCCGGCCGCGGCCGGTGTCGGCTCCGGTGAGGCGTCCGACGTCGGGGTCGAGCACGTGCACCCCCCGCTCGCGCAGCAGGGCCACGTTGGCGCGGGTCGCGGCGTGCTCCCACATCTCGGTGTGCATGGCCGGGGCCATCAGCACCGGGCACCGGGCGGTGAGCAGGGTGTTGGTCAGCAGGTCGTCGGCCAGGCCGTGGGCGGCCCGGGCGAGCAGGTCGGTCGTGGCGGGGGCGACGACGAGGAGGTCGGCCTCGCGGCCGAGCCGCACGTGCGGGACCTCGTGGACCTCGCTCCAGACGTCGGCCGCGACCGGGTGACCCGACAGCGCCGCCCACGTCGGCGCGCCGACGAACTCGAGCGCGCTCGCCGTGGGGACGACGGTGACGTCGTGACCGGACTCGGTCAGGCCCCGCAGCAGCTCGCAGGCCTTGTACGCCGCGATGCCGCCGGCGACGCCGAGGACGACCCGCGGCGCGACCGGCTCGGCGGGCCCGGCGTGGCTCACTCCTCGAACGAGCCGGAGGTCTCCGTGGCGGCCTGCATCGCGGCCTCCTCGGCGGCGAGCTCGGCCGGGTCGGCCTCCTCGCAGGTCAGGAGGTCCTCGTTGATCTCGCGCAGCGCGATCGACAGCGGCTTCTCCTGCACGTGGGTGTCGACCAGCGGCCCGACGTACTCGAGCAGGCCCTCGCCCAGCTGGGAGTAGTAGGCGTTGATCTGACGGGCGCGCTTGGCGCTGTAGAGGACCAGCTGGTACTTGCTGTCGGTCTTGGTGAGCAGGTCGTCGATGGAGGGGTTGGTGACGCCCTCGGCGGCGATGTTGGGGGCAGACACGACAGGAGACCTCGCAAGCGCTCGGGTGGGGTGTCGACGGCGAACGGCTGACCCGGTGGATGGAGCGGGTGGGACGACGGGTGGTGCAGCGGTCAGCGGCCGGACACGGACGTCAGCAAGGCTACCAACTCCTGGGCGGCGGCGTGAACTTCGTGGTTGGTGACGGAGACGTCGAACTCGGGCTCGGCGGCCAGCTCGGTGCGGGCGGTCGTCAAGCGACGCTCCCGCTCGGCGGCGTCCTCGGTGCCCCGGCCGACGAGGCGCCGCACCAGCTCCTCCCACGACGGCGGGCGCAGGAACACGAACAGCGCGCCGGGCATCGTGCGCCGCACCTGGCGGGCGCCCTGGAGGTCGATCTCCAGCAGCGCCGGGCGGCCCTCGGCGAGAGCCTCCTCGACGGGCCGGCGCGGCGTGCCGTAGCGGTGGTGGCCGTGCACGACGGCCCACTCCAGCAGCTCGTCCTCGGCGACCATCCGGTCGAACTCGCCGGGCGAGACGAAGCGGTAGTGCACGCCGTCGACCTCGCCGGGGCGCGGCGGGCGGGTCGTCGCGGAGACCGACAGCCACACCTGGGGGTGCTCGGCGCGCACCGCGGCGGCGACGGTGCCCTTGCCGACGGCGGTGGGCCCCGCGAGGACGACGAGGCGGGAGGGGGCGGGCGGCGCGGGCGGGCGGGTCACGCGTCGCCGCGGGGGGCGAACTCGTTCTTCAGGGCGGCCAGCTGGTTCGCCCCGAGCCCGCGCACCCGGCGGCTCTCGGCGATCTGGAGCCGCTCCATGAGCTGACGGGCCCGCACGCGGCCGAGGCCGGGCATCGACTGCAGCAGGTCGACGACCTTCATCTTGCCGATGACCTCGTTGCGCTGGCCCTCGTCGAGGACCTCGACGAGGGAGCCGCCGGAGTGCTTGAGCCGGTTCTTGACCTCCGCGCGCTCCCGGCGGGAGGCCGCGGCCTTCTCCAGCGCGGCCTGACGTTGCTCGGGGGTCAAGGGGGGCAGGGCCACGGAAGAGTTCCTCGTCGGGTCGACTGGGTCCGGTTCGCAGGCGCGCACCCGGTGGGGTCCGCGCGACCGGCCGGGGCAGGGCCGGTCGGGCCAATCTGTCAGATCGGACGGCGGGGCGTCCATCGGGGTCCCGCACCGTCCCGGGGCGTCGTCAGAGACGCAGCGGGGTGCCGCAGACGTCGAGCGCCTGCTGCTCGAGGTCGCCCATCGCCGAGACCACGTCGAGGTCCACGAGGTCCTCCGCCGCCTGCCGGATCCGGGCCTGCTCCCGGGCGTCGACACCGGCCGGCGGGTCCTCGGGGTCGTAGGCCTCGGGATCGGCACCGGCCTCGTCGAGGGCGCGCTCGAGCGCGTCGATGCGGTCGAGCACGAGCCGCCACTCGTCGGCGATGTCGTCGGGGGCGTCGGCCGCCAGCGCGGCGTACACCTCACGCGCCTCGAACAGCGCGAGCGCGTCGCCCGAGCCGGCGATCTCGGAGAGGCGGTCCTGCTGGTCGGCGACGGTGTCGCAGTAGCGCTCCTGGGGGTCGGCGCAGCCCGCGGTCGAGGCGGCGAGGGCGAGCGCCAGGAGCACGCCGAGCCCGCGCGGGGCCCGCGACGGGCTCACCCGGCGCCGAGCGGCGCCGCCGCGGTCAGGGCCGACCGGCACGCCGCGGTGAGGGCGTCGGGGTCGGGGCCGGCGGCGAGCACCTGACGGGAGGTGGAGGCGAGCACGGCGGGTGAGGCGTCGCCGACCAGTCGCCGTACGTCGGTCGCGTCCGCACCCTGGGCGCCCATCCCCGGCGCGAGGAGCGGCCCGCCGATCGCGACGTCGGCGCCCGCCGGCAGCGACGCCGTCGCGCCGACGACGGCCCCGAACGACCCGAGGGGGTCCGGCGAGCGGCCGGAGGCCCGGGCGGTCGCGGCGTCCTCGGCGTTGAGGGCCCGCAGGCCGTCGAGCACCCCGGCGGCGACGCTGCGGCCGTCGGCGGCACGGGCGTGCTGGACCTCGGCGCCCTCGGGGTTGGAGGTCAGCGCCAGGACGAAGAGTCCGCCGGCGTGGGTGCGGGCCGCCTCCACGAAGGGGGCGAGCGAGCCCAGGCCGAGGAACGGGCTCAGGGTCACGGCGTCGCCGGCGAGGTCGCTGGCGGGGTCGAGGTAGGCGTCGGCGTAGGCGCGGGAGGTCGAGCCGATGTCGCCGCGCTTGACGTCCAGCACCGCCAGCGCCCCGGTCTCGCGCACGTCGGCCAGCACGCGGGCGAGGACGGCGACGCCGCGGCTGCCGTGGCGCTCGAAGAAGGCCGACTGCGGCTTGAGGGCCGGCACCAGCGGACCCAGCACCGCGACGGCGTCGCGGGAGAAGCGCTCGAGGCCGGCCACGTCGTCGTCGAGGCCCCAGGCGGCGAGCAGGCCCGGATGGGGGTCGATCCCGACGCAGACCCGGCCGCGGGCGGCCATCGCGGCGTGCAGCCGGGCGCCGAAGGGCTGGGTGGGGCCGCTCACCGCGCTCCCCCGGTGTCGTGTCGGCGGTCGCCGCCGACGCCGGCGGCGATCCGGTGGACGGCGGTGGGGTCGTGGAGCAGGGCCGTGCCGATCTGCACGGCCACCGCGCCGGCGTCGAGCATGGCGTGCGCGTCCGCGGTGCTGCCGACGCCGCCGCAGCCGATCACCGGCAGGTCGGGCACCGCGGCCGCGAGCTCGGCGACGCAGCGCCGGGCCACGGGGAACAGGGCGGGTCCGCTGAGGGCGCCGGAGCGGCCGTCGGGCATCAGCGCGGGCAGCGCGTGACCGACGACCAGGCCGTCGACCCCGGCCTCGAGCAGCCCGTAGGCCTGGTCGACCACGCGCACCGGGTCGGGACGCAGCTTGGCCAGCAGCGGCACGTCGCGGGGCAGCTCGCGCCGGCAGGAGGAGATGACCCGGGTCGCCACGAGCGCGGACGCGATCGGCTCGCGGGTCTCCAGCAGGCCCCACGCCGGCGGGTCGGGCTCGGCGAGGTCGACCTCGACGGCCGCGACGCCCGGCGACTGGCCCACGCGACGTGCGAGCTCGGCGTGCTCGACGACCGACTCCCCCGCGATGGACACGACGACGCGCGCGCCCTGCCGCACCAGCCACGGCAGCTCGGTGGCGAGGAAGCGGTCGAGGCCGGGGTTCTGCAGGCCGACGGCGTGCAGCAGCCCCGAGGGGGTCTCGACGACGCGCGGCATGGACCCCCCGGTGCGGGGCGTCAGGGTGATGGTGCGGGTGACGAACGCGCCCAGCGCCGAGAGGTCGCCGTACGCCGCGAGCTCACGGCCGGTGCCGCCGCAGCCGGCGGCGTTCATGACCGGGCCCGGGATCCGGGCGGCGTTGGCGCTCACGGGGCACCCCCGGCGAGCTCGTCCCACCGCACGCGGTCCCCGCGGAAGACCGGGCCGTCCGCGCAGGCCCGGGCGCTGCGCACGAGGCCGTCCTCGCCCGCCACGGGCACCGCGCAGCCCTGGCACAGGCCGGTGCCGCAAACCCCGGGCTGCGTCAGCGCGGTCTGGCACCAGGCCCCGTGGTGCTCCGCGGCGCGCGCGACCCGGGCCAGCGACGGGGTGGTCGCGGCGGCGTAGACGACGTCCGCGGCGGCGCGCTCGAGCACCTCCGGCAGGGCGGCGCCGAACAGGTCGTCGGCCGGGCCCTTGCGCCCGACCGAGCCGTCGGCGGTGACCACGGTGACCGACCGGGCGGTACGACGGGCCTCGAGGGCGGCGAGCAGGTGCGACTCGCTGCGTGCGCCGAGGAGCATCGTCACGGCGCAGCCGCGCTCCTTCAGGCGCAGCGCCAGCGGGTAGAGGCAGGCGGCGGCGACCTCCTCGCCGACGAGCACGCAGGAGACGGGGTCGCGGGGCAGCGAGAACGGCCGGCCCAGCGGCCCGGTGACGGGCAGGCGGGCGCCGACCGGGAGCTCGGCCACCCAGCGGCTGCCCGGGCCGGTGGGCTCGACCACGATCTCGACGGCGCTGCCGAACCCGCCGACGGTGCGGACCCCGCGCACCCAGAACAGGCGCCGGCCCAGCCGCGGCTCCCCCGCGGTCAGCGCCACGACGGTGCCCGGGCGCACGCGCTCGGCGACGTCGGGCGCGGCGAGGGTGACGTGCTGGTAGGCGCCGGTGCGGCGCGAGTGCAGGATCTCGCCGATCACGTGGACGGGCCCGGTCGGGGTCGGGGCCGCCGTCGGCGCCGGGTCGCCCGGGGGCGGCGTGCTCGTCACGCGGCGCCCTCCGCGGGGTCGGTGGCAGGGCCGTCGGGCGCGGCACCGTCGGTGGTGGCACCGTCGGTGGCGGCGCGCGGGGTCGGAGGAGCGCCGCGCAGACCGCGGACGACGCGGCGCGGCCAGGCGGGCCCGCCGTACACGAAGCCGGTGTAGGTCTGCAGCAGGGTCGCGCCGGCCGCCAGGCGGTCGCGGGCGTCCTCGGCGTCCCGGAGCCCGCCGACGGAGACGAGGGTGAGGCGGTCCCCGACCCGGTGGGCGAGCAGGCGGAGGACCTCGCGGGCGCGGACCGCGACCGGCGCGCCGGACAGGCCGCCGGCGCCGGTGGCGGCCACGGCATCGGCGGGACTCAGCAGGCCGTCGCGGCTGATGGTGGTGTTGGTCGCCACGATCCCGTCGAGGCCGAGCGCGAGCGCCAGGTCCGCGACGGCGAGCACGTCGGCGTCGGCGAGGTCCGGGGCGATCTTGACCAGCAGCGGGACCCGGCGGTCGCGGTCCGCGGTGACCTCGTCGGCACGGCGGCGCACCGCGGCGAGGATCGGCTCGAGCTTCTCGACCGACTGCAGGTCGCGCAGGCCGGGGGTGTTCGGCGAGCTGACGTTGACGACCAGGTAGTCGGCGTACGGCGCGAGCAGGCCGGCGCTGCGGACGTGGTCGGCGACCGCCTCGGCCTCGGCGACGACCTTGGTCTTGCCGATGTTGACGCCCAGCACCGGCGCGGGCCCGGTCGGTCGGCGGCGCGCGGCGTGCGCGCGGCGCGCGGCGCGCAGGGCGAGCCGGGTGGCCACCGCCTCGGCGCCGGGGTTGTTGAACCCCATCCGGTTGACGACCGCGTGGTCGGCGGGCAGCCGGAACAGGCGCGGGAGCGGGTTGCCGGGCTGCGGGTGCGCGGTCACCGTGCCGACCTCGACGTGCGAGAAGCCGAGGCCGCCGAGGGCGTCGATGCCGACGGCGGCCTTGTCGAAGCCGGCGGCCAGGCCGAGGGGGTGGGCGAAGTCGAGACCCATCGCGCGCACCGGGGCCGCCCCGGACGCGGGTCCGGGGACACGGGCCAGCACCGGCGCGGCGGCCCGGATCGCGGCGAAGCCGACGCGGTGCGCGACCTCGGCGTCGGTGCGCACGGCCACGGTCTCGAAGAGGCGGCGGTAGGTGTCCACGCCTGCGGGTCCTCCTCGTGCGCCTCTCGGCCAGCCACCGTCCCCGGGTGGGCCACCGGTGAGGCTAACAGCCCCGGAGCGGTGCGAGGATCGCGCCCGTGCGTGAGACCCGAGCCCTCGTGAGCGTGCTCGGCGTCCTCCTCGCCACCGGGTGGGCCGCCAACCACTTCTCCGCGACCATCCCGGTGCTGGTCGGCGACGAGGGGCTGTCGGTGACGGTGGTCGACGCCGTGTTCGGGCTGTACGCCGTGGGGCTGGTGCCCGGCCTGTTCCTCGGCGGTGGGCTCTCGGACCGCCGGGGCCGTCCCGCCGTCGTCCTGCCGGGGGCGCTCGTGGCGGCGTGCGGCACCGCCGTCCTCCTGGCGAGCCACGAGCCGCTGGGGCTCGCCGTCGGCCGCTTCGTGGTCGGGCTCGGCGCCGGGCTGGCGGTGGGCGCCGGCACGGCCTGGGCCGGGGACCTCGGCGGCACCCGGGGCACGGTGCTGGCGGGGGTCTTCCTGACCACCGGCTTCGGCGTGGGCCCGCTGGTCTCGGGTGCGCTGGCGCAGTGGGGGCCGGCGCCGCTGCGGGTGCCGTTCGTGCTCTCGCTGGTGCTGTCGCTCGGCGCGGTGGCCGCGGCCTGGCGCCTCGCCGTGCCGCTCGGTCCCCGGCCGGGGGTCGCCGCCGGGGACGCACCGGCGGCCGCGGTCCCCGACCCCGTGAGGTCCGTCGGCCGCGCGCTCGCGTGGTCCATGCCGGTCGCGATCGTGGTGTTCGCCTCGGCGACCGTGGTGCTCGTGACCCTCCCGCCCCGTCTGCCGGCCGACCTGGGGGGCCCGATGCTGCAGGGTGTCGCCGCCATCAGCTCCCTCGGCGCCGGGATCGTCGTCCAGACCGTCGCGCGGCTCCGCGCGTGGGGTCCCCGCGCCGGGGTCGTCGGGCTGCTGCTCTCCGCGAGCGGCTTCGGCCTGCTCGCGCTCGGCGGGGAGGACGTCGGGGTGCCCCTGTTCCTGCTCACCTGCGTCGTGATGGGCCTCGCCTACGGCCTGTGCCTGCGCGAGGGCCTGCTCGACGTCTCGGCGCTCGCCCCGGCCTCGCACCGCGGGGTCCTGACCGGGTTCTTCTACGTCGTGACCTACGTCGGGTTCGGCCTGCCGCTGCTGCTGACCGTGCTCGCACCGGTCGCGGGCACCACCGCTCCCGTGCTCGTGCTCGCGGCGTCCGCCGTCGCCCTCGCGCTGCTGCGCTCGGCGCAGCTCCGCGGCGGCCACCCCGCCCGCTGACCCGGGCCGGCGGAAGCGCGCGCCGCGGCCGAGACGGTCCGGCGGCGCCCCCGGGTGCCGACTCAGCGGCCGAGGCGTGCCGCCCAGCCCTGGAGGGACTCGACCTCGATGTCACCGCGGCGGGCGGCCTCGATGCCCTGGACGGCGGCGCCGAGGCCCTGGATCGTCGTCAGGCACGGCACGTTGCTCATGACCGCGGCGGTGCGGATCTCGTAGCCGTCGAGGCGGGCGTTCTCGGTGCCCGCGCCGGCTCCGGCCGAGCCGTACGGCGTGTTGATGATCAGCTGCACCTGGCCGCTCGTGATCATCTGCACCGTCGTCGGCTCGCCGTCGGGACCCGGGCCCTCGTGGTGCTTGCGGACCACCGTCGCCTGCACGCCGTTGCGCCGCAGCACCTCCGCCGTGCCCTGGGTCGCGAGGATCTCGAAGCCGAGGTCGGCGAGCACCTTGACGGGGAAGATCATCGAGCGCTTGTCGCGGTTCGAGACCGACACGAAGACCCGCCCGCTGGTGGCGAGCGGCCCGAACGCGGCGGTCTGCGCCTTCGCGAACGCCGTGCCGAAGTCGGCGTCGACGCCCATCACCTCGCCGGTCGACTTCATCTCCGGGCCGAGCAGCGTGTCGACCTGCGAGCCGTCGGGGGTGCGGAAGCGGTTGAAGGGCATGACCGCCTCCTTCACCGCGATCGGCTGGTCGGGCGGCAGGTCCCCGCCGTCGCCCGACGCGGGCAGGACGCCGGCGGTGCGCAGGTCGGCGACGCTCTCGCCCAGCATGATCCGCGCCGCGGCCTTCGCCAGCGGCGTGCCGGTCGCCTTCGAGGTGAACGGCACGGTCCGCGACGCGCGCGGGTTGGCCTCGAGGACGTAGAGGATGTCGGAGCCGAGCGCGAACTGGATGTTGAGCAGCCCCCGCACCCCGACGCCCCGCGCGATCGCCTCGGTGGCCTCGCGGATGCGCTGCACCTCCCGGTCGCCGAGCGTGATCGGCGGCAGCGCGCACGAGGAGTCGCCGGAGTGGATGCCCGCCTCCTCGATGTGCTCCATGACCCCGCCGAGGAACAGCTCGCTGCCGTCGAAGAGCGCGTCCACGTCCACCTCGACGGCGTCGTCGACGAACCGGTCGACCAGCACCGGCGCCTGCGGGCCGATCAGGCCGGCCGCGACGTACTTCACGAGGTAGGTCTGCAGCGCGTCCTCGCCGTAGACGATCTCCATGCCCCGCCCGCCCAGCACGTACGACGGGCGCACGAGCACCGGGTAGCCGATCTCGGTCGCGATCCGGCGGGCCTCGTCGAACGACGTCGCGGTGCCGTGCTTCGGCGCGACCAGGCCGGCCTCGGCGAGCACCCGGCCGAACGCGCCGCGGTCCTCGGCCAGGTCGATGGCGTCGGGCGAGGTGCCGACGATCGGCACGCCGGCGGCGGACAGGCCCTGCGCGAGCCCCAGCGGGGTCTGCCCGCCGAGCTGGCAGATGACGCCCGCGACCGGGCCGGCCGCCCGCTCGGCGGCGATCACCTCGAGGACGTCCTCCAGCGTCAGCGGCTCGAAGTAGAGCCGGTCGGAGGTGTCGTAGTCGGTCGAGACGGTCTCGGGGTTGCAGTTGACCATCACCGTCTCGTAGCCGCCGCCGGGGATCGACGGGTCGGCGAGCGCCAGGGAGGCGTGCACGCAGGAGTAGTCGAACTCGATGCCCTGCCCGATCCGGTTGGGGCCCGAGCCGAGGATGACCACGGCCGGCTTCTCGCGCGGCCGCACCTCGGTCTCCTCGTCGTACGACGAGTAGTGGTACGGGGTGGCCGCCGCGAACTCGGCCGCGCAGGTGTCGACGGTCTTGTAGACCGGGCGGATGCCGAGGGCGTGACGGACCCCGCGCACGACGTCGGCGCTCATCCCGCGGATCTTGCCGACCTGGTGGTCGCTGAAGCCGTGGCGCTTAGCCAGGCGCAGCAGCTCGGGCGTGAGCTCGGGGGCGGCCGTGACCTCGGCGGCGACCTCGTTGATCAGCAGCAGCTGGTCGAGGAACCAGGGGTCGATCCGGGTGGCCTCGAACACCTCCTCGGGGGTCGCGCCGGCCCGCAGCGCGTCCATGACCTTCTTCAGGCGGCCGTCGTGCGGGCTCGCGATCTCGGCCAGCAGGGCGTCCTTGTCGAGGTCGACCCACTCCTTGGCCCAGTCGAAGACGGCGTCGGCCCGCTCCAGGCTGCGCAGCGCCTTCTGCAGCGCCTCGGTGAAGTTGCGGCCGATCGCCATGGCCTCGCCGACCGACTTCATGTGGGTGGTCAGCACCGGGTCGGCGCCGGGGAACTTCTCGAAGGCGAAGCGGGGCACCTTCACCACGACGTAGTCGAGGGCCGGCTCGAAGCTGGCCGGCGTCGACTGCCCGTCGGGTCGGGTGGTGATGTCGTTGGCGATCTCGTCGAGGGTGTAGCCGACGGCGACCTTGGCGGCGATCTTGGCGATCGGGAACCCCGTCGCCTTCGACGCCAGCGCGCTCGAGCGCGAGACGCGCGGGTTCATCTCGATGACGACGATGCGGCCGTTCTCGGGGTGCACCGCGAACTGGATGTTGCAGCCGCCGGTGTCGACGCCGACCTCGCGGATGACGCCGATCGAGATGTCGCGCAGCCGCTGGTACTCGCGGTCGGTCAGCGTCATCGCGGGCGCGACCGTGATCGAGTCGCCGGTGTGCACGCCCATGGGGTCGACGTTCTCGATCGAGCAGACGATGACGACGTTGTCGGCCTTGTCGCGCATCACCTCCAGCTCGTACTCCTTCCAGCCGAGGATCGACTCCTCCAGGAGCACCTCGGTGGTCGGGCTGGCCGCGAGACCGGCCCCGGCGATGCGGTGCAGGTCGGCCTCGTCGAAGGCGAGGCCGGAGCCGGCGCCGCCCATCGTGAAGCTGGGCCGCACCACGACGGGGTAGCCGAGCTCCTGGACACCGGCGAGGCAGTCGTCCATCGAGTGGCAGATGGCGCTGCGGGCGACCTCGGCCTGCCACTCGGCGGGCAGGTCCTCGACGATCCGCTTGAACGTCTCGCGGTTCTCGCCCTTCTCGATCGCCTCGATCGAGGCGCCGATCAGCTCGACGCCGTACTTCTCCAGCACGCCGTCGGCCGCGAGGTTCATCGCGCAGTTCAGGGCGGTCTGGCCGCCCAGGGTGGCCAGCAGCGCGTCGGGGCGCTCCTTGGCGATCACCTTCTCGACGTACTCCGGGGTGATCGGCTCGACGTACGTCGCGTCGGCGAACTCCGGGTCGGTCATGATCGTCGCGGGGTTGGAGTTGACCAGGACGACCCGGATCCCCTCCTCGCGCAGGACGCGGCAGGCCTGGGTCCCGGAGTAGTCGAACTCGCAGGCCTGCCCGATGACGATCGGCCCGGAGCCGATCACCAGGACGCTGGAGATGTCGGTGCGCTTCGGCATCAGCGGCGCCCTTCCATGAGGTCGCAGAACCGGTCGAACAGGTAGGACGCGTCGTGCGGACCGGCGGCGGCCTCGGGGTGGTACTGCACCGAGAAGGCGCGCAGGGCGCCGCCGTCGGCGGCCGGCGCCCGCAGCTCGAGTCCCTCGACGACGTCGTCGTTGAGGCACACGTGGCTCACGCCGGCCTCGCCGTAGGGCGTGGTCGTGGTGCCCTCCAGCGGGGCGTCGACCGCGAACCCGTGGTTGTGGGCGGTCACCTCGACCTTGCCGGTGGTGCGGTCCATCACCGGCTGGTTGATCCCGCGGTGGCCGTAGGTGAGCTTGTAGGTCCCGAAGCCCAGCGCGCGGCCGAAGAGCTGGTTGCCGAAGCAGATCCCGAAGTACGGGAGGCCCGCCTCGAGCGCGCCCTGCAGCAGCGCCACCTGGTCGGTGGTGGCGGCCGGGTCGCCGGGGCCGTTGGAGAAGAACAGCCCGTCGGGCGAGACGGCGAGCACGTCCTCGAGCGAGGACGTCGCCGGCAGCACGTGGGTCTCCACGCCGCGGGCGGCGAGCATCCGCGGGGTGTTGGCCTTGATCCCGAGGTCGAGCGCGGCCACGGTGAAGCGGCGCTCGCCGAGGGCCGGCACGACGTAGGGCTCGTCGACCGAGACCTCGCCCGCGAGCTCGGCTCCGGCCATCTGCGCGGAGCCGCGGACGCGCTCCAGCAGCCGGGCGGGGTCGGTCTCGGTCGTGGAGATCCCGACGCGCATGGCCCCGCGGTCGCGCAGGTGGCGGGTCAGCGCCCGGGTGTCGACGCCGGAGATGCCGACGACGCCCGAGGCGCGCAGCTCCTCGTCGAGGGAGCGCTGGGCGCGCCAGCTCGAGTGGCGGCGCGCGGGGTCGCGCACGACGTAGCCCGCGACCCAGATCCGCGACGACTCGGCGTCGTCGTCGTTGACGCCGGTGTTGCCGACGTGCGGGGCGGTCATCACGACGACCTGTCGGTGGTACGACGGGTCGGTGAGCGTCTCCTGGTAGCCGGTCATCCCGGTGCTGAAGACGGCCTCGCCGAAGGTCTCCCCCTCGGCGCCGTAGGACTCTCCGGTGAACGTGCGTCCGTCCTCGAGCACGAGCAGTGCAGGCGAGACCACGCCGTACCTCCTTCTCCGCCTCACGGGACGGCCAGTTAAAGGATGTCGGTCGGCGGTGACACTACCAGCGCCAGGACCCCTCCCGGCCCGCCGCGGGCGCGGCGTGGGGCACGAAACACGAGTCGACGACTAGACTTCGACCATGACCGTCCTCGGCCTCGCCCTGCCCCACCTCGACGAGCCCCGCGTGGTGGTCCCCGCGCCCGGCCCGGGCCCCGGCAACTGGTCCGGCGCGGCGAGCGCCACCGTGGTCGACGGCGTGGTCCACCTGACCTACCGCGTGCGTCGCCCGCTGAGCGAGGGACGCGGCGTCGCCACCGTCGTGGAGCGCTCCGTGGACGGCATCGCCTTCGACCCGGTCTGCGTGGTCGAGCGCGACGACTTCGGGGCCGAGTCGTTCGAGCGGCCCGTCGTGCTGCGCCGCCCGGACGGCGGGTGGCGGCTCTACCTGTCCTGCGCGACCCCCGACTCCAAGCACTGGTGGATCGAGGCGCTCGACGCCGACCGCCCCGAGGACCTCCCCACCGGCAGGCGCACCGTCGTCCTGCCCGGCGACGCGCGCGTCGCGGTGAAGGACCCGGTCGTGGTGGTCGAGGGCGGCCGCTGGCACCTGTGGGTCTGCGAGCACCCGCTGACCGAGACGGGCGAGGAGGACCGCATGAGCACGGCGTACCTCTCCAGCGACGACGGCCTCGTCTGGCGGCGCCACGGCACCGTGCTGTCCCCGCGTGCGGGCACGTGGGACGCCCGCGGCGCCCGCGTGACCACCGTGCTGTCGCTCGACCCGCTCACCGTCCTGTACGACGGGCGCCCCCGCAAGGAGGACAACTGGCACGAGACCTGTGGGGTCGCGGTCGGCGAGCCGGGCGCGGGGCCGTCCTCCGCGCTGCGGAGCCTCACCGACGAGCCGCTGCGCTCGGAGGCCTCCGACGGCGCGTGGCGCTACGCCTCCGTGGTGACGATGCCCGACGGCCGTCGGCGCTGCTACGCCGAGGTCGCCCGCCCCGACGGCGCGCACGACCTCGTCACCGGCCTGCTCCGCGCCTGAGGGCGCGGGCGCCACCGGGCCCGTCGTGGGCCGACCACCGGCGGACCCGGCTCGGCGCGCCCCCGCCCGGCGAGGGTCTCAGCCGGTGGTGACCTCGGAGGTGCGACGGCTGGCGAAGGTGTGGCCCTCCCGGTAGGTGAGCCACTCGGAGAAGTCCTGGCCCGTGAGCCGCGACAGCAGGGCGATGTCGTCGCGGTGGGGCTCGAGGAGCAGCTCGCGCTGCTCGGGCGACAGGCTCGGACGGCCACCGTCGCCGTCGCGCTGCAGCTGCGCGACCAGCGGCTTGCTCACCGCGCGCCAGGTCTCGGGCGGCGCGAACTGGCCCGCCCACGCCCCCGCCCGGATGACCGGCCCCAGCACCCGCGTGCGCGGACCGTCCTTCACGTAGGGGCGGGTGTTGTCGGCGGGGATCTCCTCCACCGGCACGTCGGGCACCCCGAGGAACGCGAACACTCTCGACAGCGTCGCCGCCGGCGCGTCGATCAGGTCCCGGTAGCGCAGCAGCAGGACCTGCTCGGCGGGGACGTGGTCGTAGAGGTCCGCGACCTGGCGGCCGTACATGCCCAGGCTCGAGTAGTGCCAGAACGGCGCCCACCCCTCGTCGATGCGCCACCGCTCGCGACGCACCGCCTCGACGATGTCGGCGCGCGGCTCGAGGCCGTCGGTCCACAGGTGCATCCAGTTGGAGTACGCACGGTCCACCGGGTCGCGCAGCACGGCGATCAGCTTGGCGTCCGGTCGGTCCGCCGCGATCCGGCGACGGGCGTCGCGGTGGTAGAGGTAGAACGGCGTGCTCTCCCCCCGCAGCGCCGTGGCGGGGGCGTCGTCGAACAGCGCGAGGTAGCGCTCCCGCTGCCAGATCCACTCCTGGTTGCTGTGCGCGTCCCCCGGACCCTTGTACGCCGGGGGCGGCGAGTCGCCGCACAGGTAGTACTTGGGCTCCTTCACGGCACTCATGAACAGCCCCGGGTGCTGCACCAGGGCCTTGTGCAGGGCGCTGGTGCCCGCCTTCGGGGCGCCGATCAGGAGGAAGTCGGGGCCGCGGTCGCGCGTCATCCCCTAAGCGTACTCAACCGATCGACTTACTGGCTATGGCGACGGCTCACAGGCGGGGCTGCGACGATCGGCGGGTGCGCCCCTCCCTCCGCCTCGCGGTGACGACCCTCGCCGCCCTCCTGCTGGCCCCGGTGCTCGCCGCCGCGCCCGCGGGCGCCGCCGACGACGACCCCCGCTTCACGATCGCGGTCGTGCCGGACACCCAGACCGAGGTCACGCGGTCGGGCGACACCCGCTTCGCGGGCCGGACCCGCTGGCTGGTCCAGCGCCGCACCGTCGACGACCTGCGGTTCGTCCTGCACACCGGCGACGTCACCGACTGGGGCTGGGCCGCGCCCGGGCAGCTCGACACCGCCCGGTCGGCGCTGGGTGTCCTGACGAGCGCCGGCATCCCCTGGCAGGTGGCCGTCGGCAACCACGACACCCGCTACCCCGGCTGGGACGGCCGCGGCGGCTACGGCACCCGCCCGTACGTCGACAACCCCGAGTGCCGCGCCCGCTACGGCACCGCCTGCACCCGTGGCGCCCTCCTGCGCCGCACCGACGAGATCGACCGCGCCCTGCCCGGCACGTTCGCCGGCCGCTACGACGCCGGCCAGATCGCCAACGTCCACCGCAACTTCGAGGCCGGCGGCCTGCGCTGGATGGTCCTGAGCCTCGAGGCCTGGCCCCGGCCGGCCGTCGTCGACTGGGCGCGCTCCGTCGTCGCGGCCCACCCACGGCGCAACATCATCGTCAACACCCACAGCTACCTCACCGCCGACGGGCGGATCTCCACCTCCGCGGAGTACGGCGCGACCAGCCCGGCGCAGCTGTGGGAGCGGCTGCTCTCGCGCTACCCCAACGTCAAGCTCGTCTTCTCCGGCCACACCGGCACCGCGGCGTACCGGACCGACCGCGGCGTGGCCGGCAACCTCGTGGCGTCGTTCCTGGGCGCGTTCCACTCCCCCGACCGCGACCCGGTGCGGCTCGTGACCATCGACCCGGTCGCGGGCTCGGTGACCTCGCGCTTCCACCTGCCGTCGACCGGCGGGCGGCTGAGCCAGTACGACGCGACGGTGACCGGGCTGGCCTTCGTGCGTCCCTGACCCGGCCGACCCGTCAGGCGCGGTGCGTCACGACGCCGCGCAGCACGGTGGCGCGCACGGCGCCGGTGAGCGTGCGCCCGTGCCACGGGTTGTTGCGCGACATCGACCGGGAGGCGTCCCGGTCCACCGTGACCCGGGCCGTGGGGTCGACGAGCACGAGGTTGGCCGGCTCCCCCACCGCGAGCGGCCGGCCGTGCCCGCCCAGGCCGGCGATCCGGGCGGGGGTCGTCGACATCACCCGCGCGACGTCGTCCCAGCCGAACGGCCCCTCGGCGACCATGGTCGTGGCCACGACGGCGAGCGCCGTCTCCAGGCCGAGCATCCCGAACGCCGCGTCGGCGAAGGCGTGCTCCTTGTCGTGGCGGGCGTGGGGCGCGTGGTCGGTCGCCACGACGTCGATGGTGCCGTCGGCCAGGCCCGCGCGGAGCGCGAGGACGTCCTCGCTCGGGCGCAGCGGCGGGTTGACCTTGTACGTCGGGTCGTAGCCGACGAGCTCGTCGGTCGTCAGGAGCAGGTGGTGCGGGGTCACCTCGGCGGTGACCTCGATCCCCTGGGCCTTGGCCCAGCGCAGCACCTCGACCGTGCCGGCCGAGGAGACGTGGCAGACGTGGACCCGGGAGCCGGTGTGGCGCGCCAGCATGACGTCGCGCGCGACGATCGTCTCCTCCGCGACGCCCGGCCAGCCGGGCAGGCCGAGGCGGCCCGAGAGCTCGCCCTCGTGGCAGCAGGCGCTCGGCCCGGCGAGGTCGGGGTCCTGGGCGTGCTGGGCGACGACGCCGCCGAACGCCTTGACGTACTCCAGGGCCCGACGCATCACCCGGGCGTCGGCCACGCAGCGGCCGTCGTCGGAGAAGACCGTCACGCCGGCGCGGCTGCGGTGCATCAGCCCGAGCTCGGCGAGCTCGTGGCCCTCGAGGCCGCGGGTGATCGCGCCGACCGGCTGCACGTCGACGAGCCCGGCGGCCCGCCCGAGGTCGAGCACCCGCTCGGCGGCCTCGGCGGTGTCGGTGACCGGGGACGTGTTGGCCATCGCCAGCACGGCGGTGAACCCCCCGGCCGCGGCGGCCGCGGACCCGGTGGCGACCGTCTCGGCGTCCTCGCGGCCGGGCTCGCGCAGGTGGGTGTGGAGGTCGACCAGCCCGGGCAGCACGACGAGGCCCTCGGCGTCGAGCACCTCGGCGTCGTCCCGGCCCGCGTCGGCCGTGGCGTCGAGCGCCGCGACGCGCCCGTCGGCCAGGAGCAGGTCGGCCCGGGTGCCGTCGGGCAGGGTCGCCCCGCGGACGAGCAGCGGGGGCGGGACCGGGTGGCTCATGCGGGCTCCTCGCCGGCGAGCAGGTGGTAGAGCACGGACATCCGGACGGCGACGCCCGCGGAGACCTGGTCGAGCACCAGCGAGGACGCCGCGTCGGCGGCGTCGGCGGAGATCTCCAGGCCGCGGTTCATCGGCCCCGGGTGGAGCACCGGGACCCCGTCGCGCAGCACCGCCAGGCGGTCGCGGGTCAGGCCGTAGGACACGGCGTACTCGCGGGCGGTGGGGAAGAACCCGCCGCTCATGCGCTCGCGCTGGACCCGCAGCATCATCACGGCGTCGGCGCGCGGCAGCTCGGCGTCGAGGTCCCACGACGTCGCGAACCCGTCGGCCGCGGCCCAGGCGGTGATCCCCGCGGGCATCAGGGTCGGCGGGGCGACGACGCACACGTCGGCGCCCAGGCGCGTCAGCAGGGCGACGTTGCTGCGGAAGACCCGGCTGTGGGTGAGGTCGCCGACGAGCACGACGCGGCGACCCTCGAGGCCGCCGAGGTGCCGGGTCAGCGTGTAGGCGTCGAGCAGCGCCTGCGTCGGGTGCTCGTGGGTGCCGTCGCCGGCGTTGACCACGGAGGCGTCGACCCAGCCGCTGATCGCGCGGGCCGCGCCGCTCGCGCCGTGGCGCACCACGAGCGCGTCGACGCCCATCGCGCAGATCGTCAGCACGGTGTCGCGCAGGCTCTCGCCCTTCGACGCCGAGGAGCCCTTGCCGGTGATGTTGATCGTGTCGGCCGAGAGCCACTTGCCGGCGATCTCGAAGCTCGAGCGGGTCCGGGTGGAGTCCTCGAAGAACAGGTTGATCACCGTGCGCCCGCGCAGCGCGGGCAGCTTCTTGACCGCCCGCCGCTGCACGTCGTGCATCTCGGTGGCGGTGGCGAACAGCTCGGCGACGTCGTCGGTGCTCAGGTCGTCGACGCTCAGCAGGTGCTTGTTCATGCGGCGCTCATCCGATCAGCACCTCGTCGCGACCGTCGGTCTCCTCGAGCCGGCAGCCGACCCGCTCCGCGAGGGCGCTGGGCAGGTTCTTGCCGACGTGGTCGGCGCGGATGGGCAGCTCGCGGTGCCCGCGGTCGACCAGCACCGCCAGCCGGACGGCGGCCGGTCGTCCCAGGTCGGCCAGCGCGTCGAGGGCGGCGCGCACGGTCCGGCCGGAGAAGAGCACGTCGTCGACGAGCACGACGACCTTGCCGTCGACGCCGCCGGGCGGCACCTCCGTGCGGTGGACCCCCCGCGTCGGCTGGCGGCGCAGGTCGTCGCGGTACATGGTCACGTCGAGCGAGCCGGTCGCCACCGGGTGGCCCTCGACGGCGGCGATGCGCGAGGCGATGCGCTGCGCCAGCGGCACCCCGCGGGTCGGCAGGCCGAGCAGCACCAGCCGCTCGGGTCCGCGGTTGCGCTCGAGGATCTCGTGGGCGATGCGGGACAGGGCCCGGGCGATGTCACGGGCGTCCATCACCGCGCGGCCCTGCTCGTCGAGCGGGGTCGTCGGGGTGTCGCCGGGTGCGGTCGGGTCGGCCACCGGACCTCCTTCTCCGCCTCACGGGACGGTGAGTTAAAGGACGTCGATCGTCCGCGACCCTACCGACCCGGGTCCCGCTCAGCGCGACAGGTGGCGGGCGCGCGCGAAGCAGAAGAGCCCGAAGCACCCGATCCCGACGCCGACCGCGAGCAGGAGGTAGGGCCCGAAGGGCTGGCGCAGGACCGCGGTCAGCGCCTCGTCCAGGCCGCCGGACTCCGAGGAGTCGTGCTGCACGGCGGCGAGCCCGACCAGCAGGCCGACCACCCCGATGGCGACGCCCTTGGCGACGTAGCCGACCGTGCCGAGCAGCAGGTAGGCGCGACCGGCCTCCCCCGTGCGACCCTCGCCGGCGAGCTTGTCGGCGTGGTCGTCGGAGAGACCCCGGTGCACGTGGAAGCCCGCGACCACCAGGATCCCCAGCGCCGCGGCGCCGACCAGCAGCTGGCCGCCGGGCAGGCTCATCACCTGCGCGGTCAGCGCCTTCTCCCCGCCGCCCCCGCCGCCGCCGGAGCTGCCGGTGACGACCCGGACGGCGCTCACCGCGAGCACCACGTAGACCACGGTCTTGCCGGCGTCGATCGCCCGGTGCCGCCACAGCTCGGCGCCGTCCTCGCCGCGGTGGCCCCAGCCGAGGTCGAGGACGGTCCACACGACCAGCAGCACGAGGCCCAGCACGACGACCCAGAGGATCACGGCGCCGAAGGGCTGCTGGCCGAGCTCGGCCATCGCGCCCGACCCGCTCGCCTCGCCGGAGCGCTCACCGAGGGCCAGGCGCACCGCGAGGACCGCGATGACGACGTGCACCACGCCGTACACGACGAGGCCGAACCGTGCGGCGTGGTCGATCCACTCGCTGTCCTGCGCCTGCCGGCCGGCACGGTCGGCGCCGGCCTTCGCCTGCTCGACCTGGGCCTTGGCACCGTCCGTGGCATCGCTCACCTCCGGAGGGTAGGGCAGGCCACCAGGGGCCTGTCACCTCCCCGCGCGGGCCCTAGGCGAGCTCGCCCAGGGCCGTCTCGATCGCGCGGTGGAAGGTCGGGTAGGCGTAGATCATCGTGCGCAGGGTCTCGACGGGCACCTCGGCGTGCACGGCCAGCGCGAGGAGGCCGAGGATCTCGCCGCCCGCCGGCCCGGCGGCCGTGGCCCCGACGAGCACGCCGCGGTCGGCGTCCTCCACCAGCTTGATGACGCCCCTCGCGCCCGGCCCGTGGGTGAAGCCGCGCGAGGACGCCTCGAGCGGGGTCGTGCCGACCCGGACGCGGAGTCCGGCGTCGCGCGCCGCCTGCTCGGTGAGACCCACCCCGCCGACCTCCGGGTCGGTGAACGTGGTGTGGGGCACGGCGTGGTAGCGGGCCGGGGCGTGCTCGGCGCCGGTCACGTCGGCCAGGGCGACCGCGGACTGGTACATCGACACGTGGGTGTAGGCGCCCTTGCCGGTGATGTCGCCGATGGCCCACAGGCGCTCGCCGGCCCGCATCCGCTCGTCGGTCTCCACGGTGCGCGCCGTGGGGTCGAGCCCGACGGTCTCCAGGCCCACGTCGTCGAGGTTGGGGGTGCGGCCGGCGGCGACCAGCAGCTGGTCGGCGGTGAGCTCGTCGCCGGTGCCCAACGTCAGCGTGAAGGTCCCGTCGGCGTACGACGCCCGCGTCAGCTCGGCTCCGGTCATCACCCGGATCCCCTCGTGGGCGAAGACCTCGGCGAGCACCGCGCTCGCCTCCGGCTCGTCCCCGCCGAGCAGCCGCTCGCCGTGCTGGACGACGGTGACCCGGGACCCGAAGCGGGCGAAGGTCTGCGCCATCTCGCTGCCGATCGGACCGCCGCCGAGGACGACCAGGCTGCCGGGCACGGTCTCGGTGCGCACGGCCTCCCGGTTGGTCCAGTACGGCGTGTCGGCCAGGCCCTCGACCGGCGGCGCGGCGGGCCGCGTGCCGACGTTGAGCACGACCCCGCGGCGTGCCTCGTACGTCGGGCCGGCGGAGCCGTCGGGCAGCTCGACCGTGACCCGTCCGGTGCCGGCGAGCCGGCCGATGCCGTGGTGCACGGTCGCGCCCGCGTCGACGAGCCGGTCGACGGCGACGGAGTCGTCCCAGTCGGTGGTGGCCTCGTCGCGGATCCGGGCGTGGACGGGCGCCCAGGACGGGACGACGGTGGCGTCGCCGGCGAGCTGCGGCACGCGACCGGCCTCGGCCAGGGCGTCGGCCGCGCGGACCATCATCTTGGAGGGGATGCAGCCGTAGTAGGGGCACTCCCCGCCGACGAGGTGCCGGTCGACCACCACGACCTCCAGGCCGGCCGCCGCGGCACCGGAGGCGATCGCCTCCCCACCGGGCCCGGCGCCCAGGACGACGAGGTCGACCTCGCGCACGTCGGGACCGGACTCGCTGCTGCTGCCGTCGGTGGGGGTCACGGGGGTCTCCTCGGTGCTCATGGGAGGTGAAGGCGCGGTCGTGGTCCACTGTTCCCGTGGAACCGGTGCCCGATGCGTTCGTGTCCTTCGGCGAGCAGGGGGCGCAGCTGACCTACGGCAGCTACCTGCGCCTGCCGCAGCTGCTGTCGGCCCAGCACCTCGAGTCCGACCCGCCCGCCCACGACGAGCTGCTGTTCATCACCATCCACCAGGTCTACGAGCTCTGGTTCGCGCAGCTGCTCCACGAGCTGGAGGCCGTGCGGGCCGCGATGACCGCCGGGGAGCTGTGGCGGGCCCAGCACCTCCTGGCCCGCGCCCACGTGATCGAGCGGGTCCTGGTCCAGCAGGTCGACGTGCTGGAGACCATGACGCCGCAGGACTTCGCGACCTTCCGCCAGCGACTCGCCCCGGCCAGCGGCTTCCAGTCGGTGCAGTTCCGCGAGCTGGAGTTCCTCTCCGGCGCGCAGGACCCCGGCTACCTCGACCGGTTCCGCGGCCTCACCGACGACGAGTCGGCCCGCCTGCGTCGCCGCCTGGACGAGGCCACGCTGTGGGACGCGTTCCTCGCCGTCCTGCGCGACGCCGGTCTGCCCGCCGACGACGACGAGCAGGTGCTGGCCTCGGTGCGGGCGGTCGCCCTCGACCGCGACCGGCACTCCGCCGTGTGGGCGCTGGCCGAGGCGCTGCTCCAGCACGACGAGCTCGCGGCGAGCTGGCGGGCGCGCCACGTCGTCATGGTCGAGCGGATGATCGGGTCGAAGTCCGGCACCGGCGGCTCCAGCGGCGCGGCGTACCTCCGCGGTCGCCTGCCCCTGCGCTACTACCCCCTGCTGTGGGACGTGCGCAGCACGCTCTGACCGCCCGCGCCGGAGCCTGCGAGGGCGCGACCGCGGGTCGCGACCTCGTCCGAGCCGCGCCCGGTCTACAGCGCCGAGGCCATCCCCGCGCACGCCCGCAGCCACGAGTCGGTGGTGCTGCGCGAGAGCTGGGCGTAGGGCACCTCGGAGCCCGAGACCAGCGCCGGGTCGTACGGCACGCGGTACACCTCGCGGGTGCGCTGCTGGTAGACCTGCATCAGGTCGTGGGCGAGCACCGAGTCGACGTTGGGGCTGGGGTCCGACAGCACCGTGATGGTGCGGTACTTGAGGTTCTGGTAGCCGGCGTCCTGCAGCGCGTCGAGCATCCACAGCCCGCTGTAGCCCGTGTCCTCGCGCACCGTGCTCGTCACGACCAGCAGGTCCGCGGCCTCGGCGGCGGCGAGCCAGTTCTCGGCGCGCATGTTGTTGCCGGTGTCGACGAGGATGATGCGGTAGAAGCGCTCCAGCAGCTGGTGCACGGCGGTGAAGTCGGTGGCCCGGATGGTGCCGGTCACGTCGGGCCGCTCGTCCGAGGCGAGCACGTCGAAGTGGGCGTCGCCCTGCGCGCGCACGAACGCGCCCAGGTCGCCGATCCGCGACTGGTAGACGTCGCTGAACTTCTCGAGGTCCTCCAGGAGCTCCCGCGTCGTGTTGCGGTGGGTGCTGCGCATCGCGCGGATGCCGAGGGTGCCGCGGGTCTCGTTGTTGTCCCACGCGACGACCGCGCCGCCGCGCACGGTGCCGAAGGTGTAGCCCGCGGCGAGCACGCCGGTCGTCTTGGCCGCGCCGCCCTTGGGGTTGAGGAAGGCGATGGTGCGGGGCCCGTCGAAGTCGCGCTGGATCACGCGGCGGTGGTCCTCGTGGACCATCTCCTTCGCGCTCATCTGCGGCTTGATCAGCCCGCCGGACCAGCGGCGGACCTTGCCGCGCCAGCCCCAGGAGGCGGGACCGTACTCGACGATGTCGGCGCGGCGGTCGAGGAAGTCGGTCGCCGTCATGAACCGGCGGACCTCGCCCTCGCCTCCCGGCTCACCGCCCTGCTCACCGCCCTGGTCGACGCCCTGATCGACGCCCGGCGCGGCCTGCTGCTGGCCGCTCCGGGCCGGCGGGCCCTGCGGGTGCTGCGGGGGCCCGCCCTGGGGGGCCCGCGGTGCGGGCTGCTGCTGCGGGGGCTGCTGCTGAGGGTGCTGCTGCTGCGGGGCCGACGGGCCCTGCGGCGTCGGTGCGGGAGGTCCGCTGCGACGCCCGCCGGGGGCGGAGGCGGGGCCCGCCGGGGCCCACCCGGCCGGCGGACCGGCGGGCTGGCGGGGCTGCTGGGGACCGACCTGCTGCGGCCCCGGCTGCTGCGGCTGCCACCCGGTCGGACCGGCGGGCGCCGCGGGCGCCGGACCGGCGGTCGGGGCGACCGCGGGGCTCTCCTGGGTGCCCCCGGGCACGCGGGTGTGCTCGTGGGCGTCGGGCCGGCCGTCGGTGTAGGGGTCGGTCAGCGGGTCGCCGCCGACCGGCCCGGTGGGGCCGCCCTGCTCCAGCCGCGCGCCGTACTCCTCGAGCTCGCCGGTGGTGTAGAGCCGCTCGCTGGTGTCCGGCTCCGGACCGCCGTCGGTGTGGTCCTGGCTCATGCGGCTCCCCCTGCTCGCTCGCGGCGCGGGTCGGCGTGGGCACCGACCCCTGCGCGGAGGCTAGTCGGTCTGCTCGGACGTGGTGGGCGCGACGGGCGAACCCGCGTCGGCCTCGAGCTCCTCGGCGACGGATGCGAGCACGCCGTTGACGAACGGCGGGGAGTCGTCGGTCGACAGGTCGCGCACGAGGGCGACGGCCTCCGACAGCGTCACCGCGGTGGGCACGTCGTCGACGCCGATCAGCTCGAAGACCGCGAGACGCAGCACGTTGCGGTCGACGGCGGGCATCCGCGCCAGCGTCCAGCCCTGGGAGTGGCGCGTCAACAGCTCGTCGATGCGCTCGCGGTGCTCGGCCACGCCCCGGACCAGCGTGGCGCTGTAGGGGTTGGTCGGTCCGTTGCCGTCCTCGACGGTGCGGGCGAGGGCGTCGGTGAGGCCCTCGCCGCGGAGGTCTGCGGAGTAGAGCACGTCGAGCGCCCGCTTGCGGGCCTTGGTGCGAGCGGTCGTGCGGGTGGTCGCCATCCGGCTCAGGAGCTCACGCGACCGAGGTACGACGAGTCGCGGGTGTCGACCTTGACCCGCTCGCCCGCCGCGATGAACAGCGGCACGTTGATGGAGTGGCCCGTCTCGAGGGTCGCGGGCTTGGTGCCGCCGGTGGACCGGTCGCCCTGCAGGCCGGGCTCGGTGTAGGTGATCTCGAGCTCGACCGACGGCGGCAGCTCGATGTAGAGCACGCGGCCGTCGTTGGTGGCGACGATCGCCTCCTGGTTCTCCAGCATGAAGTTCTTCGCGTCGCCGACGATGTCGGGCGAGACCTCGAGCTGGTCGTAGGAGGAGGTGTCCATGAAGACGTAGGACGTGCCGTCGTTGTAGAGGTACTGCATCGTCCGCTTGTCGACGTTGGCCACGTCGACCTTCACGTCGGCGTTGAAGGTCTTGTCGACCGTCTTGCCGGACTCCACGTTGCGGAGCTTGGAGCGGACCACCGCACCGCCCTTGCCGGGCTTGTGGTGCTGGAACCACATGACCTGCCACAGCTGGCCGTCGAGGTTGAGGACCATGCCGTTCTTGAGGTCGTTCGTCGTCGCCATGGGCAGGAGTCTAGGACCGGCCGCCGACGTCGCCGGCCTCGGGCCGGGAGGTCAGGAGGACCAGCGCCTGCCGGTAGCCGTCCACGCCCCGACCGGCGACGACGTGCGCCGCGTGCGGCGTGACGACCGAGGAGTGGCGGAACACCTCGGGGCGCTGCGTGGGGTCCGAGATGTGGACCTCCACCAGCGGCGCCTCGAGCTGGGCGCACGCGTCGTAGACCGCGTAGGAGTAGTGGGTCCACGCCGCCGCGTTGAGCACCACCGGCGTCGCGTCGTCGGCCGCGGCGTTGAGCCAGTCGACCATCACGCCCTCGTGGTTGGTCTGGCGCACCTCGACGTCGAGGCCGAGCTCGCGGCCCCACCCCACGCAGAGCTCCGCGAGCCCGTCGTGGGTGGTCGAGCCGTAGATCTCCGGCTGCCGCCGGCCCAGGCGGCCCAGGTTGGGCCCGTTCAGCACCAGCACCCTCATGGGGCCTCCTCCTCGTGGGGCTCCCCCGGAGCGGGGCCGGTCGCCGCGTACGCCGCGCGCAGCAGGCCCTCGTCCGGGTCGGCCAGGATCCTGGGGTCGGCGAGGGCGTGCAGCACGACCAGCCGCAGCGACGCGCCGCGGGACTTCTTGTCGACGCGCATGGTCGCCAGCAGCTCGTCGAAGGGCGTGGCGTCGTGGGTGGTGGGCAGGCCCACCGCCGCCAGCACCGTGCGGTGGCGCTCGGCGACCGCGGCGTCGAGCAGCCCCGCCCGACGGGCGAGGTCGGCGACGAAGACGCAGCCGATGGCGACGGCCTCGCCGTGGCGCACGCCGTAGTCGTGGGCCCGCTCGATCGCGTGGGCGAGCGTGTGGCCGTAGTTCAGGGCCTCCCGGCCCGGGTGGCCGGTCGCGTCGCCGCCGCGCTCGCGCAGGTCGCCGGCGACGACGTCGGCCTTCACGCGCACCGCCCGCACCACCAGCTCGGCCAGCACGTCGCCGGCGGGGTCGAGCGCGGCGCCGGGGTCGGCCTCGACGAGGTCGAGCACGGCGGGGTCGGCCACGAAGCCGCACTTGACGACCTCGGCCATCCCGGCGACGAGCTCGGCGCGGGGCAGGGTGGCGAGCAGGTCGAGGTCGCACACCACCGCCGCGGGCTCGTGGAAGGCCCCGACGAGGTTCTTGCCGGCCGCGGAGTTCACGCCGGTCTTGCCGCCCACGGCGGCGTCCACCATGGCCAGCAGGGTGGTCGGCACGTGCACGACGGGCACGCCTCGCAGCCAGGCCGCGGCGACGAACCCGCCGAGGTCGGTGGTCGCGCCGCCGCCGAGGGTGAGGACGGCGTCGGACCGGGTGAAGCCGGCCGCGCCCAGCGCGGTCCAGCACCGCTCGGCCGTCGTGACGGTCTTGGCGACCTCCCCGTCGGGCACGGGCAGGCGCAGCACGGTGAGCGCGTCGTGCTCGCCCAGGCGTGCCGCGAGGTCGTCCGCGAGCGCACCGAGGGGCTCGGGGTGCACGAGCGCGACCCGTCGGACGCCGGGCAGCGTGCGGCGCAGCAGGTCCGGCACGGACGCGAGCAGGCCGCGGCCGACCGTCACGTCGTACGGCGCGGCCGTCGCCACGCGCACGACCTCGGGGGCGCGGCCGCTCACGCGGGCACCTCCAGCGCGGCCCGCACCGCCTCGGCGACCTCGGCGGGACCACGGCCGTCGGTGTCGACGACGGCGCTCGCGACGCCGGCGTAGACCGCGGCGCGCTCGTCGAGGATCTTCTTCAGCTGGCCCCGGACGTTGCCGAGCAGCAGCGGCCGCGAGGACGCGAGCCCGACGCGGGAGGCGGCGTCGGCGAGACCGACCCGCAGGAAGACCACCGTGTGCCCGGCCAGGCGGTCGCGGGTGGCGGGGTCCATCACGGCGCCGCCCCCGAGCGCGAGGACGCCGTCGTGCTCCGCGAGGGCCGCCGCGACGGCCTCGCGCTCCAGGGCGCGGAAGGCCGGCTCGCCGTCGTCGACGAAGATCTCCTGGACCGACCGGCCCTGGTGGGCCTCGACGTCGGCGTCGGTGTCGCGCAGCGCGACGCCCCAGCCGTCGGCGAGCAGGGCGCCGACGGTGGTCTTGCCGGCCCCCATCGGCCCGACGAGGACGACGCGGGGCCGGCTCACCGGTGCCTCAGGGCGGCCAGGTAGGACTCGACGTTGCGGCGGGTCTCGCCGAGGGAGTCGCCGCCGAACTTCTCGAGCACGGCGTCGGCGACCACGAGCGCGACCATCGCCTCGGCGACGATGCCGGCGGCGGGGACGGCGCACACGTCGGAGCGCTGGTGGTGCGCGACCGTCTCCTCGCCGGTGGCGACGTCGACGGTGCGCAGCGCGCGCGGCACGGTGGCGATCGGCTTCATCGCCGCCCGGACCCGCAGCGCCTCGCCGGTGGTCATGCCGCCCTCGGTGCCGCCGGCGCGGCCCGTGGCGCGCTCGATGCCGTCGGGCCCGCGGACGATCTCGTCGTGGGCCAGGGAGCCCGGGGTGGCGGCGAGGGCGAACCCGTCGCCGACCTCGACGCCCTTGATGGCCTGGATGCCCATGAGGGCTCCCGCGAGGCGCGAGTCGAGCCGGCGGTCCCAGTGCACGTGGGAGCCGAGCCCGGGCGGCAGGCCGTGGACGACGACCTCGACGACGCCGCCGAGGGTGTCGCCGTCCTTGTGGGCCTCGTCGACGCGGGCGACCATCGCGGCCGAGGCGTCGGGGTCCAGGCAGCGCACGGGGTCGGCGTCGAGGCGCTCGACGTCGTCGGCGCCGGGGAGCAGGCCGCTGGGCGCGGGCACGCCGCCCAGCTCGACGACGTGGGAGACCACGCTCGCGCCGAGGGCGTGCGACAGGAAGCTCGTCGCCGCGACCCCGAGCGCCACCCGGGCGGCGGTCTCGCGGGCGGAGGCGCGCTCGAGGACGGGCCGGGCCTCCTCGAAGTCGTACTTCTGCATGCCCACCAGGTCGGCGTGGCCGGGCCGGGGACGCGTCAGCGGGGCGTTGCGGGCCAGGGCGGCGAGCTCGTCGGCGTCGACGGGGTCGGCGGACATCACCCGCTCCCACTTGGGCCACTCCGTGTTGCCGACGCCGATCGCGACGGGCCCGCCCTGCGTGAGCCCGTGGCGGACGCCGCCCACCAGGGTGACCTCGTCGGCCTCGAACTTCATCCGGGCACCGCGGCCGTAGCCGAGCCGGCGGCGCGCCAGGGCGTCGGCGACGTCAGCGGTGGTGAGCGGGACGTGGGCGGGCAGGCCCTCGAGGATCGCGACCAGGGACGGTCCGTGGGACTCCCCCGCGGTGAGCCAGCGCAGCATGCGGCGAGTCTCCCACGCGGCCCGGTCGGCGCCTCACGGCACCACCAGCGGTGAGAGCAGCACCCCCGCGAGGGCCCCGAGCAGCATGAACGGCCCGAACGGCCAGGAGCGCCGGCGCCGGGGGTCGCGCAGCCGCAGGACGAGACCGACCACGCCCATCAGGAAGAACCCCGACCACACGCCGACCAGCAGCGGACCCCAGCCCAGGTGACCCAGCACGAGGCCCAGGACCCCCGAGAGCCGCACGTCGCCGTAGCCCAGCGAGGACGGCGAGAGCAGCCACAGCAGCAGGTAGAGCCCGCCCGCGACCAGCCAGCCGAGCGCGGCGCCGACGACGCCGTCGGCCGAGGAGGTGACGGCCCAGCCCACGAGCACCACGGCCACCACCACGGCGTACGTCGGGGCGATCACGCGGGTGGGCAGGAGCCGCGTGCGCCAGTCGACCACCGCCAGCGCCACGCCCGGGGGGACGAGCACGAGCAGCACCACCAGCGACCACGTGGCCCCGACGGCGGCCGCGAGCACGGCCCCGAGCAGCGCCGCGGCGAGCACCGACCCGGCCCGCAGGCCGCGGGAGGACGCGATGGCCGCGTAGGGCTCCTTGGGGTCCTCCGGCTCCCCCGCCCCCTCCCCCCGGGGCGACCCCTCCGGCTCCGGCGGAGCGGGCTCGGGGAGGCGACGCACCACGTCCGGGACGGCGGCGGCGGCGAGGCCGCACGCGGCGGCGGCGCCGAGCACGAGCGCGAGGCTCACCCCGCGCTCCGGCGGGCGAGCTCGGCGAGGCCGGCGGAGCGCATCACCTCGACGGGGCCGTGGCGCCCGCGCAGCAGGAGCAGCTGGAGGGCGGCCTGGTGGACGAGGAGGTCCAGGCCGCCGACCAGCGTCACGCCGCCCGACACGGCGGCCGCGGCGAGCGGTGTGGGCCACGGGTCGTAGACCACGTCGAAGACGGCGCCGCCGGCGCCGACCGAGGCCAGGCAGGCCGCGACCAGCGCCGGGTGCTGGGCCTCGGCGGGGACGGTCGAGACGACGAGGTCGCCGACGACGGAGGACGGTTCCAGGCCCGCCACCTCGACCGCCGGACGGTCGGGGTGGCGTGCCAGCGCCGCGACCGCCGCCCCGGCCCGGGCCGGGTCGCGCACCAGCAGCCGCACGCGCTCGGCCCCCAGGTCGCCGACCGCGAGCGCCACGGAGGCCGCGGTCGCGCCGCCGCCCAGCACCGTGACCACCCGCGGGCGCACCGCCTGCTCGGCGAGCGCGGCGGCGGCGCCGGGCACGTCGGTGTTGTGGCCGTGGCGGACCACCCCGGTCGCCGTGCGCTCCAGCACCAGCGTGTTCACGCCCCCGGCCCGTGCGGCGGCCTCGTCGAGGTCGTCGGCCAGCGCGTGGGCCTCCCGCTTGAGCGGCATGGTCACGGACAGCCCGCGCCACGGTGCCGCGAGCGTGTCGACGAAGGCCGCGAGACCGCCCGCGGCGACCCGCTGCACGCCGTACGTGCCCTCGAGGCCGAGGGCGGCGTACGCCGCGCCGTGGAGCACCGGCGACAGCGAGTGGTCGACGGGGTCGCCGACGACCGCGCAGCGCGGCGGGGTGGGGGCCACCGCGGCGCTCAGCAGCGGTCGGACTGCGTGTCGCAGTACTCGTCGAGCTCCGCGCGGAACTGCGAGAACTCCTCGGGGGTCTCGGCGAACTTGGTCTCGCCGGTCTCGAGGTTGACGGTGACGTAGTAGTACCAGTCGCCCTCGGCCGGGTTGGCCGCCGCCTCGATCGCGTCGTCGCCCGGGGCCTCGATCGGGGTCGGGGGCAGGCCGGGCTGCGTGTAGGTGTTGTACGGCGAGTCGGCGACCGAGTCGATCTCGTCGAGGGTCAGCCGGGCGATGGGCTCGCGGCCCAGCGCGTAGTTGACGGCCGCGTCGATCTGCAGCAGCCCGGTGGTGCCGGCGGTGCCCGGGTTCTCGATGCGGTTGTAGATGACCCGCGAGACGCGGGGCATGTCCTCGCCGCGGGCCTCGGCCTCGACCAGGCTGGCGACGACCATCAGCTCGGCCGGGGTGTAGCCCAGCTCGGCCGCGCGGCCCTCGAGGTCGGCCTCCTCGGCGGCCTGCTCCCAGCGGTCGACCATCGCGCCGAGCACCTCGCGCGGCCGCGGGTCCTCCCCGACCTCGTAGGTCGCGGGGAACAGGTAGCCCTCGGGGTTGCCGTCCGCGTAGTCGGGCAGACCGAGCGCGTCGGGCTGCTCGAGCGCTCGCTCCCAGCGGCGCTGCGGCACGCCGGTGCTCTCGACCAGCACGTCGACGATCTGCTCGACGGTGTAGCCCTCGGGGACCGTGACGGTCTCCCCCGCGACCAGGTTCTCGGGGTTCACGAGCACCTCGAGCGCGTCCTCCGCCGACATCTCGCGGCGCAGCTCGTAGGTGCCGACCTGGATCGTCATCGACCGGTCGTCGGTCGCGGCCACGTCGGTGAACGCCTCGGCGGAGGCGACCACGTCGGCCTCGGCGAGTCCGGCGGCGATGTCGCTGGCGCTGTCGCCGGTCGCGACCTCGAACGCCACCCGGCCGGAGCCCGGCCCGGGGTAGTCCTCCGCGTCGCCACCGAGGCGGGACTCGATCGCGTCGATCCCGCGGGTGACGCCGACGTAGAGCCCGGCGACCAGCAGCGCCAGCACGACCAGCGCGACCAGGCAGCCCACCCCCGGGGTGCGCCGACGCGTGCCGCGGCGGCTGCCCGGTGCGCGGCGCTCGGTCGGCAGCGGAGACTCGCCGGTGACGGTGTCGGGGTCACCGTCGTAGTACGCGGTGTCGTCGCGCCCGTCGTCGTGCACGTCGTACGCCGGGTCCTCGGCGTACGCCGGCTCGTCGTACGCCGGGTCGTACGGCTGGTCGTGCCCGTCCGGGTGGGGGTGGCCCCGGTCGCTCATTGGTCTCCTCGTCCGGACGGGTCCGGGTCGGCGGCCTGCAGGCTGTCCGGGTCCGCGCTGGCTGGGTGGGGGTCGTGCGGGTGCGACGAGCGGGTGGTGACGACCTCGCCGGGCGCGGCCCCCGTGCCGCGCTCGGTGTCGAGGGCGTGCTGCAGGATCAGCACCGCGGCGGCCTGGTCGACGACGGCGCGCTGGGCGCGCCCGCGCCGACCCTGCTGACGCAGCATCGATTCTGCCGACACCGTGGTCAGGCGCTCATCACACAGCCTCACCGGCACCGGATCAACCTGACGCGCCAGGCGGTCGGCGAACCGTCGGGCCTCGGCGGCGGCGGGGCCCTCGCCACCGCCCAGCGAGCGGGGCAGGCCGACCACGACCTCGAGCGCCTCGGCCTCCGCGACGATCGCGCCGAGCCGCTGGAGGTCGCCCTTGCCGCGCCGCACGGTCTCGACCGGGGTGGCGAGCATCCCGTGGGGGTCGCTGCGCGCCACGCCGATCCGGGCCTTGCCCGGGTCGATGCCGATCCGCGTGCCGACGCGCATGCCGTCCGTCACGCTCAGCCGCCGACCTGCCGGGCGACCTCGGTGGGCACGAGACCGAGCGCCTCGTCGACGCGGGAGACGTCGGTGCCGCCGCCCTGGGCGACGTCGGCCTTGCCGCCGCCGCGCCCGCCGACCACCTCGCCGACGGCGCGGACGATCGCGCTGGCGTCGGCGCCGCGGTCGCGGGCGGCCTCGGTGGTGGCGGCGACGACGGCGACCTTGCCGTCCGCGACGCCGGCGACGACCACGACGCCGGGCTCCCCGGCGGGCAGCCGGCCGCGGACGTCGAGCGCGAGCTGGCGCACGTCGCCGCCGGTGAGACCCTCGGCGCGGTGGGCCACGAGCTTGACCGCGCCGACCTGGGCGGCGCCCGCCGCGAGCTCCGCGCCCCGGGCGAGCACCTGGGCCGCGCGGGCGCGCTCCAGCTCCTTCTCGGCGGCGCGCAGGCGGGACACCATCTCCTCGACGCGCCCGACGAGGTCGTCGGGGCGGGCCTTGAGCAGCGTCGTCAGCTGGCCGACGACGTCGCGCTCCCGGGCGAGGTAGGCGAAGCCCTCCACGCCGGTGCGGGCCTCGATGCGGCGGTTGCCCGAGCCGACGGAGGCCTCGGAGGTGACGACGATCGTGCCGATCTGCGAGGAGTGGTCGACGTGGGTGCCACCGCACAGCTCGCGCGAGAAGGGGCCACCGATCTCGACGACGCGCACCTGCTGGTCGTCGTAGGTCTCGCCGAAGAGGGCGAGCGCGCCCTCCTCCCGGGCCTGCGCCAGGGTCATGTAGCTCCACCCCACCGGCAGGTCCTCACGCAGCGCCTGCTGGGCGACCGACTCGATCTCGCGGACCTGGTCGGGGTCGAGCGCGCTGGTCCACCCGAAGTCCAGGCGCAGGTAGCCGGGTCGGTTGTAGGAGCCGGACTGCAGCGCGCTCGGGCCGAGGACCTGCCGCAGGGCGGCGTGGACGACGTGGGTGCCGGAGTGGGCCTGCCGCGCGCCGGTGCGCCACTGCGGGTCCACGCGCGCCAGCAGCGCGGAGGCGGGGTCGAGCTCGCCGGAGGTGACGCGGACCTGGTGGACGACGAGGCCGCGGACCGGGCGCTGCACGTCCAGGACCTCGAGGGTGGCGCCGCCGGACTCGATGGTGCCGGCGTCGGCGACCTGGCCGCCGGACTCGGCGTAGAACGGGGTGGTGTCGAGCACGACCTCGCCGACCTCGCCCTCGGCGAGCGAGCCCACCGGGGCGCCCTCGCGCAGCAGCGCGACGGCGCGGGACTCGGTCTCGAGGGTCTCGTAGGCCAGCCACCGGGTGGGGCCGTGGGCGTCCAGGACCCCGCGGTAGACGCTGGTGTCCGCGTGCTGGCCCTTCTTGGCGCGGGCGTCGGCCTTGGCGCGCTCGCGCTGCTCGGCCATGAGACCGCGGAAGCCCTCCTCGTCGACCTCGAGGCCCTGCTCGGCGGCCATCTCGAGGGTCAGGTCGATCGGGAAGCCGTAGGTGTCGTGGAGCGCGAACGCCCGGTCGCCCCCCAGCCGGCGACCGCCGGACTGCTTCACCTCGCCGGCGGCGAGGTCGAAGATCTGGGTGCCGGAGGCGAGCGTCTTGCGGAACGCGTCCTCCTCGGCGTACGCGACGCGGGAGATGCGCTCCCAGTCGGTGACGAGGTCGCCGTAGGTGACGCCCATGAGGTCGCGGCTGACCGGCAGCAGCTCGGGCAGGGACTCGTCGCCGTAGCCGAGCAGCCGCACCGAGCGCACCGCGCGGCGCAGCAGTCGGCGCAGCACGTAGCCGCGACCCTCGTTGCCCGGCGTGACGCCGTCGGCGATGAGCATCATCGAGGACCGCACGTGGTCGGCCACGACCCGGAACCGGACGTCGTCGCCCGGGTCGGCGCCGTACCGGCGGCCGGTGAGCTGCTCGGCGCGCTCGATCACGGGGTACATGACGTCGATCTCGTACATGTTCTGCTTGCCCTGGAGCAGGAACGCGACCCGCTCGAGACCCATGCCGGTGTCGATGTTCTTCGACGGCAGCGGCCCCGCGATGTCGAAGTCCTCCTTGGAGCGGACCGCGGAGAGGTCGTCGGAGGTGAAGACCAGGTTCCAGATCTCGAGGTAGCGGTCCTCGAGGCGCGGGTCCATCGCCGGGCCCATCGAGGCCCAGTCGGCGTCGGGGCCGTGCTCGGGGCCGCGGTCGTAGAGGATCTCCGAGCAGGGACCGCCGGGCCCGGGCACGCCCATGGACCAGTAGTTCTCCTTGGGACCGAGCCGCACGATGCGCGACTCGGGCAGTCCGGTGACCTTGGTCCACAGCGCGAGCGCCTCGTCGTCGCCGGCGAGGATCGAGGGGTGCAGCCGGCTCTCGGCGAAGCCGAAGCCGCCCTCGGCGACGGGCTTGGTGACGAGCTCCCAGGCGAGCTCGATCGCGCCCTCCTTGAAGTAGTCGCCGAAGGAGAAGTTGCCGCACATCTCGAAGAACGTGCCGTGGCGCGTGGTCTTGCCGACGTCCTCGATGTCGGGGGTGCGGATGCACTTCTGCACGCTCGCCGCCCGGGCGTAGGGCGGGGTCTCCTGACCCAGGAAGTAGGGCTTGAACGGCACCATGCCCGCGTTGACGAAGAGCAGGTTGGGGTCGTCGAGCAGCAGGGACGCCGAGGGCACGGGCGTGTGCGCGCCCACGGAGCCGCCGGCCTCGAAGTGCGCCATGAAGCGACGGCGGATCTCGGCGGTCTCCATCAGTGCGGGTCTCCTGGCTGGGTGGGGATGGTGGGAACGGTCGGAGCGGGGGCGGTGCTCGGGGGGCGGGGGGCGGCGGTGAGCTCGGCGGGGCCGTCGGGACGTCCGACGCCGTACTGCTCGCGCAGCTCGACCTCCCGCTCGGCGGCGCCCTGGCGCACCTCCTCGGCGAAGACGCGGGCGCCGGCGACGAGGCCGCCGACACGGTCGCGCAGCCCGTCGGGGGTGAGGGCCTCCGCGAGGCGGCGGGCGCGGGCGACCGCGTAGACGCCCGCGCCGGCCCCCGCGACAAACCACAGGGTCCGGGGCATCAGGCAGCGTCCTCCCCGGCCCGCGTGCCCGGGCGGTCGGCGGCGGGGTGGTCCACGCCGGCCCGGTCGCGGGCCTGCTGCTCGCGCAGCGCGGCCTTGGCCGCCGCGCGCCGCTGCTTGCGGGAGCGCTTGACCTCCCGGCGCACCTCGAGGCGGACGCGGTGGCGCTGCTCGGGGGCGAGTGCCCGTCGTACGCCGTGGGTCAGGGAGGCGAGACGGATCACGGACTCCCGCACGACCATGTCGGTGAAGACCGGCGCCGGGAGCGTGGCGGCCACCTCGACCGGACCGTCGACCTCCTCCGGCGCGGGTCGGCGCTCGTCGGGGCCGGGGGGACGGGCGAAGACGGCCGTCGGGCGGGTGGGCGCGGCGTCCGACGGTGCGGCGGCGGGGCCCGTGCGCTGCGCCAGCGCGTCGAGGCGCGCGGTCAGCGCGGCGGTCTCGGCGCGGGCGGCGGCGACCTCGCGGCGCGCC
>NZ_BAAAMY010000016.1:0-792 GCF_039529515.1 Nocardioides lentus
GCTTAACTTCCGGGTTCGGTATGGGACCGGGTGTTTCCCGTTTCGCTATGGCCGCCGTGACAGCTGTGAACCCCATCAACCAACGTGATGGTGGTGGTTCAGAGCTGCGGAGTGGACGCGAGCAACCATCATGATTGCTTCTGCTTGTTACGTGCGTTGTGCCTACGGCGCCGTGTCGACCACGAATCGTTCCTGTGGTGTCTCATGGCGGGTGGGTGGCAAGTCCTCGGCCTATTAGTACCGGTCGGCTAGGCATCACTGCTGTACACCTCCGGCCTATCAACCCAGTGGTCTGCTGGGGGCCTTACCCCATCAATGTGGGTGGGAAACCTCATCTTGAAACGTGCTTCCCGCTTAGATGCATTCAGCGGTTATCACTCCCGAACGTAGCCAACCAGCCGTGCCCCTGGCGGGACAACTGGCACACCAGAGGTTCGTCCATCCCGGTCCTCTCGTACTAGGGACAGCCTTTCTCAAGTTTCCAACGCGCGCGGCGGATAGGGACCGAACTGTCTCACGACGTTCTAAACCCAGCTCGCGTGCCGCTTTAATGGGCGAACAGCCCAACCCTTGGGACCTACTCCGGCCCCAGGATGCGACGAGCCGACATCGAGGTGCCAAACCATCCCGTCGATATGGACTCTTGGGGAAGATCAGCCTGTTATCCCCGGGGTACCTTTTATCCGTTGAGCGACGCCGCTTCCACTTGCCAGCGCCGGATCACTAGTTCCGACTTTCGTCCCTGCTCGACATGTACGTCTCACAGTCAAGCTCCCTTGTGCACTTACACTC
>NZ_BAAAMY010000017.1:0-1810 GCF_039529515.1 Nocardioides lentus
ATCTAGTTCGACCAGAGTGGTATTTCAACGTCGACTCCACACCCACTGGCGTGAATGCTTCACAGTCTCCCACCTATCCTACACAAACCGAACCAAACACCAATACCAAACTATAGTAAAGGTCCCGGGGTCTTTCCGTCCTGCCGCGCGTAACGAGCATCTTTACTCGTACTGCAATTTCGCCGAGTCCACGGTTGAGACAGCGCCCAAGTCGTTACTCCATTCGTGCAGGTCGGAACTTACCCGACAAGGAATTTCGCTACCTTAGGATGGTTATAGTTACCACCGCCGTTTACTGGGGCTTAAGTTCTCCGCTTCGGTGTTACCACCTAACAGGTCCCCTTAACCTTCCAGCACCGGGCAGGAGTCAGTCCGTATACATCGTCTTACGACTTCGCACGGACCTGTGTTTTTAGTAAACAGTCGCTTGGGCCTGGTCTCTGCGGCCATCACCGCTTCCCACACGCAAGGCGTGGTCACGGATCCGGCCCCCCTTCTCCCGAAGTTACGGGGGCATTTTGCCGAGTTCCTTAACCATGGTTGTCTCGATCGCCTCGGTATTCTCTACCTGATCACCTGAGTCGGTTTGGGGTACGGGCGGCGCATAGCTCGCTAGAGGTTTTTCTCGACAGCATAGGATCATCGACTTCCCCCATACGGGGTCCCCATCAGGTCTCAAGATACGCACTGAAGCGCTGTCTCCCGGATTTGCCTAGAAGACTCCCTACACCCTTGACCACAGACAACCATCGCTGTGGATCGACTACCTTCCTGCGTCACCCCATCGCTTGACTACTACCGGATCGGGTCATGCGCTCAACCACCCCACACCCTCCCGAAGGAGAATGAGACAGGGCGGCATCGGGCACTTAGCATCACCGGCCTCGTCATGGGCGCTACTTTGCCGGTACGGGAATATCAACCCGTTGTCCATCGACTACGCCTGTCGGCCTCGCCTTAGGTCCCGACTTACCCAGGGCAGATTAGCTTGACCCTGGAACCCTTGATCAATCGGCGCACGTGTTTCTCACACGTGATTCGCTACTCATGCCTGCATTCTCACTCGCGTGGCGTCCACAGCTGGATCACTCCGCTGCTTCACCCCCCACACGACGCTCCCCTACCCATCCACACACCCATTAGGGTCCGTCATCAAAGACAGTGCAAATGCCATAGCTTCGGCGGATGACTTGAGCCCCGCTACATTGTCGGCGCGGAATCACTTGACCAGTGAGCTATTACGCACTCTTTCAAGGATGGCTGCTTCCAAGCCAACCTCCTGGTTGTCACTGCAACTCCACATCCTTTTCCACTGAGTCACCACTTAGGGGCCTTAGCTGATGATCTGGGCTGTTTCCCTCTCGACCACGGAGCTTATCCCCCGCGGTCTCACTGCCGCGCTCTCACTTACACCCATTCGGAGTTTGGTTAACGTCAGTAACCTGGTCGGGCCCATCGGCTATCCAGTGCTCTACCTGGCGCAAGAAACACGCGACGCTGCACCTAAATGCATTTCGGGGAGAACCAGCTATCACGGAGTTTGATTGGCCTTTCACCCCTATCCACAGGTCATCCCCTCCATTTTCAACTGAAGTGGGTTCGGTCCTCCACGCGGTCTTACCCGCGCTTCAACCTGCCCATGGATAGATCACTCCGCTTCGGGTCTAGACCCAGCGACTACACCATTACTGGCTACGCCCTCTTCGGACTCGCTTTCGCTACGGCTTCCCCACACGGGTTAACCTCGCCACTGAGCACTAACTCGCAGGCTCATTCTTCAAAAGGCACGCCGTCACCCCCACCCACAAGG
>NZ_BAAAMY010000018.1:0-2648 GCF_039529515.1 Nocardioides lentus
ACGGGTGGTCCCGCCAGATTCACGCAGAATTTCACGAGTTCCACGCTACTCGGGGACACGCTCCGGAGCCCATCGCTTACGCCTACGGGACTATCACCCACTACGGCACGGCTTCCCAACCGACTTCGACTTCACGATGAGTTTCTCACTCCGCACCGGCACGGCAGCACCGGTAGAACGACCCCACAACCCCCCACGCACAACCCCTGCCGGGTATCACATGCGCACGGTTTAGCCTCATCCGCTTTCGCTCGCCACTACTCACGGAATCACTGTTGTCTTCTCTTCCTATGGGTACTGAGATGTTTCACTTCCCCACGTTCCCTCCGACTGCCCTATGAATTCAGACAGCGGTAACACCACATGACTGGTGCTGGGTTTCCCCATTCGGACACCCCCGGATCACAGCTCGGTTGCCAACTCCCCAGGGCTTATCGCAGGCTCCCACGTCCTTCATCGGCTCTTGGTGCCAAGGCATCCACCATGTGCCCCTCATAACTTGCCACACCCCACACCCGGACCACTCCAAGAGCGCCCAGACGAAGGGAATGCCACACGCCATGAGAAACCACAAAAACCACAATCAACACAACACCAACCCCCGGTCGCCTTTAAAGACCAGGAGCGGCACAAAAACTCGAACAAACAAGCAATACAAGATGCTCGCGTCCACTCTGCAGTTCTCAACCACCACACCCACCCACCGCCACACCCCCCGCACACGCAGAAGGCCGACCATGGAGGATCCACGAGACACACACCCACACCCCAGACCCCCGCACCGACACCCACCACCCTCCCGACAGGAGAGCACCAGACACCAGCACCAGGACCCGAGGACAGCGTGCTGCCTCAGACACCCAACAGTGTGTCCCCCACGACCCACCCCGAAGAGCAGACCGCAGAGCCGACAGATTCCACAAAGAAGACCGACCACTCACATACCCACCCCCACACGGGGACAGGTGACCACCCCTCACGAGGCGACCCTGGGTCGAGAACTCCTTAGAAAGGAGGTGATCCAGCCGCACCTTCCGGTACGGCTACCTTGTTACGACTTCGTCCTAATCGCCAGCCCCACCTTCGACGGCTCCCTCCCACAAGGGGTTAGGCCACCGGCTTCGGGTGTTGCCGACTTTCATGACGTGACGGGCGGTGTGTACAAGGCCCGGGAACGTATTCACCGCAGCGTTGCTGATCTGCGATTACTAGCGACTCCGACTTCATGGGGTCGAGTTGCAGACCCCAATCCGAACTGAGACCGGCTTTTTGGGATTCGCTCCACCTCGCGGTATCGCAGCCCTCTGTACCGGCCATTGTAGCATGCGTGAAGCCCTGGACATAAGGGGCATGATGACTTGACGTCATCCCCACCTTCCTCCGAGTTGACCCCGGCAGTCTCGCATGAGTCCCCAGCCACCCGAAGGTGCTGCTGGCAACATGCGACGAGGGTTGCGCTCGTTGCGGGACTTAACCCAACATCTCACGACACGAGCTGACGACAGCCATGCACCACCTGCACACCAGCAAAAGCTGCACCATCTCTGGCACATCCCGGTGCATGTCAAACCCAGGTAAGGTTCTTCGCGTTGCATCGAATTAATCCGCATGCTCCGCCGCTTGTGCGGGCCCCCGTCAATTCCTTTGAGTTTTAGCCTTGCGGCCGTACTCCCCAGGCGGGGCGCTTAATGCGTTAGCTGCGGCACGGAACCCGTGGAATGGATCCCACACCTAGCGCCCAACGTTTACGGTGTGGACTACCAGGGTATCTAATCCTGTTCGCTCCCCACACTTTCGCTCCTCAGCGTCAGGTAATGCCCAGAGAACCGCCTTCGCCACCGGTGTTCCTCCTGATATCTGCGCATTCCACCGCTACACCAGGAATTCCGTTCTCCCCTGCATCCCTCTAGTCTGCCCGTATCGGAAGCAAGCACAGAGTTAAGCCCCGTGTTTTCACTCCCGACGCGACAAACCGCCTACGAGCCCTTTACGCCCAATAATTCCGGACAACGCTCGCACCCTACGTATTACCGCGGCTGCTGGCACGTAGTTGGCCGGTGCTTCTTCTGCGCCTACCGTCACCACGCCAAAACGTGGCTTCGTCGACACTGAAAGAGGTTTACAACCCGAAGGCCGTCATCCCTCACGCGGCGTTGCTGGATCAGGCTTCCGCCCATTGTCCAATATTCCCCACTGCTGCCTCCCGTAGGAGTCTGGGCCGTGTCTCAGTCCCAGTGTGGCCGGTCACCCTCTCAGGCCGGCTACCCGTCGAAGCCTTGGTAGGCCATTACCCCACCAACAAGCTGATAGGCCGCGAGCACATCCCCCACCGCTAAAGCGCTTTCCACCACCACCCATGCAGGCAGCCGTGTACACCACGTATTAGACCCCGTTTCCGAGGCTTATCCGCGAGTGAAGGGCAGATTACTCACGTGTTACTCACCCGTTCGCCGCTCGTGTACCCCGAAGGGCCTTACCGCTCGACTTGCATGTGTTAAGCACGCCGCCAGCGTTCGTCCTGAGCCAGGATCAAACTCTCCATCGAAAACTGGAAAACTCATATCCAGACAAACAAACAAAACGCCAGCAATCATCCGAAAACAATCACTGACACCCACAAACACAAAACCCCGAAAGGCTCATGATCG